>NZ_JBICNX010000001.1:0-661070 GCF_043107035.1 Staphylococcus sp. 231237_7MaSpsaltlick
ACCCACGTGTTACTCACCCGTCCGCCGCTAACGTCAAAGGAGCAAGCTCCTTATCTGTTCGCTCGACTTGCATGTATTAGGCACGCCGCCAGCGTTCATCCTGAGCCAGGATCAAACTCTCCATAAATGAATTATGATGTTTGATTAGCTCATAAAATACTAATTTGTGTTATCTCTAACACTGTTTTGAACCAACAATTTAATGTTGTGTTCGGAATTAACGTTGACATATTGCAATTCAGTTTTCAATGTTCATTTCTTCATTTAATTAATAGTTGCTTTACAATGTTAACATCTTGCTAGACGCTTTGTCAATAAGAAAATATTATTTTTTAACAATCAATTAACATTACTGTAACAATATTAAATTATTCTTCTTATTAATGCAAGTATATTTTTTACACTTTTTATAATTAATTTAAATAATTTGTTTGCCGTTTTTGACGACTTTTATATAATATCAATTTCATCTAGAAAAGTCAACAACAATTTTAATTTTAATATTTTTGAATTCACGTTTGTAAAATCAAATGTTTGCCACAAGAAACAATTCTACCACCATTCAGAAAAAAAGCAATAGAAAAACGAATAGAAATTAAAATAATTTCTATCCGCTAACAAAAACTCCCTATTTATTAGTCTTTTCAATGATTTGTTGTGCCATAGATTGATATATTTGACCAAGTCTATCATCTGTTTGATATATAGATGGCGCAAAGTCTTTAGGATTCCATGAGGGTTGTTCTAATGGAAGATGTCCTAATAGATCAGTTTGCAGTTCTTCTGCAAGTTTCTCTCCACCGCCAGTACCAAAGACATATTCTTTATTTCCAGTTTCTTTACTTTGGAAATAAGACATATTTTCAATCACGCCTAAAATAGAATGTTCTGTATGTTTCGCCATTGCTCCAGCTCTTGCAGCAACAAAAGCTGCTGTTGGATGTGGTGTAGTTACAATAATTTCTTTACTTGAGGGTAACATAGTATGAACATCCAATGCGATATCCCCTGTGCCAGGTGGTAAATCTAGGATAAGATAATCTAAATCACCCCATCTTACTTCAACAAAAAAGTTTGTGAGCATTTTACCGAGCATTGGCCCTCTCCATATAACTGGTGCATTTTCTTCAACAAAGAATGCCATAGATATCACTTTAACACCGTGACGTTCAACTGGTATAATTTCTTTCCCTTGAACACCTGGCTTCTCATCAATACCCATCATATCAGGAACACTAAAACCATAAATATCTGCGTCAACTAGTCCAACCTTTTTACCTTCTCTTGCTAGAGACACAGCTAGATTGACCGCTACTGTTGATTTACCGACACCACCTTTACCTGAGGCAATTGCAATAAATTCAACCGGATTATCCTTTGATAGCAATCCTTCTATTGTTTGATTTTGTTCTTCCCCTGACCCACGGTATTGTTCTACAACTTCTGGTGGTAATTCTTCAAACCGAATGCCGACTGTATTTGCACCATTTTCTTTAAGTACTTCTACAATTGCCATTTGCAAATCTAATTGCGGTTGTCCACCTAATTGAGCCATAGCTACTTTAACACTTACATGCTCTTTTTCTTCTTTAATACTTACTTCAACAATTCCATCAGTTTCTTTCAATGGTACATCTATTATTGGATCTTTCAATTCTCCAACAAGTTCTTTAACTTGCTCTATCGTTAACACAAAGCGTCCCCCTCTTATTTCATTATCAATTATATTCTAACAAATAAACTTTGACTATGCTTTAAATTATTTATACTTAGTATAAATTTAATACAGTTAATAAAAAAGCAGTTAGCTCAATTTATTCTTAATATAAGAATTATGAACTAGCTGCTTTAATCTAACAATGTTTAAATCAATCAACATATTTACTTACACAACTGTTTTGAGCTGAAGTATATGATGGAAATACTATTTGTGCTTATCATTTAGATTTTTACTATCTGGGTAGAAGATTTCCTTACATATGAACAAAATGCCAATAATTAGGACAATCACCCAAAAATCAATATTGATATACGCATAATGAATATGCACTATAAAATAAAATAGTAAGGTCGTTACCGTAAATGTGATTAAATGATATGTTGTTCCTTGAAAATACGGATTCTCAGGTATTTTTTTCCGAAAGTAATCCATTAAGTTCTCTATAATAAATAAGTTAAAGTAGCCTAACACGATATAACTACCATAATAAATTAAATTATCGTAAAAACTTTTATTATAACCAAAGTACGCCAAATGAAAATATATTAAAATCCTACTCAACCCATATAAGCCAAAACCTAGAAATGTTAAGAATATGGCGCCTGATATTATAAATACAGAAAGTACAATAAGCGTTGTAAACAAATATCTAATATATTTCATTGCTTACTGTCCTCCCTTTCTCCACATATCTATAGTATATGCAAATGATATATTCACCCTTATTATTTATATTACCATTATACCCGACTGGTACAAAAACCATATACGCAAGTAGTAATTTTCACGTAATTTCAACATTAATTTAATGTAAGTACATCACTAATTAGATGTTACTGGCTTCTCCTTATATAAGAATAACCATAACAAAATAAGTGCTATTAGTATAATAAAGCTTAAAATAATAACATTGTGTATTTGAACGCTAATAAAAGTAAACGATAAAGCATACATGTATCCCATAATTGTAGACCCTATTGAGTTGCCTAAACTTTTAGTTAATGTATACAGTGACATCATACGTTTCATGTTTGCAGGAGATGTTTCTTCTTGGGTAATTACACTGTCTTTAGTATAAACTGTTCCGAAACTAACACCAGCTAATAATAGACTAAATCCAACAAATAGTGGAGAGTCCGTTCCAATAAATACTAATATCCCACAAATTATTAATGATGTAAACGCACTGATATATAATGCCTTTCTCGACATTTTCGCTTCTATCTTATCAAGTGAAAAATTTAAAACTAGCCATGCAAACGAAATTGGAAAAATGACAAACCCACTTTGTAATGGTGATAAACCAATATCTTCTTGTAAATAGATCGGCATATACAAATTGTATCCCATCAATATAATTGCATACGCAAAATCAGTAAAGAAAATTAAGACAATCATTTTATTAAATTCTTTTACTGGTACAAATGGTGTTTTGACCCTCTTTTGATTTTTAAATAATATGGTTGCTACTACAATCGCTATAATCAAAGATAATATATTTAAATATAGATTTGACTTATTCATAACTGTAAAAATTATAAAAAAAACAAAAACATAAAATAAAGTTAAACCTTTTATATCTAACTTATTTTTAGCCCTCGTGCTTTCATTCTCAAAATGGAAAGTAAATATAACCAGTATCATTGCTATTATAGCAATCGGAATATTCACAAAGAATAACCAGTGCCAAGTTGCAAATTCTAAAATTCCGCCACCTAGTACTGGACCAATAATACTTGATATCCCCCATACGCTTCCTACAGTACCCATAATTTTATAACGTAATGGGATTTCAAATGCTAATTTAGGTACGATTTGGCTTAAAGCCATCATAACCCCAGCACCTAATCCTTGAATAAAGCGAGACACAATTAATAAAGTAAAAGTGTCACTTAGTCCAGATAGCAAACTTCCTGCCGTGAATAATAACAGTCCTAATAATGTTATGTATATAATTTTAGTGCGTTCTAGTAGTTCACCTACTATTGGATTAGCAATGACTATCGCAATAAAATAAACTGCGAATATGAGTGAAATGGATGATTCTACATTCAAATCCATTTTAATTGTTGGTAAAGCTAAAGAAACAATGGATGTTTCAATAGCAGACATAAACATTATTAAAATAAGCGCAACTACGATACCTAATGATTTTATATTCATGTACTTTTCTCAACTCTCTTATCTTTTTAATTTTATATCCATTTCTACTTAATCATTATTTATTTGTAAGTTCAATATCATTATTTTACTTTTAGTTAAAAAACTGATGATTATCGGAATTAATACTCCATTATATTTACCATTTAAATACACAAATAATTATTTGCTAAAATGACTATTTGTACAAAAATGAGGCTGCAACAAATTAATTGTCTCAGCCTCATCCGTTATATTGGTAATAACTTACTGGCTTCAAAATATAAGCCCCACTACCATATATAAATCTACATAAAATATATAATCGCTATAAAATGGAATACTGACGCAATCACAATAAAGAAATGCCAAATCATATGAAAATATGGTCGATCCTTTTGTGCATAAAACCAAGCACCTATTGTGTATGCAATTCCACCAAATAGTATAAATAGCATAAATGTAAGTGACGTATCAAAAATAATTTTAGGTAAGAACAACACACCAACCCACCCCATTACTAGATACATAATTAAACTTAATTTATGGTTAACATTTTTAGCTAGTGATTTGTATAAAATGCCCCAAATCGTTATTCCCCATAGTACAATCATTGCTGACCAGCCAATCCAACCACCAACTAAAGCTAAACAAATTGGAGTATATGTACCAGCGATTGCAACATAAATCATACTGTGGTCAATTATGCGCAAAATGAATTTATGTGATGATTTGTTTGGCATCGAATGGTAAACCGTTGATGATATAAACATTAAAAATATACTTATAACATAAACAGAAACACTAAATGCCCCCATTACACCAAAGTTTAGAAAACTTAAGATGGCAGCATAAGGTAGCGCACATAACGCTATAAAAGCTGCTACACCGTGGGATACTGCATTTCCTATTTCTTCGCCAAATGTTAAAGGTACAATATCTTTAAATGTTTTAACTACTTTATTATCATCAGCTTTTATTGATTGAGACAACAGTGTAACCACCTTTTTTATATCATATTCATACGTTTTAAATCTGCTCTAGCTGTTTCCACACTATCTTTACCTTCTTTATTTTTGAGTGGGGAAAATTCCTCATCTCTCGGAACTTGTAAAGTAATAAAGCTATTTGCATACTGGAAAATATCAAAATAAAAGAGTTCAAATTTCAACGTTGATTGTTCAATAACACCAAAATCTTCATCTAATTGTTTTAAATTTTTGATTGCTAAATGATATGGTAATTCATTGTCAACGACATTATTAATAAATAAAAGTTTGAAAGAATGGATACCTATATTAGCATTATTAAACTCATTTGCTACCTCTGGGCTTAGTTCTGAATATTCAAGTACGGTGTCCTTGTGTTTTGTATGAACTAATCGACCAACACTTTCGCCATCTTTGGGTTGTATCGATTTTGTAGTAATATCCATACTATTTTGGAATGTGTATCCCGCAAATAATGGATCAAGTACTTTAACTAGTACATTATCGATGTTATTTAAGAAAATGTATTCGACACCATTATCTAACATTTCTTGTAAATACCCAGCCTTTTTAAGCGCTTTAAATACACCGCCATTACCATTTGGTGTTTCTAATATATTATTATCTACATCTAATACTAATTTACCTTCTTCAGATAAAGCTACAATATTATCTTGCATAAAGAAATGTACATGTGATTTATCATAACCAAAATAATTATTTGACTCGAAGAATAATTGTGTTTCTTGATCATTGATTTTACTGGTCATGATATACCAATCAACAAATTCGCCTGTTTGCTCTTTTAATGCTAATAATTGTTTAGCCTGAATCTCAAATAAGCTTACGCCTTCAATTTCGAAAGAACCCTTAGGTCCTTTATACCCCAATCGAGTACCTTGCCCTCCAGCCATAAGTAGTACTGCAAATTTACCTTTACGAATAGCTTCAAATCCAACTTTTTCATATTGCTCAATCTCTTCGTCTGTAAATTCATTTTTTATATCATACTTTACTTCATTAATAGAAGTAACATCATCAATCTCTTTTTTATTTATATATAAATCCTCGTATAAATCTTGAATATCCGTTAAATTTAGTGCATCTAGTTTTTCAGATAGTTGTTCTTTCTCATTTGTGCTCATTAATTTTTCAAACTCAATGAGATGGTCTTGATTAAACTTTTCTAAAGCTTTCTTATCTAGCATGCTCTCTCTCCTTAATATCCAAATATTTAAATAAAAAATATATCTTATTTGCATTACGGATATATAATTTCACTATATGTACTTTATATTATTATGATGCTCAGTACAACCATAATTATAACCAATTCAATAATAACCTATGTATAGACGGTTGAAAAATTACATAAATTGCTCCAATCGACAACGCGCTAGCTAGAGACAAGTCAACTAGACCGCCTGTTTTAAAAACTATTGGAAATTTTACGCTTATTGGAACAGGATAAAATAATTTAACACCTCTTGGGGTTAACATGTCTAGTATAACATGTGAAAGCAAACCAAGAACAATACTACTCAAATAATAATCCGGGGTTTGAATCAAATAAAGTAAAAAGATAATAATTCCTATAAATAAAAGTGAATGTGTAAATGTCCTGTGTCCAAATACTATCCTAATTAAATAACTAATAAGTTTAAATCGTCTACCAATTTTACTTTGTGCGTGACAAATATCAGGTATCAAACTCGAAATAACTGCAAGCGTTATAACTGTAACAGATGTAAACAAATCAGTATGAAAATATTCTAGTGTTAAAGCTCCGACTAATAAGCCGCATGATGCGTGGGTTTTACCTGTCATTTTCACTACTCCTTATCGGATTATATTTTAGCACATTTACGCGTTAAATGCGAACATACTTTCGTAAAAATGAGTATAACCTATTTTAAAAAAGTATCACACAATTACTTGAAAACGTTTGCAGTTTATTGTATGATATAGCTATAAATTAATTAAAGGATGTGTTCGATATATGGCAATGACAGTAAAAAAAGATAACAGTGAAGTAAGAATTCAATGGAGAGTTGCAGACATTAAGATTCCAACAAGTGAAATAAAAAATATTTCACAGGACCAAAATATTCACGAAGTTCCTAAACTTGATAGAAATAAAGTTTCAAGAATTGGTTCTACATTTGGAAAAACAAACCGTGTTATCATCGACACTGATGACCATGAATACATTATATACACTCAAAATGATCAAAAAGTTTATAACGAATTAACTAAATAATTAATTTAAAAATATACTAAGATTAGCTATGAAGAAATCTATGACGACAGATTTC
Organism: Staphylococcus sp. 231237_7MaSpsaltlick; assembly: GCF_043107035.1. NCBI lineage: Bacteria > Bacillati > Bacillota > Bacilli > Caryophanales > Staphylococcaceae > Staphylococcus > Staphylococcus sp. 231237_7MaSpsaltlick. The sequence continues at coordinate 7,164 of NZ_JBICNX010000001.1, forward strand.
TTCATAGCTATTTTAAATTGTTTTAGAGAAGCTAAAACAATTTAAAATATGTTCCACCCTTAATATGTTTTTATCAAAGATTCAGCTAGTTATTAATATTCCACTAATTAATAAGGTTTCTCAATTATATTAATAAATTATCAATGATATACTGTGAATATATTATGGAAAGAAGGTGCGCTTTATGTATGTAGTTACAAATAGAATTGATGTAAAAAAAGGATTTGCTAAAAAGATGGCTCCAAAATTTACTCAAGGTGGGAAAATACAAGAACTTGACGGCTTTCGTAAAGTAGAAGTCTGGTTGATTGATGATGAGGAAGATTACGACCAAATGTATATAAATACTTGGTGGGAAACTGAAGACGATTTTAAAGCATGGCTTCAAAGCGATGCTTTCAAAGAAGCTCATGAAGGAAAAGCCAAATCAAGCAGCGAAGAATCACCTGTGTTAGGTAATAAAGTTGTCAAAGCTAACGTAATATCAGTATTAGATAATTAATAATAACATTTTAAATGATTATAATTACTATACCATATATAAAAAGGAACGTCCTAGGCACACATAATTGTCCGAGACGTTCCTTTTTCACTTTGAGCTAGCTTTTATTACACTTTTATATTTCTTTTTTATTACATACTTTTTAATTGAAATACAAGTGAGCCATTAACGCTATAATAGGTAAAGCAATGATTGTTCTTATTAAGAATATGATAAAGAGTTTAAAGATACTTACTGGTATTTTAGAACCTAAGATTACCCCACCAACTTCTGATAAGTAAATCAATTGCGTGATACTTAAAGCGCCAACAACAAATAATGTAATATCGTTACCAACACCTTCTATTAAAATTGATGGTAAGAACATATCGGCAAATCCAATCAATACTGTCTCTGATGCTTGAGCTGCTTCAGGTATTTGAAGTAATTCTAAATATGGAACAAATGGTTTTCCAATAATCGCAAATAATGGTGTATACGTTGCTATAATTGTTGCAAGTGTACCAACGCTCATCACTACAGGTAAAATTACAAACCACATGTCGATTACGGTCTTGAAACCTGATTTAAAAAATGCTTTAAAACCAGGTGCATTAATGCCTGTTTCAGTCGCCATATCAAAACCATGACCTAGAGCAGTTTTATTGTCAGGTAACTTCTCTGTTCTCATTTCTTCCGATACTTCTTTAGAGTATTCATCTTTAATAGATCTGAGCGGCCAAATTCTTGGCAAAATTAACGCACATACTACACAAGAGATGATTACAGTCAAATAAAAATAGAAGAAATGCTTTTGCATATGTACAGTGTCGGCAACAACAATGGCAAATGTTAGTGAAACAACACTAAACGTAGTAGCAATGACTGTCGCTTCTCTTCTAGAGTAGAATCCTTCTTGATATTGTCTACTAGTGATTAAAACCCCTACTGTTCCATCACCAATGAATGATGCAAGATTATCAACTGTCGACCGTCCTGGTAATGTAAATAACGGTCTCATAATCGGTCTGAAAATCGGTCCTAATAATTCTAATAATCCGTATTCCATAAGTAACGGTAGAAATAACGCTGCAAAGAAAAAGACAGTTACTAATGTAGGTAGTAGGCTTTCAAATACGAGGCCACCCGTATCTTCGGAATAGATAATGTCAGTACCTACTTTTAAATATGTCATCCAAACAAACACTACTGCTAATATTCTTAAAATCAACCAGACAATCTTTACATTGAATGCATTATTCATTAGCCCCTCTGGTTTAAATTTATTTTTCAATACTGTCGAACATAAAATAGATAATATACCTGATATCGTAATGATAATTACAATGACCAATGGCATTGCATTCCCAATTAGATCTTTTAGTAATCCTGCTAAAAATGCAACAGGTAGTGTTGTTTGTTTTTCACCATCTTCAGTTACAGTAATTGGTACTAAAAATAAAATGATACCAATTAATGACATGATAATGAATTTAAGCTGCCCTCGTGTGCGCTGTGATTTACTATACTGAGTCACTACATTCACCCCTTAGGTGTATTATTTGATATATACTTAAAAAACAACACCAATAATTATAACCTATGATGTATAAATATGTAAATCTATAAATTGTGTCTATTTGTTGTTATTTTTGTATAAAAAAGTAGAGTTAATCCTAATATACGGAATTAACTCTACTTTAAATGAAAGCGTTTACTTTTGCAATTTATAATTATATTTTTCTCAATAAGAATAAAAAGTAAGGTACCCCCACGATTGCTACAACAACACCTACTGGGATGTCGATAGGTGGATGTATTCCTCGAGCTAAACAATCACTTATGGATAATATTAACGCACCTATCAGTCCTGACATAATTGTAATATGGACATGCTTATGTCCAACAATTCTTCTGGCAATATGTGGAGAGATAAGCCCTAAAAAGCTTAATCCACCTACTACTGAAATAGATGCGCCTGCTAAAATAACGGCTAATAGTAACAGTATCATTTTTATTTTTTTCACTTTTGTACCTAAAGCGATTGCAATATCATCACCCAAAGTTAAAATATCGAGTTGATGACAGTAATAAAATATAATCGGTAAAGCTACGATAAACCAAGGTAATATAACTAAAACATTCGACATGCTGTGGCCATATAAACTACCTGTTAACCATACTAAAGCTGTGTTGGCATCTTGAGGGTTACGTATTAATAAATACTGTACCACCGCTGTACATATTGCACCGATTGCTAAACCTATTAATGCTAACTTAGATCCTTTAACATTAAATTTTGCTATTAACAATGTCAGAATCAAACTTACACATAAAGCACCTGCGAATGATCCAAACGGTAAAATAAATAAAGGCGCAGATGGAAACAGCATAATAATGGAAACTGCTGATAAACTCGCTCCTTTAGTTATACCAATAACATCTGGTGAAGCAAGCGCATTTCGTACCACGCCTTGAATAAGTGCACCAGAAATCGCAAGACTGCTTCCCACAATAATTGCGAGAATCATTCTTGGTATGCGATATTCATTTAATATAAAATTATCTTGTGCAAATAAACTTTTAACCGCTTCTATTGGGTTAATCCAAACTGCTCCGATAGACAATGATGCAATTGCTGAGATTAGAATTAATATTACAACGATACCATAACGAAAGGTTAATCTCCCAATCATAGTCTATCAACTCCTCTAACTGTAATGAATAGAAAGTATACTGCTCCTACAAATGAAGTAACAATTCCTACAGGTGATTCAAACGGAAATGCTATTAGACGACTTAAAACATCTGATAACAATAATAAATCTGCTCCGATAATCATTGTTAAAGGCACCATTAACCTGTAATCTGTTCTAATATAATGTTTTACAATATGTGGAACAATGAGTCCTACAAAACCGATTGGACCAGCGATTGAAACGGATGCTCCAGCTAAAATAATAACCAATAAGCCAACAGTAACACGTACAACCTTCACATTTTGTCCCAGTGATGTTGCTAAATCCTCACCTAATTCCATAATAGTTAATTGCTTAGATATAAAAATCGCTCCAATAAATGCCATCACTAACCAAGGAAATACGCCAATAACTTGAGGCCATTGAATACTTGATAAAGAACCTACTAACCAAAACATTACTGTTGAAGTTGCATCTTCATTTAATAATATAATCCCTTGCGTCATACTAGAAAAGAATAAATGAATAGCCATACCAGCTAATGCTAGTTTGATAGGGGTCATCCCTTTAGTGGAACCTGATAGTGTATATACTGTAAGCCCCCCGATAAATGCACCAATAAACGCAAGTATCGTTGAATATGCGGTTAAAGCAGGTACAATCATTGAAATAAATACAATAACAAATGAAGCACCTGAATTAACACCAAATATTTGTGGCGATGCAAGAGGGTTGCGAGTCATCGCTTGCATCAGTAACCCTGAAACACCAAGTGCTGCGCCTATTAAAAGACCAGCAAACATTCTTGGCATGCGTACATTATGTATCAAAAATGTCTGTTTTGTATCGATGTGTTTTACACTGTAATCAATAAAATCTTGGAAAGTAATATGTGAAGCTCCAACGCTAAGATTGAAGTATATAATAACAAAAAGCGCACATACACTCACAATAAATGTGAGTGCAGTACGTTTTTGAGCTTTCTTTTCATTGGATTTTGTTGGGTTAACGCTATGTGATTTAATCATTACCGTTCATCCTACTTTTGTTGTGAGTCTTTTTGCTCATTTTTAGAAATTTCAGCAAGTTGTTTTGCAATTTCTTCGGAAGATATAATACCCCTTGCGCGTGCCCAAGTATTTCTATCAACTACAGATACGCGATATTTTTTAACCGCATCTAAGTCTTGCCAAACTGGATCCTCTTCTTGTTTTTTAAGGTTTGGATCATTTTCGCCTTTATCAGCCATAATAAACATACGACCTGGGTTAATGTCTGAAAGCACTTCTGCGTTTAATTGTAAGTAAGGCCCTTTTAGATACTTAGACAAGTTATCAGTTTTTGTTTTATTTAACGCATTATCAAAACCTAACTCTTTTAAAAGTTCTCCTACATATGTATTTTCAGGATGCGCTAATAAGCCTGATTTTGCAACAACAGATGCCAATACAGGTTGTGATTTATCCATTGTAATCTCTTTACTGTATTTATCCATTAACTCATTATGCTCTTTTAATCTATCTTTACCTTTATCTTCTTTTCCTACTGCTTTTGCAATTGTTTTAAATGCTTCTAAGTTGTCTTTATAATCACTATCGAAGCTAGGAAGCATAATTGTCGGTGCAATTTTTTCTAAATCTTTTTGGATACCTTTATGTCTATTGCTATCTGCAATAATAACATCTGGTTTTTGGTTACTTATTTCTTCTAAGTTAGGTTGTTTACGTGCACCTACTGATTTATAATCCCCAATTTTTTTACGTATAGGTTCAAGAATCCTATCTTTTTTACCATCATCAGCAACGCCAACTGGTTTAACATCTAATGCTGCAAGCGCATCAACAAATGAGAATTCTAATGCTACGACACGTTTAGGGTCTTTAGCAATTTTTGTCTCACCACCATCATGCTTAATCGTTACACCATCTTTGTTGTCCTCACCTTTGCTTGATTTGTCAGAACCTTTATCACTGACACTGCCACATGCAGACAACATTACTACAGTTAAAGTTAAAAACAGGATAGCCATAATTTTATAACTATGTTTCATCGTTTTCACTCCTTAGGATATGTATAATTACATATACAATTCTATTGATAATGATTATCGGTGTCAATAAAAATTTTTAAAATATTTATTGAATTTTAAATCCGATTGGATTTTTCAATGTTAAAGTTGTGGCATAATTTTTCAATAACGTTATCATGAATATAATTTTTATCTAAGTTTGTCATATACATACTTTGCGCCAATGCCTTATAGCCTAAATTAAATTGAAGTTTATCGCCAATTTGATAGTGGTCTTGGTTCAATAAATCAATCATCACATGATCACTAGTTGCACCTATAACTTTAACGTGATGATGATGTGGCTGAATATCTTCTATAAACGTATCTAAGCTACCAATATCAACGATTGCTTGTAAATATTGCTTACCCGATGAAATATCAATACGTGGTTTAATTTCAACTATCTCCGCTTCTAAAATGATAGCGTTTTGGTACAATGACGCTATCGGTTGGTTAGTTGTAGTTTCAACACCTCTAAAAAGTGTTTCTCCTACACGTAACTCATTAATCTTACCCATATCTTGATATAACATTTGAGATATCATACTAGAATTTCCACCCGAGATTATTTTAAATCTCATATGTGTTTCTAATTCAACTGATTCTACAAATTGATTAATTAAAGACACATCTTCTTCTGTTGGAATAATTGATTGGAAGCACATAAAGTTAAATGCTAATCCAACCACACTTACATGATGCATCGACAGTATTTCATTAATAAACTCTACAACATCATATGTTAAAACACCTTCTCTTGAATCTTTCCAATCCACCATAAGTAATATATGATGTTTTACTTGTTGCTTTTGAGCTATTTCATTCAATCTGCGAATCGTCGCTATTTCTGTTTGTATACTTATATCACTATATCTAACTACATCTTCCAGTTCATGTTGACTTGCTGTTCTAATCATCATATAAGTTAAATCATAATCTTTACTCTTATTAATGTTATCAATACGTGCATCAGCAAAATGTGTTATACCAATACGTTTCAATGTCTCAACAATTTTTCTATCGCCGCCTACGCATTTAATAACTGGTGTAAATTGCATATGATTCTCTTGAAAAATAGACAATAATACTTGTGCATTATATTGTATTTTGGACAAATTTATCTTTATTTCAGCCATCTATTACACCTCTTTATATATAGGATTCCTCAAATCAATGGTCACATATTGTTTCACTTTACTTTCCATTCTCATACGTAAGAGTGCTTTTACTGTTATCGTCGCACCGAATAGTACTTCCTTTAACTTGTTAGCATGTGGTTTATTAAGATCAATTGCGTGTTCAACTACCTCACCTACTAACTCAAATAATTCGGATTCTTCTACATATTCATATTGTGAAAAATGATGAATGAGCTCTGCAATTTGATTTTGAATAACTGCATGTTGAAACTTGGCTATCACCGCTTCGATATTTTCTGCAATTAAACTCGTGTTAGTAACATCAATATTAGGAATTTTATGTTTTAATGTTGTTAAATCTATCCTTGAACCACCTAAATCTCTAACGATAAATTTCATTTGATAATTTGGTCCTAGATTAACGATTGTATTTTGCATATGTGCTTCCAAAGCAATACCATAATCTTGAATATATGCAATTAATGGATCGATTAATGCTTTACTATAATGCAATATAAATTGTTTAATCGCATCTACCGTTAAACCATCATTTACCCAATTAATATAACTGTCTACAGTTACTTGTTTATCAACAGGATTTTTATTAACTAAACTTGCAGTTACTAGAGTAGTCCCGTTATCTGAAATATAAGGTTGATGTCGTACTATACAAGCCAAATGACGTGCATCATCTGGTTCAGTTTTGGCATGTATACCAAATGGTTCCATAGCAACTTGTAACTTTGGATATATTGCTAACATGTCTTGTAATTCATAGCTCAATTTAGGTCCATCCACCGTTGTCACACTCGACACAGTCCTTACAGCGCTTGTAGCTTGTACATTAACAGGTAACTTAATATGAAACGGCTTATGAATAAGTTGCATAGTTCTAAATGATAAAGTTGCTTTAGATTCAACTTCAAAAGGTGTAGGTAGTAATCTTTTTTCTAATATCCAATCCGCAAATTTATAGACGATAACGTTCTCATATTGCCAAGGGTGTACAAATACTACACTATAATCCTTTAACTCTAAATCATGTGGTGCTAAAAATCCTTTTAATTTATACCGATATTCTGGAATAACTTCATCTACCATATAGTTTGCATCATCTTCCATAGAAGTGATTATACAATCCTCTTTATGAATGAGCATAATTTTTAATGGAATAATCTTTTCAAATTCTGGAGCATATTGTCTCACTTCGTCAGGTGTCAATGGTAGCTTAGTCTTAGATAATGGGTGTGTAGGATGGCCTTCGATAACAAGACTTTCAGAATAATTTAAATCATTTATTTGTTTTGAACCAACCATATGCTGTAACCATGAAAAGAAGTTGATTGTTTCAGGCATTTTTGAAAATTTTAGCGTTGCGTGAATCAACGACTTTCTATGTTTAAAATGTTCATAAGTAAGTGCAAAACCTTCCCTACTAGAAAACAATTCATCTGTTAATCGTTGACTAATAGGCATATTAAAGTGTGATTCTAGGACTTCTAATAGTTGTTCTAAAGTTTGGATCGTTACTTGAACCTTACCCTTGATATAAGAAATCACACCATAAAATTCATAACGCTCCATAGCGCTTTTTCTAATCTTATTTAATTGCAACACTTGGCCTTGATATTGTATTTCAACACAATGATCATATTCATTAAATAACATACCTTGCGGAAATATTTCTTCCTTAATAATTGCGTTAAAAATACGATACTGTACATTTCTATCTGCCAATTGCCATGTCTCATGCATCATACAATACTGCCTCCATTTTTTCTTTGCCTTCTTGTAATTGCACTGAATAACAATGCAATGACAAATGTACTCATTCCCATAATAATAAATGTTTCAATAATACCAATAAGTTCTGCTAAGAAACTCATTAACATGGCACCTAAAGGAATCATACCTCTATCCATCATAATGACACTGAGTATTTTCCCTCTATGTTCAGGTTCTACTCTATGTTGAAAATATATCCTATTTGTCGTTCTCGCCCATTGGCTGAACAAGCCAATAAAAAATAATGTAATAAATAATAAATAGGTGTTGCTACTAATCGTACATAATAAAGATATACCAAAAAGTACAGAACTTATGTAATACATTTTGACCATAGATACTTTTTCCAAAATATTAGGTAATACTATTGTTGCTATAATACCGCCTATCGCACAACAAGTCATAGCACTACCAAATATTGTTACTTGATTAGGGAATGTCTTGTCCGTTAACACCGGTAAAAGTGTAGTATAAGTAAAACCAGTTGCCATAATAAGTAATGATGTCACAAATATTCTTGCGCCTATTTGATTATCTTTAAAGTAATTGATTACGTACTTAAAGCTCACTTCTGGATTTGCTTTTGATAACACATTATGACTAAATGATAACGGTAAGCAAAGTATTAAAGATATGAAATAACACAATGCCTGTACACCAAAACTGATTTGCGCATTATAAGCTGCCATAATAAAACCAGCAATCGCAGGCCCAATTGAACGACATATATTTATAATAAATGAATGATACGATACTGTTTGCGTTGTTGTTAAACGCTGTGTCAAATCTGGCAATACTGCCTGACGTACTGGCGTTTCTATTGCACTCATAATGCCACGACCTAATGAATATAACAAAAATACAATTATCGGTAATTGTGGATTTTGAAATGTTAAAATACATAGTATCGTTGTTAATAAAAATGAGGAGGTTATTGTTAATTTTAATAATTTTCCTCTATCACATCTATCTGCTAAACTTCCCGCCCATACACTTATGAGTAAAATAGGTACGAGTCGGAAAAAATTTATCAGCCCTAGATAAATTGCGTTATGATATAGAGTAAATACATACCAATTTAGCGTGATTTGTCCAATCCAATTCCCTAAGAACAGTAGGAATGAACTAGGAAAAAAATACTTTGCCATAAAATTCCTCCTGTTTTTTAATTGATAATAATTATCATTATCGATATTATGGATTATACAAATATCTTATACGTTTGTAAAATAATTTTTTTAGAGGTGCATTATGAATTACAAAATAAATGACAACAATTTAATTGCAAAACTCACTAATGACGAACAATACGCTTTATCCTATTTACGTTCGGCAGATATAAGATGGGCAAATGCTTTCGAAGACGTATTATTAGAAAGTCGTGATAAAATTTCTCAAAGGTTAATCACTTCTTTACATAGAGAGAATTTAGTTCAGAGCCGAAATCATAGTGAGATTATCAACATAAAAAACTTAAACTTAGATGTTGCAATCAAGCAAACTCTTGTTTTAAAAATAAATTTTCCAGAAGCTAAAAAAACTTTATATGCACCTATTTCAGGACAACATGCTTTTGATAGAATAGATGTTGAAGGTCCATTTTATTTTGAATATAACAACCATTTAGAGCGGATATTACATCCAAATGAAATTTTAAACGCTATTTTAATAGAAGCACCTAACCTTAATAATGATGCTAGTAATCAATTTAAGGATGATATGAATAATAGTGTCGCGAATATGGCTATTTCCTTAAGTTATCAATCAATCACATTGTCTCAAAATAATGAACCATTGTTAGAATTAATTATTAATGCAGAAGATAGTTATTTAAGATCTGAACAAGCAGTTGTTGAAGGTCATCCATTACACCCAGGTGCAAAGCTACGTAAAGGCATGACACCAGAAACGGCTATAGATTATTCTTCAGAGTTTGGGAATCCCATCGCTATGAAATTTATATTAATTCATCAAGATATTGCAAAAGTGCAATCATTAACGAGACCATATAACGACACTGTATTTACATTATTTAATGGTCTATATGAAGCTGTAGCAAAATTATTAACTGATAATCAAATTGAAGACTATTACGTTATGGCTGTGCACCCATGGCAATATAACGCAGTATTAGAAAGTGATTATGCTAATGAGTTAAATGAGCAGCAGCTAATACCATTAGACTTTGATTTAAATTATTACGCCGGTCTGTCATTTAGAACATTAATGCCACAACGCCCAAATATTGAACCGCACATCAAACTATCAACGAATGTACATATTACTGGTGAAATACGTACTCTATCTGAACAAACAACATATAACGGACCACAAGTCACACGTATATTGAATCATATTAAAGCGCATGATCCTTTATTTAACCATATTCAGGCAGACACGATTGATGAAATGGCGGGTATTCATTTTTATAATCCAGAAGATTCGTCATCACAACGAACAGTAAAGAGCGAACAATTAGGTACACTCTTTAGAGAAAATATTTATAATATCAAGGACTCTGATACAATACCGCTCATCCCTTCTAGCTTAGTTGCAAATTACAGCAATAATGATGAAGCGCCTATAGTGACTTTGATCAAAACATACGCTGATAAGTTCAATATTAAAAGTTATGAAGAAGCATGTAGCAATTGGATTGCGCAATATAGCCAAGCATTAATTGATATAGCACTACCTTTATATGTGAAATACGGTATTGCATTAGAAGCACATTTACAAAACTCTATAACTACATTTAATCAAGATGGTTCAATCCATACATTATATATTCGTGATTTTGAAGGGTTGCGTATTGATAAAACTTACTTAAATCAAGCGGGCTACAGCACAGCAGACTTTCATGAAAATTCATTAATTCTTACAGATCAGGCACAGACAGTTTTCAACAAAGTGTTTTATTCTAGTATTCAAAATCATCTCGGTGAACTAATTGTAACCATCGCTCAATCTAGTCAAAGTAATGAATTAGAACAACATATTTGGTCAATCATAAGTGATATCATGTTTGAAAAATTACAAGATATTGCCTCTACAATGAACAATAACGACAGAATTACAAAAATAAAATCCGTTTTATTTGCCCCACAAATTGATTATAAATGTGTTACTACAATGAGATTAGAAGATGAAGCGGATTACTATACTTATATTAAAGTGAATAATCCTTTATATAGAAAGTTGAATTAAACAACAATAAAATTAAGCACTTTTTAGAATACAACTTTTTAATTAACTTGCCAGAGGATATCAAAGAAGCGTGATATAAAGAGTTACTTTGGCGGAAGTCTATGAGTAATATCGCCAACTTTCAAAAATGGAGTACCTGAGTTAACACTCATGTGTATATACTAATAATTTTCATAAATAAAAAATAGTAGTTAAAAAAAGGCCCGAAACATTAACTGTTTCGGACCTTTTTATTTAAATTGAATGGTTATTAATTATTGTAAACCTTTTTCTTCATTGTCTGAGTTTTGGTTTTTTTCATTTTTTTGAGACCATTCTTTTTTAGTCATAACATCTTCAACGCGCATGTTAACTTCAACTACGTCAAGACCAGTAATATATTTAACTTGTTCTTTAACTAAGTCAGTTACTTTACGGAAGATTTTTGGTGCTGATTCGCCATATTCTAATACTACTTTTAAATCAACAGCAGCTTGTTTTTCTCCAACTTCAACGCTAACACCTTGTGTAACATTGTTACTGCTACCAAATGAACTAGAAATATTGTCGACGAATCCGCCTTTCATTTCTAAGATACCGCTAACTTCACGTGCAGCAATACCTGCAATTTTTTCAATCACTTCATCTGAGAACGATAATTTATTAGTAAATTGAGGCTCTTGAGTTTGCTCCTCTTGTCTTCTTTCTTGTTCTTTTTCTTGAACTCCTGTTTGGTTGTCATAAGCTTGTTTAGCTTTATTGTTGTCTACTGCCATATTACATTCTCCTTTACCTTATATAATTTGTTTTAAAATTTTTAACTCCATTAGAATACATACAAGTTAATCGATTAACTCCATCGATTAAGGAAATTTAAAAAGTCTTGCTTACGGTCTTTAGTATACCCAACTCCAATTCCAATCAAACATAATACTAGAATTAAAATTGTACTCCAGAAACCTAAAGTTAAAAATAATATTGCTATGATTAGAAATGCTAAGAAGCCAATAATTCTCCATTTAAACATTTTGAAAAATTCAACAACTTCTTGAGTAGAATCTTGTCCATTTTGGTTATTATTGTTAGCCATGATAACCCTCCCTTACAACACACGTTTGCCTGAGGTTTTTTGATCTCTAACATTAACCTCTAATTTTGATACTGGTAATTCTGTAAAATGCTCGACATTTTGCTTGATGTCATTTCTAATCTCTTCAGTTAAAGAATTAACCTGAACATCACCAGGAACGAAGAAATCTGCTTTTAAAGCAATGTGTGATTTCTTTTTCTTGTTATAAAGTTTTGCAATCACGTTTGGTTGACGTATTTGATCATATTGCGTAAGTGTATCGTATGCAGATTTTTCAACTGCTTTTCTCGATACATAAATATGACCATCTTCGAAATCTTTATATAGTCCGGGTTTTCTATACGTAGGTTTAAACAAGCTGAATACTAATATGAGACCAATAATAATGAGTAACGCTGCTAAACCAATTAGAGTTGGTTCAAACCAGTTAAACTGATTAAAATAGTCTTGATACTGGCTAATTCTAGAATCTTGAATATACATGAAGAGTAAGAATCCAACGATTACTACAATTAATATGCCTAGGATAAAATTCTTAAGTCGTTTCACCTCGTATGACACCTCCTATGCTTTGGTAATATGTACTTGTCATACAAAACTACTACCCTTAAAAAAATTCTTAGAAACATTTTTATTGAATTTAATTTTTAATTTTTATTACAAAACAAATTTGTTAGTCCGCTTTATTGATTATCTTTTATTTCTTGGTCAGCTAGTTCTGGATGATTTGCAATGCGATATTGCAAAAGTTTGTCATCTGGCACGAGCAACTTGTTACTCGGCCTTGGTTTTTCAATTGCTAATGATTTAAAAAGTGAACATATCATAAATATAATGACAATCGAAAATGGTAAAGCAGCAATAATTAATAGGTTCTGTATAGATTGAGTGCCGCCAGTGTATATCATAATCATTGCAAATAAAGCCAATATGATACCCCAACTAACTTTTACAATACCTTTAGGATTGATACTACCTTTAGAACTTAACATGCCTAAAACGTATGTTGCTGAGTCTGCTGAAGTTACAAAGAAAATCATAATCACTATTAATGTCACTATACTTAACAAGAACCCTAATGGGAAATGTTCTAAAGTGGCAAATGTAGCAGTCTCTGTTGCCTCTTTCGCAATGTTTGCAATACCATGTTGTTGTAAATAAATGGCAGATGCTCCGAATACTGCAAAGAATAAGAAACAAACAAGGGCTGGTACAAACAACACTCCTAAAATAAATTCCTTAATTGTTCTACCTCTTGAAACACGTGCAATAAATATACCAACAAATGGGGCCCATGAAATCCACCAAGCCCAATAGAAAATAGTCCATTGTTGTAGCCATTGGAATTTTTCGCCACCTGATTGCGGAATGCGTAAACTCATATTAAAGAAATTTGCAATGTAATCACCAAGTGAATTGGTAAAAGTATTTAATATGGTTAAAGTGGGGCCAACACAAAATAATGCAATGAGTACTAGAAAAGCGAGTATCATATTAATATTACTTAGTGTTTTGATCCCCTTATTAATCCCTGACCAAGCTGACCAAGTAAATAATATCGTTGCTATAACAATAATAATTACTTGAGTTGTAAAATTTGAAGGTATATCAAATAAAAAATTCAATCCTTCATTAATCTGTAATGCCCCAAATCCAAGTGTTGCTGCTACGCCTGTTACAGTAGCAATAATCGCTAATACGTCAATCGAACCACCTATTGGTCCTCTCATCATTTTAGAACCTAATATTGGTGTTAACGTCGCACTTACTAGTCCTGGATACCCTTTGTGAAAATTAAAATAAGCAAATATTAATCCCACAATGCCATAAACTGCCCAAGCATGTACCCCCCAATGAAAAAATGAGAATTGTATAGCATCATTAATTGCAGTTTGCGTACCTGCTTTATGTAAAGGTGTTAACGTAAATGCATGACTGATTGGCTCTGCTGTAGTCCAAAAGACTAATCCTATCCCCATACCAGCACTAAATAACATGGCGAACCATGATTTCAATGAGAATTCTGGGTCCTCTCCATCTTCACCTAATGTAATCGATGAATATCTAGAGAATAATAGATAAACACACACAAGTAATATGACAAGTACCAATAATAAATAGTACCAACCAAAATTTAATGCAATAAAATTTGTAATATTTTGTGTTACTGTTTCTAGTTGTTTTGGCAATATTGCACCATATACAACAAACATAGTACAAATTGATAATGCTACCCAAAATACAACCGTTAATTTGTTTAAACGCATGTCAAAATTACACACTCCCTATACTTTTATGTAACTTACATACCCTATCTCATTACATGTATTCGTAAATTTTATAATATAATGCATATTATAAAATTTATATATATATATTACTTTAAATAAAAAAAGCATCTTCTTAGCCATCATATCATGATGAATTATAGAAGATGCTTCACTTTATATTCAATTTTAAAGTAATAATTTTGTTAGTTTTAATTTTTAAAGTTTAATTACTAGCTTACCAATCATACTTTGATTTTCTAATTTAACATGGGCATCATATAAAGTTTCAACAGTTAAGCCATCTACCACTTCATTCACGGTCGGTTTATATATACCCGCTTCTATTTTTTCAGAAATATCAGTAAGGTAATCACGATGAATTTGCATATCTTCGGTTTCATGAATAGGTCTTGATGACATAAATTCATGAGTAAATGTAATACTCTTTGGTTTCAGCAAGTTTAAATCTTGTTTATTTTTGAAAGCAACAATCGTTGCAATCATTCCTCTTGGTTTTACTAATTCAATCATTTTTTCATAATACATATCCGTATCAAAAGTACAGAAAATGTAATCTACTTCACTAATTTCATATTTCTTAAATTCTTCGGCTAAATCATTCTTATGATTTAACACGATATCTGCACCCATATCTTTAGACCATTGGTGTGTTTCCTCACGCGATGCTGTAGTGATAACATGTAAGCCATAGTGCTTAGCGATTTGTGTGGCTATACTCCCTACACCACCAGCACCATTTATGATTAAAATAGATTTACCTTTATTTTCTTCTGGATTAAATGATATTTTAAAAACATCAAATAGTGTTTCGTAAGCAGTTAAACCGGTTAATGGAAGACTTGCTGCATCCACATTAGATATATTTTTTGGCTTTTTCGCTACTAAACGCTCATCAACAATTTGATAAGATTGATTGGAACCTTGGTATTTAGGCGATCCTGAATAAAAAACTTCATCTCCAATATCAAAGTGACTAACACCATCGCCCACTGCTTCTACCACACCTACCGCATCGAAACCTAAAATTCTTGGCGCTTGTTCAACCTCTGTTTTTCTGATTTTTGTATCTACAGGGTTAACGCTAATTGTTTCAACACGTACTAATAATTCATATTGTTCAGGTTTGGGAGTATCAACAGCAAACTCATAAAATAAATTGCCATCTTCTAGATTAAAACTTTTATCTGCACCTATCGCTTTCATCGTATGCACTCCTTTCTTGATTATACATTATCTGAAACTTGAACAACTTGTTTTCCGAAATTATCGCCTGTAAATAAGTTTCTAAAGGCATTTGGTAAGCTGTCAAAACCTTTTTTAACAGATGTCTTAGTCTTAATTTTATCTTCTTGAACCCACTGTGCAAGTTCTTTACTAGCATTTGGGAAATCATCTGCATAATTAGCAACAATAAATCCTTGCATTAATGCTTGTGATTTAATAATGATTGGCTGGATTCGAGGGCCATATTCAATTTCTGTATTATTATAACCAGAAATTGCACCACAAACTGGGATTCTAGCAAACTGATTAAGATGTTTCATAACTTCATCTGCGATTGTACCGCCTACATTTTCAAAATAGACATCTACGCCGTTCGGTACTGCTTTTGCCAATTGTTCAGCAAAATCATTCGCTTGATAATCTACGCCTGCATCAAAACCTAGTTCTTCGGTTAAATAATTGGTTTTTTCACTACCGCCTGCAATACCAACTACATGTGCGCCTTTTAACTTTGCAATTTGACCTACAACTGAACCAACTGCACCAGATGCAGCTGATACTACAACTGTTTCACCTTCTTGAGGTTGGCCGATTTTTAGTAAACCATGATAAGCAGTCTGCCCAGTCATACCTAAAACACTAAGATATAAATATAAAGGAATATCAGTTTGGCTCACTTTAATAGCATGTTTGGCTTTTATATTAACTATTTTTTGCCAAGGAAACGTGCCGGTAACAATGTCATCTTTTGTAAATCCATCTACATTTGATACAGTAACTCTTCCTACTACATGACCATTCATAGGTTCGTCTAATTGGAATGGGGCTACATATGATTCACTATCATCCATACGACCACGCATGTAAGGATCTACTGATATATATAACGATTCTATTTGAATTTCATCTTGCTTCGGTTCTTCTACTTCCACAGTTTCATATCTAAATACATCATCGGATGGAATGCCTTCAGGTCTTTTTGCTAATACAATTCTTTCTGTGTTCATTATATTACCTCCATTCATTGTTTGACTTTATTCTAAAGGCATACTTTTCATCAATCAATCAAATCGCTTATTCATTATTTCAATTACGTGTTATGCTATTGCTAATTTATAAAACATATCATTCGTTTTATCACGTTAGGAGATTGTACATTGAAACTTAGTATTTTAGATTATGTACCAATATTTGAAGGACGTACCGCTACTCAAGCATTAAACCATGCTGTTGAATTAGCCCAATTAGCTGAAAGGCTAAATTACACACGTTATTGGGTTGCTGAACATCATCAAGTCTTTTCAGTAGCATCTAGTGCCCCCGAAATGATTATGATGTCATTGTTAGAAAATACTAGTTCAATTCAAATTGGAAGCGGGGGTGTTATGTTACCACATTATAGTGCTTATAAAGTGGCTGAAGTATTTAAAACTATGGAAGCTAGACACCCTGGTAGAGTGAACTTAGGTACTGGTCATTCTAAGAGTTATAAGAATGTAAATAAAGCTTTGAATGAGCACAAAACAATACCTGTTGATTATGAGAATCAAATTGATGATCTGATAACTTATTTTAATAGTGACAGTGAGAACAATATAAATCATCGCTATACAGATTTATATGTGATGCCACTTATCGACACTAAGCCAAAAATGTTTGTTTTGGGTACAAGTAAAAAAAGTGCAACTCTCGCTGCTAATACAGGCTTACCTTTTGTTATTGCCAATATGGGGCAAGATAAGGAACAAATTAAATCTGTAATAACTCATTATCGTTCTTCATTCAAAGCACAGTATCCTACAAATCATCCTTATGTCATCATGACTTCTTTTGTAATTACGGCAAATAATAAACATCAACGTCAAGATTTATCTTATGCGTTCCATTTGTGGTTATTGCGTATTGGTTATTTAGACCAACCAAAATTCTATCCCTCTGTGAACTATGTGAAACAAAAATCATTTTCTTCGAGAGAAGTTGAAAAAATGAGTCAACAGAATAATCGAGTTATAGTAGGTTCACCTAAAGAAGTCATCTCCAAATTAAAAGTAATGATGAATGACTTTGATGCTGACGAAATTATGATTCAACCACATGTTTATGGAGAAGGTAACAGAAAACACTTAATTCAATTACTCGCAACAGAGAACTTTGAATATAAATAAAATAGCACTTACACATGTACTATATTTGATGCGTAAGTGCCATTTATCAAATTGTAAAAAACAAGAGCTCTCTTATTGAATAAGCACAATTAACTCAATAAATTAAGTGATATTTTAAATTTATTTGCCCCATAAAAATTGATTCATTTTATCGGTGACATAAGTATTATCATGAAGTTCACTATGATCAGCTTTTTGTCCAATCACTTTAAATTCTTCATAACTACTTACTTTATCATCAACTAAGTACCTTAATGATTTAGATGAAACATTTGTAACTCGATTATCAGAATGTGTGCCATCTTTTATATCACCATAAATATTTAGCACTTTTGCTGTTTCTGGGTATGATGTTTTCATAGGTAACAAATCTTTATATGCTTTTAGCATTTTATTTGGTTTCCCATTTTCATCTAATTTAATATCTAAATCAAGACCATTTATATCAACTTCGCCATTAAAATTACCCGCTAAACTCACTTGTTTATTTAGTTTTGGTAAGTTTTGATTACCTCCATAATTCAGCATGTAATAACTGAAAGATTGATTACCCATAGAATGTGCGACAAAATTAAACTGGTCAAAGTGATATTGGCTCATCATAGCAATAATAACTTGTTGAATCCATTGCGCATTTTTACTTAAATCTTTATTTGTATTATCTTCTAATATAATTTCAATAACTGGATTCTTCGCTTCAGGTGACAATTCCCCCTCAAATGTCACCGTTCCCTTTTCAGAAACTTTTGCTTTAACTACTTCTTGAGTAATATCTTCTTCTATCGCCGAGTCAATTAGGAACTTTATGGAATTCTCTGTCCCACCATAACCATGTAAATAAAATGTAGGTGTATTAGTATACTTATAATTATTTTCTTTATGTTGACTATATGTTTTAAAAGCTGCAATCATAATGATGACAAATAAAATGAATGCAATCAATACTATAGTCAGATATATATTAGGTCTATGTTTACTATTTTTCATATAAATACCTCAAATTTAAAATTATCTTCTATTATTAATTATACTATGACACTTTACAAGATTAGTCATTCATTTTGATACAAATAAATATTATTAAAGTAAAACAAAAAAACTTCCCAAGAAATTGGGAAGTTTTAAACGTTTGTTCAATTGAACACAAATTACTAAGCAACTTGTGTAGCAAACCTGTATGCAAATTGAATTTGCAATAGCTTCGGCAATATTAACGTTTTGAGAATTGTGGTGAACGACGAGCTTTTTTAAGACCTGGTTTTTTACGTTCTTTCATACGAGGATCACGAGTAAGTAATCCAGCGCGTTTTAAAGAACCTCTGTATTCAGGATCAGCTTCTAATAATGCACGTGAAATTCCGTGACGGATTGCTTGAGCTTGTCCAGTAAATCCTCCACCGTGAACGTTAACTAATACATCATAGTTACCTTTAGTTTCTGTTACATCAAATGCTTGGTTAATGTCTAAAATTAATGATTCGAATGGTAAATAACTACGTACATCACGGCCGTTAACAGTAATGTTACCTTCACCTGGTACTAAACGTACACGTGCTACTGAGTTTTTACGACGGCCTGTGCCTTTATATTCAACTTGTGCCAATGTAATTTCCTCCTTTTAATTAACCACGTAACTCGTAGTTTTCTGGTTGTTGTGCAGCGTGTGGATGTTCAGCGCCACCATATACAAATAATTTTTTACCTTGTTTTTCACCTAAACGTGTGCTTGGAAGCATACCTTTAATTGAATTTTCAAGTAAACGTTCTGGGTTGTTAGCTTTTAACTCGCCAGCTGAAACTGATTTGATGCCACCTGGGTGATTTGAGTGACGATAGTACATTTTATCGCGCTCTTTATTACCAGTGAAGTGAATTTTTGAAGCGTTAACGACGATTACATAATCACCTGTATCAACGTGTGGTGTATAAGTTACTTTATTTTTACCGCGTAAAATAGCTGCTACTTCTGATGATAAACGACCAAGTGTTTTACCTTCAGCATCAATAACATACCATTTGCGCTCAATGTTTGATTCATTAGCCATAAATGTTTGACGCATATAATTGTCCTCCTAGAATAAATAAATGTTTCTTAATTTAATAGTTTATACTTGCTAAATCTTAAATTTCATCTATTTTTTTAATAGTTTGTTTCTACGTGCTTCTATATCTTGTAACACAATAAGATTCCGGGGCTTATCGTGGGTGATATAAAACAATACCGTTAGTAATCGTATAATTTTTTTGTCATTTTGTCAACGACATTTAGTAATTTCATATAGATTTTTTTCGATGTAATTTTATATCATTACCAAAATCAGTGGTTAATTCACTTGGCGTTAGATAAATCTTCTCTAAATATAACCCTTCTGCCGGTGCAGTAAACGGTACTTTATTACGATCTTTATCCTCTAATAATTTAGGTATTTCTTCTGGTTGTCGTTTTCCTTTGCCTACTTCAATTAAAAAGGCTATTAACACACGCACCATATTATATAGGAAACCTGAGCCGGTGACAATATAGTCAAAGCCATTTTCTGTTTTTTCTATACGACTTTCGTATAGCGTTCTCACTTTGCTAACAACTTCTGTTTTTTGCGAACAGAACCCTGTAAAATCATGAGTACCTATAAAGTATCGTGCAGCTGTATTCATTTTATCTATATCTAACGTTTCAGCGATATGTGTTTTTAAGCCATTAAGAAACGGATCTTTGTGTTTAGATTGATAAATTTTATATCGGTAAGATTTACCTACACAATCATATCTACAATGAAAATCATCACTAACAAAACTGACATGATTGACATATATATCACCGGGTAATGCTCGATTCATCGCATATTGCCATTGTTGTTCAGGGATGTCCAACTCTGTGTCAAAATGAAAATATTGCTCAATTGCATGTACACCTCTATCTGTTCTACTACTTGGGTGAATTCTCACATCATGCTTATGCATACGCTTTAATATCTTTTCGAATTGTTGTTGTACCGTTCTTCCATTTTGTTGTATTTGAAAACCTAGGAATTGGCTTCCTTGATAAGAAATATTTACTAAAACACGCATGATTTACTACACTCCCATGAATTTTAACACAAATAATACTACTGATATTGGCAATAATAGTAACAGCGTTAAACTGTCTTTCACTTGCCACTGTAGCTTACGATAATTTGTCCTTTGCTTTTTCGTATCATAACCTCTCACTTCCATCGCAATCGCCAAATCTTCAGCGCGTTGGAACGCAGAAATAAATAAAGGAATCAACAAAGGTACAAATGCTTTCACTCTATTAATTATACTACCCGAACTAATTTCAGAACCTCTGGATTTTTGAGCCAATATAATTTTATCTAATTCATTCATCAACGTAGGGATAAACCTTAACGCAATAGACATCATCATACTTAATTGATGTACAGGTATTTTCACTAATTTCAGTGGTGATAGTAGTTTTTCAAAAGCATCCGTTAAATCAATTGGACTTGTACTTAACGTCATAATGGTTGAAATCATAATAATAAACATAAGTCGCAAAACTATATAAATACCTTCTAAAATACCATCTGTATCAATTGAGACAAATCCTAATTCAAATAACCTTGTACCACCTTTGGTTAAGAACAAATGCATTAAAAACGTAAATATTAGAAAAATCCAAATGGGTGTTAAACCTTTAGCTAAAAACCAAAATTTAATTTGTGCTAGTTTCATAAATATAATAATTGAAATAAATAACCATAAATACGTTGTAAAAGAATGCGCAAAAAAGATTAAGATAATAAATATAAAAACAAAAATCAATTTCGCACGTGGATCTAAACGATGTATAATCGTATCTAGTGGAAGGTAACGTCCTATAATAAACTTATCTTTCATCTTGTCGCCACCCCTTATACATTTCAATAAACTCTTCTTCAGTCAAAGCAATTTTATTGAAATAATATTGATGCTTGTCTTCTAAATCACGTTGCAATTTTACAACATCTGGTACATCAAGATGCATTTGATTCACATAATTCGTATCACTAAATAGTTTGCGAGGTGGACAGGATTCTATCAGTTGACCGTGTTGCATAATTTTTATTTCATCCACGTACTTCGCCACATCATTCATTTCATGCGTCACAAGGATAATTGTCTTTTGCTGTTCAACTTGAAGTTTCTTTATCATTTTCATTATCTGTTTTCTACTTTTAGGATCAAGACCCGCTGTAGGTTCATCAAGTATAACAATGTCAGGATCCATTGCTAATATTGATGTAAGAGCTATCTTTCTCATTTGCCCACCAGACATTTGAAATGGTGACTGTTGTAATATATCTCTATTAAATCCAAATTCTATGAGCAAACGAAATGCTCTTTCCTTCACTTCATCTAATGGCATATTAAAGTTTTTTGGGCCAAATAATATCTCGCGTTCTACTGAATCTTCGAACAACTGTGACTCTGGAAATTGAAATACAACACCCACTCGCTTACGAACATCCTTCAAATACTTATCTTTCGTCTTATGACTAATTTCCACATCATTAATTTGAAGCAAACCTTCTGTTGGTTTAAGTAGTCCATTAAAATGCTGAATTAGTGTAGATTTTCCGGAACCTGTTTGACCAATAATTGCATAATACTTTCCTTGTTCAAAAGTCGTTACAATTTCACTTAATGCCTGATGCTCAAATGGTGTTCCTTTTTGATAAACATAACTTACTCGGTTGAAATTAACAGTCATAATTTTTTTACCAACCCTTCATATGTTATGAAATCAACACTACCTAGTAATTGATTATGCATTCGTATAGAGAATGGTAAGTCTAAACCGATTTGAGTGAGTTTATCACCATCACTGAAAATATCGTTTGGTAGTCCCGTTTGATATACCTCTCCTTCATTTAATACAACGAGGTAATCAGCTTCTGCAGCTTCTGATAAATCATGTGTAATAGAAATAATCGTTACGTCTTTTTCTTCTTTTATACGGTGAATTAAATCAATTAAGTCTTTTCTACCAGCAGGGTCTAACATAGATGTCGCTTCGTCCAAAATAATAATATCGGTATCTAATGCAAGTACGCCTGCAATTGCGACACGCTGCTTTTGGCCACCAGAAAGCGATTGTGGTTCATAATTTGCTCTATCTAACATATCTACATCATCTAAAGCTTTAGGCACTATCGCTCTCATATCATCATATGAGATACTATGATTTTCTAGACCAAATGCCACATCAAATTCAACAGTCGATCCTACAAATTGATTCTCTGGATTTTGAAATACAATACCAATATGCTGCCTTAAATAATCCAAATTCTGCTGGCTAACAGCTTCATTTTGAAAATAAATATTACCTTCAAACGGCTTTTCAATGCCTACCATTAATTTAGCAATCGTCGATTTGCCCGAACCATTGTGTCCAACTATGGAAGTCCATTTCCCTTTTGGAATACTAAAAGATACATCTTTCAACGCAAGTGGTTCATCACTATTATATTTAAATGAAACATGCTTAAATTTAATAATATGCTCTTGCGTCTCCATATCTATTGCCTCCAATAACTAGTAAGTCTATTTTTTTATATACCTTATCTATTTTACATGAAAATTTAAATATATACTACCATTAAAGAAGGTCTCAATATTGATTTTAACAGTATCTATATATAAGTATAAGCAACACTCTAAAACTTTGTTTAGCTAGCACTGCTTATGCATTCGCTTATCGAATGTATTCCTTTTTTATTCTGAAGAATTAAGGTTCTGCAGTTCGCTATTGCTTCGCAATTGCATAAGTCCCCCTAAATTCTGAAGAATTAAGGGGGACTAAATAAAAAAGCGCGCACCCCATCATATTTTGAGTTCACGCTTTAAATTTTATTAAGTTTTGATGGGGTACTCTGAGCTAGACAATATTTGTATGTGGCAAACATTATCGTTGCACTCATTTGCTTTATACATAGTAGTTACGTATATTTAAATTAAACTAATTCAATAATTACTGATTCAGCGCCATCGCCGCGACGAGGACCTGCTTTAAGAATACGAGTGTAACCGCCTTGACGTTCTGTATAACGTTCAGCAACTTCACCAAATAATTTTTGTAATGCAGTTTGTGTTGATTCATCATCATTTAAGATTTCAACATTGCGTAAAGTTTTAGCCGCTTGACGACGAGAAGCTAAATCTCCTTTTTTACCTAAAGTGATTAATTTTTCAACCACACTACGTAATTCTTTTGCACGTGCTTCTGTAGTTTCAATGCGTTCGCTAACGATAAGTGAAGTAGCTAAATCGCGTAACATCGCTTTACGTTGATCAGAAGTACGACCTAATTTTCTGTAACCCATGAGTTAACCTCCTTTATATTAATCTTCTTTTCTTAAACCTAAACCTAAATCTTCGAGTTTGTATTTAACTTCTTCTAAAGATTTACGACCTAAATTACGTACTTTCATCATATCTGCTTCAGATTTATCTGCTAATTCTTGAACAGAGTTAATGCCTGCACGTTTTAAACAGTTATAAGAACGCACTGATAAGTCTAATTCTTCAATAGACATTTCGAGTACTTTTTCTTTTTGATCTTCTTCTTTTTCAATCATGATTTCAGCATTTTGCGCTTCATCAGTTAATCCAACGAAGATATTCAGATGTTCAGTTAGGATTTTTGCAGCTAATGAAACAGATTCTTGTGGTGTGATTGAACCATTAGTCCAAACATCCAAAGTTAACTTATCAAAATCACTGCTTTGACCCACACGTGTATTTTCTACAGTATAGTTAACACGTTCTACTGGTGAATAAAGTGAGTCCACTGGAATTACACCAATTGGTAAATCACTAGTTTTATTTTGTTCTGCTAATGCGTAACCTCTACCCTTATTAGCAACTAGACGGATTTTTAAATGTCCACCTTTTGAGACTGTTGCAATTTTAATCTCAGGATTTAAAATTTCAACATCACTATCATGAGTAATGTCACTTGCAGTTACATCGCCTTCATCTTTAACATCAATTTCTAAAGTTTTGTCTTCTTCAGAATAGATTTTTAATGCAAGTTTTTTAATGTTCATAATAATTGTAGAAACATCTTCAACCACATTATCTATTGCTGAAAATTCGTGTAACACGCCTTCGATTTCAATGTACTTAACGGCTGCACCTGGTAATGAAGATAGTAGGATACGACGTAAGGAGTTTCCTAGTGTAGTACCGTAGCCACGTTCTAGTGGTTCAACAACGAACTTACCGAATTTAGCATCATCACTAATTTCAATTGTTTCAATTCTAGGTTTTTCGATTTCAATCATTTACAATATCCTCCTTGATTACGTCGACTTGATATATACTGTATTTCTCAGTGACCTGCGACAATAACAATAAAATTATACGCGACGACGTTTTGGTGGACGACAACCATTATGTGGTACTGGAGTAACGTCACGAATTGCAGTTACTTCTAATCCAGCTGATTGTAATGCACGGATAGCTGATTCACGACCAGGACCAGGGCCTTTTACAGTAACTTCAACAGATTTTAAACCGTGTTCCATCGCTGTTTTTGAAGCAGTTTCAGAAGCCATTTGAGCTGCAAATGGAGTTGATTTTTTTGATCCTTTAAAGCCTAGTGCACCTGCTGATGACCATGATAACGCGTTACCAAATTCATCAGTAATAGTTACGATTGTATTATTGAATGTTGAACGGATGTGAGCCACACCATTTTCAATATTCTTTTTCACTCTACGTTTACGAGATACTTGTTTACGTGCCATTTAAATTTTGCCTCCTTTACCTATTATTTTTTCTTGTTAGCTACAGTTTTAACTGGGCCTTTACGAGTACGAGCATTGTTTTTCGTTTTTTGTCCGCGAACTGGTAATCCACGACGGTGACGGATACCACGGTATGATGAGATTTCCATTAAACGTTTAATGTTTAAGTTTTGCTCACGACGTAAGTCACCTTCTACTTTATAGTTGTCAACTACTTCACGGATACGACCTAATTCATCATCAGTTAAATCTTTAACGCGTGTTTCAGGTGATACGTTAGCTTCTTCAGCAATTTTGTTTGCTGTAGTAGTACCGATACCATACACATAAGTTAAAGAAATAACAATACGTTTTTCACGTGGAATATCTACTCCTGCAATACGTGCCATAATTAATTACACCTCTCTTTATTAGCCTTGTTTTTGTTTATGTTTTGGGTTGCTACAAATTACCATTACTTTACCTTTACGTTTAATGACTTTACATTTTTCGCAAATTGGTTTTACTGATGGTCTTACTTTCATTTTAATACCTCCCTATATTATGGAGTGACGATTATTTATAACGATACGTAATTCTTCCGCGCGTTAAATCATACGGAGACATTTCAACTGTTACTTTGTCGCCAGGTAGAATGCGAATATAATTCATTCTGATTTTACCACTAACATGAGCTAAAATCTCATGACCATTTTCTAATTCTACTTTAAACATTGCATTTGGTAAAGTATCTAATACAGTACCTTCTAATTCAATTACATCTTGTTTAGCCATTAATTAACTTCCCCCTTTTTGAAATAGTTGGTTATCGTCAAAAATCAACTCTAACCATACGAGTCTATAAGTGTTGTTAATCAGTTTAACAAAATTAAATGAATTACGTTAACGCATAGTCACTCTTATTTAATTATACCTTTAGCATTACATAGACCGTACAAAGTTGACTTTATTTTAAATTTTCTAAGATATCAATTACGTCTTGTGTGACTACGTTAATATCTCTAGAACCATCAATGTTTTTTAAAACATTTTTATTATCATAGAATTCTAAGATAGGTTTAGATTGTTTAACATTGACATTTAAACGATTTGCAACTGTTTCTGGGTTGTCATCTTCACGTTGATACAATTTACCACCGTCAAGATCACAAATTCCATCAACTTTTGGAGGATTGAATACAAGATGATAAGTTGTTCCGCATTTTTCACAGATCCTACGACCAGTAAGGCGGTTCATTAATTCTTCTTCAGGTACCTCTATATTGATAACAGCATCAATTTTTCTATCTAATTCTTGCATAATATTACTTAATGCTTCAGCTTGTTCAATAGTACGAGGAAAGCCGTCAAGTAAGAATCCTTTTTTTGCATCGTCTTCAGATATTCTATCTTTGACAATACCCACAGTAACTTCATCAGGGACTAATTCTCCACGATCCATGTATGATTTAGCTTCTTTACCTAAATCAGTTTCATCTTTAATCGCTTTTCTGAACATGTCGCCAGTAGATATGTGTGGAATTGGGAATTTCTTAACAATTTCACTCGCTTGAGTTCCTTTACCTGCACCAGGTAAACCCATTAAAATGATATTCATAAGTGCCCTCCTACAATTTATCTACCACCAAAGCCTCTATAGTCTTTTTGGCTCACTTGAGCTTCTAGACTCTTCATTGTTTCAATCGCTACACCAATTACAATCAGTAAGCTAGTACCACCAACCTGAATAGATTGCGGTAAACTCATAACTTTGGTTGCAATAATTGGCAGAATCGCAATTACAGCTAAGAATATTGATCCTACAAATGTTAAACGATAGAGAACTCTAGTAATATATAGTTTTGTTTGTTCGCCAGGTCTAATACCTGGGACATAGCTTCCTTGTTTCTTAAGATTATCAGCCATCTTTTCAGGATTAACTTGGACAAATGCATAGAAATATGCGAATGCAATAATAAGCACCACATATACAATCATACCGATGTTATTCGATGGATTTGCCACATCAGATATCCGTTGCGCCCAACTAGCGTCAGGGAAAAACAATGTTAATGTTCTTGGTAACAAGAAGAACGCCATTGCAAAGATAACTGGGATAACCCCTGCAGAGTTAACTTTCAAAGGTAAATATGTTGCTTGTGAACCTAATCGTTGTGTTGATTGTTTCTTCGCATATTGAATTGGAATTTTACGAATAGCTTGTAATACAAATATTGCGCCAACCGTTAATAATATCATGCCAATAATTAATCCAATTACTTTCAACCATGCCATAGAAGTATCATCTTGACCAACGAAGGCCTGTTGATAAAACTGTATTAATGATGAAGGTAACGAAGACAAAATACCTGCGAAGATAATAATGGATATACCATTACCAACACCGAACTGAGTGATTTGTTCACCTAACCAAATTAGGAATGCAGTACCAGCTGTTAATACAACAGCGATTAATAAATAACTAAGGACTGACTGATCCATGATCAACTGACCTTTAAGGTAATTATTAAATTGGAACGCCATACCAATTGATTGGATAAAAGCAAGTACAATCGCAAAATAACGAGTTACGTTATTAAGTTTTTTCCTACCTGCCTCACCTTGTTTTGCCCACTCTGAAAACTTCGGAATAATATCCATTTGTAATAACTGCATAACAATCGATGCAGTTATATAAGGCATTATACCCATGGCAAAGATAGAAAAGTTCTTCAAGGCTCCGCCACCAAATGTATTTAACAAGTCAGTGACACCTTGAGAACCTTGTTGACTGTCAAAAGCAGCTGGGTTCACACCAGGTGCTGGAATATAAGTACCTATTTTAAAAATAACTAACATTGCGAGAGTAAAAAAGATCTTGTTACGAACTTCTTTAGTTTTAAAGAAATTCACAAGCGTTTCAAACATTAGATCACCTCGTGTGCTCCGCCTTTTGCATCAATAGCTTCTGCTGCAGATGCAGAGAATTTGTTAGCTTTAACAGTTAATTTCTTGTCAAGTGAACCTTTACCTAGTACTTTAATACCAGCTTTTTCACTCTTAACTACACCAGATTCTACTAATAAAGCAGGAGTTACTTCAGTACCATCTTCAAATTTATTAAGTTGGTCTAAGTTAACAATAGCATATTCTTTACGGTTAATGTTAGTAAAACCTCGTTTTGGTAAGCGACGGAATAATGGTAATTGACCACCTTCGAA
Organism: Staphylococcus sp. 231237_7MaSpsaltlick; assembly: GCF_043107035.1. Classification (NCBI taxonomy): domain Bacteria; kingdom Bacillati; phylum Bacillota; class Bacilli; order Caryophanales; family Staphylococcaceae; genus Staphylococcus; species Staphylococcus sp. 231237_7MaSpsaltlick. The sequence continues at coordinate 36,270 of NZ_JBICNX010000001.1, forward strand.
GCCTGGTCTTACACTACCACCTGAACGTGCTTTTTGACCTTTTTGTCCACGACCACTAGTTTTACCGTTACCAGTAGCTGCACCACGACCAACGCGGTTACGAACTTTACGAGAACCTTCTGCCGGTTTTAACTCATGTAATTTCATTTCGGCACCTCCTTAAAATTATTTTTCTTCTACTGTCACTAAGTGACTTACTTTGTTGATTTGCCCACGAATAGCAGGGTTATCTTCAACGACTACTGAAGAGTTTGTTTTTTTCAAACCTAAAGCTTCAACAGTTTTACGTTGTGTTTCTGGACGACCTATAACACTACGAGTGAGGGTAATTTGTAATTTAGCCATAACTTATATTCCCTCCTTAATTGTATAATTCTTCTACTGATTTGCCACGTAATTTCGCAACGTCTTCAGCATTTTTAAGGTTTTTTAATCCATTGATTGTTGCACGAACCATGTTAATTGGTGTATTTGATCCTAAAGATTTACTTAAGATATCAGTGATACCCGCTAATTCTAATACTGCACGAACAGGGCCACCTGCAATAACACCAGTACCAGGTGCAGCTGGTTTCATAAATACACTGCCTGAACTGAAACGTCCAGTAACTGTGTGAGGTGTAGTACCTTCAACACGTGGAACAACAACTAAATCTTTTTTAGCTGCTTCTACTGCTTTTTTGATTGCTTCTGGTACCTCTTGTGCTTTACCAGTACCGAAACCAACGCGACCGTTTTTATCTCCTACTACTACTAAAGCAGTGAAACGGAAACGACGACCACCTTTTACAACTTTCGCAACACGGTTAATTGTAACAACGCGTTCTTCAAATTCTTTCGCTTCTTCTCTACGAGCCATGTAAATGTCCCTCCTTTAAATTAAAATTCTAAACCATTTTCACGAGCTGCATCTGCTAAGGCTTTAACACGGCCATGGTATAAATATCCTCCACGGTCAAATACAATTGTTTTTACGCCTTTTTCGCTAGCTCTTTTAGCTACAGTTTCGCCAACTTTAGCTGATAAGTCAACTTTTGAACCAGACTCATTAGCTAAATCTTTTTCTTGTGTTGATGCTTGAGCGATTGTTTTACCATTAACATCATCTATAACTTGTGCATAGATATGCTTGTTTGAACGATAGATATTCAAACGAGGTTTCTCAGCTGTACCAGCTAATTTGCTACGTACACGTGAATGTCTTTTTAAACGCACTTTATTTTTATCAATTTTGCTGATCATCTTAATTCTCCTTTCTATAGAAAGTTATTTATTATTTACCAGTTTTACCTTCTTTACGGCGAACGTATTCACCTTGGTAACGAATTCCTTTACCTTTATAAGGTTCTGGAGGTCTTACTGAACGAATGTTTGAAGCGATAGCTCCAACTTGTTCTTTAGAAATACCAGCAACTGTAACTGTTGTATTCTTTTCTACACCGAAAGTAATACCGTCATCAGCTTTAATTTCTACTGGGTGAGAGTAACCAACGTTTAAGATTAAGTCATTACCTTGCATTTGAGCACGGTAACCAACACCAACTAGTTCAAGTGTTTTTTGGTATCCTTCTTTAACACCTTGTATCATATTATTAATTAAAGCACGAGTTGTACCATGTACTGTTCTATCTTCTTTAGAATCAGTTGGTCTTACAACTTCTAAAGTGCTTTCGTCTTGTTTATATGTCATTCTTTCATTCATTGTTCTTGATAATTCACCTTTAGGACCTTTAACAGTAACTGTGTTACCTTCAACACTTACTGTTACGTCGCTAGGGATGTCAATAATTTTTTTACCAACACGACTCATGTTATCGCACCTCCTTATTATTTATTATTACCAAATGTAACCTAAGATTTCTCCACCGATATTACGTTTTCTAGCTTCTTTATCAGTGATAACACCTTCTGAAGTAGAAACTAATGCAATACCTAAACCATTAAGCACTTTAGGTACTTCGTTAGCTTTAGCATATACACGTAAACCTGGTTTTGAGATACGTTTTAATCCAGTGATAACACGCTCATTATTTTGACCATATTTTAGGAATAAACGAATTACCCCTTGTTTATCGTCTTCAACGTATTCTACGTTTTTAATGAAACCTTCACTTTTTAATATTTCAGCAATTTCTTTTTTAATGTTAGAAGCAGGTAATTCTAATTTATCGTGACGCACCATGTTTGCGTTTCTTACACGAGTTAGCATATCTGCAATTGGATCGTTGATTGTCATTGATTGTTGCCTCCTTTCAGACTATTTTCTATTACCAGCTAGCTTTACGAACGCCAGGGATTTGGCCTTTATAAGCTAATTCACGGAAACAAATACGGCATAATTTGAATTTACGATATACAGAATGTGGACGACCACAGCGTTCACAACGAGTATATTCACGTACTTGGAACTTTTGTTTTTTTTGTTGCTTAGCAACCATTGAAGTTTTAGCCACTTAATTAGCCTCCTTTAGAGATTATTTTTGAAATGGCATACCGAATTGTGTTAACAATTCACGAGCTTCCTCGTCAGTGTTAGCAGTAGTTACGATAACGATATCCATTCCTCGTATTTTACTTACGCGATCATAGTCGATTTCAGGGAAAATTAATTGTTCTTTAACACCTAGAGTGTAGTTACCTCTACCGTCGAATGCAGTTTTTGATACACCACGGAAGTCACGTACACGTGGAAGTGATACAGCGATTAATTTATCTAAAAAGTCATACATTCTTTCTCCACGAAGTGTTACTTTAGCTCCGATAGGCATACCTTCACGTAAACGGAAAGTTGCTACTGATTTTTTAGCTTTTGTAATTAATGGTTTTTGACCAGTGATTGACTGTAATTCTTCTACAGCGTCATCTAATACTTTTGTATTTTGAACAGCGTCACCGACACCCATATTTACTACGATTTTTTCTATTTTTGGAACTTCCATTACTGAACTATAGTCAAATTGTTTCACTAAGTTTTGAGTAACTTCAGAGTTATATTTTTCTTTTAAACGGTTCACAGTGGATCCTCCTTTCAATTAGTTATTAATTATTAGATTTAATTTCTTCGCCAGATTTTTTAGCTACACGAACTTTTTTGCCATCTTCGAATTTATAACCTACGCGAGTTGGTTCATTCGTTTTAGGGTCTAATAATTGTACGTTAGAAACATGGATTGCTGCCTCTGTTTCTAAGATTCCACCTTCAGGATTAAATTGAGTTGGTTTTTGGTGCTTTTTGATAATATTGACACCTTCCACAACGACACGGTCTTTTTTAGGTTCAGTTGAAACAACTTTGCCTTCTTTACCTTTGTCTTTACCTGCGATAACTTTAACGTTGTCACCTTTTTTGATATGCATGTGTGGCACCTCCTTAAATTTATATATTTATAAATGTTTTTATTAAAGTACTTCTGGAGCTAATGATACAATTTTCATGAAGCTTCCTTCACGTAATTCACGAGCAACAGGTCCAAAAATACGAGTACCACGTGGGCCTTTGTCATCACGAATGATAACACATGCATTTTCATCGAACTTGATATATGAACCATCGTTACGGCGTACGCCTGATTTAGTACGTACAACAACAGCTTTTACTACTTCACCTTTTTTGACAACGCCACCTGGTGTAGCATTTTTAACACTTACTACGATAACGTCACCAATATTAGCTGTTTTACGACCAGATCCACCTAATACTTTAATTGTAAGAACTTCACGTGCACCAGAGTTATCTGCTACTTTTAATCGTGTTTCTTGTTGGATCATGAGTTAAACCTCCTTTATCTTCACTATTTAATTAAATAATTACTGATTCTTCAACAATTTCTACCAAACGGAAACGTTTAGTTGCTGATAAAGGACGAGTCTCTTGTATCTTAACTGTGTCCCCTAATTTAGCTGAGTTGTTTTCATCATGAGTTTTGTATTTTTTAGAGTATTTTACTCGTTTACCATATAACTTGTGTGTTTTGTATGTTTCAACAAGTACAGTTATCGTTTTATCCATTTTATCGGAAACGACTCTACCTACATAAACTTTACGATCATTTCTTTCGCTCACTTTAGTAACCTCCTCTTTCAATTGAATTATTGATTCGCTTTACCTTGTTCAATTTCTCTTTCACGAGCAACAGTTTTTAGACGTGCAATCGTTTTTCTTACTGTGCGAATACGTGCAGTTTCCTCTAATTGACCTGTAGCTAACTGAAAGCGTAGGTTAAAAAGCTCTTCTTTTGAAGATTTGATTTGCTCTTCGATTTCTGAAGTGGTTAAGTCTCTAATTTCCTTAGCTTTCATTTGTTTCACCACCCAATTCTTCACGTTTTACAAACTTAGTTTTAACTGGAAGTTTGTGACTTGCTAAACGTAATGCTTCACGCGCAACTTCTTCGTTAACGCCTGCGATTTCAAATAAAATTCTACCTGGTTTTGCTACTGCAATCCAACCTTCTACTGCACCTTTACCAGCACCCATACGTACTTCTAAAGGTTTTTTAGTGTAAGGTGTATGTGGGAAGATTTTAATCCAAACTTTCCCGCCACGTTTCATATAACGTGTCATTGCAATACGAGCTGATTCGATTTGACGAGATGTGATCCAAGAAGTTGTAGTTGCTTGTAAACCATACTCACCAAATGTTACATAATTACCGCCTTTTGAACGACCAGTTGTTTTAGGACGATGTTGACGACGATATTTTACACGTTTTGGTAGTAACATTATTATTTTCCTCCTTCACTAGTGTTCTTAGTAGGAAGAACTTCTCCACGATAGATCCATACTTTGACACCTAACTTACCGTAAGTTGTGTCTGCTTCTGCATGTGCATAACCAATGTCAGCACGTAGAGTATGAAGTGGAACAGTTCCTTCTGAATATTGTTCAGCACGAGCGATGTCAGCTCCAGCTAGACGACCTGAAACTTGTGTCTTAATACCTTTAGCGCCAAGTTTCATTGCTCTTGTGATTGCTTGTTTTTGTACACGACGGAATGAAGCACGGTTTTCTAATTGACGTGCAATGTTTTCTGCAACAAGTTTAGCATCTAAATCAACTTTTTTGATTTCGATAACATTGATGTGTACTTTTTTGTTTGTTAATGAATTTAATTTATTACGTAATTTTTCAATTTCTGAACCGCCTTTACCGATTACCATACCAGGTTTACCAGTATGAATAGCGATGTTGATACGATTCGCAGCACGTTCGATTTCAACGTGAGAAACTGATGCTTCTGTTAATGCGTTATCAATATACTTACGGATTTTTAAATCTTCGTGTAATAATGATGCGAAGTCTTTTTCTGCATACCATTTAGCTTCCCAATCACGGATTACACCAACACGAAGTCCGATTGGATTAATTTTTTGACCCAAAGTGTTCCCTCCTTAAAAAATGTATTAAGCTTCTTTAGCTTCTTCTTTACCGTCACTTACGACGATTGTAATGTGGCTTGTACGTTTGTTGATCGCACTTGCACGGCCTTGTGCACGTGGACGGAAACGTTTTAATGTTGGTCCTTCATTAGCATAAGCTTCTTTAACTACTAGTTCATCAGTGTTCATGTCGTAGTTATGTTCAGCATTTGCTAAAGCGGACATTAATAATTTTTCAACTACTGGTGATGAAGCTTTGTTCTTTAATTTTAAAATCGCAATAGCTTCTCCAGCATTTTTGCCTCTTATTAGATCTAATACTAATCTAACTTTACGAGGTGCGATTCTTATTGTTTTAGCAACCGCTTTTGCTTCCATTGGAATTTCCTCCTCTACCTGTTAGAAATTATCTTCTAGTTTTTTTGTCGTCTGCAACGTGTCCTTTGAATGTACGAGTTGGTGCGAATTCTCCTAATTTATGACCAACCATATCTTCAGTTACGAATACAGGTACGTGTTTACGTCCGTCATATACAGCGAATGTATGTCCGATAAATTCAGGGAATATAGTTGAACGACGTGACCAAGTTTTGATTACTTGTTTTTTCTCGCTTCCGCTTTGAGCTTCAACTTTTTTCTTTAGATGATCGTCAGCGAAAGGTCCTTTTTTAATACTACGAGCCATAGTGGCGCCTCCCTTCTTATTGTGTGCGTGCGGCTTTCAAGCCACACACGCAAATAAGTTATTTTTATTTTTTCTTCTTACGTCCACGAACGATAAGTTTATCAGATGATTTTTTACCGCGACGAGTTTTCTTACCAAGCGTAGGTTTGCCCCATGGTGACATTGGAGAAGGCATACCGATAGGTGCGCGTCCTTCACCACCACCGTGTGGGTGATCGTTAGGGTTCATTACAGAACCACGAACTGTTGGGCGAACGCCTTTCCATCTAGAACGTCCTGCTTTACCAACATTTACAAGTTCATGTTGGATGTTACCAACTTGACCAATAGTAGCACGGCAAGTTGAAAGAATCATACGTACTTCACCAGATCTTAATCTGATTAAAACATATTTACCTTCTTTACCAAGCACTTGTGCACTAGTACCAGCTGAACGAGCAATTTGTCCACCTTTACCAGGTTTTAACTCGATGTTATGGATTACAGTACCTACTGGAATGAATTGTAATGGTAATGCGTTACCTAATTTAATATCTGCTTCTTCACCGCTTTCAAGTACTTGACCTACTTTAAGGTTCTTTGGAGCGATGATATAGCGTTTTTCACCATCAGCATAAACTAATAATGCAATATTAGCTGAACGGTTTGGATCATATTGGATTGAATCAACTTTAGCGTTGATACCATCTTTATTACGTTTGAAATCAATAACACGGTATTGACGTTTGTGTCCCCCACCATGATGGCGAACTGTCAATTTACCTTGGTTATTTCGTCCCGCTTTTTTCGGTAGCGGTTGTAATAATGACTTTTCAGGTGTAGTTTTCGTAATTTCAGCGAAATCTAAACTAGTCATATTACGACGACCATTAGTAATTGGCTTATATTTTTTTAGAGCCATTGTCGTTTACCTCCTTATTGGTAATCTTTTTTAGTTGAATAGATCGATTGATCCTTCTTTTAATTTAACGATTGCTACGCGTCTCTTATTTGTATAGCCTTGGTAACGGCCCATACGTTTTTTCTTTGGCTTATAGTTAATGATGTTTACATTATCAACTTTAACATCAAAGATTTCTTCAACAGCGATTTTAACTTGTGTTTTATTAGCACGAGTATCAACGTCGAATGTGTATTTATCTTCAGCCATTGCAGCAGAAGACTTTTCAGTGATTACGGGGCGCTTAAGAACGTCTCTTGCTTCCATTATCCGAGCACCTCCTCAACTTTTTTAGCAGCTGCTTCTGTAATTACTACACTGTCAGCGCTTGTGATATCTAGAACGTTTAAACCTTGAGCTGTAGTAACTTGTACACCAGGAATGTTACGTGCTGATAAAGCAACGTTCACATCTTCTGATTCTGTAACTACTAATACTTTTTTAGGTTGTTCTAAATTAGAAAGTACAGTTTTGAACTCTTTTGTTTTTGGAGCATCTAAGTTTAATGCGTCTACTACAGTTAAACCTTTTTCTTGTACTTTGAAAGATAATGCTGAGCGTAATGCTAAACGACGCATTTTCTTAGGCATTTTATATGAATAGCTTCTTGGTGTTGGTCCGAATACGACACCACCACCGCGCCATTGTGGAGCACGGATTGTACCTTGACGCGCACGCCCTGTACCTTTTTGTCTCCATGGTTTACGTCCACCACCACGTACTGCTGAACGGTTCTTAACAGCATGTGTACCTTGGCGTAATGAAGCACGTTGTAAGTTAATCGCTTCAAAAAGAACGTTGTTGTTTGGTTCGATTGCAAATACTGCATCGCTTAGTTCAACTGAACCTGATTTAGATCCATCTACTTTTAATACATCATAATTAGCCATTATGCAATTCCTCCTTTCGTATTATATTATTTATTACCTTTGATTGATGTTGTAATTTCTACAAAACCTTTTTTAGGACCAGGTACATTACCTTTTACTAAAATAACATTGTTTTCAGCGTCAATTTGAACTACTTCTAAGTTTTGAACTGTTACAGTGTTACCACCCATACGTCCAGGCATTTTTTGTCCTTTAAAGACTCTTGAAGCATCTGATGCCATACCTACAGAACCTGGGGCTCTGTGGAAATGAGAACCATGTGACATTGGACCACGTGCTTGATTATGACGTTTAATGGCACCTTGGAAACCTTTACCTTTAGATACGCCTGTTACATCAATTACGTCTCCAGCTTCAAATGTATCAACTGAGACTTCTTGACCTACTTCGTATTCATCAACGTTAACGTTTCTGAATTCACGAATGAAGCGCTTAGGTGCTGTGCCTGCTTTTTTAGCATGGCCTTCAGCTGGTTTATTTGCATATTTATTACTTTTACTATCTTTTTTGTAAGCTTGTTTGTCTTCGTAGCCTACTTGGATAGCGTTGTATCCATCAATCTCTTCAGATTTCTTTTGTAGTACAACGTTTTGACTTGCTTCTACTACTGTTACAGGGATTAGATCACCGTTTTCTCCGAAAACTTGTGTCATCCCGATTTTTCTTCCTAAGATTCCTTTGGTCATCGAAAGTCCACCTCCTAATTTTTTCTATTATAATTTGATTTCGATGTCTACGCCAGATGGTAAGTTTAAGCCCATAAGAGCATCAACTGTTTTTGGTGTAGGGTTAACAATATCGATTAAACGTTTATGAGTACGTTGTTCGAACTGCTCACGTGAATCTTTGTACTTATGCACGGCACGAATCACAGTATAAACTGATCTTTCAGTTGGTAACGGAATTGGTCCAGACACATCTGCACCAGAACGTTTTGCTGTTTCAACAATTTTTTCTGCTGATTGATCGATTACTCGATGATCATAAGCTTTTAATCTGATTCTGATTTTTTGTTTTGCCATAATTTTCCCTCCTTATTCGTCTACATTTAAGTGATAGACTTCTCCACGAAAACTATCTCACACAGCGCCATGGCAAAGCGGCCGGGTGTGTCAGTAACCTTTCGCTTCATCGCGTGTTCTTAAAGTCCAACATTAGATATGATACATGATAAACAGTGATTTATCAAGCTTTTCTATAAAAGTTTTTAAAACTTTTGTCTAACACATACTTTGTTATTGTACTTGATTACGCATTTCACTTCAACCTATTTTCTAATATTTCTACTGTAATATTTAAATTTTTTGGTTCTACGTTTCCTTATTGTTATTCTATTTTAATTATTTCCTTTATAATAGACAAATATAATAATCGTGTCAGGTGGTGAAATAAAATGAAAAGTGCAATTCGCACTACCCTTTTAATATTGAGTATAATTTTAATAATTAGTGAGCTAGTCTACGGCATCCCTTTCTTTGGAGGGAGTATCATTCTTAGTTTGGGTTGGCAACCATTACTAATAAGCATATTGCTTTATTTTGTAATGATGATTATTTTAATCGTAGATAAGCAAAACGCTATCAAACCTATGATGTTTATTCCATTATTAGGTATTATAGGAAACATTATTGCCTTTATACCTGTCGTAGGAATGATAGTACATTGGATTTTATTCTTCTTAATGTTATTTTTTGTCTTTATCTTGTTATCTACGCCACTTTATGTTCCGAATAAGCACGCTAAAGTTATTTATACAGAAGATAGACGAAATGATAAATAGCTCTAATAGTGATTTATTATTAATATAGATAATTTTTCTACCATTATAATGAAGAAACGTGTTCTTTCTATTATTTACCACTAAAAAATTTAGTTCTAATATTAGCCTTGCTTTTGTTATAGATAATTTAAAAGCGCACATTGCTCTATGTCAGACGACAAAGATAATGTGCGCTTTTCTATATTTATATTATCCGTGAACAAATACGAAATAAAGGATAAACAATATCATTAATGCATACATAATTGGGTGTACTTCTTTATGACGTTTCGAAATAAGCATCGTAATCGGGTAGAAAATAAATCCACATGCAATACCAGTAGCAATTGAATATGATAAAGGCATCATTATAATTGTTACAAAGGCAGGTACTGCTACTTCAAATTTCTTCCAATCTATTTCTGCAAAGTTTGCTGCCATCAACACGCCAACTACAACTAATGCTGGTGTGGTAACAGCACTTGTTACTACTTCCATTAATGGGCTGAAAAATATCGCTAGCAAGAAACAGAACCCGGTTATGACACTTGCAAAACCTGTTCTAGCTCCAACTGCAACACCTGAACTTGATTCAATATAAGAAGTTGTTGTTGTTGTACCAAATATTGCACCAACAATTGTCGCTAATGAATCTGAGAACAGTGCACGTCCAGCTCTTGGGAGCTTATTATCCTTCATGATACCTGCTTGTGTAGCCACAGCAACAAGTGTACCTGCAGTATCAAAGAAATCAATAAACAGGAACGTTAATATTACAATTAAGAACTGGACTGTAAGTAATTGACTTGGATCTTTGAACGCTTCAAATGCTGCTCCAAAAGTCGGCTCTATACTTGGTACTTGCCCTACAATAGCACTTGGTGTATGTATAAGCCCTGTAATCATACCTACAATAGAAGTAAGTGCCATACCAACAAAGATAGCTCCAGGTACTCTTAAAGCATACAATACAACAGTAGCTATAATACCAAATATTGTTAGTAACACTGGTCCATCAGTAATATTTCCTAATGTTACTAATGTAGAATCGTTACTCACAATTATCCCAGAACTTTGTAAACCTACAAAGGTTATGAAAAGTCCAATTCCTGCTGATACAGCCATTTTCATCTGATAGGGTATAGCATTTATAATTGTTTCTCGGAGCCCAGTCATTGTTAAAAATGCAAAGACTATTCCGGAAAACAGAACCCCTGTTAAACCAATTTGCCATGGTATGCCCATGGTTAATACAACTGTAAATGCAAAGAATGCATTTAAACCCATGCCTGGTGCTAGCCCGATAGGATACCTTGCTATTAAGCCCATAAATAATGAACCTACAAATGCCGCAAGAGCTGTAGCAACAAAGATTGCGCCTTGGTCCATCTTCATATTTTCAGACACGCCATCAACGCCTGCTAAACTAAGTACTTGAGGGTTAACAGCTAATATATATGCCATAGACAAGAAAGTTGTAAGCCCACCAAGTATCTCTCTCTTATAGTTTGTTTCGTGTTTATCAAACTTGAAATACTTTTTCACGGTTAGTTCTCCTTTTTTTAAAATACCTACATATTCTAATACCAAACGAACTTTTTTACAATAGCAAACACGAACCTTACTTTATTTTTCGTACCATTTGTTCGATAAATCTAGAACTTTAGCCCTTTTAATGCGTCTTGGAACGGGTTATTTTCTAATCCTTCGTCTTTATTCATATATTTTTTTAAATCTTTTTTATTTACTTTGTCTGATTTTTTATTTTTATGACGCTTATCCATTTGGGCTTGTGTTTCTGTATGACCACATACACAACGATATACTGCATCTTTACCTTTACCGAATAGCGTCATTTTCTTGTGGCAATTTGGGCAACGGGCATTTGTTTTTCTTTGTACATTTTTCTTCGTCTTACATTGCGGATCTTGACAGACTAACATTTGACCATTTTTTGTTTTCACTTTAATCATAAATTTACCACATGTTGGGCATTCTGTTGTTGTTAAATTATCATGTTTATAATTTTGTTCACTTTCTTTAATCTCAGCTACAACTTCATTAGTGAATGACTTCATTTCAGTTATAAATTTATTTGCATCATATTTACCTTGTTCTATAAGGGTTAGCTTTTCTTCCCATTCTGCGGTTAATAATGGTGAAGTTAGTTTCTGAGGTGCTAATTCTAATATTTGCTTCCCTTTGGATGTAATTCTTATTTTGCCATCTCTAGATTCAATTGCGTTCATATTAAAGAGTTTATCAATAATATCCGCTCTCGTAGCAACTGTACCTATACCGCCTGTTTCTTTTAATGTTTGATTATGTTTTTTATCAGTTAAATCAAAGAATTTTTGTGGGCTTTCCATCGCTTTAAGCAATGTCCCTTCATTAAAATATGGAGGTGGTGTCGTCTCATGTTGATCTATTTGTATATTACTAATACTTAGTTTTGCACCTTTTTGCAGTTGCTCCATTTGAGCATTAATTTTTACCTTATCTTCATATACTTCTTTAAAGCCTATTTTGGTAGTCACTTTATCTTTAAATGTGAATACGTAATCCTCAACACTCAACTCTATCGCCACAGCTTCGTATTCATGAGGTGGCATTAGGTTTTCTAAATATCTTTGTGCAACCATCATATATATTTTCGATTCTCTTTGGCTTAATTGCCCCATGTCTGGCCGTACCTCAGTAGGAATAATCGCATGATGATCTGAAACTTTGCTATTATTCACAAACTTTTGCTTTACTGAAAATGATTGCGATATTTGTTTTTTCGCAATATCTTTTAATGAAGTTGCCATAATTGCTTGTAATCTATCTTTTAAAGTATCTACCATATCATCAGTTAAATAATTAGAATCCGTACGCGGATACGTAACCAATTTATGACGTTCATATAACGCTTGTAATGTATTCAATGTCTCTTTTGGGCCTAAGTTAAAACGTTTATATGCATCTTGCTGAAGGTCAGTTAGACTATATAGTTGTTGTGGATATGCTTTTTTATGTGATTTAGTAATTGTTGTTATTTGAGCTGGGTGGCCTTTAATTTCTCCTCTTATGCTTTCAAACGCTGATTTATCCGGATGTGACTGTGGTTTGGCACATTGAAAAGTTAACCCCCCTGCATCGATTGACATAGTATAGTATGTTTTCGGTTTAAATTGTTTGATTTCATTCTGTCTCATCTGAACTAATTGTATTGTTGGTGTTTGCACACGCCCTAGCGATAGTTGTGCATCATACTTAGTAGTTAAAGCTCTCGTAGCATTAATACCTACAATCCAATCTGCTTCACTTCTCGCTAACGCAGCATAATATAAATTGTTAAATTTGCGACCGTCTTGAAGTTTGCTAAAACCATCTCTAATTGCTTTTTGTGTTACTGAACTAATCCACAAACGCTTAATTGGCTTTTTATTATGTGCTTTATCTAAAATTAAGCGTGCTACAAGCTCTCCTTCTCTCCCAGCATCGGTTGCAATAACAATATCTTTCACATTTTTATTATTAATCAATGATTGAACAGTTGAAAATTGTTTTCTAGTCTTACTAATAACAACTGTCTTCATTTTATTAGGTATGATTGGTAAATCATTAAGTTTCCATTCTTTATAATTCGTATCATATTGTTCTGGAGTTGCGTTAGTTACAAGATGACCTAATGCCCACGTGACAATATATTTATTATTTTCAAAGTAGCCATTACGTTTTTCGTTGATATTAAGCGTATTTGCAATGTCTCTACCTACTGAAGGTTTCTCAGCTATAATTAATGATTTCATAATTTCGCCCTTTCAAATTCAATATAATATATATTGTAACATGTATGTAGCACATCAAAACTTCCATTTATTCAAAAAAGTTCTTATAATTAAATTAAGCGATCATTCTATGGAGGTATTGTTATGAAAATTATTCAGTTAAATGACTATGATCAAATTGTAAAGTTTATTAATAACGCTGATTATCATACCGCATCTTATTTATATAAATTACCACAAGCACACGAAAATGTTGAAACTGCTATCAGACAAGCTATAGACGATCCTGGTGTATTTGCTCAAGTCGATGAACAAAATGAAATCGTTATGCTTATCTTTGCATTTAAATATGAAGATAATAAATATAAAGTTATTGGTCCTTTCATCGATAAAAAGAGTGAATTAACTACTGAGTCATTTAAAATTTTATTTGAGACTATGGCGCAAAGTAAACCTGATACAGCTAATTTTAATTTTTCCTTTGAAGAAAATGAACAAAATTATTCCTCTTTTATGAAATCAATTCAATCATCATATAGTTTTACAGATTATCATTTAATATCAACACAGGACATTGGTACTGTAGATAATATCCAAAACATAACAGACTATCATCCAGCTTATTATCGTTCGTTCAAAAAATTACACGAGCACACATTTAAACATGATGTCATGACCGCTGCAGAAATTGTTAATTCATTGGATGAGCAACATAAACTTTTTGTTTTCATGTCTGAAGGTCTTCTTAAAGGCTACTTATACTTACAAATATATGAAAAGACTAAAAATGCTGAAATTAAGTATTTCTCTTCTCATACAGATTATAGATTTATGGGAATCGCATTTGACTTATTATCGCACGCCTTAAATTTTGCATTCTCTAATTATGATATTGATAAAACATATTTCAAGATTAGAAATAAAAATCACACACTAGTAGAACGTTTTAACGAATTAGGTTTCTATATTAATTACGAATATAAAAAATTCAAATACGTAGCTGCACATCTCTAAACTATATTATTTAAAATAAAATCTTTTTAATTATACAAAAGAGAGTAATAGTCCACTATTGCTCTCTTTTTGTAATTTAATTATAAAAAAAATTGCAAATTATAAACTAATACTTTTACTAAAATAATAGTTTGGTTTAGAATGAATGTTTGTAAACAATTGTTGGTGATTGTTTTAAGGGGAGAAAAACAAATAGAGAGAGAGTGAGTAAAAGTATGGATTTATTAATTGCTTTATTACCCGCGTTATTCTGGGGTAGTGTAGTTTTAATTAATGTTCTTGTAGGTGGAGGTCCTTATAATCAAATTAGAGGGACAACTTTTGGTGCGTTAATCATCGGTATTATCTTATTACTTACAGGTAATGCTAAATTTGATGACCTTACGATTATTATCGTTGGTTTAATTTCTGGTGCTTTCTGGGCATTAGGACAAGGTTATCAATTAAAATCTGTCAGCCTTATAGGTGTTTCAAAAACAATGCCTATTTCTACAGGTTTACAATTAGTTGGTACAACGTTATTTAGTGCTATTTTCTTAGGTGAATGGAGTACTGGTGTGCAAGTTACATTAGGACTTGTTGCTATGGTATTACTTGTTATCGGTATTGCTTTAACATCTATTAAAGGTAAAAATGAAGAATCAGAAAGTACCAAAAACTTTGGTAAAGCGATGCCTATCCTTTTAATTTCTACTGTTGGTTATGTTGTCTACGTAGTAGTAGCACAAATATTCGGCGTAGATGGAATGAATGCTTTATTCTTCCAATCTATAGGTATGGCTATTGGTGGTTTAATACTATCAGCTAAACATGAAACATCAGTTAAAAGTACACTATGGAATTTAATCCCAGGTGTTGTGTGGGGTATCGGTAACTTATTTATGTTCTACTCACAACCAAAAGTTGGTGTAGCAACTAGTTTCTCATTTTCACAATTATTAGTTATTGTATCTACACTCGGCGGTATTTTCCTATTAGGCGAGAAAAAAGACAAACGTCAAATGATTGGTATTTGGGCTGGTATTGTACTTATTGTTATTGCAGCCTTTGTACTCGGAAATATTAAAGCATAATTATAATTAAGAGATATGACCATGCTTTAGATTGTTACTAATTAAGGAGGAGTTTGAATATGTTCAAAGATTTAGAAGGCAAAGTAGTAGTTATCACAGGTGGTAGTAGCGGCATTGGTAAAGCAATGGTAGAACAATTTGGTAAAGAAAAAGCTAAAGTTGTTATTAACTATCTTTCAGAAAGTTCATTAGACGATGTTGCTGAATCTATCAAATTAATTGAAGATGCAGGCGGACAAGCAATTAAAGTACATGCAGATGTATCAAAAGAGGAAGATGTAAACAATTTAATTAAAGCAGCAGTTGATACATTCGGTACATTAGATATTCTTATTAATAATGCTGGTTTCGAAAAACCAATTCCAACTCATGAAATGCCTCTAGAAGAATGGCAAAAAGTTATTGATATCAACTTAACTGGTGCATTTATCGGTTCAAAAGCAGCTGTTAATCAATTCCTTAAAGAAGATAAAAAAGGTATTATTCTTAATACATCAAGTGTTCACGATAGAATTCCTTGGCCAAACTATGTAAACTACGCTGCTAGTAAAGGTGGTTTGAAATTAATGATGGAAACAATGTCTATGGAATATGCTCAACACGGCATCCGCATTAACAATATCTCACCTGGGGCTATCGTAACAGAACATACAAGAGAAAAATTCTCTGACCCAGAAACACGCGCTGAAACATTAGAAATGATTCCAGCCAAAGAAATTGGTGAAGCTGATCAAGTTGCAAATGTTGCACGTTTCTTATGTTCAGATCTAGCTGACTACATTCATGGTACTACAATCTATGTAGATGGTGGTATGACAAACTACCCAGCATTTATGGGCGGTAAAGGCTAACTTATATTTGTCAATTAGACTTAATCTTGTCTAGCGACAAATCGTTTGTTAAGACCATTTAAACTGAAATGTCTTTTCAAAAACGATATTGTTGTCATGCCCACCAACAATATCTAAATTAACATTTATAATTAAAGTGCTCGAGACAATAAACTTTTGTCTCGAGCACTTTTTATTTTATTCATATATATATAGTGTTAAATTAAACTGAAATGTATTATTATTCTTGTTTTTCAATTAATAAAGCTAATAAATAGAGGAGAGTTTAAGCTACTGGCCATATAACGATTAAGGTTGCGGCAATTAATTGCCGCAACCTTAACATGTGTTTGATAAATAAAGTATTCATTAAAAACGTTTTATACAAATAAAGCTTGATAAATATATAAAATGACAATGCTAATGACAATCGTTAAATTAGTGACCATACCTACTAGTGGTAAAGTTTTATATTTAAATTGTATGGAGTAAGGTATGATAGCTACGCCAACTGGTAATAACCAGGCAACTTGTAGAGTTGTTTTGATCATCTCATCATCAACTGGTAAAAAGAAATGTACTAATAAACCAGCAATAATACCTAAGCCATAGTGTATAGCTAAATATTTAAGAGCAATTGGTAAGAATCTCTTATCAATACTGAAGTTTAACATCAGACCTAGTAAAATCATTGATAATGGCATATTCGCACCTGATAACACAGAGAAGAAATCAATTACTGGCTCTGGAAAATGAATATCAAGCATATTTAAGATAAACATTATAATATATGTCATGAGTGGCACCGATTTAAGCAAGTTTTTCCCTAAATATTTAAAGTCGAAACTATCCCCTGCACTACTAAAATAGCTACCGACAAAGTAAGTTACACCAAACATGATAATAGCCCCACCTATATCAGCCATACCAAAGTATATCATCCCTGTTTGTGGCCATATCGCTTCAACGAGTGGATACGCAAATAACCCTATATTTAACGAAGCCATCATCATGCCAGTGGCACCACGAATCTGATTATCATATTTTATAAATAACCAGACCACAATAATTTTGGCAAGAATACCATAAATAATCATCATTATTGGTAAAATTGAAAGTGATAAATCTAATTCTGCACCGTTCAAATTAACTATTACTAGCGAAGGCAATGTGACATTTAATACTAAGGTAGAGAATACTTGACTATCATTCGCCTTAAAGTAATTAATCCTCTTTAATGTATAACCCAATGCAATCAGTATAATAATTATGATAAATTGTTGAGTCACAATAATCCTTCTTTCATTACATTTTTTCGTTTTCAATCCATTTTCATACTTTAACATAAATGTTGGTTATTTTAGAAGCTTTCGATTTCATGTTATAAT
Organism: Staphylococcus sp. 231237_7MaSpsaltlick; assembly: GCF_043107035.1. Lineage (NCBI taxonomy): Bacteria > Bacillati > Bacillota > Bacilli > Caryophanales > Staphylococcaceae > Staphylococcus > Staphylococcus sp. 231237_7MaSpsaltlick. Next base: position 54,001 of record NZ_JBICNX010000001.1, read on the forward strand.
TCTAGTCAAACTCGTGTAGTCCAATGCTATATAAAAAAGGAGCGACTAGCAATGAATTTAAATGATAAATTAGCAGAACTTAAATATGATTATGTCAGATTACAAGGCGATTTGGAAAAAAGAGAATCCGTCAACCAAGATGTAGACCCATTGGTAAGACAACTTGAAGAGATAGAAGAAGAAATTGCATCTGTGCGTTCAGAAATTAGTCAAAAAGAACATAGATAACATCCTAGTCAATCTATTTTTTACATGCTAAGATTAAGAGCGAATATAGAAAGGATGTCAACGTATGCAACTATATCTTATCTTGTTACCAATACTTTATCTAATTGTGAGTTACATAAGTATATTTAAAATGAACACAATCATCACTCGCATTTTGCGAATAATTATGGCTTTATTATTATTATTCGTAGTAGCAATTACAACACTTTCATTCCCTGCAATCAACTGGTGGGTATTTATCCTACTCTTACTATTAGTTGGTAACGTGGAAATCACAAGTTTTAAAAGTGGTAAAAAAGATCAAAAAGCAGTACAAATTTTAAATATTATTACGATTATTTTATTTGTAATCTATGCTATTTTAACTTTAGTATTATATTAATATAACATTTGAATACTTATATAAATGTGAGACCGCAATCAAATTTTACATATTGATTACGGTCTCGTCTTTTATGCATTAATTGAATGTGAGCAGAAACGGCTTCTATATAAAATATTCATTCCATTAGTTAAACTTAAACAAGAGTGCTTTAACACATGAATAATCCGAGACACTTACTTATGCCTCGGACTCTCTTTATGCTTATTTAAATTATTTCTTTTTGCGTGTTACTTTGTCTTTTAAAGTAAATAATATTTCATAAATAACCGGAACGACAATCAATGTTAATAATGTAGAAGATATCAATCCTCCAACAACAGTTGCTGCCATACCCTTAGAAATAATGATTGAACTATCTTCACCAAATAACATTGGCGCAAGTGCCCCTATTGTAGCTAATGCTGTCATTAGTATTGGTCTAATACGTGTTCCACCAGCTTCTAATAGCGCCTCTTTCATTTCTAGACCCTGCTTTTGTTTATTAATCACTCTGTCTATTAACACAATAGCATTAGTAACAACAATACCTATCAACATCAACATACCAATCATACTTGGTACAGAAATGGTTTCTCCCGTAATGACTAATGCGAGTACTACACCAATTACTGTGTATGGTAAAGAGAACAATATAGTGAAAGGTGCAAGTGCCCCTTTAAATGTTAGCACTAGCACTAAATAAACAATGATAATAGCTGCTAACATGGCGAAAGCTAATTGAGTAATTGCATTACTAATATCTTCATTCGCGCCTCCTACGTTTATTTTCACATTCGTAGGCGTATCAAGGTCGTTCACTTTAGATAACACTTTTTGAGCTGTACCACCAACATCGTCGTTCGTCACTTTAGCTGAGACGGTAGCAGTATAATCACCTGCTTTTGTTTCAATCTTATTCGGTGTTTTAGTTTGTTCTAATGTAGCTATATCGCTTAATTCTATTGTTCGGCCTATCGGTGTTTGTAATTCCGTATTTTCTAACTTCTCTTTCGACCAATCTGTTTCTTTATCTTCCTTAATCTTCACATCAATGGATTTCCCTTTTTCTTTTACAGTAGTAACACTTTGTTCAGGTGTATTTTGATTTAGGGTCATCGCTAATTGTGATGCTGACAAGCCATATTTAGCGGCTTCATTCTGATCTACTTTAATATTATATTGATCATATGTCTGTGTTAAATCAGATTTGACATTAGCCATACCACTAACGTCTTTCATTTCAGCTTCAACTTTATTAACTGTACCTTTAATGGCTTCAAGCGTTGGTCCAGTCACTGAAACTTCAAGTTTATTATTACTACCACCTGTTCCCATATCTTGATTTGCCCATTCACCTGGATGTTTAAATTTTTCTATGTGTTGTAACACTTTATCTGGCTCTTCATCAAAATTCGGTGTATCTGAATCATATTCCACCATAATTGCCATACTGTTTGAGCTACCAGTTGGGTCTGTAGGTGATGCGCCCCCAACAGAATATTGTACAGTTTTCACTTTATCTTTTTTATTTAAATATTTTTGAACTTGTTCTGCATGATTTAACACACCTTTTTCCGTTTCTCCAGGTTTTGGTGTGTAGGTTAATGCCATAAATTTATCTTCACCCGTAGAAATAAAACTAGTTCCTAACTTAGCTGCACCTAATCCAATACTTGCTATTAAAATAATCGTACTAATTAAGATAACAAGCCATTTGTGATTTAATGACCATTTTAAAATTGTTTTATATTTTCTACCAATAAAACCTAGAGACTCTTCTTTATGGTTTTTAACGCCTTTTTTAAAGAATGTAGCACTTAAAGCAGGCACAATTGTAATAGAAACAAGCAACGACGCTAATAAACTAAAAGCTATCGCTAATGCGAAAGGTCTAAACATTTCACCAACAGAGCCAGTGACAAATGCTAGCGGTAAGAACACGATAATCGTTACAATCGTTGATGACATGATTGGTTTAAATACTTCACTCGTTGCACTTACAATTAATCGATCTCCTGATAATGACTCATTTCTATCTGATAATCTTCGATAAATATTTTCTACTACTACAATTGAATCGTCTATGACCCGGCCGATTGCAACCGTTAATGCGCCTAATGTTAGAATGTTTAGTGATACATCCGATAATTTTAAAGCAACCATCGCTATTAAAATAGACATCGGTATTGAAACAACGGCAATTGCTGTTGTTCTAATATTCCTTAAGAATAATAAAATAACAATAATTGCCACAATCGTACCTAATATCGCTTTTTCAATCATGGTATACAGTGCGTCTTCAATCGGTTTTGCTGTATCCATTACTTTTGTAGCAACCATATCTGGGTTTTCTTTAATAAGTTTATCTATTTCTTTTTTCGTATCTTTAGCTACTTGAACTGTGTTTGCATCTTGCGCTTTTGTAATTTGTACGTTTACAGCATCTTTACCATTTGTTTTAGATATAGATTCACGTTCATCTCCGGCTGTTACATCTGCAATATCTTTTAATTTAACTGAAGGTATTTCAGCTTCTTCAGATTGGCTACTCAATGAAGAACTGTCAGATTGTGCCTGAGCGTTAGCTGAAGTTTGTGGCTCACTTTGTCCATTAGATTCTTGCATCATTTGATCGCTTGAATCACCTTCACTTTGTGACTGCGCAGCACCTGAACTAGCACCAACAGATAATGGTATGTCTAAGTTTTTAAGTACATCTACAGATGTAAATTCACCATCAATAACAACAGATTTTTCCGTATTATTAAATTGGAATAATCCCAGTGGCGTTTCACTTGTAGCACTTTTCAAATACTGTTCAATGCTATCTTTCGTTAAACCATTACTTTCAAGTTTATCTTGATTAAATTTAATAGAAACTTCACGTGATGTTTGACCATTTAGTTGCGCATTTTGTACACCATCTATTGTTTGTAGTTTCGGTATTAATTGACGATTAATTTTGTTAGTTGTATCTTTTAAGTTATTATCTTTAGTGGTAAATGAATATGCTACAATCGGAAAAGCGTCCATTGAATTTCTTGAAAGTTCAGGTTCTTCGATACCCTCATCAAATTTGATTTTATCAATTTCTTTTTTTAAATCATTTTCCGCTTTATCCAAGTCTACACTTTCTTCATATTCTACTGTAACCATAGAAGCATTTTGTATGGACTGTGCTGTGACATTTTTAACACTAGCCATCGATCTAACTTGATCGTCAATCTTATCACTGACGTCTTCTTTAACTGTTTCCGGCGTAGCACCTGGCATAGAAGTTTGTACTGTAATCATTGGAGATTCTACATCAGGTAATAATTCCAATTTCATTTTAGCACTAGCATATAATCCACCTAAAACAACCAATATTACCATTAGAAATATGGCGAATTTATTCCCCAACGAAAACTGCAACATTTTCTTTATCATATAATTTCCCCTCTCCCGTTTCTTAAGTAAGACACATTCTGTAGTAATAATAAATTTTCTCTTTTTGATGCGTTAACATTAATTAATATAAATACCGGTAAAATATGTATACATAAATAGCGCACGTTATATAGTTTATTAAATTAATTCTAAAACTTTATAACGTGCATGCATTTGAATTTGACTGCTTATTTATTTTTTAATTTTCTTGATAATTTAATTTTTGCTTTAGTAAGTTTAGGTTTAAAATTCTCAATAACTTGATATAGTGGTTGATTTAATACATAATCAAATTCACCAATTTTTTCACTCAAATAAGTGCCCCAAACTTTTTTAAATGTCCATAAACCATAATGATCAGAAGTTTTATCAGGATCGTTATCTGTGCCCCCAAAATCATAAGTCATGGCGCCATGCTCTCTAGCATACTGCATCATTGCAAATTGCATATGATGGTTTGGTAAGAAATTACGATATTCATTTGAAGAAGCACCATATAAATAATATGATTTATTACCTGCGAACATTAACAATGCGCCTGATAAGTATATACCTTCTGGATGATTAGTTTCTAATGTAACCATTTCATCAATCAGTTCTTGCGTTTTACTGATTTTATTATCTGCATCGTTGATTTTATTAAGTGTCTTTTTATCTTGTTTCTTCTCAGCTAGTTTTACTTTTTCAGCTTCAATTTCTTGTAATTCTTTTCTTAATTCTTGTAAAACTGGTTTGGGTTCTAATTTAACTAGGAATAACTCTGCATCACCGTCAGGATGTAAGGCATCATAGATATTCTGGAAATAGCTAATATCTCTTGTTAAAAAACCATCACGTTCTCCTGTAATCTGCATTAAATTAGCAAATGTTTTTAAACCTTCTCTATTTGAATGTTCAACTGTCGTACCACGTTTTAATGCCAATCTTACTTTTGAACGATTACGACGCTCAAAACTTTGAATCAATTCTTCATCTGTTTTGTCGATTGGTGTAATCATTGTCATTCTTGGTTGTATGTAATCTTTAGATAGTCCTTCTTTAAATCCTTTATGTTTAAAACCTAATGCACGTAAATTGGTTAAAGCTTCCGCACCTTTATCTACTTCTACATCTGGATCAATCTTAATTGCATACGCTTTTTCTTCTTTAGCAATTTGCATAGCAGCTTCCAACAATGTCTCTAAAGCCAACTTATTACTATAGTCAGTAACAAAACCACGTGAAATATAACAAAGTGTATAAGGCAACTTAGGCACTTTTTTAAACAACAGTTGTCCTACACCCACAATTTCTCCTTCTTCTCCAACTGCGATACGTCTTGAATACCAGCCAGTTAATGTCTTGGTTTCAGCCCATTTAGTTAATTGTAATAAGTCACCTTGCGGATGAGCTTTAACAAATGCATCATGCGCTTGATTAGTGATATTCATCTTTTCCATAAAAACCGATTTCTCCTTTATCAATTCAATTCTTTGATATTATATATTGTTTTATTCTAATTTTCACATACAAACCATCATTTGCTATACTATAATAAATATAGAAATGAGGTTTTTTTATGAGGATTTTTATTACTGGTTTACTATTATTAATTAATTTAATTTTCATTTTTCAAGCTATCAATGAACCACTTACAATTTCATATTTAAGCTTAAGAATCATTTTAGCAGCTTTCACATTTATAATATCTGTTTATTTAGTATTATTGCGTACTCAAAAAATTTCTACTTACTTAGCTATTTTAACACTTATCATATCTTTGATACACATATTCATAATTGCACATAGTGCATATTTATATATTTATTAGTCTGCTATAAATTTGTAACTTAAACCACGTATAATTAATGTATAAGGGGACGTTGTTTTATTATCTTTTATAGTGACTGATTTATAACCTGAATCATTACCATCACTAATGTTAAATAATATTTCATCCCCCATTAATTTTAATGTTGTGACACTTTCTGTTTCGTTTATAATTTCCATATCAAACCAACGTTGCCACTTATTCACTGTATGTTCACGCTCAGTACTAGTCAATTCAACAGATTGAATTATAAATTCATTTTGACGTAGTGATGCTAACTTTTCATTCCGCGTATCTTCTTGTTCATTCCATTGGATAAAAAATGGGGGTTTTACTCTATAATCTGGGTCAGCAATATATAATAATTTCCAAGACGTTTTATCACCTTTCATATTCTCTCTTTGCATGTTTACAGGACCAATAACCTCTACATCTTTTTTTTCTAAGTCTAATTTTAATTGCTCAATATCTTGTGTACGAAAGGCTAATGTTTTTAAACCTTGTGCATAATTATCTTGAACTATTTTAGAAGGAAATGACACCCTGCCTTCGTCAGTTTTAATTATTTTTTGTAAGACATCCGGTTTGTATACATCAATTAACTCAATATATGCATTGTTTAAGTAAGCCAACCTATTATATGTACCTAATTTCTCGTGTTGTCCACCCTGTTGTAAAGTTAGCAAATGTCCTGGATATTTAAAGTTGTCCAAATGTTGTATATAGTGTACTAAATGATCTAATTTTAAATATTGCATAACTTTTCTCCCCTGTTTTCGTCTTTAACCTTATCATAACAAATTGCGTACCACTTTACTTCTTATAAACAGCCAAATAATTTGTTAATTCTATCTATATCACAATTTTTCACCGTCACTTAAAAAGATACTATTGATTTATTTACTAAAAAGGTTTAGAATATTATTCGTTATTAAAAGTTAGCTTTGCTAACTATTTTCAGGAGGTTATTATGAATACATCTAGTATATTCAATAATTTAATTGCAATTTACCGACCTTATACAAAGTTATTTTCACCTATATTTGAAGATTATGACTTATACCCTGCACAATGGTTAGTAATGAAAGACATTGCGCTTAATTCACCAACTACTTTAGTTCAAATTTCTAAACGTCGCGCAATCGAAAAACCTACGACTCGTAAAATTTTAAAAGTACTCTCTGAAAAGTCTTTGTTAAAGATAGAAACAGGTGATGATAAAAGAGAAAAATTATTATCTTTTTCTGAAGAAGGACAAGACCTTTATGACAAAATTAATAAACGTGTGTCTATCGTGCAAGAAGAAATCATTCAAAAAACTGGTTTATCTGAAGATGATTTGCAACATACAGTTAAAGTCATTGAAAAAATTCATAAAGAGATAACAAAAATGGAGGAAATATAATATGAATCAATCATCATCCATGAGATCCCCTATATGGACTAAAAGCTTTAATATCAATTTTATAACGAACTTTGCAATATATCTTAGTATGTATTTACTTATCGTTATTATAGCCAGTTATACTAAATCAGAATACAATGTTTCTGATAGTATCGCTGGACTCGTTTCAGGCTTATTTATCATTGGCTCACTAATTGGTCGATTCGCGACCGGTAAATATGTTAATAAAGTAGGCCCAAAGACCATCTTATTAATTGGTTTGATATTCTTAATCATCACGCAACTCTTTTATTTTATAGAAGGATCATTGGCGTTATTAATGTTTACTAGATTAATTAATGGAATTGCTACAGGCGTTACTACTACCGCAACAGGTACAATTGCAGCATATGTAACACCAAATGATAGAAAAAGTGAAGGTATCAGCTTATTCTCATTAAGTCTTGTTATTGGCGCCGCAATAGGTCCTTTCTTTGGTTTATTACTTATCAATACTTTCCCAATTAAATTATTATTTTTGATTTGTTTGGTCTGTGGCATTGTTAGTTTTATTATTTCATTCTTTGTAAACCTAGAGTTTAAATTAGAAGCAAAAACGCAAACTACGTCTGAACAATTTAAAAATAAGAAATTTAATATCAACAATTATATCGCAAAAGAAGCAGTACCTGTTGCTATCATTATGTTAATATCAGGTCTAACGTATTCCTCAATTCTTACGTTTTTACAGTTCTTTGCACAAGAAATCAACCTTGTAACTATATCTAGTTACTTCTTTATATTTTACGCTATCGCTTCGTTAGTTACTCGACCAATAGCAGGTCGCTTAATGGACCAAAAAAATGAAAATGTTATTGCATACCCAGCATTCTTTTTCTTAATTATTACTTTTTTAACCTTGAGCATTACAAATAATGGTTGGTTACTTATTCTAGCTGGTTTATTCTTAGGCGCTGGTTACGGTAATATTTCTTCCTGTATGCAAGCAATTGCTATAAAAGTATCTCCACCTGCAAAATATGGCATAGCTACTTCAACTTATTTCATAGGGCTTGATTTAGGCCTTGGTTTTGGACCATATGTATTAGGCTTTATCACTTCTTCTGTAAGTTACGCACAACTTTACGCCATCATGGCAATCATTGTATTGATAACTGCAATTATTTATTACTTTTTACATGGTAGAAAAGTAAAGCAATTAACTTCTAACTAGAAACTATTTATTTAATATTTAATATTATTTTATTATCTAACTATGGTAATAAAATAGTAAGGATAAGAATCTAGAATATAAAATTCTTGTATTAGTGAAAAAAGACAATTTCTATTGAAATAAAATAGAAATTGTCTTTTTCATTATTGTTTTGGTTATAGTTAGCTCGTTAATTTAGTTTAGTCGTGTTTATTAAATTATACGTAAGGGCGTTATTTTTCTAAAGTATTATAATGTAAAATTACATATAAATGTTGAGGTATTTTGGCGAGACTTTTGAGGGAACAGGATAAGCTGAGGACTACAGGCTGAAGCTGTCCCTTAAGAAAGCGAGCCAACAATACGAAGTATTGAATAAAAAGAAGCACTCAGATGTTTTTCTAGGATTTATGCCCCAACCTAATCTTTACTTTTGTAGTTATATCACTTATGTATCATTTTGTTGGTTGTGCAACATTAATTTGCTCAACCTCTTTAATGATGCCATCTAATAACTGTTTTTGAGCATTATTGTAATAATAGAAAACTTGTCTTTCGTCTGTCTCAGAACGAACTTTCGAAATCAATTCTTTTTTGTAAATCTTTCTTATAATTACGTCGATTTTACTAGTATCCCAAAGCATTTCGAAATGAAGGGCATCTCGTAATTCTTTACCACTTATTCTTGTAGCTTCGTATACTTTAAACAATACAACAAATTCTTCAATTGACATTTTATGCTTCGATTTTAACCAATGCTTTAACTGACACAAATCTCTTTCAGATGTTATAAAATATGATACTTTACTATCCATAAAAATGGCCTCCTTATTGACTACTCTAGTTGTTTTATTTGGCTTTACTTAATGAATAAGCTTCAAAAGTATTATATAACACTTTCTTCTTTTAATCTATTATTTTTAATCGAAAAGATAAATATTTTTTTCTATTGAACATTATTTATATCACTTAAAATGAATATCTTTAAAAATTTGTATTCCCTAAAATGTTTCAACCTCGATTAACCTCTTTATTTAACATTATTATTTTATAATCCTTTAATCTCTTTATGATATGATATAATTATAGTAGTGTTTGCTATGCTAATGTGTTTGTTTTTATTTTATTTTTAAAAACAAAATAATCCCTATTAAAGTAAGCAATGTATGAAATGCCTACTTTAATAGGGACGTAGTAACAAGAAATGAGTGACCCCATTCAAGCAATGTAATGGTTACGTCGATGTTCTTAATATTTAATGATAATAGCTATTATCATTAAATAAGTTAATTAAATTAACCACCAATATAATTCATGTTTATTTTTTTACGTTTTCTATTTTCAACTGTTTGGGCTGTACGTTCATCTGAATAACGATCATCTCTTATATTCCACAGAAGCTTAAATTGTTCAAATAACTCGGTATCAGTCGCGCCATTTCTCAAATATTCTTTAACATCAAAACCATCTACTGTACTAAATAAACATCCATAGAACTTGCCATCTGATGAAAGCCTCGCGCGTGTACATGTAGAACAAAAAGATTGAGAAACGCTTGTAATCAAACCAAATTGCGCTTCAGTGCCTTTATGTTTATAATATTTAGCCACTTCCCCATAGTATTTAGGGCTAACAGCTTCAATATCAAAGTCTTTTTCAATCATTTCTAACATTTCATCTTTCGTAACAACTTTACTAAAATCCCAACCATTATCATTACCGACATCCATAAATTCGATAAATCTAATTTCAATTTCCTTATCTTTAAAATATTGAATCATTGGAAGAATTTGATTATCATTAACACCCTTTTGCACAACAACGTTGACTTTCACCTGAAAACCAATAGAAACAGCATAATCAATCTGTTGTAGGATTGTTGAAGCTTTAATATTCCTGTTATTTATGTCTTGGAATACTTCATCCTCAATCGCATCAAGACTTACATTTATACGTCTTAAACCAGCGTCATATAGCTTTTGACCATGTTTTTTTAATAGCAAACCATTGGTAGTAAGGCCAATATCTTCAACTCCATCAATTTGATTTAATTTGTAAATAAGTTTATCTAAATCACGTCTTAATAACGGTTCTCCACCTGTTATTCTTATCTTTTTTACACCTAACATTGTATAGACTTGAGCTATACGTACCATTTCATCAAATGAAAGCAGTTCATCTTTAGGTAAGAACACAAAGTCGTCACCAAATATTTCTTTTGGCATACAATAATCGCAACGGAAGTTACATCTATCAGTAACTGACAATCTTAAATCGCGAATGGGACGTCCGAGTTTATCAGTTATTTGTTCTACCATAACGTTAGGCCTCCTTATCTATTTAATATATCTTGTTGTAAAGAGTCCAAATCTTGTTGATAATTTATATTTTTATACCAATAGTCTGGTGATTCTATAGTATCTACACTTAGCCAGTCACTTTTAACTTTGCTATATACATTTTTCAAACTGAAATCGTCTGAAACTAAAGCTTCGTTCATCGTCTTTAATGTATGTGGACTGTAAAAAGCCAAAGTCGGTATAGGCCTTCCCTGTTCATGAAAACCTGCAACATCTAATTGATCCTCTATCAAATGTTCCACCATAAATTGATATAATTTACTAATTGCTTTTTGCGTTATCATTGGCGTGTCAACCGAAATCACAAAAAAGAGTTCTTCATTTTTATATAAGTTCATCACGGAACAAATACCTGCCAAAGGGCCTTTACCTTTATTTTGATTATCATCAATAACAATATCTTCATAATCAAATTGTGTGGCTAAATCTTCATTTGTACTTATTATGATTTGATTAAACATATTTGTTGCTTCTAGCACACTAATAATTCGCTTATAAAAATATTGCGAGTCTATTTGTGCAAAAGCTTTTGGTTTGCCGAATCTCTCTGATTGTCCTCCGGCAAGTATAATAGCCTTCATGTCTTATTTACCCTCCGCTAACTGGTGGAATTAATGCCACTGTATCATTTGGATGTACTATGTCATCATGTTGAACGAATTCTTCATTAATTGCAATTTGAAATTGTTTATCATTGATTTGTGGATAACGTTCAAATAAATCTGTTAAAAATTCATCTACCGTAATATCATAACTCAAATCAATATCTTCAGATGTTTTCGCTAATATATCTTTGATTTCTGCAAAGTATAATACCCTCATTTAGAATCATCTCCTTTAACAGCATCATAATAATTACCATGTTGATGTCCTTGCCATTGTGCGCCATCTTCCCATATTTCTTTTTTCCAAATAGGCACAATTTCTTTAATGCGTTCTATTGCGTATTCATTTGCACGATACGCATCTTTACGATGGGGAGATGAAACACTTATAAGTACAGCAATATCTGATATCTTTAGTGGTCCTATCCTATGAACAATCGCCGTTAAGGTCCCTGGCCATTTTTTTGAAATTTCATCACCTATTTGCGCAAGTTTCTTCTCTGCCATAGGAATATAAGCTTCATATTCAAGGTATTCTGTTTTTATTCCTTTTGTCCATTCTCTTACATGTCCTGTAAAAACTACAATCGCACCCTGATGTTCATTTAACACAAACTCCCTGTACTTTTCTGTTTGTATGGGTTCATTCACTACTTCAAACTGCTTCATTTAATGCATTCCTTTTATCTTAAAATAAGTTAATAACCAATTTTCATAATGCTCCATTGCATTGATATCATTCATTTTCATATAATACTGTACATTGGAAAGCTTGGCTAAAGCTTGGCGCTCATTTTCATTAGTGTAAACGACTACTTTATCAAAACCTGCATTTTTAAAACCTTCTACCAATATGATGTCACTGTCTATTGTAACAGATTCATTTATGATTTCCTCAAGACTTTGTTTCTCATTTCTCGTCACTGTTTGTTGATATACACGCCCCTGTACAATGCTTTGATCAGCACCAGCATGAAAATGTTTCATATGATCCACCTGATCTTTTTGTAACGTAATATCATCATCTTGAAAATCCTGTTGATATTGTCCATGGTGCTTTACAGTAGCAACGGTTAAGTCATGTGCTTTCAAAAGTTTAATTGTATGTGACATCAAAGTGGTCTTGCCTGAGTTTTTAAAACCTACTATTTGTAGAATCATATAAAACAATCCATTTCATAAGCTTGTGACTCCGTTAAAATAACATCTACTGTATACCCTTTTTGATATCCTCTTGTTCCCCCTGGCAACATTATCATCGCATTACTGTGTGCAATAGCAACCACTGCACCCGATTTATTAAATCCAGAAGGTACGACTGTCATCGCTTTTCCATTAAAAGTAGCTGTTGCACGTACGAAACGGGTAAATGGATTAGCTTTGGTTAAATCTTCCATTAAAGTCGCCTGGATAATTTGAGGATAAATAGCTGTTGCCCCCATCATATGTAGTACGGCAGGTTTAACGTACAGTTCAAAACCTGTAAAACATGCAGAAGGATTACCAGATAAACCAAATAAATATTTACCATCAGCTACTGCGACTGTTGTTACACTACCAGGTCGCATGGCAATTTTATTAAACAATACTTTCGCATTAATCGCGTCATAAATTTGTGGTAAATAATCAAAATCACCAACAGAAACACCTCCTGTTGTGATAACAATATCATGTTTAGACATAGCATCTCTTACTACTTGAATACTACTTTTCAAATCATCCTCTTGAATTTGGTAAGATGCTACATCTAAACTTAACTTTTGACTTAAGGCTACAATCATAGGCCCATTTGAATTTCTGATTTTACCTGGTTCTAATTCATCACCAACTTCTAGTAACTCACTTCCGGTAGCAATAATACCAATACTAGGTTTATCAAATACTTTAACGTGAGTGTAGCCATACGTTGCTAGCACGGCTATACCGCCTGGATTGATTTGTTGACCTTTATTTAATACTATATCACCAATCTGTGTTTCCTCACCTTTTAAAGACACATTCTCATTGATATCAAAAGATTTTCTTATAGTAAAACTTTGTTTATCTTCTACTGTTTGTTCTAACATTACTACTGCATCTGCACCTTTTGGCATTTCAGCGCCTGTCATAATACGTACCGCTTCAAAAGGCCCTACTTCTTTTTCAGAAACTGATCCTGCACCTATATGATCAATCACTGTAAAAGTAATTCTATGATTTCCACTGGCACCTTCAGTATCTTTACTTCTCAATGCAAATCCATCATAAGGCGATTTATTAAATCTCGGGATTTCATATGTAGCTACAATATCTTCCGCTAATATATAATTAGCACTGTCTTCTAAAGGCACTTCAATTTGTTTAGTATAAATATTTTGGCTCACAACACGATCGATTGCTTCTCTTACTGGAATTGGATTTCTTTTTTCAACTGTCATTTAAAATCTACTCCTTAAAAAAATGGATTTCGTGATATACTAGGAAACGATTAGGAGGGATATCTTTGTCTGAATTCACACATATCAACGAACAAGGTAATGCTAAAATGGTTGATGTCTCAGAAAAAAACATTACCAAACGTACAGCCATTGCGCATTCAAGTATTACAGTTAATCAAGCAATTTATCAACAAATTGTCGATAATACAAATAAAAAAGGCAATGTACTCAATACTGCACAAATCGCAGGTATCATGGCAGCAAAAAATACTGCTGATATTATTCCTATGTGTCACCCATTACCGCTTACTGGGGTTGATGTTTCATTTAACTGGAAAGAAAATGCCACATCGTTTACTTTAAATATCCAAGCAAGTGTTTCGACAACTGGAAAAACTGGCGTCGAAATGGAAGCACTTACCGCAGCTTCTGCAGTTGCGTTAACCGTTTATGACATGACTAAAGCTTTAGATAAAAGCATGGTTATCGGTGAAACATATTTGCTATCTAAAACTGGTGGTAAATCTGGTGATTTCCAACGACCGAATTAATACTCAGTTATGTATTTTTAACTAGTATATGCCGCGCTAAATTGCATATAATAATATGATTTATGATATTACTGGCCTTAAACTTATATTGTTTTGGTAAATGGATATCATCACGTGTAACAAATATTGAACCAATTTACTTAGGAGCGAAATGATTAAATCAATTGATGTTTTTGATTTTTATATCGCTCCTGCTTTATTTTGTTATTTCTTGGACTAAATGATTTAATTCAGGTTTTATTAGCTTGTTTAAAGCTAATCTAACTGCACCGGTAGAACCAGGTACACTAAAAATTAATCGTTTTCCAATTGTCCCTGCAATCGCCCTTGATAATATTGCACGACTACCAACATCTTCAGTATAACTAAGATATCTAAACAACTCTCCAAATCCTTCAATTTCCTTTGTGATAAGAGATGACACTGCTTCTATGGTCACATCTCTTTGTGCGATACCTGTCCCACCCGTAGTGATAATCACGTCAATATCTTCAGTCAACCATTGTTTTAACTGAGTCTGTATAGCAGACATATCGTCTGTTACAATGCGGTAATGATTTTCGTCAATATGAACGTTTAATTCAGATAGGAGCGATATTGCTAATTGACCGCCTTTATCTGTATCGTAATTTCTTGTGTCAGATACAGTTAGTATTGCGCAATTTATATCTTTATCTAACTTTACGTTCGTATGCATCGTTATCAATCCTCCTTTATCCAAAAAGTTGATTCATTAGTTTAATAGCTAAATCAGGCTTTATCATGCCATGTATTAGCATTCTTCCATTTTTAAAACTTACTATTCGATACCCTTTGTATTTAAATTGAAGCAAATAGTCGTTACGCTTATATGCAATTTGATGTTCTACTAAAAATGCTTCTAGCATTTCCTGGGAAATGTTAGGGTTTTCATACTGCACTGTATCTCGTCCGCATAAACTAACAAATTGCCGCTTTGTTTTGTTTAAATGTGGGTATGTGGGCGATTCTCCACATGTCGGACAATGTGCCCGCTGTAATTTACTATAGCCGAACGTAAAATGTGTACCCTCCCATAAGTCTCCGTATGTTACTTTGGAGCCAATGCCTTGCTTGGTTAACACTTTTAACGCGTCCCTCATCTGTAAACTTGTCGTCATACCTACAGCTGGTTGGATGACGCCAACTGTATCGCAAGTTCTGTTAATAACAGGTAATTGCGGTATCAAACAATTAAAGCATGGCGTTAATCCTGGGATAAACGCTGTTTCTACATATGTACTTTCTACCACACCACCATATATCCAAGGAATTCTTTGTTGGAATGCAAAATCATTGATCAATTGACGCGTTTCAAAGTTATCTGTCGCATCTAATATAAGCTGTACATTTTTACAATGTTCATCTAAAAATTGCCGATTAACATGTGCAATATGACAAATTAAATGTAAATCTTGGCGAATTGCTTTTAAATGCCGTTCAGCTGCAACGACTTTAGGTAAAGCTTCATGTGCGTCAATTTCCGTATATAAAGTTTGTCTTTGTAAATTACTGAACTCAATATAATCTCTATCGACGATTGTCAGCGCACCTACACCAGCTCGAACTAGACTTTCAGCAAGATGTGTCCCTAAAGCACCCATCCCAATAATTACAACATGCGCATTTATAATTTTATCTTGTCCTTCAGGACCAATGTGTTTAAATAAAGTTTGTCTTGAATAGCGATCTTTAGTCACACGCATTACCCCTTCTATACATCATTGTTTCCATTATAAATCTTGGGTCACAATGTAACAATGTTTTGGTATTAATATTATGAAAAGTAGTGTTTTCCCTTAGCTAAATATTTGTAGTTAATAATTCATTTCTATATTGAAATTATTTTCAATAAACTATATATTAATTAATCATACCCCTTGCTTAAGCGTTCATGATACAATTAATTGAATACTATTCGGAGGTGAATCAATGGCACGTTCAAGGGATTATGAACAACTATTAACCCAAGCTAAAGACATCGTGATTAATTCTATAGGTGAGACTATGGATCTTTACGGGGTTAACCGTAGCGTTGGCAATTTATATGGGACGATGGTGTTCGAACAAAAAAGCATGACACTAGATGAAATGCGCTATGAATTACAAATGAGCAAACCAAGTATGAGTGCAGGAGTTAAAAAACTTCAAGAATTTGATGGCGTTAAACAACAATTTACGCGTGGTAGTAGAAAACAACATTTTGTTGCTGAAAAAGATTTCTTTACTTTCTTCGGTAATTTTTTCTCACAAAAATGGAATAGAGAAATTAAATTAAATTTATTGGCAATTCAACGAGCAGAAAAATTATTGGACCCCATTATTCATTCAGAAAGTGCATCTGAGGAAGTCATCGAAGAAGCTAAAGAAATGTCAAAGCAATTGGACCATTCTAAAGTATATTATGCTTGGTTATCTACATTATCTGAAGCACTTAATACAGGGGAAATTTTCGAACATTTCCCTATTCCAAATACCCGTGACGAATAAAAGGCATGAAGTTCCAATTGGGACTTCATGCCTTTTTCAAATTTGGATAATTAAACCATCATAAGCGATTGTCGCATCCAAGCCTGACTGCTTTAATTGTTGTTCTAACATCATTAACTGTGATTTATTTAAACTTTCTGTTGCTTCTATATGTGTAAAGTAAGTATGTTTTGCATTTATTTCACGTGCAAGTGCTACACTTTCATCAAATCGTGTTTCTCCTAGACCGTCAAGAATCCCTGCTTCAAGTATACGTTCATGAGTTACAGGATTAACTTCGTTACTACCAAAAGGTAAAATCGCCACGTCAACTTCTTTTACCTTTTGGCTAGGTTTATAATTTTTTATTTCGTCTGGGATAATCAAAATACGTTGTGTATTCGTGATAATATAAAATCCAAATGCAATTTCCTCTGCTAATTGAACCCACTCTATCGACACATCTTTAATATTTATTGTTGAATTATTTTCTAAAACTTCTTTTTCAATCACGCCAATTTCACTCAAGTAATTCAAGTGGTCCCAATGACCTAAATATTTTTTAAAATCTGCCTTTTGTTGCTTTGTTATATAAATTTTAGACATTTTTGATTGTGGTATTTTATTAATAAAATCATAGTTGAGTGTTTCCCATATTCTAAGACCCATTGTATGATCTGGATGCCAATGTGAATATAATCCATATTTTATATCATATATTTGAGAACGTCGTAATTGATAAAAAATATCTTCCGAGGTATCAATTAACAATTGTAAATCGTGAATATAAATAGCTGGGCCAGTTCGCTGAACAGTGTCTTTATGTTGTGAAACTGACTTATACAAAGAAGGCACGCCACCAGCAGTCCCCAAAAACTCTATTTTCATATATTCACCGTCTTAAAAAGTATTTATAATAATCTTAAACCAAGCATTTAGAGAGACTGGATAGAAGTCGATTTTTATAAATTGCTTTCTTTGTATTCTTCTAATATTACATGAAGATGTGTTTCTATATAACAAACAAAGTCTTAGGTATTAATTCTTCAAACTGTATAGTTTATTCATTGTAAATATCCAGTATAAGTATTATTCAAACAATATTTATAACTTCATGTGCTAAGCCAGTAGCTTCGTAATCGGAATGTGTCACAAATATAATAGGTATTTGCCATTTTTCAAATATACGTTTAACAAGCTCTATACTTTCTGTTTTAGTTGCGTCATCTAAACTTGAAAATGGCTCGTCTAATAATATCAAATCTGGTCTTGTACTTAGCGCTCTTGCTAATGCTACACGTTGTGCTTCACCACCTGATAGTCGCAAAGGGTATTGTGCTTTTAAGTGCTCAATATTTAATTGCTGTAAAAGTCTGTCTATATGTTGAGAAGGTTTGGCCATAAAAGTTATATTATGATAAACATCCATATTAGGAAATAATTGATAATCTTGAAATAAATAACCAATATTTCGTTTTTGTATTTTCACGTCTATAGCCCGCTTTGTATCAGAAATAACGTGATTATTGAGTTGGATAAAAGCATTATTCGGCTTTCTTAAACCAGCTATCATATTTAATAATGTTGTTTTTCCTATCCCCGAAGGCCCCTTAATCGCATAAATTTTAGGCTTATTATCCTCGATATCGATTTTTAACTGTTGATCTTTTAGTAGATGATTTAAATGTATTTTCAACAATTACTCCACCTCCCTAAAACGATCTTTATTTAATATATTTATAGTTCCAATTACAGTAATTGCAAATGCTACCAACACGATTACCCATAACCAAGCTTGATTTTCTTTACCTTGTTCTACTAAGAAATAAATTTCTAATGGCAATGTATTTGTTTTATTTGGAATATAACCCGCTACCATGAGCGTGGCGCCAAATTCACCAATCGCACGTGCAAAACTCATCATAATACCTGAAAGTATTGGCCGTTTGGATAAAGGAAAAATTAGTTTAAAGAATATTTTATTCTCACTAGCTCCCATTGTCCTAGCAGTATTTATCATTTTATGATCAATGCTACGAAAGCCTTGTACGGTATGCTGATACATCAGTGGAAAACTTACGATTACTGAGGCAATAACAGCCCCAGTCAGAGTGAAAACAACTGGCATATTTAATACGTTCTTGAAAAATGCACCCACGAAACTTTGGGGTGAAAAGATAATTAGCAAAATAAAGCCCATTACAGTAGGTGGTAATACAATTGGTAATACAATGATACTTTCTAAGATCCTAGCAATGATACCATGGCGTTTATATAACCATTTTGATATTAAAATACCCATTAAAGTAACAATAATGGTACTAATTAGAGCTACTTTAAGTGATATCCAAAATGGTGTCATATCTTGCATTGCTAAAACCTCCTATACCTCGAATTTATATTTTTTCATAATAGCTTTTGCTTTATCTGTTTTTAAGAAATCTATCCATTCTTTAGCTAGCTTATCATCTGTTATCGTAGCAGATTTATAAACAATTGGATTTTGTAATTCTGCGGTATTAATCTCTTTGACTTTACTATTACCGTTTTGTTGACTCTGATATAAATCTGTCTGGTAGACATAACCCATTTGCGCATTACCTTTTTCAACATAATTTAATACTTGGCGTACATCTTTTGCATAAACGAGGTGAGCTTTAACACTGTCAAATAAATCATTACTTTTCAGATATTGTTCAGCGTATTTGCCAGCTGGTACTGATTTGGTTTCCCCAATAGCTAATTTGTCCCCATCTTTAATGTCTGTAACAGATTTATAGTCACTATCTTTTCCACCGATAAGCACTAACTTATTTTTCGCGTATTCATATGTATTTTGTGCATGATCTTTGTCTACAAGTGCATCTACATCTTTTTCATTTGCTGACATAAATACATCAACAGGAGCACCTTTTTCTATTTGCTGTCTTAAAGCACCTGAACCGCCATAATTAAATGTAACGTCTACATTACTATGTTCATCTTTAAAAGCTTTTTCTAAATCTTTTGTTGCATCTGTAAGACTTGCTGCTGCTGCAACATGTAATACTTGTTTTTCATTTTCTTCGTTTTTCGTTTTAGCATTTTTATTACTATCATTTTCATTAGAACACCCTGCCAAAATAATTGTTAGGACAAGAAATGTAATAAGTAAGTATTTAATTTTAATTTTCAAAAAAATCACTCCTTCACTTTATTATATGCTTGCAAATAAGAAAATAAAAGCAAGAAAATAGGAATAAGATAGAAGCAAATCAAAATTTGTTATTTGATAGCCTCATCTTACTCCTAACCAACAACAAGGTAGATAAAGTTTCATAAAAGCTACTTTATCTACCTTGTTTATACTATTATTGTTAATTTATTTTATTCATAAAATATCTATGAAACGTTTAAATGCCGCTCGACCAAACTTAGTATTTTTAAAGACACCTGCATCCTCTAATACACGTTTAAATTTGTAACCTACTTCATTATCTACAATTTTATTTACATTGTCAGTGTCGATATCATAAGTTTGCTTCATATCATCAGCCCATTGTTTATGGACGCCTAGATTAATATGGACTGCACCTAGTAAATATGATTTCACTTGTTGCAATTCTTCTTTTAAACGGCCAGGCAATATCGCCGTTCCCATCACTTCTATTAGTCCTATATTTTCTTTTTTGATATGTTGTACGTCTTTGTGTGGGTGGAATATGCCATCTGGAAACTCCATAGAAGTCTGATTATCTCTCAATACAATATCCAATTCATACAATTCATCTCTATACCTTGCAATAGGTGTAATCGTATGATGTCTCTCTCCCTCTTTGCTATAAGCCTTAATATCTACACTATTATCAGAATATTGATTCCACTGCGTCATCACATGTGTAGCCGCTTGAATTAACTCACTACTGTTTTTACTTTTTAATCTAATCACACTCATTGGCCAATTTAAAGTACTTGCTTCTACCGATGGAAAATCTGTTATATTAAATTTTTCAATTTCCGTTGCATTATCCATAGGGAATACATGTCTCCCAGTTTGATAGTGATTATGTGATAGTATAGATCCACCTACAAGCGGAATGTCCGCATTAGAGCCAATAAAATAATGTGGGAATTTTTTTATAAAATCAATTAAATTAACAAAGGTTTGTTTATTTACCTCCATCGGCACATGTTGTTCAGAAAAAACAATGCTATGTTCTAAGAAATAAGCATATGGAGAATATTGAAATCCCCATGGTTGTCCATCTAAATTTAAACGTATCACACGATGATTAGCACGCGCTGCTTGGGTAACAGAGCCTTGAAAACCTTCATTTTCAATGCACAAGGCACATTTAGGATACTCCGTAGCAGGCGCAGCTTTAGCTTTTGCAATTTGCTTTGCATCCTTTTCTGGTTTGGATAAATTAATAGTTATTTCAATATCACCATATTCAGTATCCACTTCATAATTAATATTGTTTGCTATCGCATCTTCTTTCACATAATGATTACGTTTAGCAATTTCATAAAAATAATTCGTCGCCATTTCTGGCGATTGTTCATAGGCTTCTCTAAACTTCCTATTAATGACTGACGGCCTTGGTGTGATTAAATCTAAAAGTTGTGCTTCAACAATTTCTCTAACGTATAACGCATCTTCAATGCAATTTTCATTTATAGCTTCATTAATCCAATATTGTGTTATTTCATTTGCTGTAGCATCTTTAGCTAATGGGGATTTCAAGCTCTCTGTAACCCCTCGAGCATTTAAAATACGCAATAATTGATTTTGAATATAAATACTATCTTCTTGTTCATAATCACCAAATGAAATTGCTTGTGCGACAAATTGCTGCACTAATTGTTGATTTAATAACATGCGTTATCCCTCCAAACTTTGTTGATAACCATTAGGATGCTGATGATGCCATTGCCACGCTGAATCAATGATGTCGTGTATATTATCATGTTGTGGTTTCCAACCTAAGACAGACTGTGCCTTATCACTTGCCGCAACTAACTTACTTGGATCCCCGGCTCTCCTTGGCCCAACTTCAGCTTTAATTGGTGCTTTTGTTACTTTACGTGCTGCTTCTAAGATTTCAAAAACAGAGTAGCCTTGACTACTACCTAAGTTAAACGCACCCGATACGCCTCCGTTTTGTAAATACTGATAAGCTAAAATATGTGCATCAATTAAATCTACAACATGTAAATAATCTCGTATGCAAGAACCATCTTCAGTATCATAATCATCACCAAAAATAGTTAAAGCATCACGTTGTCCTAACGCCACTTGCAATACAATAGGAATCAAATGTGTTTCAGGGCGATGGTCTTCACCTATCCATCCACCTTGTTTAGCACCAGCAACATTAAAGTAGCGCAGCGCAGCATAGTTTATACCATAAGCATTATGGCACCAATGCATCATTTTTTCCATCATTAATTTACTTTCGCCGTATGGGCTCGTTGGTGTTTTAGAATCTTCTTCTGTGATTGGTACTATATCTGGTTCTCCATATACTGCCGCTGTTGATGAAAATATAATATGCTCTACTTGGTGCGCATACATTACCTCTAATAATACTTGTAAGCCATATACATTATTATTGAAATAAGCTAATGGTTTTCCTACAGATTCTCCAACTAATGAGTATGCACAAAAGTGAAACACACCTTCAATATGTTCATTTGTAAAAACGTGTTCTAAAAATGCTTTGTCACGAATATCACCTTCATAGAAACTTGCATCTTGATGCACTGCCTCTCTATGTCCCGTTCCTAAATTGTCTACAACTACAACTTTGTAACCTTTCTCAATCAATTGATCTACGGCATGGCTGCCTATATAACCTGCCCCACCCAACACTAAAACAGACATATAAAAACCTTCCTTCATTTATTTTGTATCACTTATAAAGATGTTACGCCACCGCTAATACCTACGTGGTAAAACGATGGTGCATAACCAATTTTTTCTAAATAAGCTTGGGAAACTTCATGTTCTAATTGCTTGATACTGTCTTTATGCACTAAGGCAATCGCACAACCTGCAAATCCTGCACCTGTCATTCTCGCCCCCAATACACCATTAACTTGTTGAGCTGTTTCAGCTAATGTATCCAATTCAATTCCTGTAACTTCATAATCTTCTTTCAATGAAGCATGAGACATATTAAGTAGTTTGCCAAATTGTTCGAAATCATCTTCCGCAAGTACTTTACGCGCAAGTTTTGTACGTTCATTTTCTGATACGGCATGCTTAGCTCTACGACGTGATACTTCATCTTTAATAAGATGCTTATTTTGATTAAATCGGGCTAATGTAAGTTCGCCTAACGCTCCTATATTCAATTCTTTTTTTAATGCTGCAAGCGCAGATTCACATTCCGCTCTGCGCTCATTATATTTACTTTCAGTCAATGAACGTCGTTTATTCGTATTCATTATAGAAATCACATAATCTCCAAATTTGGCTGGTACATATTCAAACTCCAATGTTGCAGTATCAAGTAATATTGCATGGTTTGCTTTACCCATGCCAATAATAAATTGATCCATGATGCCTGAGTTCACACCCATAAATTTATTCTCGACCAATTGACCTATTTTAATAAGCTGCAAACGTTCTAATCTCAAATCAAATAAATCTTTTAATAACCAACCTGTAAGTATTTCGATTGAAGCAGACGACGACAAACTGGCTCCATTTGGAATGTTACCTTCGACTAAAATATTAAATCCTTGGTCAATTTCATTGAATGTTTCAGTTAAATATTTTACGACGCCTTTTGGATAATTCGCCCAATCATCATCTTGATTAAATACTAAATCATCCAAAGTGAATGTTACGATGCCATTTTCTTCAAAATTATTTGAATAAAGTTGAATTTTACGGTCGTCTCTTTTAGTTGCTAATCCATAAGTTCCTAATTCTATTGCTGCTGGAAAAACATATCCCCCATTATAATCAGTATGTTCCCCAATTAAATTGATTCTTCCAGGGGCAAAAGCGCTGACTTCAGCTTCTACACCAAATAACGTTTCAAACTTTTCGTGCATTGCTTGTAACATAAGATTCCCACTCCTTTTTATCTACATTAAATGCAAAGTGATTAATTCTTTTTTATTAGTAAACACAAACAAAGTTTACTTGTTTACTAAAAGTTTTGTCAACGTAATATACTTCACTTAGACTTTAAAAGTATTCCGAGACTTCAATGGTGCTTCTACTACTATATGAATAGCAAGCTTTCTTGTCTGATTAATACGTTCTTCTGCCATCCTTACTGCAGTTCTACCAAATTCATCTACAGGAATATGTACACTACTAATAGAAGGAACAGCATATTGGATAACCTCTAAATCATTAAAACTGATTAACTTTACATTCTCTGGTATTGCAATTTTATTCTCTTGAATTTGCTGTAAAATGCCTATTGCGACCATGTCATTTCCTGCAACAAACACTTGTGGGAGCTCCTGTTTGTGCTCTATAAATGTTTTAACCGCTAGCTCACCGTGTTCTTTTTTCCATCCATTAAGCAATGCTATCGTTTCTAATTGATGTCTTTCACACCAAGCTTGATAAGCTTTATATCTTACATCAGTTGCATTTGAAGTTGGGGTGCCATCTAAATCTCTTATTGTATGATACCCGCCTATGTATGCTATGCGTGTTAAACCTAAGCCCTTTATCTTATCTAGCAAGTTAGTCATAGAGTAATGAAGATCTGAATATACAGCATCTATAGATTTAGGTACATGGGGATTATTAATTACTACCATATTAGGATTATAATATTGGAGTTTGTGTAGCGCATCAACTGAAAAATTACCTATAACGATAATTGCTCCCGCTTTTTCTATTGTATTTAATTCATTATCGTTTTGATTACCATCTATACGTATTGTTCGCTTTAACGATAGATTTAAACGTTTAACTTCCGCTTCAATTGCCAATCGAATTTCTCTATAATATGGGTCTGACATTTCTTTAGCTCTTGACGCATAAGTAATGATTTGAATACTTTTATTTTTTCTTGTTGACTTGTGATATTGTTTCTCTTTTACTATTTGGTGGATACGCTCTCTAGTATTTTTTGATACCGAAAGTGTTGGATCGTTATTCAATACTCTGGATACAGTACCAGGACTAACCTCTGCTAAATGTGCAATATCTCTTATACTTACCATATCAAATTCACCTCTTTATTTTGTTTACCTCAAGTTTACTTTCATTAGATTCGTAAATCAATCTTAACTATTTCTAATTCATAATTACGGTTTAAGTGTTCCTTCTACTTATATTAATTTACATGAGTAAAATCGAATTATTTTTTTATAATTAAAAATGCGCTAAAATATAAAGTGAAGACGAAAAGAGGTGTATGGATGAATGAAGACGTTTTAACCAACCAACCAATCGTACGATATGAAAATGGTAAACTTATTGAAAAAACGGATCACTATGTAACAGAATTCCCTTTAACAATTATGGTCAATGGAGAAGAATTCGCTACCGTAATCTGTAGCCCAAACCATATGGAGGAACTTGTACTTGGTTTTCTAGCGTCTGAAGGGGCTATTCTAAAAAGTGATGACTTAAAGTCAGTTCAAATAGATGATAGTAAAGGGTTTGCTCACGTTGAATTAACAAAACCACTAGGAGAACGTTTTGAATATTCAACTAAAAGAATGATTGCATCATGTTGTGGTAAGAGTAGGGAATTTTATTTTCAAAATGATGCTGCTGTAGCAAAAACTTCTATGTCAAAAATTGTTATTAGCCCAAAACAAATTCTAAATATGATGACACGTTTACAAAGTGCAAGTGCCGTTTTCAAACAAACTGGTGGTCTTCATAATGCAGCTATTAGTGACGGAGAGGCGTTCTTCGAACATCGTCAAGATATCGGCCGTCATAATGCGCTCGATAAACTTTATGGTTATTGTATCCAAAGACACATCCCTGTGAGAAATAAAGTGCTAATTTTCAGTGGACGTATCTCCTCTGAAATACTAATTAAAGCCGCTAAAATAGGTGTAGGTGTTATACTTTCGAAATCTGCCCCAACCACGTTAGCTGTTACGCTAGCTGAAGACTTAAATATTACTGCAGTTGGCTTTATTAGAGACGGAAATTTCAACATATATAGTCACCCTGAACGCGTCCAATTAGAGCATATGTAATAAATAATTCACTAATATACAAAACGATCCTAAGACATAATTATATGTCTTAAGATCGTTTTTTAATTTACATTTAAGCTTGTTCTTTCAATATTTGGTAGCAATAACTGATAAAAATGTATCCTTGTTTGATATACATGTGTTTCGCACTATCCTCACCATCAGCGATAAGGATAATAACTTTATCTTCCGAGACATCGGCTACAAATGATTGCATCGTTTTACCTATCCCTCGTCTTTGATAATCTTCTAATACACCAAAACCATCTATTTCAACTGTTTTTTCAGTAATTATTAAATCTAAAATACCTACTGGAATGTGATTATCGTAAGCAATAATACGTGATTTATTTTCGCTTCGAAATTGATTACGTATTACTCGAATACTTTCTTCTGTGTATTTAAGTCCAAATGGTTCCGAAAACTGTCGATAGATTTTAATATAGTCTTCTAAGGTTTGATTCGTGACAAATTTTACGTCAATATTATGATTTTGAGTTCTACGAATGTTTTTCGCCTCAATTGCATAAAGTTCCATACACCCTAATTCGAAGCCATAGGATTTAATTTCATCTAGCCAAAGTTGGCTTAAAGGTGTATTCTCCGGAAAAGTAAACGCTAAATGGTCAGAATATTGTTGTCTATGTAAACTTTGTTGCATTTCCATATGTTGTTTCCAATCCTTGATTGCAGGCATTTCTTTATACATCCATTTATTCGCATCATATACTAAAGGTTCTTCTGGCGTTAAATAAATTGTTTTAACCTGATCGTCAGAATAAATTTTACCTTCTTGAAATATATTTGCCATCGAAATCGTCATGAACCCTCACCCTATCTTATTTGCTTCGTCTATTCTTACGAATGTCTAATGATTTTATTTTAACAACTGTTTAAATTGGCTATGATTTAGCATGATATTACCAATCAAACTTGCGACAATTGCTTTTAAAATATCAGCAGGCATAAATAATAATGATAATGAAACAGATTTCGTAATAGGTAAATTAGTTATCAATCCCATTATGATTGTACCTGTGATATCTAACAATAAGACGCCAAAAACGATTGTTGTAATTAATAGTACAACAAAATTAATTTTTTTAAAATATAAGTCTCTTACCAAACCAATAAGATATGTAATAACTGGATACATAAATAAAAATCCTGCTGACGGTCCAGCAAATACACCAATTCCACCGCGACCACCTGATAATAAAGGTAACCCCGCAGCTACTAGTAATAATAAAACAATGACACTTAACGTACCATATTTACGACCAAGCAAAATTGCCGCTAGAAATATACCAATGTTCTGTAATACAATCGGTACGGGCATGACAGGTAATGGAATAGCAGGCACAAAACCTAGAACAGCTATAATTGCCGTCATTAAAGCAGTATATACTAAATATTTTGTAGTCAAAGTGATTCCCCCTTCAATGAGAAAAATTATATCACAAATGTAAACTAATAAAAACAATAAGTTTACATTTATGAAGACATAATTTAAGGAGCGAGTTTGAAGCCAAAAGATAACTTTTGACTTCATATGCTCGCCCCTTAGGCTAATTAATCATTAAAATTTATTTACATATACTTTTATAGAATATAAATTTCTATTTATTTAAAAATTTCTCTTTTAAATCTTTTCTCATATATTCTAATGTATAAGGGTCATTATACCAATATGTTTCTGCTTGAACTTGAATCACTTGATTATTTTGAACAGCTGGTATATTTTGCCATAAATCTGTTTTTTCATAAGCTGGTTTTGCTTTACCTTCACTTGTTGAAACAATGTAATCGCCTGCATAGTCTGCAATTTTTTCTTGCTTCACTTCTGCCCAGCCTTCTTTTTTAACTAGGTCATTTAATTTGTCAGGTATTTTCAGGCCAAAAGCTTGGTATAATACTTCGCCGCCACGACCCCAGTTTGGTCCGTAGCTATATAATTTTTTATCAAATTCATCAAAGATAGAGACTGTTGCATCTTCACCGATTTTCTCTTTGATTTCTTGACCATCTTTTTTAGTTTGTGATTTCCATTCTTTTTCCCATGAAGCTACTTCATCTTCTTTACCAAGCAACTTACCTAATTCTCTTTGTTGATCTAAGTATTTATGCTTCCCATAGTCATAAACAACTGTTGGTGCAATTTTATTGTATTTTTTAATGTTCTTATCTGTAGAGTAAACAACGATTAAGTCTGGCTTAGCTTTTGCTACTTTTTCTACATCATTTTCCCCGATTTTTTCTACGTCTTTAAACTTATCTTTCAGTAATTTACTACTGTCTACTTGTTCATTGACAGCTACAATATTACCTCCAAGATATTTAATACCGCCAGCATATGTCGGCGCTACAACAGCAATTCTTTCAGGATTTTTTGGTATATCTAGGCTTTTACCACTATCTAATTTATATGACTTTGTTTCTTCTTTTTTGTCACTATCTGATTTATTACCACATGCAGCTAAAATAAGTACTAAAACAAGTAACGGAAACACTAATTTTTTCATAATTCTCCTCCAATGAAAATGATTATCAGTACCAATTGATTATATAATGACTCAAGTAATTTTACAATAGTAAACAAGTGAATTTTTTATTTTTTTAATTATTAAAAAATGCATAGTTATTGTATTGCTCTTAATATTTAAAAATGATCTAATACGCTGTGTGCAATATTTGTATATGCCATGTCTTCCATAGGCGGATTGTGTAAACCAGCGCGCATATCTCTATAATAGCGTTGTAAAGGACGTTCCATTTCAAGACTTTTCGCGCCTACAATACGCATTGCAATATCTATAACTTCTAATCCCTGATTCATTACCATCACTTTACTGGCAGATGTTTCATTCCATTTCACTTTTTGAGAATCTTCATTATTATATAAAGCAGCTGTACTCCATAAGAAGTGGCGTGCAGATAATAAAAGTGTTTCCATTTTCCCAATATTTTGTTGGACAGTCGGTAAATCACCAATTGTTCCTTCTATACTATTAGGGCTATACGTTTTGGAAAAATCTACTGCATAATCACGCGCAGCTTGAGCGATACCTAAGTAAACACTTGGTATGTGTAATATCCATCCATTAGGCTTTTTACCACCAGCACCCCTTATTTCGACAAAATTTTCTTCTGGTAAATGTACATCATTCAATACAAGGTCATGGCTTTCTGTTGCACGCATGCCTACCATATTCCAATTATCTGCTATTTCCACCCCTGGAGTATCTTTAGTTACTAAGAAAAAACCCACTTGGTCGATTGCTTCGTAATAGGCACTTACTACAAAATGTGTAAGCCCTTTGCTCATAGATGTAAATGTCTTCACACCATTAAGTACAAAGCCGTCGTCAACTTTCACTACATTAGTTGCCGGTCTGCCACCACGTGTTGGGCTACCAGTTTCCGCTTCACTAACTGCTCTATTCACTAATGCACCTTTCTTGACTGCTTCAGCAAATTGATTAAGCATATCTGGTTCCCACATTTGTTGTTCATATAATTGTCCAATTACACTCAAATGCCAACCTATTGATAAAGCAGTTGCGCCATCGATTGATCCCAAATAACTTTGAAGTATCACCATATCTTCAACAGTCGCACCTTCACCACCGTATGCTTTCGGTAACGTTAGTAATGTATAACCTTCATTTACAAGCCACTCAATATTTTCGTAGGGAAAATGTGAATGTATATCATTGTATTCTGCTTTCGCTCTAAACTCGTCTTTTATAGTATCTAATTTAGCAATCCATTTTTCTTGAATCTCCGTATGTATTAATGCGGAAGTATTCATTTCCTTCACCTCGTTCGTCACTTTTTCCTTATTAAATACAAGTTTAACACTCGCTATGATTGAAATAAAGCTTTTCAAGCGCAAAAACCTTACTTTACCGATAAGATTTATTATGATAGTTTATACTTAATGAAATATTGGGGGAAATTGAATGATTAATGTTAAACATCTTATACATAAATATAATCAAAATACGATACTTAATGATGTAAGTTTTGCTCAAGAACAAGGTACTGTTACTGCAATTATTGGGCCAAGCGGTTCTGGTAAAACAACATTATTAAGGACTTTAAATGCATTAGCCTTACCAGAATCTGGGACTATTACTATTGGCGATGAAACATTTAATGCTTCAAAGCACACTAAAAAGGACATTACAAAATTACGTCAAAAATCTGCAGTGGTCTTTCAAAATTATAATTTATTTAAGAATAAAACTATTTTAGAAAATATAACTGTTGGTTTAATACATGGTAAAAATCACAGTACAACTCAAGCTAAAGAAATCGCGTTATCCTATTTAGAACGCGTTAATGTGCTAAATCAAAAAGACAAATATCCAATCCAACTGTCTGGCGGTCAAAGTCAACGCATCGGTATCATACGTGCCCTTGCCCTTAACCCAGATGTATTATTGTTGGACGAACCAACCTCTGCGTTAGATCCAGAATCTATACAGAGTGTACTATCACTCATTAAATCAATTGCACAAGAAGGTATGACAATGGTTTTAGTAACACATGAAATTGAATTTGCTAAAGCTATTGCCGATCAAATGATATTTATTGATGATGGTCAAATTATTCATCACGGTACTCCACAAGAAGTATTAGATAATTCTAAATCTGAAAGGATTCAACGTTTCTTAAATAAAGTCATCACGGAGCGTGATAATCAATGATTTTAAAAAGAGCATTTATTACTGTCCTTGTGTTTTCATCTATTGTTCTATTAACTGCTTGTACTCAAACCAACAATTCAAATAAGGGTACGCAAAAAAAAGAAGTTAAAGTAGCATTATCAGCAGAAGTCAACCCACCATACCTGTATACCAATAAGCAAAATGAGTTTGTTGGGCTCGATATGGATTATATGAAATTAATTGAAAAAAAGTTACCACAATATGACTTTAAATATGAAATAGGTGAAGAAGAATCAAATTTAGTTGGTATTGGTGCTGGTAAATTTGATATGGGAATTAACTGGTTTTTCAAAACACCTGAACGCGAAAAACAATTTCTGTACCAAGATGTGCCCTATAGTTATGCGTTGCCTATGTTAGTAGTCAATAGTAACAATACGGACATACACAGTTTAGATGATTTACCTGGAAAATCAATCACACCTATGGCACCTAGTGGCGGACTATATTCCATTTTATCTCAGTACAACAAAAATAATTCTTCAAAAATCAATATTAACACGATTCAAGAACCTTCTAATGGAGACAATTTAAAAATGGTCAGTCAGCAACGACGTGATGCCATGTTATTAAACTGGAATACTTATAAAGCCATTCAAACACAAATCAAAGAAGATGTTAAAATTGGTGGCATTGTAAAAAAAGAACCTCTACATATCGTTTACAATAAAAAACATCAAAAATTACATGATGATGTTGATCAAGCGACATTAGAATTAAAAAAAGAAGGTAAATTACAAGCACTTTCAGAAAAGTATTTTGATATTAATGTCTTCGATGACTTAGATGAAATTAATGACAAAAAAACACAATTGGAGGTTCAACGATAATGCAATCTGTAAATTGGTTAGATTTGTTTGGACAAGTATTACAACAATTACCCTTAACTTTATTAATGATTGTTATATCATTGATATGTGCATTGATTCTAGGCTTTATATTAGCCCTTATTCGCATTAAGCAAATTAAGATACTTTCACCAATTGTAAGAATTTATTTATCTTTTATACGTAGCACACCATTACTCTTACAACTATTTTTAGTTTACTTTGCACTGCCCCAACTATTGTTATTGATTCATATAGATATTAATCATTTTAGTAGATTATTTTTCGTTATCTTAGCCTTCACATTACATACTGGAGCTTATTTATCAGAAATAATACGTGCTGGATATCAATCTGTAGACTACCATCAAATAGAAGCCGGTTTATCAATCGGTCTATCCTATCCTAGAATACTAAAAGAAATAATTGTTCCACAGGCTTTAAGAAATAGTATTCCAAATTTAACAACGCAAATTATTGAACTGGTAAAAGATACTTCATTAGCTTTTACTATAGGCATCATTGATATGATGGGACAAGTTAAATTGATTATCGGGAATAATTATGGTTTAGGCATGTTAGAAGTTTATATTGTCATTTCAATCATCTATTGGATTATCGCTTTAATTATACAAGGCACATTTACTTTTATAGACAAACGTGCACAAAAACCATATCGCATTTAAGGAGGATATTCATTTGGACTTTGTTTTATATACAATAACTGAAGTGCTTAAAGGTGTTCCTAATACAATAATGATTTCTATTGTTGCCATAATCGTAGGCCTGATTGTAGGATTATGCTTTGCACTGATTCGCTTAAAACACGTTCCCGTACTGTCGCACTTTATCATTGTTTACAATTCATTTTTCAGAAGTACGCCATTAATCGTTCAGCTGTTTATTTTATATTATGGCTTACCTGCTTTTATTATATTTTTAAACGATCAATTCAAATGGCATATTAATCCAGATATTTTTTCACCTTTAATGATTGCTTTTATTGTTTTTTCATTACATGCGATAGCTTATCTATCAGAATCAATAAAGAGTGGATTACAATCGGTAGAATTTGCTCAAATAGAAGCAGCTCAAAGTGTAGGTCTTTCAAGGTTTCATATTTATAAAGAAATCGTTTTGCCTCAAGCTTTTGCGTATGCCCTGCCTAATATAGAAAACCAATTTATTATGCTAATTAAAGGGACATCACTCGCATTTGCCGTACAAGTCACTGAAATTATGGCAGTAAGTCATGTAATTGCTAATGAAGGTTATCAGTTTATAACAGTTTATTCAGTTGCAGCAGCATTTTATTGGCTATTAGCCATTTTATTAGAGTTTCTATTTTCAAAAATGGAATACAGAACAACACGTTACTTAAATACACGCACAACTTGATACAAATTAATACGTCTTAAAGATAGTTATACTTTATTTACAATAGCAACTCGCTATTAAAATAATATAGCGTTTACGTTTGTCAATCAAACTGCCAGCGGTTTTAATTTTGCTGGTTGTTTTATTCATTCAATCATTAAAACTACTCTAATTAATAATTATTAATGATCTTACGTTTACTCCACCTTTATTAACGCTTTATATTCAAAAATGAATTTAAAAGTTATTAATATGGATACATTATCAATATTAATAACTACCTGTAAATATCACCTATTACAGACGATGAACTTGTAGAGTTTTAGCTCATAAAAAACAAAGGATACGATATCAAGCTTCTACATCTTGAACATTGTATCCTTTGTTTTATAATACTTTTTTATATTTAATATATGTAGAAATATGACAAAATAAATCATTTTTAAATAGATCTTATTGTCTCTATCCTTTCTAAATCAGCCAACGTTTCATTCTCAAAATATTATAACGCTAAGCTTTTAGCATATTGTTTTTTCAATTTATAATACTTTTTAACCTTTTTAGACATCGTTCCATTTTGTAGTTCATTTTTAGTGATAATTGGATAATCTTTAAATATAAGAGAACCTAAGTATCCACAAACTGCACTGCTGATAGCACACATAACCGCAACTGTAATCACAGTTAAGGCGTTATTAAAACCAAACATAACCATAAGTCCAGCTATTGGTGTAGCAGTACCCGTCGCATCATTTACTAATCCAAACATAGCTATAATCACACCTGAAATTGCGCCACCAACAAAGTTAGTTATGTATACAGGTATTGGATTTGCAGTTACAATATCTGCTTGAGATAACGGTTCAATAGCTACTGAAATTGTCGTTTTGCGATCTCCGAACTTCATACGTTTAAATAGTACAAAATTCATAAATGAAGAACCGAATACTGCCAATGCACCTATAGCCATCGGAGTACCAGTTAATCCTAGTAATGCAGTCAATGCCATTGAACTTAATGGCGCAGTGGCAACCACAGTAATAATACCACCTAAAACAATGCCCATTAATATTGGGCTTGATGTAGTAGATTCTTTAATAATATTACCGATTTGAAGCAAACTTGCATCAACCAATGGCGTAGTACCAATTGCGATTAATCGTGTAATTGGTGCAATAACGATGATTGCTGCGATTAAGTCAAGTCCATCCGGTAACTTTTCTTCCATCCATTTCATACCAAAACTAACAATATAAGCTGCAATGAAACCGGGTAGTAAATCCATGTTGCCGCAAGCAACTGCAATAACAAATGCATAAACAGGAGATACACCCATCGCCAATGCCACTAATCCAGCAGCTGCAACACCACCAAGTCCACCGGCAGCATCTCCTAATTGGCCTAAAAATGGTATACCAATCAAGTCTCCTCCCACATACTTATGAAATGCTTCAACTAAAAATGACGCAATTGCAGCATTAGCAAGAGCACCCATCGCCTTACCACCATTAGGCGCTTTACTCGTGAATAATGTAAACAAACATAATACAATCCCTAAAAATATGACTCCAATTAGTAAATTCATGATAACACCTTTCCCAGTCGTTTTTGTATGCGCTTTCATTCAACAAATATTAGTATAACACAGTTAATTTGTTTCTAAAAATAAATATTAGTTGGATACATAATAAATATTATAATTTTACATTATTCAGAATATTCTTTTTATTTTTACTTATGTACAATTTGGTTTCACCACTACCTTCATCAATCATTACAATGTTTGTTGCAATGTTTTAATTATCTCATTTATTTTACCACGTTGCGTTTCATTCACACGAACAACTACAGTTCGTTCATCTATTTCACTTCTCTTTTTACTCAAATACCCCATTTTAATTAGTTTCTGCAAAGCTTTCGTTAAATAATAAGGTTGTAGTTCTGAATACTTAGCTATTTCTTTTGCCGTAATTTCATTGTCTTTACAATTGAAAATATAGTTTAAAATGAATATTTCTTCATAGTTAAGCTTATGTTGCTTTTTAGTTGTTTTGAAAAATTGTTTGCCCTTTTGATACGTTGTAATTAATTCATTTAGTGTTTTAAAATTTTGTTCAATCATAAAACCACTCCTTCTGTTTCTTCGTGATGTTAATATGTCAAAGTGATTCCTAACAATATTAATATAATAATTCTATACTATTACGTGGCGTTAATTCAATATCTCCAAGTATAAGAAATATTAAAAAATACTACTATTTTTTTAGTATTTACTTTTCAATTTCAAATTTTAGTTGGATATTCATTCTTTTTATTACTAAAAAAAGAATATGTCTAACCATTGCATTTAACAAATGATGATTTTGTAAATTACAATCTATTCCCTTCTCTCTTAACTACTCGGATGTATCACGAATATAATAATAAAGTAAATCATAGATATTCTATTTCAAAATTTATTTTTTTATATGTCCGAATGTTATTCAAATATAACTATTTTCATTATTTACCATATAAATAAAGTAAAATAGTGCCTAAGTCACTTGTCTTACAACAATAAAAGCCGAAACATACTTAAATGTCCCGGCTCTTGTCATCTATATAGTGACACTTCAAAAGTGTTACTCTTTATTTATTAATACGTTTAAATTAATGACTTACTTTTTTTTACAATCAATTGTGTCAAGGAAGCTTAACGCTGCTAAACCTGATAAATCTAAAGCGTGTTTAGCGCCTGCTTTACCATGACCAGCTTCAAAATGTTTGTATGCAGCTACACCTAAAACTGAAATTGTTAATAGTGAAGCAACACGAGAAAGTCTTTTACTAGCAAAACTTAATACGAAGAATACGGCACTTAATGCTTCTACTGAACCAGCTAAAGGTACTGCGTTTGAAGGTAAATTAAATACCTCTACAAATGTATCTTTCATTGATTGGTCACCTTTAAGTTTAGGTTTTGCTGCGCCATATAATTCTTTAGCTAATTTTAAATTTGTTAAATAACGTAATATCATTACAAAATCTCCTTTTATTTGTTTTCAAAAAATTTATCTACAATAGGTTTTACCCGCTCTGCCAACAATTTAATTGTGTTAATTGTGTTTTCATGTGGCATTGATCCAACAGGGGTATGCAACATAAAGCGCGTAATACCTAAAGCTTCAATCGTTTCAATTATTTTTTGAGCAACCGTTTCAGGACTGCCTACATATAGTGCGCCATTTGGTCCGGCTTCTCGCTCAAAACTATTCTCATCATACATTGGCCATCCACGTTCTTTTGCCAATATATCATGATTTGCCTTAACCGATGGAAAGAACTCTCGTTTTGCCTGTTCATCTGTTTCAGCAATGTATCCCCAAGAATGTGTAGCTATTGGTAGTTCATCTACGTTATGTCCATAAGATTCAGCAATAGATCTGTACATATCTATATTTCTTCTAAATCTTTTTGGGTCGCCACCTATTATAGCATAAGTTATCGGTAATCCTAATGCTCCTGCTTTTAAAGAAGATTCAGGTGTACCTCCAGTAGCAATAGTAATCGGTAGTGAACCTCTTTCTGTTCTTGGATAAACGCCTAAATTATGAATTGATGATCTCATATGACCTTCCCAATTTACAATTTCCTTTTGGTTAATCTGCATTAATAAGTCAATCTTTTCATTGAAAAGTTGCTCATAATTTTTCAAGTCATAACCAAACAATGGAAATGATTCAATAAATGATCCTCTACCTACCATAATTTCAGCACGTCCATTTGAAACTGCATCCAATGTAGAAAATCTTTCATAGACACGCACAGGGTCGTCAGAAGATAGTACAGTTACTGCGCTACTAAGTTTAATATGTTTAGTATTCCTTGCTGCGGCTGCTAATACAGTTACTGGGTCAGATACGGCATAATCAGGCCTATGGTGTTCTCCTAAGCCATAAACATCGAGTCCATATTGATCTGCTACTTTAATTTCTTCTATTATATTACGAATTCTCTGTGCGTTACTAATAGCAGGTTGATAACCATCTTCCATATATATGTCACTGTTATCAGCAAAAGATGTTAAACCCAATTCAACCTTCATGTGTTCACCTCACTAATTAGGTATAATTTTTATACTACTATATTAATACCTTCCTTATATGGTGTCAATATCATTGCTTAAATAACAAATATTAAATTAATTAGCATAATACATTAGACATTTCATCATAATAAAGTAAGTAATAATTTTAGATTTTTAAATATCTAAATCTTGCATTTTTTAGCGTTTCAAATTTTCTGTTATTTTACAGCCTTGTAATAAAGCGTAGTGCAATGTTACACCAAGTTAATTGAAAATGCTGTAACAACAGCGATTATACACATGAAGTCTTATATTTCTTTTGTTACATAAACAGATATATTATTAGAACTAAATTACAAAATGATAACAACCCACACAAACGTAAGTTTTTCTGATAAAGTATTGCTTGTCGTTAAAACAGCGAATAAAAAATTATAAAAATTGTCGTTTAGAGACTGGGATATATTTATTTACAATTCTTAGGAGGATATTTAACAATGAAAAAAATCGCTACAGCTACAATCGCTACTGCAGGAATCGCTACTTTTGGTTTAGCTCAACATGAAGCAGACGCAGCAGAAAACAATAATGGTGGTTATAATCCAAATGACCCTACTTCATATAGCTATTCTTATACAATAGATCAACAAGGTAACTACAACTACACTTGGGAAGGTAACTGGAACCCAAGTCAAGCAGACCAAGGTCACTCAAACAGTGGTTATAGCTACAATAACTACAATAACAATAATTCATATGCTACAAGCAACACGAACTCAACTCAATCATATACAGCAAATAACC
The DNA here is from genome assembly GCF_043107035.1 of Staphylococcus sp. 231237_7MaSpsaltlick. NCBI lineage: Bacteria > Bacillati > Bacillota > Bacilli > Caryophanales > Staphylococcaceae > Staphylococcus > Staphylococcus sp. 231237_7MaSpsaltlick. The sequence continues at coordinate 91,833 of NZ_JBICNX010000001.1, forward strand.
AAGGTACTGGTGGAAGTGGCGCAGTTTCAAACTCAACTTCAAGCAGCAATGTTAAAGTTAGTACAACTAGTGCACCATCAAGTTCTTCAAACTCAATTTCAAATACTTCAGGTTCTTCAAACAACCTATATACTGCTGGACAATGTACATACTATGTATACGACAAAGTTGGCGGTAAAATCGGTTCTACTTGGGGCAATGCTAACAACTGGGCTAGCGCAGCAGCATCTTCAGGTTACACAGTAAACAACAACCCTTCACAAGGTTCAATCTTACAATCTTCAACTGGTGCTATGGGACATGTTGCATACGTTGAAAATGTTAACAGCGACGGTTCAATTAACGTTTCTGAAATGAACTACGGCCAAGGTGCTGGCGTTGTAACTTCACGTACTATCTCTGCAAGCGAAGCTTCAGGTTACAACTACATTCACTAATAGTAATACAAAAAAGACCAAATGCTATTTTAGCATTTGGTCTTTTTATTATATTTACAATTAAATGTTCACTATATCCATATTGATTAATAATGCTTGCATTAGCTACATAAATCAAAACAAATATCTTACTATATTTAAATTTTTTACTTCTCTTTTTAAGTTATCTTTATACATCAAGATATGATTAAGGCTTTGCTTTATGATAAAAAATCATTATTTAAGTAATCCATTCAAATATCGCAATATACCTAATATTTCATCTAAAAGCCTTTGCTACATTAATCAATCGATTTTGTCATGTAATATCGCTACAATATACAAAACAAAACCGATTGCACAATAGATAACGGAAGTATATTTAACAATTTTTACCTATATTGAAATATTGATGAGTTTCAATGTCTAATAGTAATATCGCTACAATTATTACTATGTATAACAAAGATCCACCTCATTCATAGTTATATTTAGCCTGTTTATAATTTTTTAAACTTCTAATTTGAATTTCCTATTAAAATAAGAGTCAAAAACTTGTATATTATTAGCATAACAAAGCATTATTCAAACTGATATTTGACTTTTCACAGGAAAAAAGTGCGTATAAGATAACGTGACAGAAGCCAAGTTTATTTAAAAATGATTTCGTCATCCCTCACATCCCTCAGTAAAGATACCTAGAGAGTGAAAGGAATACTAGGTTTACCTGAGCTGAAACTTATGCATAAGTTTCACTAGCTCAATATAATGATTAAAGCTGAGACAATAAAAATTTGCCTCAGCCTTTCCCATGCTTTCCTATTCAAGTGTTAAAAACTCTAAACATTTTGACTCCAATTAATTAAAAATGCTCACTCTGTTACTCTTGCTTTTTTAATACCGATACCGCTGAAACCATAAAATAGTGCAAAAACGATACATAAATAGCATGGAATTGTCCATATGAAGAATTGATCTACAGTCACTCCTAATTGTTGTGTATAATAAATGCCTGATGTCCCCCAAGGAATTAATGGAATAATCATAGTTCCAGAATCTTCAAGCGTTCTAGACAAATTAGAACGGTCAAGTCCCATTTTATTATACATTTCCAACATCAATACACCTACCATAATAATTACAACAGAAGCTACTCCTGCTGCAAGAACCATCATAATACCGCCAAGTACTGTAGCTAGTATTAATTGACCAACAGAATTGATATTTTTAGAAATTTTATTAAGTATTACATCTAAACAACCAGCTTTTTCAACAATGCCGGCAAAAGCATAACCACAAAAAATTGTAACGACAATTTCAGTCATACTCATCATGCCACCCTGTTCAATTAAACCAATTGTTCTATCAGTTAATTCTCCATTATTTGATGACGCCATCGCTTTATTGAACCCATCAAATGTTGATTTGAACCCATCAACCATATTAAATCCATTATTGAATACACCAACAATAATGGCACTTAAACTCGAAATAAGCATTGCTGGTACTGTAGAAATTTTTATCAACAAACAAATAATAATGATGACTAACGGCAACCAAACAAAAATATTAATATTATAAACTAGGGATAGTTCATTGAGTAATTCATTAACATTTGAAGTATTCGTATTTCCACCAAATTGTCTTCCAACAATATACCAAACAATGAGTCCTATAATCGAAGCTGGAACTGTTGTCCATATCATTGCTCTAATATGTGAAAAAATATTCACTTTTGTAACTAATGCAGCTAAATTTGTTGTATCAGACAAAGGCGACATTTTGTCTCCGAACACTGCTCCTGCGATAATGGCGCCTGCAGCCATACCTTCTGGGATATGTAATTGTGTGGAAATAGCCATTAATGCGATACCTGCTGTAGAAGCTGACCCCCAAGCTGTACCAGTCGCTACAGATGTTATAGCACAAATAACAAAAGCTGATACTAAAAACAAATTAGGATTTAAAAATTCTAATCCATAATAAATTAATGCTGGAACTGTTCCTGAAAACATCCATGTTCCAACGATAATTCCTACTGATAAAATAATAAAAATTGCTGGCATCGCTGTTGCTAATCGATGCGTTATACCTTCTTCTAAATCTTGCCATTTCAAACCTACACGTCTGGCTATCAAGGCTGCGTATGCAGAAGATAAAATTAATAATGCTTGTATAGGTATTTCAAAAACCACAAAACCTGTAATAACGATTACAATCATGACTAATATGGTTGAGATTGACTCTAAAAATGTTGGTTGTCTTTTCATACGCAATCCCCCTTGCTCAATTATTTTAATTAATCAAGCCCTAATTTATCTTTCCCTAACTCGCCTATCGTCAGCCCTTCTTCAAAGAAGTCACGCTCTAAAATAGTTGAAGCAATGACAATAATTGCATCAATATTCGGTGTTGGAACATCAATCTCACGTCCAAGACTAGACCATAATACAAGACCAAAAGCAATATCTTCAGTTAAATAACGATTTTTAACATGATTTGGCCCCTTTATTTGTGAAAATACTGGGCTTGTATTAAATAATCTATTTAATGGCTCATCCTCGTCTTGCCTTTCTAAATAACCACGTTCAATACGTGCTTCCTTCGCTGAGGATAACTCAAACCCTAATTTACGTCCTAATGTTAGGCGTTCTAATTCAACTGCATGTAGTAACCTCACTGTATGTTTAGTAATTCCCTCTTCATATAAAGCAAATTCATCTGCATAATCAATGCGCCCTACGTTTAATAATGTTGGACCTGGATGAACTTCAGGGTTACCATTCTCTAAATTAGTTTTCCATAAGCTTTCTTCTTTTACAATATATGGATATAATATTTCAATTTTATCGAAACAGTCACTCAAATAATCTTTATCATAAGTTGAAAAATGTACTTTTCTCACGTTCAATGATAAATCTACACGAGCTTCTTCAAAATTCACTCGTGTGCCATAAGTTAACGTATTGACTTCTGCAAAATGAGGCATGACATCTATATGCATATCTTCCAGAACATTCATAAACCGTATAGAACCCATAGCTGCTGCAATATTGAAGAATATCAATTGTTCTTTTTTCACGAAAGGCGCCATAGTATGAGCATAATGTTCAATGAATGATGATGGTATGATTACTTGAATAACTTCGGCATCACCAATTACATATTCCATATCATCACTAATATCTGTAAATTCTACAAAGCTTTCTTCACCTTCATTGTTAAAAGTAAATCCACCTTGTTCTAACGCTTTATCAAATTTATTAATAGATTGATTCCGACAATATAACTTCACTTCATGTCCTTTATTAATCATATCTAACGCTGCTGTTACCGCTCCATTCCCTGATCCTACGATAGCAATTTTCATAACCAACCCTCTTTCCAAGTTTTTTAGAATGTACAATTTATAATGTTACTTTCAACTATAACCTAATAAGAAATTGAATAAACACTGGTTTACAACTTAATTTTACGGCTATAACATAAGTAAGATACCTATAGTGGCATTGCTACATTTTAACAACTAAAGTCAGATCAAAATAGATGTATCTTGAAAATTTTTGTATTATTTTAATTACATACTAAAGTCCACTTATATTTGATATGATTATATTAAAGTAAAGGAGGTTTGTTTCTTATGACAGAACAGTTTGACGAGCAAGTTTCACACACACACGGGAATCAAGAACCAGATGCGGACGCAAGATTAATGGCAACACTTATTTATGTTTTAAGTTTCTTTACATCTTTAATTGCACCATTAATTATTTGGTTAATTAAACGAGAAGAATCGCCATTTGTAGATAGAGCTGGTAAGAATTATTTGAACTTTTTACTTTCTTACTTAATTTGGGTAACCGTTGCTACAATCGCTATTCTTATTATTATAGGAATTATTATTCTTCCAATACTTGTACTTTTAAATTTCATTTTCACAATTGTAGCAGCTGTAAAAGCATATAATGGTGAAGATTATTTACCGCCATTATCAATTAGATTCTTCAAATAATTTGAAACGCAATTTTGTGACTTTTTACAGTGAATGTAACAATAAAGTCGGAGCGTATTCCAAATTTATAGCAAAAACCTTGTAATATCACCGTTTATGAAATATTACGGCTCGATACTATTTTGTAACCTTACATCTCGTTTATTACAACGATATGTGAGGTTTTTTTAATTGTTTTACAAAAGCGTAACATTCCACACAAAGCTTGATTCATCTGTTAGAGTATTACTTGTCGTTGAAAGCAAAGCGAAAAATAAAATTTAAATTTAAAGATAAGCATTTAAGCTAAAATATAAACTTTTAAAATCTTTGGGAGGATTTATTAATTATGAAAAAATTAGTTACAGCAACAACGTTAACAGCAGGTATTGGTGCAGCAATCGTAGGATTAGATCACGGAAACGAAGCTGATGCAGCTGAACAAACACAACAAAGCCAACCAACAAATGAAACTACACAATCTAACCACTCAGGTGCTAACTTATATACTGCTGGACAATGTACTTGGTATGTATTTGACAAAGTAGGCGGAGGCATTGGATCTACTTGGGGAAATGCTAATAATTGGGCTTCTGCAGCTTCTTCTGCAGGTTATTCAGTAGATAACAATCCAGAAGCTGGTTCAATCTTACAATCAGGTTCAGGCCCAATGGGTCATGTGGCTTACGTTGAAAGCGTTGGTAGTGACGGCTCAGTTACAGTATCAGAAATGAACTATAACGGCGGACCTTATTCAGTAAGTGAACGTACAATTTCAGCTGGTGAAGCAAGCTCTTATAACTATATCCACGTAAACTAATATATAGTTAAAAATTAATATTGGTATTTCACATAAATAATTTTAATTCAACTTATTTATACTTTATACCCTATTGAGTCCGGAACATAAACATATGTTTCGGACTTTTTTTTAAAGAACTACTTTTTCATTTATGAAAATTAGTAGTTCTTACACATGAGCGTTAGCTCAGGTGTTCCTTTTATGAAAATTATCAGTGTTCTACACATTAACTTCAATTATACGCTTATTAAACTTTTCCAACCTCATTACCCTTATTACCCATATATTAATATTCAAATTTGATTTTTTTGTCTCCCACTTTTCTGATAATTTTCTTTTTTTATGAAAATTAATCGCAAATTACTATAACTTTTATACAATTAATAACATTGAATTCTTATATATTATTTGAGAAAATAAAATAGTTTAGTGAAAAAAGGAGGCACAATTTATGCAGTGGTTTAAAGTTATCTTAGCTGGATTAATTGAAATATTGTGGGTAACAGGACTAAATGCTGCTGATTCTTTACTTAGTTGGACTGGTACAATCATCGTGATTATAATTAGTTTCTTCTTAGTTATTTCCGCTTGTAAATACCTTCCAGTTGGGACAGTTTATGCTGTCTTTGTTGGTATTGGCGCAGTTGGAACTGTAGCAGTAGATATGATCTTTTTGGGTGACCCGTTTAACTTTTTAAAAGTCGGCTTAATCATTTTATTAGTTATTGGTATTATTGGATTAAAATTATCAACAGAGGAGGCTGAAAGCTGATGGCTTGGTTTATATTATTTATTGCGGGGTTATTAGAAGTCGTCGGCGTTGTTATCTTAAATGAAATTGCACGAACTAAAAATAAATGGCTAGTTGTACTCTTAGCTGTCGCTTTTGTCTTTAGTTTTAGCACACTTAAAGTCGCAATGAATGATATACCAATGGGAACTGCTTACGCCATTTGGAGTGGTATTGGTACTGGAGGCGGCACTTTAGTTGGTATGCTCATCTATAATGAATCTAAAAGTATAAAGCGCATTTTCTTTATTGCTCTTATTATCTTATCTATTGTTGGATTAAAATTAATAAACTAAATTTTAAAAATGTAAAACGTTTTCATATTTTTCTATATAATCATCACTTTTATTTGTTTGACTCAATGAAATTTACTATACTTTAATATAAAGGAAGTGATTATACATGGTAAAAGTTTATATAGCAGGTCCAATTCCAGAGGTAGGACTCAACTTATTAAAAGATCAAGGTTTTGAAGTTGATATGTATGAAGGCAAAGGCATTATTGATAAAGAAACACTAAAAGAAGGTGTGAAAGATGCAGATGCATTAATTAGCCTACTTTCAACGAATGTAGATAAAGATGTGATTGATGCAGCAAATAATTTAAAAATTATTGCAAATTACGGTGCAGGTTTCAATAATATAGATGGCGATTATGCACGCCAACTCAATATAGATGTTACCAATACACCTAAAGCTTCAACTAACTCAACTGCTGAATTAACATTTGGACTTGTACTCTCAGCTGCAAGACGCATTGTAGAAGGAGACAAATTATGTCGTACAACTGGTTTTGATGGATGGGCGCCATTATTTTTCCGTGGTAGAGAAGTTTCTTGTAAGACTATTGGTATTATCGGGCTTGGAGAAATTGGTAGCGCAGTAGCAAGACGTGCGAAAGCATTTGATATGAATGTGCTTTATACAGGTCCTAACCAAAAAGTTGATAGAGAACGAGAAATCGGCGCTAAATACGTAGATTTAGATACATTGTTAAAAAATTCGGATTTCGTAACAATAAATGCTGCATATAATCCAAAAATGCATCATCAGATTGATACTGAACAATTTAAAATGATGAAACCAACAAGTTATCTTATCAATGCTTCAAGAGGCCCTATCGTACATGAACAAGCCTTAGTACAAGCTCTAAAAGATAAAGAAATTGAAGGCGCAGCATTAGATGTTTTTGAATTCGAACCAGAAATTAACGACGAACTAAAAACATTAGATAATGTTGTACTCACACCGCATATTGGTAATGCAACATTTGAATCTCGTGATATGATGTCTAAAATTGTTGCAAATGATACAGTTAGTAAATTGACTAATAATGAACCTAAATACGTAGTTAACTAACGTTTTAAATATATTTTTAAAAGTTATTAGGCAATAAGCAAAGAACCTAGAGACACGTTTTGTAAATCAAACGTATTTCTAGGTTCTTATTATTTATTACAATATTTTATTTGCTTTTTGCTTTATATAAAAATTTCGTTTGTCTAGACACCAATTGATTGGGTATTAATTTAGCAATTTTATTGCGCAAAGCAATTAATGGTCTATTACTTAGTTGTGCTAATTTACCTATTTTTCTAGACTTTTTGATTACTTTCTTTGTATGTTTAACACGTAATTTATCATATTTTTGAAGTGCTTCTTCAAATGGGTACGCCCCCAAACAATTTGCAAGTACAATAGCATCTTCCATCGCTTGTCCTGCACCTTGTCCCATGTTTGGCGTAGTTGCATGCGCTGCATCGCCTAAAAGTATCACACGTTGATAAACGAATGTTTTCAAAGGTTGTAAATCATACATATCATGTAATAAAATTTCTGTTTCACTTTGTTTGTCTAAAATCTGTCTAACTTCATTAGGAAAATGATTAAATCTAGCTTGCAGATGAGGCTTACCATAAGACTTCAATCTAGCATCTTGTGCTTTAGTATTAATTGAAATAAACCAATATGCTTTATTATTCAATAATGGGACGATTCCTACTCTTCCTTTAGATGACCAATATTCTTTGGCAATGTTGTCCGGTTTAATATCTACATCTTCCACTAAGCCTCTAAACACCGTATAACCTTGATATAATATTTTACTATTAGGCGCTATTGTGCTGCGGATATGAGAATGTAAACCATCCGCACCAATACATAAATCAAATGCTTCTGATTGATGTTCAGCAAAATGTAATTCAACTTTCAAGGCACCACTATCTACGCGCTTTACTTTATGATTTGTATATATGATAGAGTCAGGTACGTATGATTTAATAACATCTAACAGCCCTTGTCTTGTCATAGTTAAATTCACAGTATTCTTTTTAAGTTTCGCTTTACTTAATACGTTAGCTTTCTCGTCTAAAACTTCCATCACATCTATAATTTGCCCAATATTTTTAATACCTTTAGCTAAATCATGTTTCCCTAATTTATCGATGACGTTACCACCGATTCCTATACCTGCTCCAGCTTCAGCTATTTCTCTATTTTTCTCAAACACCTTTATTTCATGTCCTTGTTCTTTTAATAAAGCTGCTGCGGTTAAACCACCGATGCCTGCTCCAACTATAGCTATTTTCATTTTCAAACCACTCCAACTTTCCCTAATCTTCTCTATTGTTATTGTTTATAAATAATAATCTTTATTTACATGATCTTTTTTTATACCTAAATCATTGTAGTACCTTTGCATAAACGTTGCGATATTTTCATCCCATTCAATATCACTGGCATATTGATGTTCTCCTGGAGATTCTGGATTCCAACGCATTTGATATAACGAAAGTTGCTTATTTTCAAAATAATTATTTCTTACAAATTTAGCCCCACCCATAATGGCCTTTTCAGGGGAAGTCCACTTCTGTTTCTTAGCAAAACTACTACCAGTGTGCACAGCATCTTCATCAAATGCTCCTATACCATAAAAGTTATAGTAGTGTTCTCCATCATCTTCAATGCCTTCAGCTAAATCTGATTGTCCGTTACCCGTTTCTACAAGCGCATGACTGATTAAATATAGTACGTTTACTTCATATTCATCTTGCGCTTTTAAAAACGTCTTACCTTTATTTTTTAAAATGCCTTTGTCTTTTAAGATATTATTTACTTCTTTTTCAGACATTGGCACTTTTTCAGAAATATCCATGTGATTCAAATTATCTTTTTCATTATTAACATCCATTGCTTGCTTTACATCTCTTTTTGAAGCATCAACAAATTGACCATCTTTTTCGGTCATATTTAATGTACCTGCTCCTACTTGTTTATCAACCGCTTCATCAAACGTGTGTGTCTTACGATTATCAAACAAATCCGTTTCATTAATAACCAATAAAACAACAAATATTAATACAATTAATGCCACCAAAATCAACGGTAATTTACGCTTTAGATTTTCATTCATTATGTGAAATAACCCCTTATCCTACACTTTATTTTGTTAATGTAACATAAGCAAATACAATAGCAATTAAAACAATTACAAAGGAAACATTAATTGCTATTCTCATACCTTTTCTATCTCTAAATAACGTGTTAAATATAGTTAAGCTAATGACTAAAGATAATACAAACATGGTCATCGCTATTAAGATATTATAAGTTAATAAAAATACAATACCGATAACTAGAAATATATTAGACATTATAGCTGAGATTTTTATCATTTTCGGATTGATACGTCTTCCACTCCTAACCTTAAATAATAAGTTAAATAAAACACTAATAATAGAAATTGTATCACATTTAATCATCTTTCAATATGTCATTTTAAAACAATAACAGTAAAGCTATCAAAAGAAATTCAAATTCCTCTGTTGATTTCATCACACTCTCTACAGATAATTTGATTTTTAAGCAACTAAATATGTATTAATCGATACAATCTAACGCCTTACCTTGAACATAGCAAAGGCTAGGACAATAATAACTATCCTAGCCTCGCTTATTTCATATAATTTTATAATCACAAACTAACTATTCTCTAGACATACCTCTTAGCATATTCAGCATATACGTCAAGCTACGGTTCATTTCATCATCTTTCAAAATTCCCATTAAACCAGTAATAGATGTTTTTTGATTTGGATTTGCTTTATTTGCAACGCTTAAACCTTTATTTACTTTATTAAGCATTGTCGATAGGTCATTTACATTTAAATCACCAAGTAAGAATACTAGTGAAGCCATATTAGAAATTAACCCTGTATACTGCTCTTTGTTGAGTTCAACAGCAAACTTATTAGCAATAACGCCTCTACTTTTAACTGCACCGGATAATGCGTCTAATAATTTAGCATCATCTAATGTGCTGATAATATTAATTGCTTTTAAGATACTATCTTTATTTGCAACAATTGCATCTGTAACTTCTGCCAAACTATCTTGCTTCAGTTCTTCTTCGGACTTTTGCATACGTTTAATATTAGTTATTCTTTCAGCCATTATTTATCCACCTGACTTCCTGGGAATGTATAATCTTCACGTTTCCATTTGTCTTGAACTCGAACACTATACTGTGGTTGACGTTGTTTATTGACACGGAAGTTTGTAGGATTTAATGGTGATTTACCTCTACGTGTTTTAACTTCCATACGACAACTTGTGCGTTTGTATGACGGCGTATCTGTGTCTTTATCAACATCACTATTGGTCAATAAGTTGATTGCACCTTTATCACCATGAACCATTGCGTTATTATTCAAAGGAATATAAATTTCTTTGCCTTTTACTCTGTCTGTTACGTGCGCAATTAATTCTGCTTCACCAGATTCAGAAATCAATTTAATTTCTGCCCCTTCATGAATATCTCTTTCTTTAGCAAGTTCAGGAGATATTTCTACAAAGGCATGTGGCATTTTATATTCCAAACCTGGAACTTTATAAGTCATATTACCTTCATGGAAATGTTCTAATAAACGTCCGTTATTAACATGTAAATCATACTCTTCATTTACTTTAAAGAAATTATCAAATGTCAATGGATAGAAATTAGCCTTTCCATCTTCAAAATTAAACCCATTAAGATATAATGTTGGTTCATCTTTACCATCTTCAGCAACTGGCCATTGTAAACTATTATAACCTTCAAGTCTGTCATAATTCACGCCTGAATAAAGTGGTGTTACTCTAGCAATTTCATCCATGATTTCACTTGGATGTGTGTAACCCCAGTCATAGCCTAATGATTTTGCTACTGCTTGGATAATTTCCCAATCAGGTTTAGAATCGCCTTTAGTATCTAAAGCTTGGTACAAACGTTGGATACGACGTTCTGTATTTGTAAATGTTCCAGTTTTTTCAAGTGAAGGACTTGCTGGTAATACAACATCTGCATATGTTGCTGTAAATGTAAAGAATTCATCTTGTACTACTAAGAAACCGACTTTTTCTAATGCTGCTTGTACATAGTTGATATTTGAATCTACAATACCAGTATCTTCACCATATAAATATAGGGAATCGATTTCACCTTCATGTATGCCTTCCATCATTTGATGATTATCTTTACCAGGGACACTTGGTAAAGATTGACCATATTCCCTTTCAAATTTAGCGCGAATTTCATCGTCTACAACCTTTTGATAGCCTGGGAATTGATCAGGCATACTGCCCATGTCACTACATCCTTGAACATTGTTATGTCCACGTAGAGGATAAGCACCTGTACCTGGTTTTCTATAGTTACCTGTTGCTAATAATAAATTAGAAATTGCAGTGGATGTATCACTACCTATATCTTGTTGTGTAACACCCATCGCCCACGCAATAGATACTGTCTTGGCATCGGCTAATTGTTGCGCGAAATCAATTAAATCTTCTTTAGCAATACCTGTAGTTTCTTCTGCAAATTCCATTGTATAAGGCGCTAATGATTTATAATAATCTTCAAAATGGTTAACCCATTCATCAATAAATGACTTATCATGCAATTCGTTATCAATGATATATTTTGTCACAGCAGATAACCAAACTAAATCTGTACCTGGTTTTGGTTGATAGAAATTATCGGCACGTTCAGCCATTTCATGTTTACGAATATCAAAGACATTTAAAGTATTGTTATATAATTTATGACCTCGCTTAATACGAGATGCAATTACTGGGTGTGCTTCTGCTGTGTTTGTACCTATCAATACAACCATATCTGCTATCTCAAGATCATCTATAGAACCTGAGTCACCACCATGACCTACAGTTCTAAATAATCCTTTAGTTGCTGGAGCTTGGCAGTAACGTGAACAGTTATCTACGTTATTTGTACCAATAACTTGTCTAGCGAGTTTTTGCATGAGATAAGATTCTTCATTTGTAGCTTTTGAAGAAGAAATAAATGCTAAACCGTCAGCGCCGTGCGATGCTTTCACTTTGTTAAAGTTGTTCGCAACAACTTTTAAAGCCTCTTCCCATTCAACTTCTTCAAACTGCCCATTTTTACGTACTAAAGGTTTTGTTAAACGTTCATCTGAATCAACATAATCCCAACCAAATTTCCCTTTAACACAAGAAGAAATTTTATTCGCTGGTGATTCGTGTTGTGGTTGAACTTTTAACACTTCTCTATCTTTTGTCCAAACATCGAAAGAACAACCTACGCCACAGTATGTACATACTGTCTTAGTTTTTTCGATACGCTCTTCACGCATAGCCGCTTCTGAATCTGAAACTGCAAACAACGGACCATAACCAGGCTCTGCCTTCTTAGTTAAATCAATCATCGCTGCAAGTGAACCTGGCTCTAAATCTGTCATATAACCTGCGTTACCTTCCATGTTCACTTCTAGCATTGCATTACACGGACATACTGTTGCACATTGTCCACATCCTACACATGATGAATCATTTATCGTTGTATCATTATCCCAGATTACTCGTGGCTGTTGGCGTTCCCAATCAATTGTAAGTGTTTCGTTTACTTGAACGTCTTGACATACTTCCACACAACGGCCACATAAAATACATTGATCTGGATCATAACGATAAAACGGACCATAATCTTTTTCATAGGGTTTTTCTTTATATTCATAAGTTTGGTGTTCTAAGCCCCATTGGTCCATTGTATTGTGAATTTCACAATCACCATTGTTATAATCACACACAGTACAATAGAGCATATGCTTTTCTAAAATTCTATCTAGCGCTTCTTTTTGACTCGTTTGTACTTTATCATTTTGCGTATTAACAATCATTGGTCTATCTATCGTCGTGCCACATGCTCGTTGCATTTTCCCATCGATTTCCACAGTACATGTATCACATGTTTGTATAGGACCTAACGATTCGTTATAGCATATCGACGGAACAAAAGTATCTTGAGATTTAATAAACTGTAGTAAATTTGTTCCGGGTTCTACAAGATAGTCTTTACCGTCTAAAGAGACAATTAAATGTTCTTGCATGATCTTCACCCCTATTATTATTTATTCTGCCCATGTAAAAACTTCATAAGATGTTAGTTAACATTCCATCTAAAAAGCCCCACACTTTTTTAAGATAATGTTACTTACATTGTATATGTATTTACATTAAATGTTAAGGTATTCTATTATATTTCACTGTTTTTTATTCTTTATTTAGTATGTAGCACAAAATTAAAAATATGGAAAATGAAACTATTACGTTTACAGTAGTCATAATTCACATAAAAAAGCTATATGTTTACATGGTGCTGTAAACATATAGCTTTATAAATTATATACCTAAATTATCTTTAATTGTTGATTCGATTTCACTTAACGAACTATCACTCGGAACAAAGTAATACAGTCCATCATCTTGTATGCCACCTTGACCTTCTAATTGATGTCTATTGACATTGTCGTTAGCATCTTTATAATTACTTCTAACTTTATTTAATTGCCCAATTGAAAGGTCTGTCTTGACGTTGTCTTCGATGTGATTCATCAATGAATTAAAGTGTGTAACCGAACTTACACTTGTCAGTTTGTTCGCAAGTCCTTGGATAACTAATTGTTGACGTTCTTGTCGTCCAAAATCTCCACCAGCACCATCTTCTTTACGGCTTCTTATAAATGCCATAGCTTCTTTGCCATCCATCTTTTTGTTTTCGCCTTGATTAAACTGATAGCCATCATATGAAAAAGTAGCATTACTTGTTACTGAAATACCGCCAACAGTATCTATCATGTCTTTCATACCATCCATATCTATCGTTGCATAATGATCAATTGGTACATTTAATAATTTTTCAACTGATTTCACAGCCATATCTGGACCACCATATGCATAGGCGTGGTTAATTTTTTCGGTTGTACCTTTACCAACGATATCAGCTTGTGTATCTCTAGGGATACTTACAATTTCAGTCGTTTTCTTTTGTGGGTTTATCGATAATACCATCACCGTATCACTACGTTGCCCGCCTCCATTTGCATCTCTTTTAGCATCTGAATCTACACCAAATAATGCTATATTAAATGGATCACCATTATCTAAGTTCACATTTTTATCTCTCAATGCCGATTTGTCTCTATCTAACGGGTTATGTATTGACCCTCCGACAGAAAATATTTTGAAACCTAGGTAAATCACTGCTAGTAAGGCAAATAAAACTAATATTCCCAAAAACCATAAAAATATTTTAGCAGGTAATCCCATTTTTCTATTCTTCTCAGAACGATTCACTCTTATCATGCTCCATTTCCATATTCAATTTTCTACTCTATTTAATAATACATTATATAGTATTATTTTTTAGATGACATAGTTCTTAAGACCTATTATTTATTAAATAAAATATTAATATAGTAAATCACTTTCTTTATTTCTTATAGCCCTTACCCGAATTCAAAATTGCTAATACTGCTTCATGGCATGCGGGGTTACTAATTATAAATGGACCTGCCTTAGCAAAATCTAACGCTGTGTTATCCAATGTTGTCATTTTCAATCCAAGTTCACTTGAAAATAAGAATTGAGCTGCAATATCCCATGGTTTAGGATTTGTATTTATATGAGCACCAAATTGTCCTTTAATAACACGAATTGAATCTAGACCACATGAGCCAATACAACGGTAGCCAAAGGATCCATCCTGTAAATCATGAATAGTTTCATCATTAATCACCAATGAATTAAATGAAATAATTGCTTCTTGTAAATCTATTGGTTCTGGTTCTAATATTGGCTCGCCATTTACATAAGCACCGTATCCTTTAATTGCTTTATATAATTTTCTATGTGGATAATCATAGATATAAGATAACACTGGTTCTCCATCAACAAAGTAACCTAAAATAATACAATAATCTTCTTGTTGTTTAACTAAATTTGTCGTGCCATCTATAGGATCCATTATCCATACATGCCCTTGTCTCGCATTGATATCAACATTAGACTTTTCTTCAGCAAATAATTGGTGCTCTGGAAAATGTTGAGCTAAAAATTGCTCGAATTTTTGTTGAATCGATTTATCAACGTTTGTTACTAAATCAAATCTATTTTGTTTTGTGCTCGTCACCATTTCTTTTATAAGGCTAGGGATAATATCATCTAAAGTTTCTAACCAAGCTATTACTGAATCATCTATGTAATTTAATTGTGCTTTTTCCATATGTTGTACACCTCTTTTAAATAGTATGTTTAATAAATAATCATTATGTATAATTTGTTATATTCTATCATAGAATTATCAAAGAAATATATGATAGCCCCCTAACTTTGAAAACTCTTGTATTTAAATATGTAGCTTTTTTATACTCTTACATCACATAAATAAAACCGACTAGCGATGCTAGCCGGTTAAATAGAAAGGAAAGTAAGTAATAAATATTGAAGATGTTTGATTAGTAACTCGTACGAATAGATGTTAACAAAACTATTATGTAATAGCCTACCCCTTTGTCATCTACTCGCTATCCCCTTGTTACTAAATTCATATTAACATAATCTTCGTTAATATGTAAGCGTTTTCTTTAAATTTTTAAAAATTTATTTTCTAAATGTCGTCATTGTCACTTTTATGCTATACTAAATGTAATATGTAATCATTCGGGAGGTGACTTTCTAATGAATAAACGCGAAAGACAAAATAAGCTTGTTCTAGCCATTCAAGAGAATAAACAAATTACAGCATCAGAGTTAGCTTCAAATTTAAATGTGTCAAAGCGTACGATTTTAAGAGATATTCAAGATTTAGAAGACCAAGGTGTCAAAATACTAGCAAAACATGGTAAACTTGGCGGCTATCAACTACAAGAAACACCCAATAGTTATGAGATTGAGTTGACTGAGAACCAATTATCAGCTTTGTTCTTGGTACTCAATGAAAGTCAATCATATACAACACTTCCATACAGAGAAGAAATTAATGCTATTATTAAAAAATGTCTCAACTTACCCTATACTAAAATGAGACGCACGCTAAAAAAACTAGATCGTTATATTAAATTTGACAAACAACAACACACAAACTTACCACCTATCTTTTCTGATGTACTCATATATAGTACCGAAAGAAATGTAATGGCGATGGAATTTTACAACAACAATCAAGTTGTAACAGAAAATGTCATTTTTATTGGCCTCTTATGTGATGAAGGATTATGGAAAGCAATTATCTTTGAAATTGGACTCGGTAAAACAAATGAAATTCCAATTGTTGATATCCACGATATTTCGTATTCATTTGAAAAAACGATTAAAACGCAAGATATAAATATAAATAATTATCAACAATTTTTAAATCCAACTGAGTCATAACAACCAGTTGGATTTTTTAATTTTCTGTTGTCGTGACGAATTACACTTTTCATTATATAAATTGAGAAAATGTCACAAACTCTTCTATATCCCACTTAGCATCTTCTATACAGTTTAACCACATCATTATTTAGCTAGGATTTAATATCTATTTAAATTAATTTCATAAATTACGAAAGGATGTTTTTATGTATCACCTAGAATTACACAATCTCAAGCAACGTATAACAAAATTATTAAACTTAATCGAATTATATAAATATGGCATTATGACCGATCATAGAGATAAATTAAAATTTCAACAAGACTTACATACTTACATCGAACATGATTACAACGATTTTATCCAAAATAACTTGCATCATAATTCCCTTTTTCATTATAACTATTTCAACTTTTTATCTAATCAAATAGAAGATCCAATGGATGAATTTACAATTGGCAATACGCTCAAGCACATTGAAACAGTTCAAGAACGCCTACTTAAAATACTAAAATTACTCTCCGCTGTTTTGTAATAAAATTTCACTTAATTGTTTTATTGAAAATGAAATTGTAATAGTTTTTCATGTATTGTACAATGAAAACGATTACAGTAATTAAGGAGTGATAACTGATGCATGGCTTTTCTATTTATCTCGGCCAACCCATCGATAAGTCGTATATTAGGCGCATGGTCGATCTAGGGTACAAAACGATTTTTACTTCAGTTCAAATACCTGAGGAAAATGAGGACACTAAATATCGCTATTTGGGAGAACTTTTAGAATTTTTATCAAACGATCAGCTGAACTATATGATTGATATCAATCCTTCGTTGCTGGATCATCATTTTTATGAATTTTTAAAGCAATATGAATCTGCACAATTTATAATTCGAATTGACCACAGCACTTCAATTGAAATAATAAATGAAATTATAAGCAATGATTTTCAATGTTGTCTAAATGCTAGTATCGTTTCAAATCATTTACTTCAACATTTATATCAACACATGAAACATTTTGATTACTTATGCTATTGTCATAACTATTACCCTCGACCAGACACAGGGTTAGAAACCCAATTTGTTAAATTACAAAATGATTTAATTTTATCATATAATCCACAGGCTAATATTTATGGTTTTATCGTAGGCACAACACTTCGTGGACCCCTTTTCAAAGGCTTACCGACAATAGAAAATACAAGGTATATGCATACAATTGAAAGCGCCCAGTTACTTCAAGACTTAAATACTCAGCATATTATGATTGGGGATCCGCGTTTGAATAATCAATGCTCACGACAACTTATCTCATTTTTAACACAAAGACATTTTAGTTTATCCATAATATTATGTGATTCACAAGCTGAAGAGATATTACTAAAGCCACACACGGTGCGTTCCGACAATCCAGGCAATTTAATAAGATCTCAAGAGGCCCGTAATTACTGTAAAACTGACATACAGCCATTATTGATATCTGAAAGAACACGCGGCTCCGTTACTTTAGACAATAAACATAACGGGCGTTATCAAGGTGAGCTACAAATCATCAAAAAAGTATTACCATCTCACAAAAACGTCAACGTTGTAGCGCAGATTGACACCGACGACATACCACTCATCAACTGTATGCGACCTAATGATTCATTTGAATTCACTATAATTGGTAAGGAGTTAAAATTATGAACAAGTCAATAACTGAATCAAGGAATGAAGCAACAATGCATTTAGATGAAATGACTATTCAGCAAGCTTTAGAAACAATGAATGCCGAAGACCAAAAAGTAGCAGAGCAAATAAAAGTTATCTTGCCTGAGCTAACAAAAGTAATAGAAATTACTACACAACAATTTAAACAAGGTGGTCGTATTATCTATATGGGCGCAGGCACAAGTGGTCGATTAGGCGTGCTAGACGCAGCAGAGTGTGTACCGACATTTAATACGGATACAAATGAGGTCATTGGATTAATCGCTGGTGGACAACGCGCGATGACCGTTGCTGTTGAAGGTGCTGAAGATGATGAAGCACTGGCACAAGAAGATTTACAACATATCCACGTTTCTGAAAAAGATGTTGTCATTGGCATTGCTGCAAGCGGTAGTACACCTTACGTCAAAGGTGGGCTAAAATATGCAACTCAAATTGGTGCATATACTGTAGCAATTTCTTGCAATGTGAACACTCAAATTAGCAAATTAGCACAATTCCCTATTGAAGTTAATGTTGGACCAGAAGTATTGACTGGTTCTACTAGATTAAAATCAGGCACTGCTCAAAAATTAATACTGAACATGATATCTACTATCACAATGGTTGGTGTTGGCAAAGTGTACGATAACCTTATGGTTGATGTTAAAGCAACAAATCAAAAATTAATTGATCGCTCTATTCGTATCATTCAAGATATTTGTGATATTTCTTATGAAAAATCACAAAAATTATATAAAGATTCAGATCAAAATTTAAAAGTAGCAGTTGTCATGCACCTATGTAATATATCAAAATCGGAAGCTTCAAAACGTTTACAACGCAACGACAATATTATCAAAAAAGCCATTAAAGACTAAATATTTTTTAAATACAACTGTCATTTATTTACACATTTCATAAATTTTTAATGACAGAAAAGGAGGTCATTTTATGACAAAAGAGCAATTACTTGCTGAAAGTATCATAGACGCTGTAGGCGGACTTGATAATATGGATAATGTTATTAATTGTATGACTCGCGTTAGAATAAAAGTATTAGATGAAGATAAGATTGACTATGAAAATCTAAAAGCCATTAAAGGAGTTATGGGTGTCGTAAAAGACGACCGAGTACAAGTTGTTGTGGGCCCTGGAACAGTCAATAAAGTAGCTTCTCATATGTCTGAGTTAAGTGGTGTACGTTTAGGTGAAACGATTCCTCATAACAGTAAAAATTATCGGGTAGATGCCGAAGCAAAAGCCAAAGAAAATAAATCTTCTATTCAAAGCAAACAGCAACGTGGTAAATTTAATAAATTACTAAAAACAATCGCTAATATCTTTATCCCTCTTATTCCTGCATTTATTGGGGCAGGTTTAATTGGCGGTATCGCAGCTGTATTAAGTAACCTTTTAGCAGCTGGTCAGATTTCTGGCGAGTGGGTAACGCAACTCGTCACCGTTTTTAATGTTATTAAAGATGGTATGCTAGCCTATTTAGCAATCTTTACAGGTATTAACGCTGCTAAAGAATTTGGCGCTACGCCAGGTTTAGGTGGTGTTATTGGTGGTACAACGTTATTAACGGGTCTAACTGATGAAAATATGATTACAAACATTTTCACAGGCGAACCGTTACAAGCTGGTCAAGGTGGTATAATCGGCGTTATTTTTGCAGTATGGCTCCTTAGTATCGTCGAAAAACGATTACATAAAATTGTTCCAAATGCCGTAGATATTATCGTTACGCCAACAATTACTTTGTTTATTATAGGCCTTTTAACAATCTTTATCTTTATGCCTTTAGCTGGTTTCGTTTCAGATGGCCTTGTTTCAGTAATAAATGCAATTATCGATGTTGGTGGCGTCTTTAGTGGATTTATTATTGGTGCATTTTTCCTACCACTAGTTATGTTAGGATTGCACCATATGTTTACACCAATTCATATTGAGATGATTAACCAAACTGGTGCAACTTATTTGCTACCAATCGCTGCGATGGCAGGTGCTGGACAAGTCGGAGCTGCTTTAGCATTATGGGTAAGATGTAGTAAAAATACCACACTTAGAGATACACTTAAAGGCGCCCTACCTGTTGGATTCTTAGGTATTGGTGAACCACTTATATATGGTGTTACTCTACCTTTAGGGAAACCTTTCATTACAGCATGTATTGGTGGCGGTATCGGAGGCGCTGTTATCGGAGGCATTGGGCACATAGGTGCAACCGCAATTGGCCCAAGTGGTATCTCATTATTACCATTGATTTCGGACCATATGTACTTAGGCTATATAGCCGGATTACTCGCAGCATATGTCGGTGGTTTCTTATTCACTTATTTCTTTGGTACAACAAAAGCTATGCGAGAAACTGATACTCTAGGTGATTAACTATGACCAACGTACTATATAAAATTGATCGACAATACACGGAATTAACTAAAAGTGAGAAAAAAATTGCAGATTATATTTTGAATACACCACACAAAATTATCAATATGTCTGTTCAAGATTTATCTAATGAAATAAATACAAGTACCGCTTCTATTGTTAGATTCAGTAAGAAAATGACTGAAAAAGGATTTCAAGAACTAAAAATAGCTATCTCTCGCTACTTACCTGAAGAAACGTTAAACAACAATCATCTTGAATTAATGGATAATGAAACAGTAGATGTATTGAAGTCTAAAATGTTGTCTCGTGCTACAAACACTATGAACTTTGTGTCAAACCATATTGATAATGAAACTATAGATATGATATGCGAAAAAATGCAAAGCGCTCGTACAATTTTTCTATTTGGTTATGGCGCTTCACTTGTAATTGTTACAGACCTATTTCAAAAGTTATCTAGAATTGGGTTAAATGTAAGGCTTTTACAAGAAACTCATTTGTTTATGTCTACACTCGCTACACATGATGAACGTGATTGTATTATATTCGTAACAAATCAAGGTAGCCATAGTGAAATGCAATCCATGGCAAAAGTAGCAACAGATTATCAAATTCCTATAATTACTATTTCAAGTTCAAATGATAATCATATTGCAAAAATATCAGATTATACGTTGATATATGGGCAAACGGATGAAAATGAATTACGTATGGCTGCAACAACATCTTTATTTGCTCAATTGTTCACAGTCGATATTTTATATTACCGTTACATCGCACTAAATTACAATGATTCATTAGATGCTATTACGCAATCTAAAATGGCTTTAGACAATTATCGAAAGCATTTATCAAATATTCATTTCAAACATTAAAATACAACCTACCTATCAAACGATTTTTACATTGCTAGGTAGGTTGTATCTTTTTACAATAGGTATATGAATTAGAAATTTTAGCTCATATAATTTTTAACCACCAAATAAAGAAAGAAGCCAGAGATAAATCAATGTTTTATGTGATTTATCAAACTCACTTCTTTCTTATTTGTCATTATTTATAATTTTCTCACTGATTTTATACCAATTTCATTTGATTCAATTAGTTTTGTTCATTTTTGAAGAAATCAAAGATATTGTTCGCATTATCCGTGTTATCAATATTTCCTCTAAATTGCTCACTACCAGGTCCGTATGCATAAGTGTTTACGTCTTCACCAGTATGACCATATGTCGTCCAACCAGTATGTGATTTATCATTAATTGGCTTTTGTACTGCGTCTTGTACTTTTTGCATTTGTTCTTTATACTCATCCGATTCTTTATCTAACTTATTAAGTTTTGTTGCTTCATCTTTAACTTTATCAATTTGTACTTGCTCAACATCAAAGCCATAACCCTCTTGAATTACTTTCTGTGGATCTTTACCTTTAGCAATCTCTTTGGTCATATACATTCCTGAGTGTTTCATAGATTGAATTGCTTCTGGATTCCACACATAATCTTTACCTTTAGCAATAGATAAACCACCCGTTGAGTGATCAGCTGTTGCAACTACTAATGTATCAGGATTTGATTTCGCATAATTTGTTGCAAATTCAAATGTTTTTTCGAAACCATTCATTTCAGACATTACACCTGTTATATCGTTTGGGTGCCCAGCCTTATCAATAGATGCACCTTCTATCATTAAGAAAAAGCCTTTATCATTTTGTTGTAATTTATTTACTGCTGTATCTGCCATATCTAGAAGTTTAGGATTTTTATCTGGTGCGTCAATTTGCAATGGCATATCGTTATCAGCAAAAAGCCCTAGGATTTGTTTGTTCGTGGACTTTTGCATATCTGTTTTATTATCGACAACATCATAACCGTCTTTTTTAAATTTATCTACTAGATTACCATTTTCTTTGCCAAAATATTCTGCTCCACCACCTAGTAAGACATCTACTTTATGCTCACCATTAATTTTATCGTTATAGAATTGTTTAGCAATTTCATCTTTTTTATCACGGCTATCAACATGTGCCGCGTATGCTGCTGGTGTTGCATCAGTCAATTCTGCAGTAGACACTAGTCCAGTCGACTTTCCATTTTCCTTAGCTTGCTCTAATACAGTTTTTACCTTTTGCTTATTGTCATCTAAACCAATTGCCCCATTATAACTTTTATGACCAGAACTAAACGCTGTTGCCCCAGCCGCAGAATCAGTTACATTTTCTTTTGGATCACTAGGATTTGTACGTTGATTACCTACTAAATATTTATCAAAAGCAGTCTTTTCCATTTCTTTTGTTTCTGGATTATCAGCAAAATAACGATAAGCAGAATTGTATGAAGGACCCATACCATCCCCAACTAAAAATATTACATTTTTTGGATTTTTTGGATTCCCCATATATGAAACATCATTTTCTTTTGACGTATCTCCTCCACCCGAGGCATAGGTTGACTGCGCACTCCCCAACACAGAACCCATAATAATTGCACTTGCCACAGAAACAGTTGCTAATTTGTTAAAAATTTTCATAAAGTAATAACTCCTTTAAATATGTATTATAGATCTACACTTTAAGTGTAGTGCAGAAGTTTTGAGTAATTGTTTTAACGCAGTAAATTTTATGTAAATTAAAGATAAAGTTATGTATTCAACGAGCCAAATCTCACATACTGATAATAATT
Organism: Staphylococcus sp. 231237_7MaSpsaltlick; assembly: GCF_043107035.1. Taxonomy (NCBI): domain Bacteria; kingdom Bacillati; phylum Bacillota; class Bacilli; order Caryophanales; family Staphylococcaceae; genus Staphylococcus; species Staphylococcus sp. 231237_7MaSpsaltlick. The sequence goes on from NZ_JBICNX010000001.1 coordinate 115,316, forward strand.
AAAAATAATAACAAGACAGACATCCTTTATTTGCTAAACAATTTCGTTGTATCAATACTTTCTCAACAAGGAGACTAAATGACATAAAAAGACAAGGAGTGAGACAGAAATCTAATTAGTTTAAAAAGATTTCATCGTCCCACCCCTTTAAGATGACTATATTTAATAATAAAAGATTTACTTGAGCTAATGCTCATGCACAAGTTCCACTATCTTTTAATAAAGGAACACTTGAGCCAAAATTCATGTGTAAAAACCACTAACTCATTACATTGAGAAGTGGTTCTTTAGAGAAGTGGGACTTTATACTTTAAAGTTGTTGATCTTTACTTAATTTATGGTAGCCCTTCAAGAAGAAGAACATCGTCATAAACAATAGGAATACAATACCGATAACTACTGAAACCACAGTTTCTTTATTAAATAACATGCCAATTAACACCATAATAAAGAACGCCATTGTAATGTAGTTTGTAAATGCGCCACCTGGCATCTTGAAGGGATGACCTTCCACTTCTTCAGGATGATTTTTTCTAAATCTTAAATGACTAATTAAAATCATGAACCATGGTACCATACCTGGTAAAATCGAAGCGCTATAAACATATACGAATACACTATCAGCACCTTTAATAAACAATGGTAAGATTACATTAAGTAAAGCACCAATTAAAATACCTGTGGCAATTGCTAGTACAGTCCAAATAGGGACACCATTTTTCATTACTTTACCAAAGAATTTAGGTAACATACCTTTTTGAGATAGATTTAATGACATACGGCTGGCACTAAATATACCTGAGTTACAGCCTGACATTGCTGCAGTAAGTACAACAAAATTGATTAATCCAGCTGCAAAAGTGATGCCGACTTTAGCAAACGTAGCTACGAATGGGCTACCGATATTTCCTAATTCATCCCAAGGATAAACTGTAACAATTACAAAAATTGCACCAATATAGAAAATCAAAATACGCCAGATAACACCGTTAACCGCGCTCTTGATATTTTTTTGTGGATCTTTTGTTTCACCAGCAGTAATACCAATTAATTCAACACCTTGGTATGAGCCGATAACAATTGAAAGTGCAAAGAAGAAGCCAATCCAACCATTAGGCATAAATCCGCCATGAGACCATAAATTCGAGAGACCAATTGCTTCTCCACCATTTCCTAGACCAAAGAAGATAAGACCAAAACCTGCAACTATCATTAAAATAATTGTAACTACTTTAATCATCGCAAACCAAAACTCAAATTCACCAAACGCTTTAACAGATACAAGGTTAGCACCGGCTAATAACGCTACAACAATAACACCCGGTATCCATTGTGGTAAATCAGGGAACCAATAGTTCATATATTCTCCGACTGCGATTACCTCACTCATACCTACAACTACCCATTGGAAAACGTTGCTCCAAGCCGTTAGATAACCTGCTACTGGATGTATGTAATCACTTGCAAAGTTAGCAAAAGAACCAGAAGTAGGATGTAAATAAACCATTTCTCCCATCGCTCTCATTACTAAGAATAAAAATATACCTGCAATTAAATATGCAAATATAACAGAAGGACCTGTCCATTTTATAGTGCTTGTAGCTCCCATAAATAGTCCTACACCAATCGTTCCACCAAGTGCAATCATACGCATTTGACGTGCACCTAGCCCCCTCTGTAATTCGTTATTATCTTTCATCATTCAAACCCCATCTCTTTCAAATATAAGTGGAACTAAATTCACTTATTATGACGTTATTATACTATAAATTCAAAAAATTAAAACAATTATTTTCACTTATATGTAAGGGCTTACATAACCATTTAACAATTGTACGCGATTTTACATTAAAAAGTAAAGCTTTATTAAAAAAATATTCCCTTCACAATCTACTATTAAAATAGAGCGAAAATCTAATCCCAAGTGAATTAATGTAGAAATTGTGAAAAATATCACAAATACTTGCTAACATAGTATACTTATAATTAATTATAGAAAGCGAGGATAAAAAATTGAAGGAAAAAAACATTAAATGGGATAAAGTATTTTATGGGAAAGCTTGGATTGACCACGTAGTTGATACCATCAAAACTAAAGACATTTTACAAAGCTTTTATTTTAAACGCTATTTACTTCGAGCTATAATGGCTGGTTTTATTTTAGGTGTTATTACTGTCTTCGTTTTGCTTATTAAAGCGTCACTAGACACTCATCTACCTTCTGGTGTTATCAATATAATTGCATCTATAGCATTTAGTTTTGCCTTAGTACTTATCTTATTTACCAATTCAGAATTGCTAACGAGTAATTTTATGTATTTTACAGTTGGCTTATATTATCGTGTCATTAGCCCTACCAGAGTTTTTAAAATTTTTACACTATGCTTTATCGGTAATGCCTTAGGCGGATTTTTATTTTTCTTGTTATTACGTCATTCTGATGTGATGACCACTGACATGTTAATACAATTAGAGCACACGATTGAACATAAGACTTTAACTGCTGGCTTTACTGCAATATTGATTAAAGCAATTTTCGCTAATTTCTTCATTAATATTTCTTTAGTCATAGCAATGCAAATAGATGATGTTTTAGCTAAAATGTTCGTCATGATGTTTGGTGTATCTATATTTGCATTTATGGGTTATGAGCACGTTGTATATAACTCCGTACTATTTGGTGGCGGTTTAGTCTACCAAAGTAGTGAATTAATATTTATCCCTGTGAGTATCAATTTAATAGCTTCAGCCATCGGCAATTACATCGGTGGCGGATTAATTATAGGTTTATTCTATGCTTATTTAAATGATCATCACCAATATGAACATAAAATACCAAGATAACTACTAATACAATATTTCATCTATTTTGTATGGTATAATTTTCAGTAGATTTTATTACAAAGGAGTTATATATGAATAAACACTTAATGAAACGTACGCTTACGGTTTCCATTATATTTGGTGTGTTATTTTTCTTTTTAAATTATTTTAGTGAGTCTGATAGTTCAGTTGCTCCTTTAATATTAAAAAGTGTAATGGTTATCTTTGTTTTTGGCATTTTATATTATACTTTATTTTCTATTGTAAATTCTCCAGAACGAAAATATAAATTTGGTATAACTATTCCTATTGCATTATTAATTGCGATTATCATAAGTGCTCTCTTTTCAGCAATAAAAGCCGGAATCATTATTGGATTAATCTTAGGTATTATTGCCGGCTACGTTTGGGAGTTTTTAACAAAAAATCAAAATGGTGGTGACAAATAATGAGTGTAATATTAGGAATCATCGTAATTATTTTATTAATTGTAAGCTTAATTCCAAATTTGAAAGCCTATAAAAAAACTAAAGAAACCGGAGAAAAGAATCCCCGGTTTGCTATCATGATAGGTATAGATGCTATACTGCTTGTTCTTGTATGTGTAACATTAATATTTCAACTTTTATAAAACAGATGACGCTTGTCTTGTAAAGCGTCATCTGTTTTAGTATATATAATCAAAATCTATCTTGTAGTACTAAATAATATAAAGCTACAGCTCCTAATAAATAAACCATTGTACCGACCATAAATGAACGAAATTGTATCTTAAAAGGAATCTTTTTATTAAATATTGGCCCTAAAACTAAATTACCTATAGCTAATATGATAGGGCCACCTAAGAAAAATATTAATAAATAACCATTCATACAACTAACTCCTATCAGCTTCAAAACATAATGCTATGATTTCATCCGCAGACAAATCTTTCCCTGTATATGCAATATGACTGAAGTCTTGTAATTCGGTCATGTGATTCGTGTTAACAATAACATCAAGGCCCGCAGTCACAGCTGCTGTTGCACCGTTTACTGAGTCTTCAATCGCTAGGCAATTTGCTGGGTTATAATTTAACCTTTGGACAGCAGTGAGATATGGATCCGGGTTTGGTTTAATTGACTCTACATCTTCACGTCCTACAATAACATCTATATATTCACTCAATCCTAAATTGTCAAACGTTGGCTGAATATCTTCACGATAACTACTTGTGGCAACTGCCATAGGTATATGACGTTTTTTACAATATTCCATAAGCTGATGCATAGCATCAACAATTGGTAAAGTAACACTCGTTTCATTATGTTCTAAATAAATCTTTTCTTTATCATTCATACCGATTTGTGCTTCCAAATAACTATGTAATTCCGTTGCGGCGCCTCCTATAGATTGACGATAAAAGTCTAATGATATTTCTTGTAAATTGTGTTGAATTAAGTGCTTATTAATAATTTCATACAGATGTTTTTCAGTATCTATAATTGTGCCATCAAAATCAAATACAACTGCCTTATACATAATTACGCCTCCTATTTAATATGGGGTAACATTCATTTAATGATAGCTTATCATATTTCATATTTTAATTAACTAATAATATATCTATTTTTATAACACAAATGAATAACATTAAAAATGGTCGAATCCATAGCATAGCTATAAATTCGACCATTAAGTTGCTCTAATTATTTAATTGTTTACTTGACTGTCCACAGTTTATAATTTGGCCTATCCTCTCCTTACTTTTATCGTTTATTCCAATACTTAGCTAATATTGGTCCAGTAATATTGTGAATCAGACTAAACACAGCCCCTGGCACTGCAGCTAATGGACTAAAATGAACGGTGGCTAATGATACAGCTAGCCCTGAATTTTGCATACCCACTTCAATAGAAACAGCTTTTTTATCAGCTCTTTCTAAACGGAATATTTTAGCCAAAGTATATCCAAGTGTGTACCCCACAACATTGTGTAATATAACAATTGCAAAAATCAATAAGCCAGTTTCAAGTATTTGTGATTTACTTCCCCCTACTACCGACGCTAAGATAAGTGAAATTGCTACAACTGAAACAATAGGTAAAGCTGTCGCTGATTTAGCGGCAAAGTTTTTAAATGATTTTTGTAAGACAAAGCCTATGATGATAGGAATTAAGATCACTTGAACAACAGACCAAAACATACTCATAAATGATACTTCTAACCATTGATTAGCAAATAAATATATTAAGGCTGGCGTTAAAATCGGTGCTAATAGTGTGGATACACTTGTAATTGCAACTGATAAAGCGACATTTGCATTAGCAAGGTAACTCATTACATTACTTGATGTTCCGCCAGGACAACATCCCACTAAAATGACACCTATAGCTACTTCAGGTGGTAGATGAAATAATTTAGCTATTAAAAAAGCTGCTACTGGCATAATTGTATATTGTAATATAACACCAATCATTACAGCACGCGGCGCTTGAAATACTATTTTAAAATCTTTAGGGTCAATCGTTAACCCCATCCCTAGCATAACAATACCTAATAAATAAGGTACCCAACCACTTAGTGTTGCTAATTGAGCAGGAAAAATAAAACCTATAATTGCAGCAACTAACATCCATAATAAAAATGTGTTGGTTGCAAACCTACTTACTTTTGATAACATCTATAAACACTTCCCTTTATGTATTAACAAAGAAAAATGTATCATACTTTATACTTCCAAACAACTTAATTTTCTAAATATTCTAAAAATAACATCTGTAATCAATTACTATGAAAAAATTTTAACTTCGTTCTTAAGACCTAGTGATTCCAATAAAAAAGAGTGGTACAATCTAATAGAAATAATAACTTGTGGAAATTTAAGTGTAATTGAATATTATGATTAATATAGATAAAACACTTTCTATAGATATTGGGGGTATCATATGTTTTTAGATAAAACTGAAACTTTTGTGTTAAATATTGGAGGATTAAATAATCGTGCCACAAGAAAAAATTTAACCAAACTTTGTAAACAAATACAATTTTGTAATTCATTTAAATTTACGATTTTCAAACAAAATAATTTGTATGCTTTGGAGATTAATTTACCAAAGCAGCAATTACCATATATAATTAGTTTCCTTAGTTTTCATAACTATTCTATTTATCAAATACTACTAGGTACAGATACTAATGACCTTTTAGATTTAGATCATTTATTATTATCTTCGAGACGTTTTGAATTAGTTGTAGATGGACTTCGTGACGCATTCATTAAAGACAAAGTCATCGATATTTTGAATTTAATAAATCAAACCGAATACATTACATATACTTTCAATCGCAATAAGATAAACGTATCTACGTCACCCTCAGTTTTTGCAAAACTCATATATATGATTGCTACACATAACATTGATATACTTGGCGCTGCATACCAACCTCGTTGGATGAATAAAGCTAGAATTTCATAGTATAAATATAAATAATAACAAAAGAAGAGGAACCGAGACATATATTTTTGTCTTGGTTCCTCTTAATCTAACCGCAATAGTTACTTAGAATGAAATTATTAATTAATTCTTATACGAGCGTTTTGTCGCTTGTTTAATTTATCCTATATTACTTATATATAATTATTTTACATCTTCATTATTCACTAAATTTTCAAATGCTTCTCTTACTTGAGGCACTGACATACCTACAACCACTTGGACATTTTTGCCACTTTTTACTAATCCATGCGCCATTTGATTATGTGTAAAATACGCACTATCTTCGACTTTCTCAACGTCGTTCACAGTAAGTCTTAGGCGTGTGGTACAGTTTGTTACATCTTTGATATTTTCCTTACCACCTAAACCTTCTAAATAATAAATCGCCTTATCTTCATACTCATTCCCTGTGGATATTGCGTTATTATCTTCATTCTTTTTACCTTTATAATCATTTTTGTTATATAACTTCATATCTTTTTCATCTTTTTTACGACCAGGAAGTGGAATATCAAATTTAAGAATTAAAAACCTAAATAAGAAATAATAAATCGCAGTAAATCCTAAGCCTATAATGATTTGTATCACATAAGTTAACCAATGATTTTGTGCTAACGGTATCCAGTTTGTTGCAAAGAAGTCTAATAGTCCTCCACCAAAGTTACCTACTAAACCAAATCCATACATCATCGTATCCATTGTTGCAGCTAATAACGCATGGAGAACAAATAAATAAGGCGCTATAAATAAAAATGTGAATTCTAATGGTTCTGTTATACCAACTACAACTGCAGTTAATGTTGCTGGAATAAGTAATGCTGCAATTTTCTTTTTATTTTCTTTAGGTGTAGTTGAATACATCGCTAAAGCAATACCTATAGCCCCAAAGACCTTACCATTACCTTGTAGCATAAATCCATATGGGAATTGTTCTTTTAATGGTTCAGTGCTTTTAGCAAATTCATTAACGTGTTCAAACCATTCTGCTTTTAAGCCATGATTGACTACAACAGGACCAACTTCAATTGGTGCATATATAAAATGGTGTAATCCTGTTGGAATTAATACTCGTTCTAAGAAGTGATACAACCAAACGCCAATATAACCTGATCCAATAATAAAGCCTTGTAATGAAGTAATACCACCTTGCACCGTCGGCCAAATAACACATGTAAGTAGTGCTATTGGTAACATAACAAAGAATGATATCGTCACCACAAATGTTAGACCTTGGAAAACGCCTAACATCTCTGGTAATCGTTTACTGTAGTATCGATTATGTATCCAAGTTATGATACTTGAAATGATAATTCCACCAAGTATATTCGTATCTAACGTTTCAATCCCAGCAATCGCTTTAAGTCCTGTTACATTGTCAACGCCTTTTTCCAAATTCGCTCCAAATGTATGCGGCCATTGCGTAAGTATTGCATTTATAAAAGTATTGAACATAAGGTAGCCCATCAATGCTGCTAAAGCTGCATGTCCAGGCGCTTTTTTAGCCAAAGATAGTGGCAAACCGACCACAAACACAACTTCCATATGATTAAAAATTGTCCAACCACCAGCTTCGATTACTGACCAAATTTTAAACCAAGTTGTTCCATCAGCAGCAATGCTTCCCATAATCGATGGATTTTTAAATAAAGTGGCAAATCCTAAAACAATACCAAAAAATGCAAACATTAATACAGGTACAATCATCGCACTCCCAAATCGTTTAATTGCATTCATAGTCGTATAACCTCCTATTTCTATACATAAGCATTTATCTACACATCGTTCATAATAAATCTATAAATATAATTCATTGAGTATGTGTTGTATGTGATTAATTTAATATTAAGGGAAACGCTTACATACAGACAATAGTTTGACGCCATTCGGAACAATTTTGTATAATCAGATTATATTTTCAAAACATGAAAATATTTTCATGAAGTGTGAGGTGACAAATTTGTTTTTAGATGAACGTGTTAATACTAACTTTAATAAATTAAATGAAAATGATTTACATATCGCACATTTTATTAATACACATATCCTACAATGTAAAACGATGAAAATACAAGAATTAGCAGAACACACCCACGCATCTAACGCCACCATTCATCGTTTCACACGTAAATTAGGCTTTGATGGTTATAGTGATTTTAAATCTTATTTAAAATTTGAAACTGAACAATCACATCAATTAGCTTCAGATTCAATCGAAGGTTTTAAACAAGAAATCGAAAATACTTTCACTTATTTAGAAAGAATCGATTATGACCTGATTACAGATAAAATTTACCAAGCAGAAACCGTTTATTTATATGGAACTGGATTAGCCCAAATGAATGTTGCTCAAGAGGCACAGCGTATCTTACTAACGGTACATAAAAATATTATCGTACTTCATGACGTACACGAATTTAAAATGGTATTGAATAAAACAACACCGAAAGATATCTTTTTTATCATTTCTCTTTCTGGTGAATCAGAGCAATTAACAGATATCAGCAATTTATTACAGTTACGTCAAAAATATTTTTTCTCTGTTACCACTTTAAAAGATAATACCCTTGCTCAGAAAGCAAATTATAATATTTATGTATCTAGTAATACATTTTACTTAGCAGACGGCATAGATTATTCAAGCTTTATTAGTTACCATATTTTCTTCGAAACCTTATTACGAAAATATAATGAACGTAAAGTAATAGGTGAATTGTACTAAAATATACTTTCCAACTATCATCTTATTCGACATGTTCAAATAACCGTATTGAGGCTTAAATGATTACTTTGAATTTATTACTTATAAAAAGCTCCCTCTAAAGTTTTTACACATTTAGTAATTACTTTAAAGGGAGCGTTATTTATTTGAAGTAACGACCGAGCAAACCGTATAAAGTATTTCCTTTGATACGGGCCGAAACTTTATTCAAACTTAAACGATATTATCAGAATTATGAAAATCCAACAAAATCATATCAGACAATATGATTACAATATCAACTCAACAATATTATAAATCCGCTTCAAACTCTTCAAGTGTTAATTGTAGTTTGTCGAATAGCATTTCAAATCCATGCGCCGTTGAATCATGATATTCTTTCTTCTTCTGTTTATATTCTAAAGATGTTAATCTTCTTTCTCTTGGTACAAAAGCAGTATAATTGAAAACCATTTGTGTAATGCCAGGTTCTCTTTCGAATATTTCTACTTCTATCGTATCTTCTGAATCGCTTAATTCTGGCATACCAATTGTCATGACGATATATTCATAAGGCAATAATGAAGCAAAAGTACCTTGTACTACATTTTCCTTACCTTTACGAACATCAACAATTTTATACGTTCCATTTTGTTCCGCAGCTACTTCAATAGTTTTATTTGTTCTTTCAGTTGTCATAAACCACTGTTTAAGAAAGCGTTGGTCTGTCCACGCTTGGTATAATAATTCAGGCTCTACTTTGAATAATCTTTCAAGACGAATTTCAACATTCTCATTTTCTACATTGTATTTACCCACGATCGATTGTTCACCTACTTTCACTCTTATTACTATTCTAACGCATTCCACTATACTTCTAAACAATTAATACATAAATATAGTAATGTTCTTTAATATTTATAAAGCTTTAACAATCTCATTTTATCGCTATTAGTCAGTAAACGTCAAAACTTTCATTTTTAGTGAATATTATCTAAATAAACTTCACGCTTATCTTAGCATATTCTGTTCACATACTATTTATTAAAAAAAGCGAATGAGCCCGGTATACACATGCCCGGACTCAAATTTAATATCAATTATAATCAGTTAAAATTTAAAATCACAGTGAAAACAAAAAATTTTCGAATGCTTTCTAAATCCTATTTATCAATTTATAACTCCGACACACTAGCCAGTACTTAAAAGTCTACCTCACTTCAAATTTAAATATATCTTAATTACTTTTTATTTAATCTAGGCAATCTAAAGAAGATTGCTATCAGTCCACAAACACCTAATATCATTGGATAAATAGAATACGGTACTAATTCAAATGGAGATATAGACGCCACACCTGCAGCCGCAATCAGCTGAGGACTATATGGCAACATACCCTGGAAACAACTCGCAAACATATCTAAAATACTGGCTGATTTACGCGGATCTACATCATATTCTTCTGATATATCTTTCGCTAATGGGCCTGCCATTAATATAGAAATAGTATTATTTGCTGTTGATATATCTGCAACACTTACTAAGCCAGCAATCCCTAATTCTGCACCGCGTTTAGATTTAACTTTACTGCGTACAAAATTTAACAACCAAGTAATACCACCATTATGTTGAATCAACGCAACTAATCCACCAATGAGCAATGCAATAATCGCTATATCTTCCATGCCGATAATACCTTTAGATATTGAATTTAATAAGCCAGTCCATCCAAATGAACCATAAATTAATCCAATAATTGCAGAAAGTACAACACCACCGATTAATACGATAACGACATTTACACCTATTAGTGCTAAGATAAGCACAAATAAGTATGGAATTACTTTAATAAGGTCATAATCGTAACTTTTACTTGCATCTATGTGCGCACCATTAGTTAAAAACCAAAGCACAATAATAGTAAATATCGCACCAGGTAAGACAATTCTTATATTCACCTTAAATTTATCGCTCATTTTCGTTTTCTGAGTACGTACTGCAGCTATTGTAGTATCAGAAATCATCGATAAATTATCACCAAACATAGAGCCACCAACAACAGTAGCCATTGTGATAGCTGCTGAAACATCTGTAGCCTGACTTAAACCAAAACCAACTGGCGCTATAGCAGCTACCGTTCCTACAGACGTACCCATTGATAAAGATACAAACATACATATAATAAAGAGCCCGACAATAATTAAGTTTTCTGGTATTAATGATAACCCTAAATTAACTGTCGACTCCACGCCGCCCATATCTTCTGTCGTTTGGGAAAATGCACCTGCTAACAAGAAAATCAACATCATTAAAATAATATTAGAATGTCCTGCACCTTTTGTAAAAACTTCAACCTTTTTATGAAATGCTTCTTTTCTGTTTAATGCTAAGCCAACGATAGACGCAACTAATATAGCTACATTGAGTGGCATCGTAGTAAAGTCACCCGTACCAATACCTACACCTAAAAACATACCAACAAATACGATTAAAGGTATCAAAGCCCATGCGTTACCTTTTTTTGTCTCCTCCATACATAACCAACTTTCCTAAATATTAAAACAGAATCTAACATTCTATTATTTTTTAGTCCTAAAAATAAAAAAACTCTTTCTATTTAAGAAGAAAGAGTAATCTGTGATTCATTCTTATCTTCTAGCATAATTTATGCTACTGGATTTGGCACACGCATCATCATGTTGCCGAAGTATCAACGGGCCAGTCCCTACACTTCTCTTGATAAGTTATTATTTTATTTTATTACAGTACAGTATTAATCGTAATTCGTCAAATAGGAAAGCGGATAGAAAACAATTTTTATAAATGCTTTCATTTTCTCTCCCTTCCAACTATCTATTATTTCAATAAAGCTTATTTTGTTAAATATCTTTTAGTTACTCCATTGGACGTTCTATTGTGAATTTATTTCCTAAAGAAGCGTAATCATTACCCGCTAAACGAGCTACTGCACTAAGCGCATCGGCGTCTATTTTACTATCTTCAAAATAAACGGACTCATCAATATGAAACATGACTACTTCACCTATAATTAAGTCAGATCCTTCTTGAGAGTCACCTAACGGAATAATTCTATCTAACTTACATTCCATACGAATTTTTGCTTGTTCAATGCCAGGCACTGAAACTAATTCAGAGTCAACACAATTCAGGTTTGTTCTTTCCAATTCATTTTGGTTACGGATCAATGGTGCTGCTGTTTGGTTGATTTGTTCTACTGTAGCTTCATCTGTGATATGGACAACAAACGATGCCGTTTCCTCAATATTTAAAGAAGTGTCTTTGCGTTTCCCTTCAGAACGACCTGTAGAAATCATAATCATTGGAGGCGCACTATTAACAACGTTGAAAAAGCTAAATGGCGCTGCATTCAAACGCCCTTCTTTATCTTGGGAAGTAACAAATGCGATGGGTCTAGGTATCACACTACCACTTAATAATTTATAATTTTGCTTTTTAGTTAAAGTATCTGCTTTAAATTTCTTCATAAATGATTCCCTTACCTTTCTATAAATAAGAAGGAGGTAGGATATCAATGTATCCTTGCCTCCTTATACTTAGTATCGTCTAGATATCAAAATACTAATAGTTAAATTAGATTACGGTCTCATTTCTGCATCAATTCTAATCTAATTGGGTACCACCTGTCACACCATAAACTTGGCCTGTTGTATAGCTTGATTCCTCGGCAGCTAAATGGACGTATACGCCTGAAAGTTCAACGGGTTGGCCAGCTCTACCTAAAACTTCTTTTTGACCAAAAGTAGGAATTTTAGATTGGGGCTGTCCACCAGAAATTTGGAGCGGTGACCAGAATGGGCCTGGTGCTACACAGTTCACTCGAATCCCCTTACTACCTAATTCTTCAGATAAGCTTTTGGTAAGTGAAATAATAGCTGCTTTGGAAGCGGCATAATCATGCAAGATTGGACTTGGATTATACCCTTGTACAGATGACGTCAATGTAATCGTTGCACCTGGTTCTAAATAATCAATTGCTTTTTGCACTGACCAGAAAATAGGATAGACATTTGTTTCGAATGTCTCAGTAAATGATTCAGTATCAAAGCCTTTAAGATTATTTCTATATTGCTGATGTCCTGCTACAATTGTTACATTATCTAATCCACCAAGTTTATTATAAGCTGTTTCAACTAAATCATAGTTAAATTGTTCATCACGTATATCACCTGGGATTAATACCGCTTTACGACCCGCGGCTTCAATCACTTGTTGCACTTCTTCAGCGTCTACTTGCTCAGCCGGTAAGTAGTTAATCGCCACATCCGCACCTTCCTTTGCATAGGCAATAGCAGCGGCTCTACCGATAGCAGAATCTCCACCAGTCACTAACATCTTGTAATCTTTCAAACGTCCGTAACCGGTATAAGTTGTTTCACCACAATCAGGCTTAGGCTCTAATTTATCTTGTAAACCTGGAATGGCTTGTTCTTGTTTCGGGAAATCTTCACTTGAAAATTTTGTTCTAGGATCTTGTCCTGGCATATGCAAACACTCCTTATTTAAAGAATATGCTTATGCATTACCCTGATTTTTTAACTTTTAATACATCAATCGAAGATTCTATTTAGATTGTTCGTTTAAAAGTTTTTGTACAAAACTTACGAAATAATCAGGTACTTTTTCTAATATACGTTCATCTGGATCATATTTAGGATGATGCAGATCATATTCACTATTAGAACCAATAAACACAAATACACTTGGATATTTATTTGAGAAACCAGAAAAATCTTCTCCGATGGTTAATGGTTGATCCATAATACTCACATTATAACCTACCGATTTAGCAACCTCTATAGCGTCTTCTGTTAATTTTTCATCGTTAACAACTGCACCTGGTAAACGATGATATAACGTTTCAATTTCAACACCAAATGCTTCTGCAAGGCCACTTCCAATTGCACGCAAGCGTTTTTCGATGTAATTGCGTTTCTCTTCGTCAAAACTTCTCACTGTGCCTTGAACATAAGCTTCATCTGCAATAACGTTCCATGTATTACCACTCGATACTTCACCGATAGTAACAACGCCATTATCGAATGCTGATAAATTTCTACTAACAATTGATTGCACGCTATTAATTAATTGTCCTAACACAATAACTGGATCATTACCTTGTTCAGGTTTTGCAGCGTGAGCCCCTACACCTTTAATTTTAAATTCAAAACGATCTACCGATGATGTAATAACACCTGATTTTACTGCAAATTCATCAATGTCTAATGTAGGGTAATTATGATAGCCTAACACCGCTTTAGCGCCTTCTATCGCGCCTGTATCAGTAATATGATACGCACCATAACCTAGTTCTTCTGCAGGTTGGAAGATAATGCGTACGCGCCCAGCTAATTGCGATTCAATTTCTTTCAATTTTGTCGCTACTGCAAGTATGCTCGCCATATGAATATCATGTCCACAAGCATGCATCATACCTTCGTTCGTAGATGTAAATTCATGTACAACTTGCTCTTTAATAGGTAATGCATCTATGTCTGTTCGGACTGCTACAAAATGTTCACCTTGACCAATCTCTGCTACTAAACCAGTTTCTAATGGTAAGTCTAAGATTGTAATATTATATGATTCTAAAATTCTTCTTAATCTTTTTGTTGTTTCATATTCTGCATCTGATAATTCTGGATATTGGTGAAAAGTTCTCCTCCAATTTATGTAATCTTCATAATGTGGCATTACATGTCACGTCCTTTCTTATTTTTTAAGCGCAAAATGAGATAGTAGGCAATTGTTACAATTACTACACCTGCAGCTAAATTATTCGTTATTAATATAATCGCCATCGTTAACGTTACTATACACCCATTAAAAATTGGTGCCTTTTTAACAAACGATACAGTTCTTCTATCAAATGTATTTAAAGATATCGTAATTAATACGGTTGCTAATACCGCCATAGGTATTTGACCAATAATACTTCCAAATACAAATAAACCAAAAAGTAGAAAACTACCAGTAATCAAAGTTGAAACTCTCGATGTTGCTCCCATACTTAAATTAAATTTTGATTGTCCCACTAATGCGCTACCACCATATCCACCAAACAATCCTACAATAAAATTTGCAATACCTTGACCAATTGACTCTTTGTTTTTATCACTAGGCGTATCCGTAACAACGTCCATCATTCGAGCAGTTAAGGTTGTTTGTACAACAGCTACAATGGCCATTGTTAATCCATACATAAAAATAATAAAAACAATTTCCAAATCATAGTTCATGTTAGGTAAACTAATATTGGGTATACGCACATGTATGGGAGCTAAATTGTGAACATATTGAATATCTGGCTTAATTAACCAAGCAGCAAATGTTAGTACAATAATAGAAACTAAAGGCGCCGGTATAATTTTTATATATCGTTGAACCAACCAAATAATTAAAAATGAAATTAGCACAAGAATATAAGTAGTATTAGAAATATAAAATATATTATCAAGCTGAGATGTGAATAGGAGTACCCCGAGGGCATTCATAAACCCTATTACAACACCTGTAGGAATATAATCCAATAGTTTATTTGTATGACAGTAACCAAATATAATTTGAATTATTCCCATAAAAATTGTAGCTAAAATTACTGCTTGCATACCATAACTCGCCATAAGTGGTGCTACGACTAAAGAGACACCACTACTTGGCGCTGAGACCATTAAGTTCCTATTTCCTGTAAAACTAATAACAATCATCATCAATCCTGTACTTAACATGCCTATTGTCGGGCTCACGCCTGCAATAAAAGAAAACGCGATAGCGCCTGGTAGAAGTGCAAGTGCTATTAATACACCAGATAGTGCATTCGGCATGATATTACCTTGCCATTGTTTGATATAACTAATGTGTGTCACGCCGAATGTCACCTCCATATGTTCCTATTGTCATATGGTATCATAATTGTCGAAATATTTTATCAATTCTGTTTATCAAAATATAAAAACATCAGTACTTGAGCTGATACTCATACGTATGTACTACACTACCAAATATTACAAATACAAAATCATTATTTTTGCGATGTCCTTAACTCCTACAAACATCTCTATGCTTATATAAATCACTAGATAAACATATATAATACTAACAATTTAATGTAGTTTCTATTAAGAGATATTCTATAATAATATTTGTTCTTGATTTTACACTTTAATATAAATTAATCATTTACTGTTTTAATTTCTTAGTAAATACCCTTCACTCTTTATACATAAAAAGACCGCCTACTTTTTAATTGGGTAACTTTGACTTAATGAAGATATCCAATTACTAATAGACAGTCCTTATTTATAAATATTTAAATTGGCAGTAACTATATAAAAGCTAACCACTCGCTTCTTCATTCCAAAATCATACAAGCTTGTTAATTGTTTATATTCCTTTTATAGACTAAGTCACATAGCAAACATGTTAACTATGAAATCATAAGGTTCTTCGTAAAATAAATATCCATTTAGATTTAATAATTATTTTTGAGAGTGTTTTCATCATTATCTTAAGCTCAAGATGTTCAGTGTAAATATAATTATTATTACATTGATATACAAATTTATTAAATTATAGTTGATAGGGTTTTCTATTACATCAATCTTGTTATTGAGAATTTATTATAAATCCATCTTACTAATAAAGCTGCGCTAATAAATAAGCCAATATAACCAAATGTTTTGAAAACGAAATTTACTAAATCAACAAAACCAATGAAACTAAGTAAAAATGAGGCAACTAGTGAAATACTAAGCAGTAAAACATATTGTTTACTTTTGGGTTTAGTAAACCTGTTTAAAAAAGTATACAACATACCAACACAACCGTTAAATATTACCCCAATCATGACCGCTGACATAAAAACGCTAACCAATGGATGTATATCATTAGCTAATAATAATGTCGGTATATCTACACTGTTTGCTTTTTGAATATTTGCTAATAAACCACTTGTCATGATTAATAGTAAGATACTGAATCCTAAACCACCATAAAATGAACCTCTTCTCGCTGCTTTATGACTAATTGAATCACAACCGATAATGGTTAAAAACCCAAAACTATTGCCAATAATCAACCCACCATATACAAGGGCATCCCACCACCAAAAAGGACTAGAGGTTTGCGAAGGTTGGATATATTTATTCACTTCTGAAAAAGGAACTGTTGGATTAATAATGTTATATCCTGCAATGATTAACACTGCTATTACAAGAAATGGGGTTACCACACTTAATACTACCATAATGCCATTAAATTTAAGTTGTAATACGATGAACAGTAAGATAACAATTGCTAACGATCCAATCCAAATTGGTAGATCAAACCCTTGATATAAGGCTGAACCACCACCTGCTATCATAACTACAGTTAGCCCCAACAAAAAAAATATAGTCAGATAATCTAATATACGCCCAATAAATTTACCAAATATATTATTTAACGATATTTCATAAGTATTTGCATCTAAAAGATAGCCAATTTTTGAAGTTTGTCGTGTTGCAAAAGTTATAATAATACCTGTGAGAATCACAGCTATATATGCATAATTACCATGATTCACAAAGAATTGTAACAACTCTTGACCAGTAGTAAAACCGGCTCCTACAATAAAGCTTAAATAAGCCAAAGTTACTTTAAATGCTGCTTTATTATCTTTGCTCATTACCCATAGCATCCCCTTTTCGATTATTTGTAAAATAATCTTGTAGGATTTCAAATAATAATTAAAATTCAAGTTTTTATTTGACAACAAGATTTACTTTTATCTTCAAATAGATAATTTTGAGTATATTTTATCCTACAAGTTACAAACATAATTAACATAATCGAAAATAGGTTTATGATTTGTCAACCGATGTTAAATTCAGATTGTAATAATAACTAAGAAGTTACTGAATCAAACTTCTTTTGTTCATTATAAAAATTCTCATAGGATAAAATAATTTAATACTAATTAAATAAAATATTTCTAAGCTATTTTATCCATAAACTAATAAATCATTAGTAAGCGCTTACAAAATATTTTTTATTTTTTTATCTTCTTTAATTTCGTTAAATTCTAATAAGCTATTAATATTTTGAGCTGCTGTAAACCCTGTCTGAATAGCCGTCTCTGTATAGAGAGTTCCTAAATAATCTCCAGCTAAATATAATCTGCCTTCGGGTTTAGTTAGTGTTGGTTGTATCTTAGCACGACCTGGGTAAACATATGCTGAACCATACGGAAATTTGTTAACATGTCCTTCTACAACATAATTTCTAAAGCCTGGGAACATGTCCTCTAAATCATTTAAATAAATTTCCAAAATTTCTTCTTCTGATTTATCTATTAACATTTTTCCCCTATTTGCTGGAGAAAAAGTCATAAAACTACTACCTTGTTCTCTTTTTTTCTCTGAAGCATGATTCACATTAGAATTATGAATCAAAACATCAAATGATTTTTTGGGTGTAGCAAAAGCATATACATCATCCCATACTTGTTTTCCGCTTTCATTTGTTAAAAATGAAGCACTCACATGAGGTCCATATTTAATTTTACTTAATGCATTATCAAGTTCAGCACTAAAATTCTTAGTTATTTTTCTAGTTATGGGTGCAGGAGTCGCTAGAACCACATAACGTGCTGTTTCAGTAATTTCTTTACCATTTTTAATATAACGCACTGTCACAAAATCTTGGTTATGAACTACTTCTCGAACTTCTGTTTCAAGCTCAATTTGATGTTTTAATGTTGATGCTATAGTGTTGGTTAAAGTTGAAGGACCTCCTATTATATTTTTTGAGAGTCCGCCTTCTTTGCTCCAAATCATATCAAAGTATCCCACACCTGAGCCAGCTGATATTTGTTCTGGATCGCCTGTAGAGCGACTTACTGTAGGTCGAAATATTGCATCTGCATCTGTAGGTAATTTACCAGTAAATTCAGAAAATGTTTTATCATTCATAAAATCTAGAATACGTTGTTGCTGGACACTAGGTTCTTCTAAAGGACGTTTCTTCGCTACTTTACTATATTTCATAACTGCTAACCTAACCTTTGCGCCAACAGTTAACATTGCCAACCTTGCTTTCCAAGACATCGGTACCCTAAATGGATAAAGTTCTACTCTTCCGCTCAATAATAACTTTCCATTTAGATGCATAGCAGATAACGTGCCAGGTACAGGTGTAGATTTAACACCTACAGATTGTAATAATTCATCAGTAGCTGATCCTTCTCCTGCATAGACATGACCTCCCCAGTTCAACCAATAGTTACCTCGTCTTTCTGACATTACTCGACCGCCTACACGATTTGATGATTCTAGTAACAATATATTGTGGTTTTTGAGGCGCCAAGCTGCTGAAAGCCCAGCTAGGCCACCTCCGATAATAATTACGTCTTTCATAATTAAACACCTCTTATTTTAACTATTATTTATTTCATCCAATACTACTTTCATTTTTTCTTCAAATGCTGGAGTGGCCGGTTTTAACGGTAAACGGCATGTTGTTCCAGAAATACCTAAAACTTTTAATCCTGCTTTTACTGTCCCAGGCACTGTTTCTTCTTCTAATAAATTATACAAAGGAAGTAATTGTTTATTTAATTCTATTGCTTCTTGAATGTTATTATCTTGCACAAGTTTATATAAGCGAGCGATTTTACTTGGAACTAAATTATCTACTAAACCTATTGCTCCCTGTGCACCAATTGCTAATGAAGGTAAAAATAGATCTTCAAAGCCATTTAATAATGCAAAATCAGGGTCATCTTTAACTAAATCAAGCACCTTAGAAGTGTGAACACCATCTGCAGTGTTTTTAATGCCTACTACACCATCAATTTTACTAATTTCATGAATGATTTCTGGTGCAAGTTCAACTCCAGTGGCTTCTGGATAATGATAAATAACTATACCAACGCTTGTACTCTCTGCTACATTTTTATAATGTTCTACAATACCTTCATCGCTTGTAACCATATAATACGGGTTTATAACTAAGGCAGAATCTACACCCACACTTTCAGCGAATTGCGTTAATTCAATTGTATCTGATGTTCTATGACATCCTGTTCCTGCCATGACTTGTACTCTGTTATTCACTTTTAAAGTTACAAATTCTATAATTTGTTTTCTTTCTTCTATAGTCATTAACGAATACTCTCCAGTACTACCGCCGACAAGCACGCCTTGAAGACCTCCAGCAATCACATGTTCAATTAAATTACCGAATGAATTATAATCAATATCTCCGTTTTCTAACATTGGCGTTGGTAGCGCTGCAATCATTCCATATGGTTTATACATAATAAATCCTCCATTTATTTTTATTTAATCAATATTAATCATTACACTTTTGACTTCTGTATAACTTTGTAACCCGTATTCACCACCCATTTCTCTTCCAATACCGGATTGTTTATAGCCGCCGAAAGGCATTGTCTCTAATTCAAGACCAACTGTATTAATCCAAACCGTTCCTGCTTTCAGTTTTTTAGATATATAATGGGCATTTTTAAGATTCTGTGTCCAGACACTTGAAGCTAATCCATATTCACTATTATTGGCTCTATCTATAACTTCATCGATTTCATCAAATACAAATACTGCCATTACAGGACCAAAGATTTCTTCTCGTGCAATTGTCATATCATCTTCGACATCTGCAAAAATTGTAGGTTCTATATAATAACCTTGTTCGTTAACTTTACTACCACCAAAAATTAATCTTGCTCCTTCTTCATTACCTTTATTAATATAATCAATTACTTTATCTTGCTGTCTCTTAGAAATAAGCGGCCCCATGTCAGTTGATTGTTCCATACTTGGACCTACTTTCACGTTTTCAGCTCTTGTTTTTAATCCCTCAATAACTTCCTCATATATATCACGATATACATAAATTCTTGTACAAGCACTACAGTTTTGGCCTTGATTATACATTGTCCCATCAAAAGCACCATCAATCGCTTCATCTAAATCAGCATCTTTTAGTAATATAGCTGGAGATTTCCCACCTAACTCTAACGTAATATTTTTAATTTGCTCTGCTGCCCCTTTCATGACACCTTTTCCAACATCTGTCGATCCAGTAAACGCTACCTTATCTACTTTTTCATGATTAACAAGAAATTCTCCAGCAGTACGTCCTGGCCCTGGTACTATATTAACTACGCCATCTGGAAAACCTGCTTGTTTAAATAAATCAGCCGCATAAAGTAGTGATAGTGGAGTTTCTGTCGCTGGTTTAATTACAATGGTACATCCTACTGCTAATGCTGCACCTAACTTCCAAGCAGCCATTAACAATGGAAAATTCCAAGGTATAATTTGACCAACAACTCCTACTGGTTCATGTAAAGTATAGCTAACTAAATCATTTGATATTTGAGTCGTTTTACCGGATATTTTTGTTGCAAAACCAGCATAGTATTCAAATTGTTGGATTGTACCATCTATATCGTCTGCTAAAGCTACCTCATAAGGTTTACCACTATCAATAGCTTCTAATTCGGCAAGTTCTTCGCGATTTTCTTTTAATAATCGTGCAAATTCGTAAATTATATTTGACCTTGTATGCGCTTCCATTTTTGTCCAAGAACCTTCGTCAAATGCTTTTCTCGCAGCTTCAACTGCTTTATCTATATCCTTTCCCCCAGCTTCACTTACATTCGCTACAAAGTCTTCTGTTGAGGGATCAATTACTTCAAAAGTATTGTTGTTTATCGCTTTTGTGTAATTCCCATCTATATATAGCGGGATTTCTCTACTTAAGAACTCTTGTACCTTTGGTTTCAAATCTTTAATATCAAAATTCAACATTTAATTGCCTCCTTAATCTTATTGATTTGAATTTTAACACCAAAAATGAATAAATGTAAACCTTTTCAAATAAAAAAGGAATTTTTTTATTCTTATATTGTTATTTGATTACTGCAATTCTTCTGTTATTATTAGTTAAAATAAGAATTATTATCGGAAGGAGAGGATTCTTAATGAACAGAAAAACATTATCTTTAAAAGAAAAACTTGTAAATAGAAAAAGTACTCTACCTAAAAAACAACAAAAGTTATGTAATTATATACTTAAAAATTTTGAAGATTTAGGCCTTACAACTATTAAGGAACTCTCAAATAAAGCAGATGTGGGTATTTCTACAGTGATGAGAACCATCAATGCTTTGGATTATAAAAATTTTAATGATTTTAGAAAAGATATTTACAACGAAGCTCTACCAAGTAATACTAAATTCTCTCTAAAGAATGCTTTTATCCATAGTGAAAAATTGAAGACCAATACTTTGACCAACGTATGGGATAAAAGCGTGGACTTATTAAACCAATCGTTGAAAACTGATTTAATTGCTAACTTTGATATAGCAGTTCAATATATTGAACAAGCGACAAGTGTAAGTATTTTGGGAACTAGACCTTATAAATCAACAGCTTTATATCTTGAACATTTATTAAATGAATTCTATTTAAATGTCCATCAACTAAGCGGGGATACAGATGCAACACTCGATAAAATAACTAAAATGGCTGCTAAAGATATTCTTATAGTATTTGCATTTGAACCCTACACATATTCAGTCATTAACGCAGTAAAAGAAACAAAGAACCAAGGGAATGATGTATTGTTAATTACAGATTATGATTCTTCCCCAATTATCGAATATGCTTCAGTAACATTAAAGTTGTCCGTTAGTAAAGATCATTTTTCAATCGTACCAATAATCGCCCTTATAGATGCATTAGTCTTAGAATTAGGAAAACGTACATCCGAATCTTCATTAGATAAACTTAGAACACTAGAAGATACATTGATTAGAAATAATGTTACATATCATAAATAATTTTTAAATAGAATTTTGCTGGCATTATTTTTTAGCAAAGTTTCCACTCCTTTCTCTTGGACAGATTAGTATTAGAATAGTGTCACTATTATTGATTTGGAGGTACAGATATTGAATAGTTCTCAAGATAAAATAACTATGAGTGTTATTTTAATTGCCGGCAAAATATTGCTATCTTCAGGTGCTGAAATTGCACGTGTAGAAGACACGATGAAACGAATGGCTCTCTGTATGGGCTATAATAATAGTCAAGGATACGTTATAAATAACTTTATAAATTTTTCTCTTAGCGAAAATCACGATACACGTATTGTTCGAATCAATAAAAATGCAACAAATCTACTTAAAATTTTTCAAGTTAACTCTATTTCACGTCAACTAACCAATAATAATATTTCAATTCATCAAGCTTATAATCTTTTATCCAATATTGAACATACGACTTTAACCATCGCTTTATGGAAAAAACTTATTGCGGCTGGATTTATTTCACTTAGCTTTTTATATTTACAAGGCGGTGATTGGCAAAATATTATTCCTACATTTATTGCTGGCTCTGTTGGATTTTTAATCGTTGAGTGGATGCAAAGTAGGTCACCAACAATGTTTATACCCGAATTGGTTGCTTCTTTTGTATTAGGTTTTATTATTTTATTAAGCGCAAAACTATTTAATACTAATCAAACAATAGGCCCGGCAATGATTGCTTCTATTATGCCTATTGTGCCTGGAGTCTTAATTACTACTGCTATACAGGATTTATTCAGCAGACATATGTTAATGTTTACAGCTAAATTTTTAGAAGCTTTAGTAATCGCTTTTGCTATTGGATCAGGAATTTCAATTGTTTATTTAATTTTTTAGGGGGTCAACGTTATGACGTTTATGTACACTTTGTTTTTTAGTTTTACAGCTTCTTATTTTTTTGCATTGATATACGACGCCCCTAAAAAATTGTTCTTACCAGCTGGCTTAGCTGGTGCACTAGGCTATATAATTAACTTCACCCTAAACACATCATTTCAAATGGATAGCATCTACACAAGTTTATTAGGGAGTTTAACTTTGGGTTTAATCAGCCATATAATGAGTAGATTATTCAAATCTCCTGTTGTTGTTTTTATGATTCCTGGTATTATTCCTTTAGTACCAGGAAGCCTAGCATTTAGAGCTATGCAGCAACTTGTGACACTAAATTTCACTGATGCAAGCAATACATTTATTAGAACCATACTCATTGCTGGCTCAATAGCACTAGGTTTAATAATTTCTGACCAACTATCTAAAACCTTGAATATAAGGAAATTTATGAAAATTAAACGAAATCAATTATAGTAAACATAAGTCATTTACAAATGATTATCAGCTTATATCAAAGAAACTCTATGAAGAGTTATGATGCAAACTATAAAAAATAGATGCTTCACAGTTATTTTTTATAGTTATAGTGTGAATTAGTTCGACAGATTCTTGGATTTTAAATTCATATTAAAAATCTGAACAACTTTACTCCCATTTTCTAAAATTCCATTGGAGTATATAGAGTTCTTGAACTATATAGGAAAATAAAACTTATTAAAAGAATTTCATTTAGACATAGAATTTATAATGGTTTCGTAACCTTACTTCAAGACTTTTTATTACTCCAAAAAAAAAAGAGAATAAGCAACTTCAAGTTACTTATTCTCAAAAAATTCATATAATTTCTTTGGCAAAGACCCAATAAAACGTCAATTTCTATATCATCTCGATAGAAATTGACGTTTATGCTTTAATCAGAGATTTTTCTGTCTCATACTCTCAATAAAATAATTAGATTAACCTTTTAACTGAATTTTATTATCTAATAATACTTTACCATCTTTAATTACTGTTTCGGCATGGTTAATACCGTAATGATATGGAATATATTCATGGTTTGGCGCATCCCAAATTACAATGTTTGCTTTATCGCCTTCATTAATTGTTCCAGCATCTACATCTATTGCTTTTGCAGCATTTACCGTTACCGCATTCCAAATTTCATTCGGTGATAGTTTTAATTTTAATGCAGCAATAGACATTACAAGTTGTAAATTATTGGTAACACAACTACCAGGATTAAAGTCTGTTGCAATTGCAATCGCGCCATCATTATCTAGCATGCCTCTTGCATCTGCATATGTTTCTTTACCTAAATAAAATGTTGTTCCTGGAAGTAATACAGCTACAGTATCACTTTGTTTTAATTTCGCCTTACCTTCTGTACTAGAAGCAACAAGATGATCTGCTGAAATTGCGCCTTCATCAATAGCTAATTCGAGTCCACCTAATGGGTCGATTTCATCAGCGTGTATTTTCACATTAAACCCTAATGCCTTAGCAGCTTGCATATACTTCCTTGATTCCTCGATAGTAAATACACCTGTCTCACAAAATATATCTGCAAAATCTGCGTATGGTTTAACTTCAGGTAGCAAGTCAATCATTTCTTGTAAGAATGCTTGATTTGATTTTGCATCTTTCGGAACTGCGTGAGGTCCTAAAAAAGTATGCTTCATATCTAAATTGTATTTGTCTGCCAAGCGGTTAGATACACGTAACTGTTTAAGTTCATTTTCTTTATCTAAACCATAACCACTTTTACTCTCTACAGCTAACACACCATGTTCAATCATTGTTAACAGATTCTTTTCTGCTTTTTTAAACAATTCATCTTCAGTAGCCTTGCGAGTGGCTTCAACTGTAGATAAAATGCCGCCACCTTGTTCAAGAATTTCTAAATATGAAACACCTTGTCTTTTAAGTGACATTTCATGTTCACGTGACCCTCCATGCACAAGATGTGTATGAGCTTCAACAAGTGCCGGTGAAACTACTTTGCCTGTCGCATCAATAACTTCATTCGCTTCATAGTCATCAGAATGGTTGCCTGCATAAACTACTTTGCCATCTTTAACAACGACGGTTCCATTTTCGATGATATTTAATTCATCTAATTCTTTTCCTTTTAATGGGCGTTCAGTTGATTTTGGTAAAATAAGTTCTTTTATATTTTGAATGATTAAATCGTTCATTATTTACCTCCTTTACCTGTAATCATTGGGATTTTTATGCCTTTTTCTTTTGCTACTTCAATTGCAGATTCATATCCAGCATCAGCATGTCTCACTACACCCATACCCGGATCCGTAGTAAGTACACGTCCTAAACGTTTGTCTGCACGTTCTGAACCATCCGCAACAACAACCATACCAGCATGCAACGAATAGCCCATACCTACGCCACCCCCGTGATGGAATGAAATCCATGAACCACCTGCTGCAGTATTGATTAAAGCATTTAAGATAGCCCAGTCACCGACAGCATCAGAGCCATCTTTCATTCCTTCAGTTTCTCTGTTTGGACTTGCAACGGATCCTGAATCTAAGTGATCACGTCCAATAACAATAGGTGCAGAAATTTCGCCGTCACGTACTAATTTATTTAGTGCTAAGCCCATTTTTGCACGTTCTTCGTAGCCTAACCAAGCAATACGTGATGGTAAACCTTGGAACGCAATTTTTTCTTGAGCTAAATCTAACCAACGTATTAATTTTTCATTGTCTGGAAAAATTTTCCTCATTTCCTCATCAGCGCGTTCAATATCTTTTGGATCTCCACTTAAAGCTGCAAAGCGGAAAGGACCCTTACCTTCACAGAATAACGGACGAATATAGGCAGGTACAAATCCAGGGAAATCAAATGCATTTTCTAATCCATCATTAAATGCGACTTGTCTAATATTATTACCATAATCAAATGCGACAGCACCATTTTTTTGGAATTCAAGCATATATTCGACATGTTTCCTCATAGAAGTTTGAGATTCTTTAACATATTGTTTTGGGTCTTTATCACGAATTGCTTTAGCCTCTTCCAACGAGTAACCTTCTGGTATATAACCATTTAATGGATCATGTGCGCTTGTTTGGTCAGTTACAATATCAATTTTAAAACCTTTATCTAAAATTGCTTTATGTGTATCGACAGCATTGCCCACTAAACCAATAGAAAGTGGTTCCCCTTTATCTCGTGCTTCTGCAGCTAGACGTAAGGCTTCATCTAAATCATGTGTTTTCACATCGCAATAACGTGTCTCCATACGTTTATCAATACGTGTTTCATCTACATCTACACCAATTACAACACCGCCGTTCATCGTAACGGCAAGTGGTTGTGCACCACCCATACCGCCTAATCCAGCAGTTAATGTTACTGTACCGTTCAATTTACCACCAAAATGTTGATTGGCAAGTTCACCAAATGTTTCATATGTACCTTGAACAATACCTTGAGAACCAATATAAATCCAACTACCTGCAGTCATTTGCCCATACATCATTAATCCTTTTTTATCTAATTCGTTAAAGTGATCCCAATTTGCCCATTCTGGAACCAATACTGAGTTAGAAATTAATACACGTGGCGCTTCTTCATGTGTTTTAAATACAGCAACTGGTTTACCTGATTGTACTAACATTGTTTCATCTGCTTCTAATGAGCGTAATGTTTCTTCAATCGCTTCAAATGCTTCCCAATTTCTAGCTGCCTTTCCAATACCTCCATAAACTACCAAGTCTTCTGGACGTTCAGCTACTTCAGGATCAAGGTTGTTATATAACATTCTTAAAACCGCTTCTTGTTCCCAACCTTTACATTCAATGTCTAAACCTTTTTTTGCTACTATTTTTCTCATGAAAAATCACTCCTTAATTTAATAAAATTAATCCTTTGTTTAAAATATCCATAATGCAAATGGAATAGTAATAAGTAATGTGAGTATCACTCTTTCAAACCATATTATGACTAGTTTACCAACTGATATTTTAACTTCCGTCGATAGAATAACTGGTACTACACTTGAAAAGAAAATAATGGCTGAAACACTCATGACTGCTACTGTAAATCTTGTCGCTAAATCAGCACTTTGAGCTATCGCTGCTGGCAACAACATCTCTACTATAGAAATTGTTGAAGCTTGAGCTAAAACTGCAACATCACTTACAGGAAATATACTTATAATTGGATAAAAAATGTAAGCAATATATTCAATAATTGGTGTATATTCCGCGATAATTAGTCCTAAAAATCCTATCGACATAATAGATGGTAAAATAGCAATCGTCATTACAACACCGTCACGCAAATTCTCTATCACATTTTCTATCAATGTTTTCGAATTTTTGACAGCTATCTTAGCTTCTAACCATGATTCTTTTAATAATGGCATATCTCTACGAATTTCTTCTTTGTACGGTTGGCCTTGATACGTCGTTGTCTTTTCTGTTCTTATAGGTGGGATTTGTACCGTTATTGCAGTTACAATAAATGTCACTGCTAAAGTAAACCAAAAATAAAGATTCCAATATTCTATAATACCTAATGTATTTGCTACGATAATCATAAAAGTAGCAGATACCGTTGAAAAACCAGTTGCAACCACTACTGCCTCTTTGTGCGTATATCCCCCATCTTTATATACCTTGTTTGTAATTAATAAACCGATTGAATAGCTACCTACAAACGAAGCAACAGCATCTACAGCTGATTTTCCTGGCGTTTTAAAAATAGGTCTCATTATCGGTCTACAAATAACACCAATAAATTCTAGTAATCCAAATCCTATTAAAAATGATAAGAATATTGCACCTATAGGAATTAATACGCTTAAAGGTATTGCCAACTTCTCATATAAAAATGGCCCAATACTTTCTGTTAATACAAAACCAGGTCCAAAATCAAATACCACCATAAAAGCAATAAATACCCCTATGATTTTAAATAAACTAAAGACTATATCTGTTTTAGACTTATTCCATTTCTTATTGATAAATGGATGTGCTGCGCCAATCAATATTAAAATCAATACATAGTACGGTAAGATTGGATTAAGTAATTTCGATATCCACTGTACGATATGATCAATCATAATCGTTGATTGACCGCTAATAGTTACTGGTACAAAGAAAAAGATAATACCAATCAAACTATAAACGAAAAATTTCCACATGTACTTCACGCCCCTTACATGAAAGTACGCCTCCCTCTATATTTCACAGTATAGTATGTTATTATATAGACTACCAATATAAATAAACTAATTATTGATAACTTAAAACTATAAATAAATTTTTTAGAGGTGTATGAGATATGAAGATTGTTCAATTAGAATATTTTGTAGCAGTTGTAAAATACAATAGCTTTACGAAAGCCGCTAATTTTTTACACATTAGTCAGCCGTCACTAACTACTACGATTAAAAAAATGGAATCAGACTTAGGTTATGATTTATTTACGCGAACTACTAAAGATATTAAAATCACTGAAAAAGGTATCCATTTTTATAACTATGCACAACAACTCATACAGAATTATCATCAAACAATAGAGAAAATGTATGATCTTAATATGGGACATGTGCCTAAAATTAAAATATCCATTTTAGAATCTACGAACCAGTGGATTTCTCAAGTATTAGCTACACATAAAAAACAGAACGCAGACCAGACTTACCTCGTTTCAGAAATTCATGACCAAACTAAAATCATAGAATTACTCATTAATTTCGAAAATCATCTCGCTTTCACAAATGAGCAAATTATTCATGAAGATATTACATCCATACCATTATACGAAGAGTCTTATGTATTAATCACACCTAAAAATGCGTTTCCATATAAACGCACGACGTCAATTGCATCTTTACCACTCATTTTACCAACTAAAGGTTCTCAGGTACGTAAACACCTTGATGACTATTTTAATCGAATGAATATGCATCCAAATATTGTTATTGAAGCTGACCGTTTCGAAGCAGCAACTAATTTTGTCCATAGAGGATTGGGGTATGCAATTATTCCTCGTGTTTATTATCAATCATTTAACGCACGAGACTTAGATGCAATAGATATCCGTCCAACGTTAAGTCGTTCGATTTACATCAATTACCTAAAAAAAAGAAAGCACTCTGAACGCGTGCTTTCTTTCATTGACCAATGTATAAACTATTGGAATTTTAAAGGATAAAATGATGGAAGAAATTAGCTGATAATTTGGCTGTTCTATTATCGACATCATATTTTGGATTAGTTTCAGCAATACTAATCGTTGGAACTTTTTCATTCGGTATAATACGTTTTGACAATTCGAGGACAACATGTGGGAATAGTCCAAGTACGCCGTTTGCACTCACACCTGGTGCAAAAGCGCTATCAATAACATCCATACATATTGTAAACATGATGACATCATGATCATGAATAAAACGTTCTACTTTATCCTTAATTGGGGGAGAAATTTGGTGCAGTAATTCTTCCGAATAAACATAACCGATATCTTTAGTTTCAGCGTAATCAAATAATGCTTGTGTATTACCGCCTTGTTGGATACCTAACACAAGATAATCAGCATTGTCGTCCTGTTCTAATATTTGTCTAAAACTCGTGCCAGATGTAGAGTATTCTTCCTCTCTCGTATCAAAGTGAGCGTCTATATTGATAACACCAATCGATTCATCTGGATAAGCTTCACGTGTACCCAAATACTGTGCATATGCGATATCATGCCCACCTCCTAATAGAAATGTTTGTTTATGTCTTTTAATGGATTTGGCTACGTAATGGGCAAACTCTTCCTGTGTTTCTTCTAAAGTTTGATGGTCGTGTTCTACATTACCATAATCATACACGTTACACTTTCTAGTTACAGGTAGATTAGCAAACACCTTTTTAATTGCGTCAGGCCCTTCTTTAGCACCTGTTCGCCCTTTATTAAGTTCGACTCCTTTATCTACTGCATAGCCTAATAAACCTACACCCTGACGTGGTTCATTGTAGTCATCCTCAATATTGCGAAACTGTATCGTTTGAAAATGTCTAAATTGCGATTCATCTGTTTCACTATCTATTCTGCCTGTCCAAAGATCACGTTGTGCTAGTTTATACATAGTTCTCCTCCTTATAATTACTTAATTACCACCTAAAAGTATACGCTTACATTATAGTCAATTCAATTTATAATTAACTTTACCCAATTGTGCACGCTATAATTTAAAAAATTGCCAAAAATATTTCAATTAGATGTTAGATAATGTAAAACTATTACATTTCAATGATAAATCCTTAATTTAATTTATTTCTCTATGATAAATATGTATAATTAAGAACGAATGATTTTTCTGAAACCCTATTGGAGGTTACATAATGAATACAAAACGTATACCCGGTTTTCAATGGGCAATGATGATATTTATTTTCTTCATTATAGCCTACGCATTACCCATTATACTTAAAGATTTTCAAAATACAGTACCATTTAAGAGCTTTGTCTTTGACATGAGTACTCTAGCTCCACTAATTGCTACTATAATTTGTCTTATCGTTTTTAAACAAAAGCGTACGCAATTAGCGAGTTTAAAACTCTCGATTAGTTTAAAAGTAATTGAACGTGTCATTTTGGCACTCGTGTTACCATTGCTTATTTTCATCATTGCTATGGTAAGTTTTAATATCTTTGCTGATAGTTTTGTTTTATTACAAACAAAAGACTTATCTGTTTCAATTCTATCTATCATAATTGGACAAATTGTAATGGCGTTCTTTGTAGAACTTGGTTTCCGTTCTTATTTACAAAATATCGTTGAGAATAAAATGAATACATTTTTCGCATCTATTATTGTTGGTTTTATGTATTCTATATGGAACGTTAATATTGCCTTTAGTTTTGATTATGCAATATACAGTTTCCTATACTCGTTTGCCTTTTCAATGATTGCTGGGGAATTAATTCGTGCTACAAAAGGACGTACAGTTTATATTGCAACAATCTTCCATGCGTCCATGTCATTTGGACTTGTCTTCTTATTTAATGAAGAATTAGGTGAAGTTTTTGCTATGAAAGTAATTGCATTGTCTACGGTTGCTGTCGCAGTTGTATACATTTTAATTAATCTATTTATCCGTGTAATACTTTATTTCTTCACGAAACGAAACTTAGATGAAGTTGAAGAAAACAACTACCTTGATCACGTTAATGAAGACGACCAAAACGATAAAACATCAGAACATCATCAAAATAATACTGATGACGTTAAGAACAGAGAACATCAAGATGATAGCTCTACTACTGTAAATGAGATTAATCAAAATGAGGATCATCAACAATCAAGCTCAGACGACTCTGTAGCACATGGTTCGCCAACAGCAGATTCTAACTATACAGAAGAGAACACAATTCATACAGAAGAAGATAATAGCCGTGCTAATATTATTAAAGAAAATACACCTTCTGCCGATTCAAGTGAATCTGATGCAATGGCGCATCATAACGAACCACAAGAAGATAACAATAAATTAAACCGTTATACTAACAGTGCTGTTGAAGCATCAACAGAAAAAGCACACCCAAACTCTAAAGATGCATCACCACGTCAACATGACACGAATGTGCAAGAAACTAAAACACAAGATGACAACCCAAGCGACAATGACAACAGTAACCAACGCTCACCATTTGATTTAAAGAGTAAACGTGGTCACCGTCGTTAATATATAAAAACAAGAGCTAAGACATAAATGTCTTAGCTCTTGTTTTCTATTATGACTATCTTTAATCAAGCTTTAAGTACATGAATAATGGACAATTTTAATTTTTACTATTATTAAAATTAAGTGAAGTAAGAGTGAAAAATTATTTATTAATAATTTTAACTCCAGCTTCCGTTCCAATAATTGCTTGATCTGCAACATCTAAGAAGTACCCTGTTTCTAATACGCCTACGAGGTGTATTAAATATTCATGCATTGCAGCTGGCTCTATATTTCTATTTAGATCAACATCTAATATATAATTACCATTGTCTGTAATAAACGGTACATCATCTGCCATACGTCTTATGACATTTAAATTATCATATGCTTTTATTTTTTTAGATACGAGCAACCAATTAAATTTATCAACTTCAACTGGTAATTTAAACGTTTGACCCAAGTAATCCACGCATTTACTATCATCCGCTAAAACGATAAATCTATTAGCCATGGCATCAATGACTTTTTCCCTAAATAAAGCGCCACCGCCACCTTTAATCAAATTTAAATTGTTATCAATCTCATCAGCGCCATCAATAGCAATATCAATTACTTCTACGTCATTAATATCAACTACACGTATCCCTAATTCCTTTGCAATGAATGCTGTTTTATTGGAAGTACATACACCGGTTATATTAATTTGTTCTTGTTCCAGTTTCTCTGCAATTTTTGGGACAAGCAATTCAATCGTTGATCCAGAGCCAATTCCAACAATCATACCATCTTTGATTTGGTCTAATGCATCATTAAATGTACTTATTTTCAACTGTTTCTTATCCATAATGCTTCCCCTTTTATACTGTACTTTTATCCTTATTGTACATGAGATTCATTAAAATACATAGTTCAAAAATCATTTTCCAGAGTAAATTATATCTTTACTTGCATATTCATTTTATTGTTTTAAAATTATAATTATTAATTATCTGGAGGTAAAAATAATGATTTATACTTTAGAAGCCATCTCAACAGGTAAAGTTGAAGATTTACCTTATAGTGCTAAACGACCAATGCGCTCAGCTTTAAATAAAAAGAAATTTGTCGGTAATATGTGGCTATCAAAAACTGGATTCGTTGAGGATGAACAAGAATATAAAGGTCACGGTGGCCCTAATAAAGCTGTTTGTCTATACAGTAAGAAAAATTATTCACTGTGGGAACAAGATGTGTCAGTACTTCCAGAATATGCGATGTTTGGTGAAAATATTACTGTCTCTGATATGGACGAAAAAGATGTACATTTCGGTGATCAATTTCAATTAGGAAACGCAATATTAGAAGTTTCAGAGATTAGAGAGCCATGTTGGAAAATACAAGAAAAGTATAAAATACCCAATTTAATTAAACGTATGTCCGTTTCTGGTAAAACTGGTTTTTATTTTAGAGTTTTAAAAGAAGGCTATGTCCAAGAAGATTCAAATTTAGAGTTAATTAAACGAGCCGATAATGCAACATTACTTTCAGTTTTTGACTTAAATGAAATTTATTACAGTGATAATAAAAATATTGAACGCTTAACGTACGCGCTAAAAAATCCATATTTAACAGAAGAAAGAATATCAAAACTTGAAAGATTCTTAACACGCGCTAAAAAATCTAAAAATAATTAAGGGAGTGGGCCAGAAATCAAATGTGAAATTTGATTTCTTACGCCTGCTCCCTATTTCTGTTTTATAGACAAAGGTTAAACACCTTTATATACAATTCCAGACTTAACATAAGTGTATCATTTCTCTGAAATTTTATATGATGTTTTAGAGTAAAATGGCTGATTTGCCTCTAATATAGATGGTGCTTCATCACCAAATAAATTGATATCATTCGGAATACATTGTGTTTCTAAAGTAAAGCCAGAGTGCGCTTTGTAAATATTGAAGTCACTTTGCCAACCTGTTGTATCATTAAATGTGAATATAACAATATTAGGCATGTCTGTTTTAACAGTTAGTAAGAAATGTTTATTCTCAACTGTCATCTCATTGCCACCTATATCGAACGGATGATCCACACCACCAAAACGTTCCATTTGTTCTTTAACTATTGCATCTTCACTATTAAAAATATCCTTAAATTGGATGTTTTGTTCATTAAATATGTCCACTAAGTCAATAGGATTTTTGGTTTCTACAATATTATCCTCATCCAATGTATACATATCTAATTTAGAGCTTGAAATACTGTGATTATCAATAACATTATTGTCTCTATTAAGATTGAAGTATACATGATTCATTGGATTAAACAACGTTTTTTGATTAGATGTAGCTTTATATTCAATCGTCCATTTATGATCAACATCATATGTGTGAATGACTTCTAAATCTATATCTCCAGGAAAATGGTCATCCTCACTTTTTATAACCGTAGTAAAAATCACTTTAACTTGACCAACTTGCTCTTCAATTCTGTAATCGAAAAAGCGCTTATCTAAACCTTTAGGTCCACCATGAATATTGTGTGGGCCATTATTGGCTTCAAGTTTGTATTTTTCACCATCTAATTCAAATGTTGCATTTGCAATTCTGCCACCATATCTTCCAACAGTAGCACCAAAGTTATAAGGGTTTTCAATATAAAACTCATCTGCTTCAACTACATTACCAAGTACAATATTGTTATCGTCATACTTCCATGAAACAATTCTAGCGCCATAGTTTGTGAAAACTATCTTCGTATCTTCATTATCAATTTTAATCAAATCAATACCATTACTTTGACTTTCTACTTTTGCAAACATCCTCAATTACTCCCTTTCAAACCCGCCGCCCTTCATTGTTCATTTAATGGCGATAGGCGTTGTCATGAATAAAACATCATTTTCAAATGCTAGCTAAAAATTGCAGAACTTGAGGGGCTCAAGTGTATCATTAAGCAATTTAAAGACTTCGTTGTAAATCTGGCAATCACGAAAATAATAAAACTAAACAACTAAAATCGTTCACAGCCAAGCCTTACTTTTCCACACACTTTAATTATTGTACTATTTGACTGTATGTCGTTTATCACAATTTACGCTTCCCTCAATCATAAACCATGACTCTAACAATCAGTTAAATATAATAAGTTATCGATGATATGTATATAAAAAATTTCTTATCTATATATAAGTCTCTTATATTGTAACAATTTATACAAATAATTAGCTATACTATTGTTGCATTTTATCAAACAATATTGAAAATTGTTATAGTTTTTTCTATTTTTCACTATTTTTCTTTAACTTTAGTTTATTTTAGAATCACTTGCTGAATAAGGACGACTAACTCTTGAATAAATTTAAGAGGTTAGAATAACTTTATATCCTAACCTCTGAGTTTAATCCATTAATTTTTTTTATTAAAAATGCGTTTTATCGAACCTATAAAACCTTTGTCAAAACTTAAAATTGTATCTTTATAACTACGCACTGCAACCCATAATAATACAAATATCGTTACAATTGATAAGCCAACACTAACGAGGATTTCCCATGTTGCAACATCTGGTGTAGACGCTCTAACAAACATAACAAACGGTGACATAAGTGGGATAAAGCTTGCGATTTTCACAAGTAATGTATCTGGATTCATCACACTAAATAATGAAATATAAAAAGCAATCATACTAACTAAAGTCATAGGCATTAAAGCCTGATTAATGTCTTCAATACGTGAAGTAATTGAACCAAGTATTGAAGCTAAAATAATATATGAAAAAATACCTATGATCAACGACACAAACCCTACAATAGCTAATTGAAGTGTCAGTTCATTCGGTTCGACTTTAAATCCTTGTAACATATCACCAATATCGAATGTTAAGAAACATATCACACCAACTATTACAAAAATACTTATTTGCGTTAATGCTACTGCAATAACGCCGGCCATTTTAGCAAAGAGATGTGTTACTGGTGTTACACTTGTTATAATCATTTCGATAACACGTGACGTTTTCTCAGTGGCAATTTCCATTGCAACTTGACTTGCGTAATTAAATATAATGAAGAACATAAGCATAATACCAAGATAAACAATTACAGTATTAAAGCCTTTTTGGGCCTCACTTAAGTTGGAACTTTTAGCATTATTAGCAATTATTTCGGAGGAGACATCGCTTTGGGCTTGTAGTTGCTTTAACTCTCCTTGAGATAAATCTAGACTATTAGCTACAAATTGCGTTTGAATTGTCGATAATGTCGCCTTTAACTTTTGTTTATCTTGCTCTGAAACAGTATCTTTACTTAAAATTTTACCTGATAACTTTTGGTTATCATTTAATTTAATGATATAAGCTTTATCTAATTTTTCGCTTTCCACTTGTATCCTTGCTTGTTTTTCAGATACTTTACTAAATTTCGCGCCTTCATCTAGTTGGTTTCCTTGTGACTTAATAACTTCATAAATCTGATTATTAGATGACACAACCCCAACTTTATCAGGTCCATCATTGAATAAGTCAATAATTTTATTAATATTAGATGCGGCGAGCATCAGAATTATCACTACAGCAGTAAATATGATAAATGATTTGGCTTTCACTTTATTTTTATAAGTTAACGAAAAAGTAGCCCAAAATTTATTCATTGATATCACCTACTTTCGCTATAAAGATTTCATTAAGCGATGGTTCTACAACTTGGAATCGTTTAACAAATCCATAACGCGTCACAACATCATAAATTTTTTCCGCAATAATTTCCGATTCAATGGTCGCTTTAATTTCTCGTTTATTTCTTTCTACATCCAAAACGCCCCCAATAGCATCAATTTCAGGCATTTGATGTTCAGTT
Organism: Staphylococcus sp. 231237_7MaSpsaltlick; assembly: GCF_043107035.1. Classification (NCBI taxonomy): domain Bacteria; kingdom Bacillati; phylum Bacillota; class Bacilli; order Caryophanales; family Staphylococcaceae; genus Staphylococcus; species Staphylococcus sp. 231237_7MaSpsaltlick. The sequence goes on from NZ_JBICNX010000001.1 coordinate 152,584, forward strand.
TCAATAACTACACGCTTATAGCCATGATTTGATTTCACTTCATCAATAGCTCCAGAAACAACTAGTTCCCCTTTATTTAATATGCAGACGTTATCACAAAGTTCTTCGACATGCTCCATACGGTGTGAACTATAAATAATTGTTGTTCCTTCATCATTCAAATCTTGAACAGCAGATTTCAGTAATTCCACATTTACAGGATCAAGTCCACTAAATGGTTCATCTAAAATTAATAATTCTGGCTTGTGTAACATACTTGCTAAGAGTTGAATTTTTTGTTGATTTCCTTTAGAGAGGGCTTCAATTTTCTTTTCTCTATTTTCTGTAATGTTAAATCGATTTAACCAATAATCAATTGCTTCCGTAATATCTTTTGACTTCATACCTTTTAACGTCGCCAAATATCGCAACTCATCTTCTACTTTCATCTTAGGATGTAACCCACGTTCTTCAGGTAAATAACCGATACGATTATACAATGATTTATCAATAATTTTACCATTGTAAGTTATTGCTCCTTCTGTAATCGGAGTTAATCCTAAAATCATCCTAAAAGTTGTTGTCTTTCCTGCCCCGTTTCTCCCTAAAAATCCTAACATCTTTCCTTTTTCTAAAGAAAGTGAAATATCATTCACGGCAGTAAAATTTTTATACTTTTTCGTGACATGTTCAATCATTAATGACATGACATATGGACCCCTCTCTTTTGAAATTACTTTAGACTCATCATACCATTTATTCCATAACACATACATTTTAAATAATAAATTTTTCAATACTGTATACTTTATTTTTCACAAAATATCTTACTCAATAAAAACTATGATGTTCTTAGCTTTACATCGAATAATGTAAGCCCTATCATAAAGTTAAATAAGAACTCAAACACTTATTATTCATCAATAACAAATAGGAGGCATTACAACATGACTTATAGTATCGGCATCGATTATGGCACCGCTTCAGGTAGAGTGTTTTTAGTAGATACATCTAATGGGGATATTATTTCTACTTATATAAAAGAATATCAACATGGCACCATCTCTGAATCTTTGAACGGCAAACCTTTACCACACAACTACTTTTTACAACATGCAGAAGACTATACCTCAATTTTAGAAGAAGGTGTTAAGCATGTGTTAGCTGAAAGTAATGTTAGTTCAGATTCTGTTATTGGTATCGGGGTTGATTTTACAAGTTGCACAATTGTGTTCTTAGATGAAGACTTCAAACCATTACATCTTAACCCTGCTTTAAAAGATAACCCACATTCATATGTTAAATTATGGAAACATCATGGTGCACAAGATGAAGCAACACAAATGAAAAAAGTCAGTGATGAGATAAACCCATCATGGTTAGATTATTACGGGCATAGCGTTAATAGTGAATGGATGATACCAAAAATATTAGAAGTTAAACATAAAGCACCTGAAATATTAAAACAGACTGCTTATATAATGGAAGCCGGCGATTATCTAGTTAGCTTACTTACTGATAAAAACATTCGTTCAAATTGTGGTATTGGCTTTAAAGGTTTTTATAATGAAGATGATGGCTTTAATTATGACTTTTTTGAAGCTGTAGACCCAGAGTTACCTGTAATTGTAAAAAATAAATGCGAAGCACCTGTAGTCCCTATTGGGGAAAGCGCCGGTAATCTTAGTGAATACTATCAACAATTGTGGGGACTTTCTGTTAACGTGCAAATATCTCCTTACATCATTGATGCACATTCAGGTGTATTAGGTGTAGGTGCAATCGAACAAGGTGAATTTACGCCAGTAATTGGAACGAGTACTTGTCATCTTATGTTAGACCCTAAACAGGAACCTATTCCCGCAATCACTGGTTCTGTAAAAGATGCAATCATTCCTGGGTTATACGCTTACGAAGCTGGACAAGCGGCCGTTGGTGATTTATTCAATTACTCTGCAGAGCTTGCACCAAAAGCAATTGCAGATCAAGCTGAACAACAAGGTATTTCTATTTTTGAATACTTAGAGCAACTTGCTAGCGAAATACCAATCGACGAGCAACATGTTACAGTACTTGATTGGCATAACGGCAATCGTAGTATTTTAAGTGATAGTCATCTAACCGGTAGTATCTTTGGCTTAACGTTACAAACACCTTTTGAAATGATTCACCGAGCTCATATCGAATCAACTGCATTTGGTACTAAAATGATTATGCAGCAATTTGAAAATAATAATATTCCTGTACACACGGTATACGCTGCTGGCGGCATTCCAATTAAGAGTGAACTTCTAGTTGATATTTATGCCAACGTGCTTAATAAAGAAATAGTAGTTATCGATTCAAGCAACGCTACTGCTTTAGGAGCTGCAATGTTGGCTGCAAACGTTGGTGGTGCATATGCAACATTAAAAGAAGCTGTACAACAAATGAAACAACCTATATATTATCGCAAACAGCCAGAACCAGAAAAAGTAAAAAAATATGAAATACTCTTCCAACGTTACAAGTCATTACACGATTTACTAGGTAAATCACATCCTGAACTCTCATATATTGATTAATAATCTTAGTTTAATATAACAAACATAGGAGTCCAAGACAGCTATTTATGTCTTAGACTCCTATGTTTATATTTTATAATCAAACGCAAAACTAACTATGCTTTAATATTTAAAATTATCCCGTTTTTTATCTTGTTCTTTGATTTCATCAAATGAATCTTCGCTATTTTTAAAGTGATCTGATTGATGACTATCATTTTGGACGGATTCAGTATTAAATGAATTTGAATGATTATCTTGTAGGTAGTCTGGAGATTGGGCATATTGACTATATTTATGACTACTGCCGTATTTATTTATTTTTCTCTCACTATCTAAACAAGCAATGACAATCATATAAATACCCAGTCCTAAGTTAGCTAGTCCAAAAACAATCAGTATAATACTAGTCATTATATTTGTTTCATTTGGGTCATTTAGTTCAATGATAAAATTAACAATATTAGCAATCACTGACAAGCCTAAATAAATTAATGGCATGAGCATTGTTCTACCTGTATCATGAAATCTTCTTATCAAAATAGCCCAGTTTGGAATAAGTGTAGCTAAAGAGTAAATAACAGCATATATTATACTTAAAAACATTATAAGCACGCCTAAACCTATCGTAGAATCTGTATACGCAGAAGCGCCCGCTAACATTACAAAGAAACCTGTGAATCCTAAAACAATCGCAGGTAGCAAGAAAATAATATGCCATAATACCATAAACCAATATTCACTTCTACGTGACCGCCCTGTAAAGTTAATATAGTTTTTCCAATATAATTTAAGTGCTTGTCCAAAACCAATTTTCCTCTCCATAAGCTCCCTCTTTTCATTTTCCTTAGTTTAAGATAAGATTTATTTTGTACTAGATTTTAATAGATTATATGTAAAAACCTACTAACCTTATCATAAAATAGTGTAACAAAATATAACCTTAGTAGTAACACAATTTTACAACTTTTTAAAAATTATCGAAAAAAATTTAAATTTACAAACTATATATTGGAGGGCAATTTATGGATTTTATACAACGAGACACTGTTACAATTGCCAAGGACTTATTAGGTGTACGCGTTATCTATCATGACGAATTACAAACTTACACTGGCTATATTGTAGAAACAGAGGCCTATGTAGGCAAAAAAGATCGTGCTGCGCATGGATTTAATGGCAAGCGAACACCAAAAGTGGAATCACTATATAAAACCGGTGGAACAATTTACGCACACGTTATGCATACACACTTACTCATTAATTTTGTAACCCAATTAGAGGATGAACCTGAAGGCGTATTAATCAGAGCGGTAGAACCTGAAGAAGGTATCGAGGCAATGACACACAATCGCGGAAAAATAGGATTTGACTTAACAAATGGGCCAGGAAAATGGACCAAAGCATTCAATATACCAAGACATTTAGACGGTTCTAAAATTAATGAAGGCCATTTACAAATAGATTCTAAAAATAGAAAATATCCTAAAATGATTGAGGAAAGCGGTCGTATAGGCATACCAAATAAAGGTGAATGGACAAATAAGCCTTTACGTTTTACCGTGAAAGGCAATCCATATGTTTCTAGAATGCGCAAATCTGATATGAAACACCCAGACGTAACTTGGCGTGATTAATATTGGCAATAACAACTTTATCTATATATACAATAAGAGGTTGAGACTTTTGATTGTCTCAACCTCTTATTTTTTACTAAATACATATCATGATTAGCATTTGGTAATTTAGCTAAAATTTTATTCTTTACGCTTTTTCTTCTGATCTAACAATCCAAATTGAATTGTTATTATAGTACAAATCACAAATATTACAGGGTAAAATGAATATTTTAATACTTCTAGGTAAGACACATCTCCATACTGTTCTACCATTAACATACCACTATCATGTGGTAACACCATTAATGCACAACAAGCAAATATATCTAATAAACTTGCCATGCGTTTTGGTGGCACTTTATATTCGTCGCCAATTTCTTTTGCAATGGGTGCAGAAATAATAATTGCTAATGTGTTATGTGACAATGCCGCAGAGAGCACACCAGACATTAAACTGATTACATATTCTGCACTTTTACGTCCTTTAGCTTTTGCTTTCATTGCTTTGATAATCCAATCAATACCACCATAATAGCGAATTAAAGCGACAAGCCCTGAAACTAAAAAGGCTACTAAAAAGATGTTAAACATACTTTCCATACCATCACCAATAGCTCTTGTAAACTGGAATATACCTAATTGACCTTGTACGATACCTAATAAGCCTGCCATAACAATTCCAATAATAAGCACAAGAATGACATCTAAACCAGCTATTGCAGCAATTAATACAAATAAATAAGGTAAGATATTAATGAAATTATAACTTAAGTCACCTTCTACCTTACCTGTTCCGCCTACAACAGCGTAGAAAACAGCCGTGATTATAGCAGCAGGTAATGCGATAAATATGTTCATTTTGAATTTATCTCTCATCTTAGCACCAACACCATTGGTTGCAGCAATTGTGGTATCAGAAATTATAGATAGGTTGTCGCCAAAATAAGCTCCTGCTATTACAGCTGCACCAGCTGCAGCAACACTCAAATCAGCTGCTTGTGCTACTGCAACACCTACTGGGATAAAAGCAGCTTGTGCCCCAGTTGAAGTACCTAATGTTAAAGCTGCAAAACCACTCATAATAAATATTCCGGGAATGAGTAAACTTGGTGGAATAACAGAAAGTCCCATATTCACCATAGCCGTTTTACCACCCATTTCAGATGTAACAGTTGAAAATGCACCAGCAAGTAGTAGAATCAGACCTAAATTAACTATGCCAGAATTCCCTGCATGTTCAGTAAATATTTGTACTTTTTTAGTAAAAGCTGTTTTTCTGTCATAACAAGTCCAAGCTATAACAATACCTATTAATATTGCAACATGACGTGGCAATTGATCAAAGGCGTCTTCTTTACCTAGAGCGGTAAAAGTAATACCTACACCTATATATAACACTAAAAATATTGCTAAAGGCAATAAAGCTAAGGCGCCATATTGTTTTTCGCTTCGCATAGTTTGTTCCATAAATGAGCTCCTTATTCCTAGGGATTTTATATGATATATATGGTAAATCAAAAAAGGGATAATGTCATTTTAAATACATTATCCCTGCCTTCAATATTAATTATTTAATTGTCGTATCTCCTGTGTCTGTTACAATTTTAACTAAATTTTCGCCATTACCAATTTTCTTATCTTTTAATTTACTATTTTCAATATTTAAATCTCCAATATCACTGTTAAAGTCTATTAATGTGTTCTTAGGTTGATCTCCACCATAATTTAATACAACATCTCCAGTATCCGTTTCAGCATTTGTAGGTTTATCCATAGGCATGTCTTCTATGGTTAGCTGTCCTGTATCCGTTTCAAACTGCCCTTGGTTATACTTAGACTTTTCTACTAAAATATCAGCAACATCGCTAGAAGCATTTAATTTATTATATTTTGAATCTTTAATTGCTAACTTACCAACATCTGAATATATATTTGCTTGTTCCACTTCAATATTATTCAAATCAATTGAACCGTTACTTGAATCAATCTTCATACTTTTCAAATGTTTAGGTACAGTCACAACAACGTCGTTCTTTTTAAATCCTAGAAGTGACAAATTAATATTAGACGCACCATCATTATCTGTAAGTTTTAAATCACCTTTACTTATCTGCGCATTGATTTTCGTCTGTTCATTCGAACCTTTAGACGTTATGTTAAATTTGTCTCCATGCTTTACCGTTAGATTGCTATGCTCAAAACTAACTTTTAATGCTTTAATATCACTTTCTTCATATGACTTATTAAAGTTTGTTGTTACATCTTTTGCTTTTTCTTGTTCAATTTTAAATTGTTTAATTGTTCCTATTGCACAAATTACTGTAATGACCAACCCAATTATAAAAGTAAATATTAATACTTTCCTCATCTAGTAGCACTCCCCTTTACTACTTTAATATTCCATTTCAAATATTTAACACATAAAATGTAAAATCCTTTTGTAATCAAATACGTGATAACAAATAAAATAAGACCTAAACCAAATAAGACGCCTGTCGTGTATACTTCAAGTAGCATAATCTCTTGGAACCCTACCATAACAGCTTTAACTAATAATGCGATGGGGGTAAATATGAAACTAAGTGTTGTTACAATTAATGACAGTACTATACTTAGAATTATTATAAAAGGAATTAAAATAACGAAAAAATTGAGCAAACTTAAACCCATTACTGATACAACTGCATGGCTTACATCACTAATATTATTACTTTGTTCTGCTTTTTCTATCGATGCATTTGCATTTAATTGTTTCGCTAATTGCTGTGGATCACCTAGTTCTTCTGAAATTTGATCTTCAGTCTTTCCTTCTTCCATACCACTGTAAAAATGGGTGTCGTATTCGTTTATGATATCTTGACGTTCATTATCATCTAAATGTTTTAAATGTTTATGTAATATTTTAAGATACTCAGTTCTTCGCATTATCGTCACTCTCCTTAATAAATTGATTTACAGCTTTTGAAAATGCTCCCCATTCTTCTAATAATAAAGTTAATCGTTCATTGCCTTGATCAGTCATTTTATAATATTTTCTCGCTGGTCCCTCCGTTGAAGGTTGGTAGTAAGTAGTTAACTCTCCGCTTTTAACTAATCTCCTGAGTATTGGATAAACCGTTCCCTCGGCAATAGTCATATACCTTGATATATTTTGAACAAGAGAATAACCATATTGGTCATCCTTTTTGATTATGAGTAAAACGATAAGTTCTAATGCACCCTTTTTAAACTGGCTATTCATTAATGTCCTCCTTATAATTAAAATCAGTACTATATATTACACAGTAGCTTGAATAAAATATAACACACGCTATTATACATTACAAGGTACTGAGTTATACTTTGTTCAATCAACTTTAAATATACTATTATAATTAAATATATACACAACAAATTAATTTCCTTTTTGGTTTTTTATTAAATCTCTCAATAATCATTTTTATTACTATCATTCTATTTTTCAAAAATGTATAATCAAGTTTACGGGTTTTGTAAGCGTTCACTCAAGTGACGTTTATATATGATTAATTTATTAGTTTTGTATACTATTATTTAAGGGGGAATGAACATGCTAGAGTTAGATGCTATTACCACTTTAGCCTTAGCAAGCGTATTGTATCTTATAGGAATCTATATTATTAATCACGTTGGTATTTTAAAAAAATTATGTATACCTGCACCAGTCATCGGTGGTTTACTCTTTGCTGTCATGGTAGCAATTTTAGAATCAACAGGATTATTAACTATAAAGTTAGATTCTGACTTTATTCAAGATTTCTTTATGCTTGCCTTTTTCACAACGATTGGACTAGGAGCTTCATTTAAACTTCTTCGTTTAGGTGGTAAAGTCTTAATAATATATTTTATTTTTTGTGGCGTTCTAGCAATCTTTCAAAATATCATCGGTGTATCACTGGCAAAATTATTAAATATACCGCCTTTATTAGGTTTAACAGCCGGTTCTATGTCAATGGAAGGAGGACATGGTAATGCAGCAGCTTATGGGAAAACAGTCCAAGAACTTGGAATTGATTCTGCAATAACAGCAGCTTTAGCGGCAGCGACCCTAGGCTTAGTTGCTGGTGGTTTAATAGGCGGCCCTGTTGTTAAATTTTTAATTAATAAATATAATTTAAAACCTGAAAATGCTGAAGAAACTGTCAAAGATTATAGTGATGTGACGGCTAATCAGTATTTACATAAGCGTATGGCACCAACTACTGTATTTCTAATGCAATTTGCAATTGTTGCCATTTGTATGGCCATTGGTTCATATCTAGGAACTCAATTTTCTGATTTAACTGGTATAAATATCCCTATATATGTAGGTGCAATGTTTATTGCAGTTATTATACGGAATATATCTGAATATAGTAATTTAAATATTATTGATATGAAACTTATTAACAGTATTAGCGATGTATCACTTAGTCTCTTTTTATCCATTGCGTTAATGAGTATTCAACTAACTGAAATTTATCAATTGGCAATTCCATTAATCATTATTGTATTGGTTCAAGTCGCTTTTATCGTTTTATTCTCTGTAATAATTTTATTCCGAGGTTTGGGTAAAGACTATGATGCTGCAGTTATGACGGGTGGCTTTATTGGACATGGTCTTGGAGCAACACCAAATGCGATGGCTAACTTAGACGTTATTACCAAGAAATATGGTGCTTCTCCAAAAGCCTATTTAGTCGTACCAATTGTAGGTGCCTTTTTAATCGATTTATTAGGTGTGCCAATAGTTACAACATTCATTAATATCTTTAGCTAAGTTTATATGGATTTAAACAATCATTTTGAGAATTTAACATACTTGAAATCTGTAATTTCAGATATTTAAAAAACAAGGCCGGTACAGTTATCAATGAACTGCTCCAGCCTTGTTTTAATTTTGTTTCATATATCTACTGTTTTATACCATTATCATAGTTACTTATTTAATATCTAAACCTCTTTGTTCAATCCATGATTGTAGTTTTGGGCTAAATACCATTTGTGCGTGTTGTAAATCTTTGATTGATTTTGCATTAAGCATCGTCATTATTTTTTTCATATGATCCGTAAATTGTTCTGTATAATTCAGTGTTTCAGTTATACCATAATTTTCAACATGATTTAAAAACGGGCGTGACATTCCTACAGCACTTGCGCCAAGGGCAAGACATTTCACTGCATCTAAAGGAGTTCTGACTCCACCACTTGCCAAAATATCCATATCTTGTTGATATGATGTACTTTCTAATAAAGATTCTACAGTTGTTTGCCCCCATAAACCTAAATAATCCATATCCTTATATGTACGTCTTTCATTTTCAATATCGACAAAATTAGTACCGCCTCTACCACTTACATCTACGTACTTAATACCAATTTCATTCAGGCTTTTAATTGTTTCTTTACTCATACCAAAGCCGACTTCTTTAACTATAACTGGTACATCTACGCGTGTTACGATTTGTGCTAAATTCTCCATCCATGTAGAAAATGTTCTATTACCCTCTGGCATCACTAATTCTTGTGGCGCATTGACATGAACTTGTAACGCTTGAGCATCAAGTAACTTAACTGATTCTACAGCTTTATCTACGGGAACGTCTGCACCCACATTACTAAAAATAATACCTTCTGGATTCGTTTCACGTACGACACTAAACGAAGAAGCCATTTTGCTATTTCTTAATGCTGCATGCGTTGAACCGACAGCCATCGCAATTCCAGTCTCACGCGCGATAACAGCTAATTTTTCATTAATTTGTTTCGTCCACTCGCTACCACCAGTCATCGCATTGATATACAATGGTTGGTTTAGCGTGAAATCTATTAAATTACTTGTTAAATCAACATCATCAACATCAATATTAGGAATAGAATGATGTACAAACCTTATTTCATCAAAATCTGAAATTGTTGCATCTTTCTGGGCCATTGCTATTTCTACATGTTCATTTTTACGTTGTTCTCTTTTTATATCGCTCATTTTCCGCTCCTACTTTCAACACATTTTTAAATTAATTTTATTATATCGAACTATCGTTATATTGCTATAACTTATTAAAACCATTTTTCTTTTTTAAAGTAGTATATACAGCCCAAGCTTATCGCTAACATAATCGTTAAGACGATATAATAACCATAATGCCATTTCAGCTCAGGCATATTTGTAAAATTCATACCATATATACCTGTAATCAATGTCAAAGGTAGAAATATTACCGACACCAAAGTCAATATTTGCATTATATTGTTCATTTTAAATGAGTTATATGACGAATAATTATCTTTAATTTCATCAGTCATCTCTTGGGACATCTTCAAAATATTTTGTTGCTTTATAATATGATCCTCTACATGTTGAATATACATATGATTCTTCTCATCTACAAGTAATAGGCTACTTTCTTTGATATTACCAACTAATTCTTGTATTGGGTAAACAATGCGCTTCATTTTAATAATATTCGACCTTATTTTAAACACTTCTTCCATAATGTCTTTCACTGGAGTGCCTTTGAGTTGATAATCCTCAAATTTGTATACTTTATCTTCAATTTCATAGATTAAATCAAAGTAACTATCAACCATTTTATCTATGATGTGTAACGCGATATCAAATGTTTGTAACCCCTTTTGATTATCTGTAGTCAACATATGTGTGAGGTCTGTTAAAATTGAAAAAGGCTGATGATGATAAGTAATAAGGACTTGCTCTTTTATGAATAAATTCAACGCCTTGTTACCACTGCTTTTGGTATCAATACTATGTAATACGATATACTGATAAGCATCGTATACTTTGTATTTTGCCCTAGGCGTTCCATTAACTGTATCATCGATTTCGAGTTTATTAAAGTTAAAATACGACTTAAAAATCTCGTTTTCCGATTCTGAAGGGTCTTGAAAATCGTACCAAACAAATGTGGCTACTTCAGGTACATCATGCAAGTGCGAAGCTTGCATTAATGCTTGTCCAGGAGCCTGATATTTAATTGTAATTGTCATAGTTCCCCTCCTTAAATCATTTACTTTATTTTATCATGAAACTGTTCAAGTGTAAGTTTATGTTATTTTTAGTAAACTAACATTGTAGACAAGTAAAACTTGTTACCATTTGATTATTAACTTTCGACTATCAAGGAGTGTCTTCATGCAAAACCCATTTACTATTAATCACTATGTAACACAAGATATGATTGACCATAATAATCATGTACATGATGCACAATATAATATCGTTTTCAGTGATGCTATCAACCAATTTAATTACCAAAGAGGATTATCTTTAGATGAAAGAGAAAATTTAAGCTATACCCTATTTACTGTGGAAGAACAAACCGCTTATTTATCTGAATTAGTAGAAAATGATGAATACCAAATTACCGTTTATTTATACGATTATAATGAGAAAAGCGTGCACTTTTTCTCAATCATGACGAAATCAGATGGTACAACGGTTGCAACTAATGAAGCTTTGATGCTAGGCATCAACCGCAAAACCAAAAAAACCTCCCCATTTCCAGAACAATATGCAAATCAAATAATTTCCTATTATGATAATCAACAGCTTATAGACTGGCCAAAACAATTAGGTCATCGTATAGGAATCTCTAGATAAGGAGTTGAGAGACAAATGACAAAAAATATTCAGGCACGTGTTGAATTACAATTATACGATTTATTTGATCAAACTAAATTTGAGCTTAGTGAACTTAATCAAAGTAAAAGCCTTGTTATCAATGGGCCTGATAGTCAATTGATTAAACGTGGCTTAGATATTAGTTATTTACAAGGACAAAAAAGAGCTATTGATCACATTGACGCCATTTTAAAATCTTATCCAGATGAACAGGCTTTCATTTCTAATTTTAATGAGTATACAACAAAGGTTTTAAATGATTATGACACTGCTTTACAAAAATTTAAAATGCTTGAACAACCAACTAGTGATTACGAAGATATATTGGCCCATCATTACACTTTAATGGGGCAAAAATTCATCATCGATTCTATTAATACGACAATTATAAATCAATAACCCTATACTGTTTTTTATATAGAAATCTCATTGCCAATAAAGTTAGCTTTATTGGCAGTTGTTTTATCCTTCATGAGGTTAAAGTTTAATCAAATGTATTTCTATTTCCTACTCATTGTTGTTCAACAATATGTACGCATTAACATTTATTATTGTTTTTCATAAAAAACAGCTTTGGAAACCTTGTTAACTTTGATTTCCAAAACTGTCCGTTAAAGTTAGTAACTTTAAATCACTTAAAATATGAATTTATTTACTCATTAATTGTTTCAACAATTTGTTTAATTACTTTATGAGATTCTCTAATTGGTAATAATGGAAAAGCATGAACCATACGTTTATACTCATAAAAGTGAATTTCTTGTTGTTCTGAAGCTAAAATCCCAGTAAATTTCAGCATGTCTGGAAGATAAATTTCATAAGTGCCAGCAAACATATAGATTGGCGGTAAATCAATTAAATTACCGTTTATAGGAGAGAGTCTTGTGTCATTTAATGGTAAATTGTTTGACCAACGTTTTAATATTTTCTGAACTCCCTCTTTATCTACCAGTACATCTTTTCGATCTAAAACTTCAGTAATGTCTGCATTATCTAATTGTGCATCTAATAACGGAGAAAATAAATATAGTTTTTTAGGCATTGGTTGCTCTTGCTCTTGCAACTGTTGAACTAGACTAAGCGCTAAAGCGCCGCCCGTGCCATCTCCCATAACGATAATATCTTTGCTATTAACCTCTTTTAATAATTCATTATATACTTTAAAAATAGCATTAAATGTATCCTCAATATTATATTTTGGTGCTTTTGGATAGATAGGCATAATAACTTCATTTAAAGTGCTTAATGCAAGTTTATCCATGTATCTCCAATGAAAAGCTGACGGTTGTAAAGTATTATAACCACCATGAATGTATAAAATCTTTTTTTCCTGACTATGCCTAAATCTAAATCTAAAGACTTGCATGTCATCTAATATTTGTTTATCTAAATCAGATTTAACGTTTAATGTTTCTGGTTGTTTGTGTTTCTTATCATTGATCTTTTTACGATTTTCCATGAATTTCTCAAAATCTTGGTCTGTGTTGAAAATAATAGATCTATGAGGCAATAGATATTTATTTATAAATTTAGTTGTTAGTCTTGATTTCATTCCATAATCCATCCAATCTATATTTATTGTGCAATCATTCAATATTCTTTGTTTTATTTATTAAAAAAAATAAATGTTATGGTAAAATTAATATAATGACCAAAAAAGCATAGTCATAATATAATGTGGGTAACTTAAAAACTAACAATTTCATTATTATTAAATTTAAAAGACATGTTAATAATACTTAAAATGTAGTAGTTATTAAACATTATAACAAAACAAAAGTCACAAAATAAACAAATGCTAGCAATATGCAGTGAAAGGAGTACTTATGGCCGATAAGCACCAACAATTTAAAGATTTTGAGCACACCCTAACTAGTGAACCTATGCAACGTGGTTCACAATATGAAAAAAAGAAAAGATCATGGGTTAGTATCATTATTCATATCATCGTTTTAATATTAATAGCGATTACTGGCTATAGTATGTTTAAAGAACCTATTTTCAATTTAGTTTTTGTTCAAGAAACTATTAACTTCCATCAACTTACTAATTTCCAAGATACAATTAATGATTTTTCGAATCTCAACATTAATATCGAAAGCATTGATGATCTTCAAACAAGTATAGATCGATTGATATTAGTCTTTTATGTATTCTTTATTGCCTGTATCGTTAGTTTAGTTTTAACTATTTTCACACTCATGTTTAATAGAACTGCATTAAAGATTGTAAACTTATTTGTAATTGCTATTATGTTAGTTATTACTTTTGGTTTTTCATATCTTATTAAAAATATTGCTACACGTATTGCTGATTCGATGAGTCAATACTATGTTTCAGTCAAACCCTCACAAATCTTAACCGAAGCAGATGCTCTCCATAATGCGTTTATATTACTAGGTTGTAGCATTGCTCTGATTTTAATTAGTTTATTTTTCAGAAACCGCAAAACTTATAAAAAGAGAATTATTTAAATCATATTACTAGAATAAGCATACAATTCGGTCAATAACTGAATTGTATGCTTTTATTATAATTACAACAAGAAGCTAAACTTTGTATCACACTAAAATCTATTTTTTATCAACAATATAAAAATATCAGTTAATGTTAATAGTTCTATATTTATAAACGTTGCAATAAAGCAACACACAATCTTTTATTTAACCTAATAGCACTATACATAAAAGAAACAGTAGCAGTTTAACGAGCTTCAAAATTTTATAAAATCAAAGAAAACGCCAATCCCTATTTTATTACAATAGAAATTGACGTTTATTTTTTAGCCAAAAATCATGATATTCTTAGTCTAACCTTAGCATATTTTATACAAAATACACTAGCTTAATTTCATATCACATTACTTTTCATTTGAAATGTAGTGTGATTTACCTTTTAGGAATAAACTTAAGATAAATGCAAGTGCACTTAATGCTGTGGCAATTAAGAATGCGCTATTTACACCATTAATTGAAGCAAGTTTTTGTACAAATTCTAATATTTGTGAAGTAGCCATTTGCTCTCCACCCATTGATTGTGCCATTTCTTGTAAACGATCTTTTAAAAATGGGCTTGTTTTATCTAAATCTTGTGCGTAACCAGCAGCGTATTGTGTAGTTTGTGTTGACATTACTGTGACTAATAACGCCGTACCAATTGAACCAGCCAATTGTCTTAAAGTATTAGATAATGCATTACCATGTGAAATCAGTCTTTGTGGTAATGAATTCATGCCTGCTGTCATAATCGGCATCATAATAAAACTCATACCAAACGAACGAATAATGTATATCAACATTAAATGTCCATACGTTGTATTCATATTTAATTTCGTTAATTCCCACGTTGCGTATGTCATGATACCAGTACCTACTAAAGCTAATGGTTTAATACCAATCGTATCTAACAGTTTACCTGCAACAGGACCCATAACACCCATAATTAATGCACCTGGTAGTAATAATAAACCAGATTGTATTGGCGTAAATCCTCTTAAATTTTGAAGATATAAAGGTAGTAAAATCATACCTCCAAATAAACTCATTGTTACAATCATATTGATTACTGTAGTTAAAGTAAATCCAGAGTATTTTAATACTTCCATGCTTAACATAGGTACACGCATTGTAAGCTCTCTAATCACAAATGCAATAATAAAGATGACACCTATAATTAATGATATTACTACTATAGGTGAGCTCCAAGTATTATTACCAGCTTCACTGAATCCATATAACAATGCCCCAAAACCGATTGTACTGAAGATAATACCAGGTATATCCGCTTTTGGATTGGTTGTAACTTGATAAACTCTAAACCAAATATATGAAATAGCTAGTGAAACTAATCCAATAATAAACATGCCATAAAACATAACATTCCAATGATAGTTCTCAACAATATAACCTGATAAAGTAGGACCAATAGCTGGTGCTAAAATCATGGCTATACCAAGTGTACCCATCGCAGCTCCACGTCTTTCGGGAGGGAAAATAGTCATAAATACATTCGTTCCTAATGGCATAAGTATACCAGCACCAATCGCTTGTAATACACGACCTGCCATCATCACTGTGAATGAACCTGATATACCACAGACTAGAGAACCAATAGTGAATAATGTCATTGCTACTAAAAATAATTTTCTATAAGAATATTTGTTAAACAAATATGCACTAATCGGTATTAAAATACCATTTACTAGCATAAAGCCTGTCATTAACCACTGACCAGTGTTTGCAGAAATGTTAAAATCAGTATTGATTTTAGGCAAAGCAACGTTTAATAAGGTTTGGTTTAAGATAGCTATAAACATACCAAATATCATTGCTAATAGTACTTTACCTTGTGATGTTCCTTTACCAAACATAAAGGAACTATGCTTTTCTTTTAATTTTTCATTTACTTTTGCTTCTTCAGAATTTGGATTGATATTTTCGTGATCAGCATCTGTTTTATCTTCTGAAACATCAGCATCTTCACTGCTTAAAGTATCGCTATTTTCCAAATCTTCTTCTGTTGCTGTTTCTGACTCCATAGTTGATTCGTTAGAACCTTCTTTGTCACTTACATTAAATTTAGATTGATAATTTTCATTAGAAGCATCACTTCCGTGCTTCGTTTGTTCCATTTGTCTTCTCGATTGTTTTTTCTTTCTTTTTGACATAAAAAGATTAATCAATCCAACAAAAATGAGCGCTATGACTACGTAAATAATAATGAAGGTCATTGTCATTTATAGACCCCCCTTAATTTTTATGAATTTTAACTTCAGCGTTCATTCCTGGAACAACATTTTTAGATGGTTTTGAATCAAGTGAGATTTTTACAGGTACTACTTGAGAAACTTTAGTATAGTTACCATCAGTATTTGATGAAGGCATCATTGAAAAGCTTGAAGCTGTAGCTTTACCAATTTCTTCTACTTTACCTTTAAGTTCAGCCTTTTCGCCGTCAAGTTTTACATTTACATCTTTACCTTCTTCAACATCTGAAATGTCTTTTTCATCAACATTTGCAGTAATATAAGAATCATCTAAATTATAAGCATAAGCAATTGGAGATCCTGCTTGCGCGATTGAACCTTCCATGCCGTCAGTTTTTACGATTGTTCCATCTTGTGGCATTTTAATATCCATTTTTTGTGATTGGCCATCTTCACCTTTAGCTGCTATTTCAGCAACTTTATCGCCTTTACTTAGTTTTTCGTTATTTTTAACATCAAATGATTTGATTTCGCCTGATGTTGGCGCAGATACTTTAATTTGTTCCCCGTCAACTTTAGCGTTTTCTGTACTTACAAATCCTGTAGCTTGATTATAAAAGTGGAAACCGACTACACCAATAATCACTAGAACTACAATGGTAATGATGTTGATTAATACCATTTTTTTCATTACTCTTTCCTCCTATTTGCTTTTAAAATTCACTTTATATATTATAGATACATGCAAGATAAAAAAACACCAACACTTATATAAAATGTGTTGGGTTTGTATCCACCGTGTTTTTGAAGGAGTAAAAATGAGACAAAGAGCAAAAGATAAAATAATCAAAAGTATGATTGTACTATTAGAAGAACACCCTTTTGAAAACATCACGATAAAAATGCTATGTGCATATAGTGGTATAAACAGAACGACATTTTATGATTACTTTGTAGATAAATATGATCTTTTATCTACAATACAAATGTATCATCTACAAAAGTATTCAAAGTTATTAAATTCATTATATGACAGTCAAAATAAAGAAGAGATAAATCATTATAAATTATATAAATTTTTCAAAAGTATTTTAACTTATATCGAACGACATTATGGTTTCTTTCATGCAATATTTGTTTCACACCCTAATCGCGATTTGTTTTCTGATTATGTAACACTTACTAAGGAAACATATACTAAAATTATTGTAGATTATACAAATGTAAAAATGAAAAAACAATTTGTTACTTATGCATTGGGCGGCCAAATCGGTATCGTATATTTATGGATACGTGAAGGCTGTCCTGAATCGGCAGATGAACTTGCTCAAATTCTTCTTGCAAATGTAATTAAACTAAGACGCTGATAAACATATTTTTATTAGTGCTATCGCCTATTTACTTGAGTATAAAAAAGACGCTACCTTAAAATATAGCGTCTTTTTATATTTAATTTTTTAAGATGATTGAGGCTTAAAAACAAAATAATTTATAACTTGTAAGATAATAAGTAAGATACCAGCTAAGATAATTATTATAACGTAAGGAACGAAACTCATTTCTCCCATTACACCTACTAATGGAGAAACTAATCCCCCTAATAGAGATTGTATAAGCCCTAATAAACTTGATGCACTACCATTACCCCCAGTGCGTTCTTCCATTGCAATAGAAAAACCTAAGGTCGCTACTCCAGTAACTGGTGCAACAAGTATAATAAAACCAATAAATAAAATCCAAATTGGCAAATGTGTAATTAATGTAACTGATACAACCACAACACCTATTAATTGAATCATAGTTAAAATACGTAATAATGTTTGTCTATCTATATAATCGATCAACTTACCTGTTAGTTGACTAGAGAAAATCAAGCTCAAGCCAATCAATGCAAACATAATACTAAATTGTTGAGCAGACATATGATAAATATTTTGCGTAACAAAAGGTGATACTGAAATATAACTAAATAGCATTATAAATGTTACACCTTGTATTAGCATAGGTAATACAAATCTTGGTGTCATCAATAATAATTTGAAGTTTTTAAATATACTTATAATATGTGGGCTATCTCTACGTTCCTCCACTAATGATTCAGGAACTTTCAGCAGAGAGCCAAGTAACATCAAGATCCCGAAAACTGTTAATATAACAAAAACCATTCGCCATGTAGCAAATGACAGTATAACGCCACCGAGTGCTGGTGCTATAACTGGAGCCACTCCATTAACTAACATAAGCAATGCTAAAAACTTCGTTAATTGTTTACCGCTATATAAATCACTAGAAATCGCTCTTGAAATAACAGCGCCAGCGCCACCACAAAAACCTTGGACAAATCTTAACGCAACCATTACCCAAATATTTTCTACAAAAATAATGCCAATACTTGCCAAAGTAAATAATAACATTGCGACTACAAGTGGTGTTTTACGTCCCATAGCATCAGATATTGCCCCAACAAATAAGTTGCCTAATGCTAGTCCAATCATAAAGAGTGACAAAGTTAATTGAGAATTTGATGTTGTGGTATTAAAATCAGATTGAATCTGTGGCAATCCAGGTAGGAACATATCTATAGATAATGCACCAATAGCAGTGAGTGCCCCTAGTATAATTACGAACAATAAAGATTGTTTACGTTGTTCTTGATAATTAGACATATTTATTCTCCTCACAATGATGTATGATTTCGTTGATGAAAATGTTTATATTTTTTAATTTCTTAAAATTATAAACATTCTTTTACAAGTTATTTTAAAGTTCATTGTTACTATTATAGCTTTAATAATGAGATAATTAAATAGTTACTTGTAACTCATATAAACTGAATATTTCTATTAAATAATGTAACTTGAGAATCTTATGCATGAACTCTAAATTTGTTGATCATGTGTAAGAATAACTAACTTCAAAAAGTGGAACGCCTGAGTAAAAACTCATGCGTAAGAACCACTACACTTCAAAAAATGGAACGCCTGAGCAAAAACTCATGCGTAAGAACCACTAACTCACTAAAGTGAGAAGTGGTTCTTTAGAGAAGTGGTTCTTTAGAGAAGTGATTCTTAAAAAAAGTCCAGGACAACTACTTATGTCCTGGACTTTACTCACCATACTTAACGCTTATTAAGGCGCAAAATGCTTAATTTACTCTGAATATTTAACTACCTTTAAATTACCGGCATCGTCATTGCCTTCTAATTGATAATCAACTGAACCGTATTGACCATTTTCTTTCAATGCATTAGCAGTTACATAATAAGTATTACCTTGTTTTACAATTTCAGTAATTTGAGGTTGTTGCAAGTAAAATAAATCGTTCCCTTTTACACCACTTCTTGTTGCTTTATAATTATCAGTATCTTCTTTGAGATAATTAGAAACTAATGAAAAATTACTTTGACTATGCGCCCTATTCATTGCAGCAGTGTAATTACCGAAAAAATTAGCCACCTTATTTCTGAAGCTATTTTCTTCTTTTTCTTTCTTTTCTACATATTCTTCAATCTTATCACTATCAAAGTTCAATGTAACATTCGTCTTATCTTTAAGATTATCTGTTTTCACAGTTGTTTCTGCAGATTTAAATGTCTTCTTCTTGGCTTCCCCTTCAGCAGATATTGTTAAATCTTTAGTTTTAGGATATGGGCCAATTTCTTTTGCTTTAGCATAATCATATGATTTATCATTAATTGTCACTTTAACCGAGTCTTTATCTATCTCTGAAGCGCCATTTAACTCTACTTGAATATACGCCTCATCAAAATCTTCCTGTACATCTACAGTTTCGTTATTGCTATTATTAAAATTAAATTTTAAGTGACCATCAAACTGCCCGTTTTCCATCTCTTTTTTAGTTTCTAAAGCGTAATCACCGGGGATAAACTTGCCTAATGAAGTTGCTTTATTTTTCTCTGCTACAACGGTTTTTTGTTTGTCACCAGACTTGAATTTATAAGTTGTCTTATATTTAGGTTTAATAATTGCTTCTTTTGTTGGAGCCGTAAAATTCATATTATCAAATATTAAGTAACGTCTACCGTTTTTACTCACCCGTAAAACATCTTCCCCATTTTTGGCAGTTACAAAATCCGCTTCTTTAGTGTCGCTCTTGTTCAATTTCTCTATTTTTTGGTTCACATCTTTTACAAAGTTATCCATACCAACTTCTTCTTTAATATATCCAATGTATGCTTCTGCTTCGTTTTCATCTACACTATTATTCTGTGTACTTAAAATTGTAGATAGTTTTTGAGTATCATTATTATCAATCGCATTGATTAAAATTTCTGACTGTGCCTCAGGTGAATTGAAATTTTTCAATAAAATAAAAATTATAATAAGTAAAATTATGATAAAAAATGCAATTCCCAAGGGTATAATTTTACGCGCTTTAATATTTGCTATTTTCTTAGTTTCTTTAGATGTACGCGTCATTTTTTCTGAATCATCTTGACGTAGTAATCGCCCACAATGACCACACTTTCGCTGCCCATCTCTTGTATTTCCCCCGCACTTAGGACATTTTTGCATTTTCTCACCAACTTTATACCTGATTTTTACACTATCTCGTTATTTTAACATAATATAAGTTGAAACTATATGTATGATTTTCGTACTAAGAAAGGTAGTTTTAAACAATAGCGTATGCTATTGCATCATATATATTATATTCAATCTCAATCTAAATTGATATACATATTTAGTCTAGTATTACTTTACTCTTATAACAAACCATCTTATTATCTTACTACAATATAAGACACCAAATTTAAATTTAAATAATCATTACACCATGTCAGAAACTATATTAAGAAATTTTAAGCGTTATCCTAAGATTATGAATGATTTTTAATATTGAAGTTTTTTAACCTTTGCCCAATAATTTCTAGTACATAACGTGCTTGTTCAATTTCATCATCAGACAAATCATGTAACATATCACTTACAATATCATTAATAATCGATTTACTTTCATGATTAAATTGTTTCCCCTTCTCACTCAATTTAATATATTTTAACCTTTGATCTGTGTTTTCTTCTGTTTTAACCCATTCAACTACTTCAGCTTGAATTAGTTTCTTAATTCTTCTGCTGACTGCAGCTTTATTAACACCCTGTCTTTCTGTTATCTCCGTTAAAGTCATTGTTTTTTCATTTTCAAGCATTAAAATAACGTTAGCTTGTTCTTTAGATATATTATATTCTTCTCTTAATTCTTTCAATAATTTAGCTAATAATGTGTTGACGTCATCAATGAACTCTCCCATGAATACAATGTGATTGCCTAAATTTTTCACCATCACTTACACCCCTATACCTTCTATGTATAAAAATTTCATTTGCATTTTTATATTATGTTAATAATATCAATATTTGCAGCTGTATAAAAGTAAAATTTAATAAGTTTGCTTAACTTAGAACGAAAGCTATATTTTAGCAAATCCAAGCATGTTAGAGTTGCTTATTTTAGTATATTAAACTACATTTAATATACTAAACAATCTGGAGTGAAGCATTAACATGTTGTCATTGTTTTTATGTATTTTAATATTAATCACATTCATAAGTATGTTCTTAAATTTTAATTTTTCCACGCATCTTGCCAGTTATATTTCCCAGGTAATAGTCGGTTATGCTGTAATTATTTTACATATCGGCCACCATACATTTCCTATAGATTTAATTGCCACTATGTTAATAGGTGTTATATTATTACATGTGAAACATAAGCATTTATTCCAACATAGAAACAGCGTATTATTTTTAAAACGGCTTTACTTAATTGGTTTTAGGCTTATCGTCTTTATGCTCGCTTGTTATTATATTAGTTTTATTCCTATTGCGCTTAATGTTATCTTTTTATGGGTTTCAGCAATTGCTTTTAGTTCTATATTTACTTTTATTGGTTATGCGCTATGTTCATCTGCCTTTCTGAATATAAAAGCTCCTCGTGAATTTGATACAATTCTTGTTCTCGGTGCTGGTATTTTCACTGAGCAAGTCACACCTATGTTAGCATGTCGCCTTGATAAAGCCTTGCGCTTGTTTGAAATAAATCCAGAAGCAATATTTATTGTAAGCGGTGGACAAGGTCCTGATGAACCTATTTCAGAAGCTCGTGCAATGCAACGCTATTTAATTCATCACGGAGTAAACCCTCGTAATATTTTATTAGAAGATAAATCTACAAGTACTTTAGAAAACATTAT
Source organism: Staphylococcus sp. 231237_7MaSpsaltlick (assembly GCF_043107035.1). Lineage (NCBI taxonomy): Bacteria > Bacillati > Bacillota > Bacilli > Caryophanales > Staphylococcaceae > Staphylococcus > Staphylococcus sp. 231237_7MaSpsaltlick. Next base: position 175,284 of record NZ_JBICNX010000001.1, read on the forward strand.
GTATACCGCACAACTTATTCAAGATTCGTTTGCTTATAAACCTAAAATTGTCTGTGTAACTAGTCAATTTCATATAATGCGTGCATTACGTTTTGGAGAAAAATTTAATTTAAAGTTAACTGGCGTTGGTAGTCACACACCTTATCATTTTTTTGAAATCGCATTAATACGAGATTTTTTAGCCTTAATGTATCAATATAAAATGATGTTAACTATTTACTTTGCTACGCTCTTTTTTATATGTATCATTGCATTTTGGCATATTCCTCAACTATAACCTATTTGAAATACTTAATTTGTAAATATAAAATTATATATAAATAAAGCCAAGGGCATAAATGAATGCCCTTGGCTTTATAAGTTTCTATTAACTATTTACAATAACCCCATTATCAAGTTCGATAACTCTATCTGCGTATTCAAATAATCTTTTATCATGAGTAATCATAATGCCAATCATTTTTTTACTTTGGATTTGATTTTTAATCATCTCTATAACTTCAGTTGCTCTTTCTGCATCTAAACTGGCAGTTGGTTCATCTGCCAAAATTATTTTAGGATTATTCATTAAAGCTCTCATAATTGCTACACGCTGTTTTTCACCGCCTGATAACATATGAGGAAATACATTTAATCTGTGTGACAGGCCAATTTGTTTTAGCAACGTTTCAGCTCTCTGGCTTGCATCTTTTTTAGACAAACCTGCTTCTCTACCGATTGTTGTTAATTGTGCTTTTACTTTTAAATATGGCACTAAATGAGATGATTGAAAAATAAACCCAATTTCATTCAATCTTAATTCTGACGCTTTTTTGTCACTGTCGTATAAAGGTGCACCATTATATAGGATATCCCCACTATTTTGTGACAATAAACCACCTAAAATAGTTAATAATGTTGTTTTCCCTGAACCTGAAGCTCCATTGAGTATAACGAACTCACCATCATTCACTTCAAAGTTAATACCTTTTAATACAGTTGTCTCTGATTGACCTTTACCAAAAGATTTTTTAATATCTTTAACTTGCAAACTCATTATTCTCCACCTCCAATTGCTTCAATAGGATCCACTTTAAATAATTTAATTAGTGATAAGGCAGCACCAACAATTGCTACCACAATAAACACTCCGACCACGAGCAGTAAATTAGATGCTGTCACGTGGAATGGCATAGATACTGGCATAACAAGTGATAATCCACTAATAATACCTACAGAGATCAATACACCTATCATAGTTGTAATTAATATTTGGATTACAAGTGCGCTGATTAGATGTCTTGTCTTAATACCGATTGCTTTTAGAATACCTATTTCTGGAATTTTTTGGATCGTCATTACATAGAAAAACGCACTTAATACAATTGCTGAAATCACAAATAAACTTATAATCATCATATTTAATGGTGCTTGCTCAGCTTGGTAACTGGCAATTTCACTTGTGATATCATCCTCACTGAATACTTTCACACCTGAAATATTTTTGATTTTATCTTGTTGTGATTGAGATAAATCTTTCACTGGATAAACAGTGCTATTCTCTTTATTCAAGCTATCAAATCCGTTATTGCTCATCATGACTACTGAACTGTGAGAATACATTGTATCGTCAAGAATACCTGATACTTTAAGTTGTTCCCCATCTTTCACTTTTATAGTATCACCAATATCAATACCATTAGCTGTAAGCTTACTATTGATTGCTACTTCATTATCTTTTGTTGGATAGTTACCATCTTTCAATTCTGGTTTTTCGTCTTTTACTGTGTTCGTCATGATAACATCTTCTTCGTCTTTATTTATTTTTAAAGTTTGCGATGCTAACATTAATGGCTCTTGATCTGTAATATCTTCAATTTTCTTTTGCTGCTCAGGACTAATAACAGACTTCGTAATATCTGGTTGTTTATTATCCTGTAAAACGTATTTTTCAGTTTTCATGTTATCTAACATGGATATATTCTCTCTGGCTAAACCTTGTGCCAATCCACTAATAAACAACACCATAATCCCAAGTAATAATATAATTAACATGATTAAAATATAACGGAATTTATAATATTTAATCTCTTGCCATGCTAACTTCATCAATTCCCACTCCTTCTCTAAAACTTATATCTAGAGTCTAATATCATTATGTGAACTCAATATGAACTATTGTTAATTTTTACTATTTGTGAAGTTATTTGGTTATGTTTATAATTGCACTATTACTGAATAAGGAGATTTTGCGCATGACAACTTGTTTAATTGTTGATGATGACAAAAAAATATTAGAGTACGTTTCAAATTACACAAGAGGTGAAGGACTAGATACAGTTACACAATCTAGTGCTGAAGATGCTTTAACTTACCTTGAAAAGAATCAAGTGGATATCGTAATTATTGATGTCATGATGGGAGGTATGAGCGGCTTTGAATTGTGCAAGATTTTAAAAGAAGATTACGAAATGCCTGTGATAATGCTGACTGCTCGTGATGCGTTAAGCGATAAAGAACAAGCCTATTTAACAGGTACTGATGATTATGTGACTAAACCTTTTGAAGTCAAAGAGTTAATGTTTAGGATTAAAGCAGTACTTAAGCGCTATAATATCAATGCATATAATGAAATCACTATTGGTAATATTACGTTAAATCAAGCATATTTAGAACTTCAATCAGATACGAAATCAATGAATTTACCTAATAAAGAATTTCAATTACTTTTTTTACTCGCTTCTAATCCTAGACAAGTATTTAACAGGGATGTATTAATAGAAAAAATATGGGGCTTTGATTATGAAGGTGATGAACGTACAGTCGATGTTCATATCAAACGTCTAAGGAAACGCCTTGAAAAATTAAATGCTAACGTGACGATTTTCACAGTACGCGGTTTAGGTTATAAGGTGGATGACCATGTTTAAATCCCTATATTCACGAATTGCTATATACACAATTGTTGTCATGTTATTTAGTGCTATTGTCAGTTTTTTATGCACAAACATCATTTACCATAACCATTTAAAAGCAAATAACGATGCAAAAATCATGCGTACTTTAGAAGATGCTATCAGTTATCAAAAACAGTCAAACATTGAATCTTCAGATCCTTTTTTCAACCATTTAGGGGAAATGAATTACCAAGTAATGACCGTTTCTGAAAATGGCAAACGTTCCTTTTATGGTGCTAATTTTAGAAAAGATAATGTAGATGATGATGTCGTCCAATCAATATTAAATGGCAAAGACTACCATGGTATTCGAAACTTACCATATAACCCAATTATTACTGGTTTCTTTGAAAATACCACACAAAATACTGTAGGTATATCATATGAAGATAAAGGTAAAAAGTATGCAGTATTTATGAGACCTGATATTGGTAAAACATTCAGTGAATTCAGAGTATTTTTAGCTATATTAATCTCATTATTACTCCTTTTTTCTATTGTATTGGTCATTTTATCAACTTACACTATTATCAAGCCAATCCAACAATTAAAACAAGCAACTGAACGGCTTATGAAAGGCAATTTCAATACGCCAATTCACGTTACTAGAAAAGATGAGTTCGGTACATTGCAATTTCGTTTCGATAGTATGCGCCTTTCACTTAAACAATTAGACGATATGAGACAACATTTTGTCCAAAACGTATCACATGAAATTAAGACACCATTAACACACATTCACCACTTGTTAGATCAACTCAAATTTGCTGAAAATGATGAAGAACGCACACAATATATCAATGATATATATCAAATTACAAGCCAATTAAGTGAATTAACTAAAGCATTGTTACTATTATCAGAAATTGATAACGGTGAACATTTAGTCTTTGAAGATCATATTGAATTAAATCGATTACTTAAACAAATCATTCGTCACGAACAATTCTCTGCAAATGAAAAAGATTTAGTTATCATGTCTGATTTAACTGAAATTTCTATTGTAGCCAATGAGCGCCTATTGCACCAAGCTTTCCAAAACATAATCACCAATGCCATTAAATATTCGCAACAAGGTGGTATCATTGACATTACACTTAATCAAGATTCCGAGACGATCATTTGTGAAATTACAGATGACGGAGAAGGTATGTCTGAAGAAACCCAAGCACGTTTATTTGAACGTTTTTATAAAGCGAGTAATCATGACAATAGTAATGGTTTAGGTTTAGCTATTGCAAAAACAATATTTGAACTTCATGATGGTTCAATATCAGTCCAAAGCAAAAAGGATGAAGGTACTACCTTTACAATTCAAATTAAAAAGTAACCCTTGTTCATTAAGTCTAAAATAAATATTTCTAGTGAACATATAAAATGCTGGAAGTTGTGCATGTATTTACTTGCCCTTCCAGCATTTTCTTTATGTTTAAAAAAGAAATATAAAAAGACAAACTGCACGCTATAACAGCGTTTAGTTTGTCTCTATACATAGAACAACAATCTCGGAAACGTAAAAAATATTTACTGAATTAATTAATTTTTAAATTTTCCGTTATTTCTTTATTTAATTGTGTATATAACGCTTCATTTTCTGATAGTTTCATACCATAAGAAGGCACTATTTCCTTGATTTTGTCTTCCCAATTAGCAAATTCGTCTTTGTAACAACGTTTAAGCAAATCAAGCATAATATCGACTGCTGTAGACGCACCTGGAGATGCACCTAAAAGTGCAGATAACGAACCATCTTCTTTGGTAATAACTTCTGTACCAAATTGTAATGTTCCTTTACCTTGATCCGTATCTTTAATTACTTGAACACGTTGACCAGCAACGACAATTTCCCAATCTTCACTTTTAGCATTAGGCACAAATTGACGTAAATCTTCCATACGTTCTTCGTTTGATAATGTTAATTGCGAGATAAGGTATTTCGTTAAATTCATCTCTTTTATTCCTGCAGATAGCATCGTAATAAGGTTATTTGGCTTAACAGATTTGATTAAATCCATATTAGAACCCGTTTTTAAGAATTTTGGTGAAAAACCTGCAAACGGACCAAACAAAATAGTTCGTTTACCATCTATGTAACGCGTATCTAAATGTGGCACTGACATTGGTGGAGCGCCTACTGGAGCTTTACCGTAAACTTTAGCTAAATGCTTTTTGGCAATAGCTTCATCTTTACATACTAAGAACAATCCACTTACTGGGAAACCACCAATATGTTTAGATTCTTTAATTCCTGTTTTTTGTAACAACTGTAAACTAGCACCACCAGCACCAATAAATACAAAATTACTTTCAACAATCGTCTCGTCATTCGTTTGCAAATCTTTAACTTTTACTTCCCAAACGCCATCATCGCGTTGCTGAACATCTCTTACTTCATGTTCATAATTTAACTCGACATTTTTATCTTCTAAGTTCTCAAATAATTTTTTAGTTAATGCACTGAAGTTAACGTCTGTTCCTGTTTTGTCATAACTAATCGCCATTGGTATATTAGACGTACGGCCCTCCATAATAAGTGGCGTCCATTCAGCAATTTTGTCTTTATCATCCGTTATTTCCATATTACTAAATAAAATATTTTTATTTAGTCTGTCCACACGTCTTTTCAAAAAATCAACATTTTTAACGCCTTGAACAAAACTCATATGTGGCACCGGTTTGATAAATTTTTCTGGATTTTCAAGTTGGCCTTGCTTAATTAGATAACTCCAAAATTGTTTTGAAACTTGGAATTGTTCATTAATTTTAACCGCTTTATTGATATCTATTGTTCCATCTTTATTTTCACTAGTATAGTTTAATTCACATAACGCAGAATGACCTGTGCCCGCATTATTCCATGCATTGGAACTTTCTTCCGCAGGTGTAGCTAATCTTTCAAACATCTTAATTTCCTTTTCAGGTGCGAGTTCTTTTAATAATGTTCCTAACGTTGCGCTCATAATACCGCCACCAATTAAGATGACATCTGTTTTGCTATGTTGTGTACTCATAACAAATACAGTCCCCCTTTTATATGTGTTAAATAGAAACGTTGTCTTTAATGTTATTAATCACATCAATAAAAATAAAGCGTTTTCTATAGATTAAAAATAATAAAGCACGTATTATCGCTATGTAATTAAACAATAACACAATATATTTCCATACCTCTCTAATTATATACATAATCGGCTCATGAAAAAAGGGCTTTCAGAAATTCTACACAAATTTTGTTAATATGTGTTAACTAGCTCAAATAAAAAAGGCATCATTTTCTAGTAAAAAACCTAATATTACGCTATATTTATTGCTACTTAAAAATTATTTAGCTATTATGCCAATACAAAATTCATTTCATGCTATAATGAATTTCAATTTAAGTAAAGTTTTTTTGGAGGTTTTTTAATGAAATCAATAACATTTTTCATGCATAATGTTTATGCAATGGGAGGCACCGTAAAGTCAATTTCTCAAACGGCAAATATATTAGCTGAAAAAGGACATCATGTAGAAATCATAACTATTTTCAAGGGGGCAGATTCGCCTTACTTTGATATTCATGAATCCATTAAAATAAAACCTTTAATTAACTATCAATTTCACCCACTTAATATAAAAGATATTATTATAAATAGAATCGCTAAATTCACTTCATTTTCTAGGCCAAAATATATTTCTCAGTTTGAACCAGGTATTAATCAATTTTCTCACTATATAGAGAAAAAAATGATTAAAGCTATAAGCAATGTTTCTACAGATGTAATTGTAGGTACACGTGCAAGTTTTAATATATTAATTGCCAAATATGCTAGTACTCAAATTGAAAAAGTTGGTATGGAACATATGAACTTTGATGCGCATTCTGAGGCATATCAACAAGAGATTATTAAGAATTACAGAGATTTAGACAAAATTACAACATTAACTACTATAGATAAAAACAAATACCAATCACATATCGATATACCTGTATTCGTAGTCCCTAATATTATTAATGAAGTCCGACTCCACGAACCGAAGGAAAAAATTATCTGTGCGGCTGGTCGTTTAGAATATGAAAAAGGGTTTGATTTATTAGTTGAAAGTATTAATCCTATTCAACAAACATTTCGAAAATTTGATTATCAAGTTCACATATATGGTGAAGGAAAAGAGCAGGCAAACTTGCAACAACTGATTAACCAATATAATTTATCAGACATTGTAAAATTATACGGCCCTACACAACAATTAAACGAAAAATTAGCAGTAAGTGAAATTACTGTTGTCCCTTCAAGAAATGAAGGTTTTGGTATGGTTATATTAGAAGCAATGAATCAAAGCAGTATAGTAGTTAGTTTTGATGGAAATGCTGGGCCTGATTCTATTATTCAAAATAATGTCAATGGTTATTTAATTGAACATGAAAACGTAGATGCATTATCTAATCAATTGCGCCGTCTTATAAACCAAGAGTTCAAAGACGATGTTGTCATTCAAAATGGTTATAAAACCGTTGCATCTTATGCACCAAAAGCAATTTATAAAGATTTTTTAACTATGTTAAACGCTTAGATATAATATAGTTGAACAATTTCACAAGCGAATTAATATAAAAACTTTACTATCCATCCTATTAATCTTTTGAATATGCAAGTCATGTACTTGAGATTAATTCAAAAAACACGCTCGTTTAATTCATATTACAATGAAATTAAACGAGCGTGTTTTTTATTTCCCCTCATAAATAAGGTGATTTATTTAGTGAAGGATATTTTTATTTATAATCTACTAGATTTAAACTATTACATGAATAAATGTAATAAGAATGTCCAAATACACACAAATATAAGCAGAGCAATGCTATAACGCAATGTCATTTTCAACAATTCAGATTCTTTTCCGACTTGTTGTACAGAAGCTGTCGCAATCGCAATAGATTGTGGTGATATTAATTTAGCTGCCACGCCACCTACAGTGTTTGCTGATACTAATAAAGCGCCACTAGCGCCGATATTATTTGCTACTGCTGCTTGAATCGGTGCAAATAATGAATTGTTATTTGTAACAGAACCTGTTAGGAATACGCCAATCCACCCTAATATTGGAGATAACAGTGGGAAAATACTGCCTGTTTTTGCAATACCTTCACCTACTGCACTACTTAGCCCAGCATAAGTCATTAATTTAGAAATCACCAAAATAAAACAAATCGTTATAATCGGTAACCACAATTCTTTAAACGCTTCTTTAAACAATCGCATGCCATCCTTAAATTTAACACTTTTTGACATTAAAATTGTAATAATAATTACAAGTAAAATAGCCGTTCCAGTTTGGCCTATAATATTCAACGGTAACGTGATTGCTTTATTTGCAATATCGCTATAAGTTCCCGGTAATGTTATATTAAATACAAGTGAAGACAATGCACCACCTGGAGCGAAAAGTGACTTAAAGCTTTGTGCACTCCATATCATTACAATCACAGTTAAAATCACAAACGGGCTCCAAGCATATATAATTTGTTTAGGTTTATGTTTTTTAATTGTTTGAGGTTTTTCATCTTTGTTCAATCTAAAGATATTTTTGGGTTGGATTTTTTTCGAGAATAAAGCTAAAGCTAGCATTGAAACTAATGGTGGTATAATGTCTGCCAATTCAGGTCCAATAAATACAGTAATTAAACCTTGTAATACTGCGAAAGTACCACCGACAATTAAAATAGCTGGCAATGTTTCTTTAATACCTTTAAAGCCATCGATAATCCATATTAATAAAAATGGTATTAATAGATTCATAAATACTAAAGTCAATGCTGACATTTGAGAAACTGCCATACCAGAAATATTATCTGGTAAACCTAATGTATCAATAACAGTGACAGGTAAGCCAATTGCTCCAAACGCACCTGCAGACGCATTAGCAATTAAGCAAAGCATCGCAGCTTGTAATGGACCAAACCCTAACTGTGTTAGTAACAATGCACAAATTGCAATTGGTACACCAAAACCTGCTGCACCTTCTAAAAATCCATTAAAAGCAAAGCCAATTAGCAATAACTGAATACGCTGATCTTGTGAAATACTAGAAATACTATCTTGTATCGTATTAAACTGGCCAGTTTCATTCGTAATTTTATAAAGTAAGACTGCCATAACTACAATATATCCAATTGGTATAATACCTTGGAAAAATCCTTCAACAACTGCTCCCGATGCTATCGTTACAGGTAGTTTGAAGAATAGCATTGCAATAATAAGTGTAACAACTACAGTTGTTAATGAAGCATAAATACCTTTCATCTTAAAAATAGTAAGACATAAAAGAAATAAAACTACAGGTATTGCTGCTACTAATGTTGATAACAAGATGTTACCAAAGGGGTTAAAAGATTCTACAAACATTTTGACTCACTTCCATTTTCTATTTTTATTTGGTAATGAAGAACCTAATGTATATTGTGATTTTTTTCACAATTTGATTATACCATTTTTTTATCTAATTACAATAAATTTTTGAGAATTAATCATCCCATTAACAATTTCCCTATTTTATAAATTTAAAAAGTCATTTTTCAATAATTTGAAATTAAAAAATGATTAGTTTTATACGCTTCAATTTATAAGGGAATCTTTTGTTACAGGTTCCTTACATGATAAAATAGTATAAACAACTATTAAGTAGAGGTATACAAATGATAAAACAAATTGAAATTACAGCGTTGCACCTTTTAGAGTCTGAATTGGAAAAAGCAACATTAGAAGGTTACTCACACTTTGTATTAATTAATGACCAAATTGAAATATACCAACATATGCTTGAAGCTGTTGAATTAGAGCCATGCCCGATTGTAACAGACTATACAGTTCAACAGCAATACGTCAACGACTGTCGCTATTTTGGAAAATTAGAAATCACTTTCAACGATTGGATTGAAAATATTAACCACTTCCCAAATGTTATTTTCCATATAGAAACAGCACAAAACATCTTAAAAAGTTTTGAAATCAACAATATTTTTGACTTATCACTTATTTCACTATTACAAGATGACATCCGTACAGATAGTCATGTCGTTTTTAATTTTGAATCCACATTTATTACAAGTAACGATATTTGGAATGAAATTCATAACTTAACACCATTGAACACAACGAAATTCAGTCTAAATAAATTAGCCTATGAGCATAAACACCCTATTCCATTTAAAAACAGTGAAACGCTCGCACCAGAGCAATTGCGCTTTACAGATAAATGCTTAAAAAATACAGGGTTTAAATTGCCCCATTGGTTTTATCATATGCTTCAACAACATTTTGAAAAGAAACATCGTGAAGCAAGTTATATTTATAAAAAAGACAAATCTAAAATTAAGAATCACATCGTTTTCTTAGGCTTTGATTATGGTTTCCGTGGTAATTCTCGTTATTTATTTAACCATTTTGCCAAGCACTTTACTAAATTACCTATTTACTTTATTACTAACGATGTTAATGGGCCCAATTTTATTAAACCAGATGATCCTAAAGCTAAATCACTTATCGAAAGTGCACAAGTAGTTATATTAGAAAGTTATATACCGGACTCTTTAAAGCCAAACGGCACTATTATACAACTTTGGCATGGTACCCCTATTAAAAAATTATTTTTAGATAGTCCAGAACCAACCCAAAATCTTAATATTTATAATTATCGCGCCCGTAAATATAATAAGTGGTTGCAACAAGATTATTTCATTAGTGATTGTTCAGCAATTATTGATTATTTTAAAACTGCTTTCCCACAACAACAAACACATATTTTAAATTGCGGTTATCCAAGAGTTCGATATTTATTAGAAAAGCAGTCTGATCATCACTATGTTTCATTTATCAAGCAAGAATTGAAGTTAAATCCTGAAAAAGAAACATTGCTTTATGCACCTACTTGGCGTACAGATTATGATGAATCCGATTTATTACCAATAAGCGATGGTCTGCTAAATAAATACAATGTTATATTTAAAGGACATGTTGAAGCTGGTTCTAACTATGTTCCTGAGAACGCAATTATTGCTCCCACTCATATAGAAGTTCAAGATTTACTGTTGATTTCAGATATTGTCTTAACTGACTATTCATCGATTATTTTTGATGCATTAACTATCGATAAAACAGTCTGTCAATATACACCAAATCATGAAAAATATGTTTCCGAACGTGGAGTTTATGAAGAAGTGATGCATGCGTTATCTACAGTACGCTACAGCGATGCTAAAGCATTACTTAACGATTTAATAAGCCATCAAATGAAAGATATACATGATAATTCTTTTGTAAATAAAAATAACCATGCTTTTGAAACCATTTCACATATTATTCATAAATGTACTAAATCTAAGTAAAGTGTCATGTTTAATTATTTGACTAATTATAAGAAAAAATTAAGTTATAAAGATCCTTGGTTAAAAAATAAGCGTCAATTTCTATATTATTTCAGTAGAAATTGACGCTTTGCTTATTTTTACGTAGCTATTTTGTGCGTGCTCATGCCCAGTGTAATAATAGGAGTGTGCGCTAGAAAATTGAACCATGACTAGTCAAACATGTATGGGCCGATATCATAAGCTATTAATTAACAAGAGAGGCAATCCATTACGGATTACCTCTCTGTTTTGAACATGGTCACTTATTTCCCCTGTTCTTCATTTATAGTATTTTATTGTCGATACGCAGGATCTACTACTCTAACCATACCTTGTTGGTCTACTGTAGCAATTGTATATGTTCCAGGTTGTGCTTGATTTTGGAAACTAAAGATATAACTATAATTTCCCTCACTACCTTCAATTGCATAGTCATTGAAAGGATTAGATTGACCATTCAATGAGTTAACCTCAGCAGTAGCTTTGTCCAATGAATTTTGGAAATTAGGCAAACTTTGTAATGCAGTTTGTGGATTTACATTACCAGACGTGATATTTTGTGCTACTGGTACAGCATTTTGTCCTTGGTAAGGAGCCACGTATTGAGATGCGCTTGAGTTTGATGCATTATTGTTGCTAGCACTGTTACTATTATTTGCATTATTACTATCCACATTGTCATTATTTCCTGAAGTTGATGTGCCATTTCCGCTATTCGTATTATTAGATTCATTATTGCCCTCTGAACCTGAATTATTACCTGAGGCACTACCATTGTTATCAGAAGAACTGTTACCATCATTTGATGAACTGTCAGAATTGTTTCCATTACTATTAGCGTCATTATTTGAAGAACTATCTCCATTAGATTTACTATCTGAATCTTTGTTTTTGTCTGAGTCTTTATCTTTGTCAGAGCTATCATTACTCTTCTTGTCATCATTTTTAGAATCATTTGATTTGTCATCAGACGATTGGTTGTCTTTTGAACTATCGTCCTTTTTACTACTGTCATCATCGCTACCATTTGAACAAGCAGCGAGCGCTAAAGATAAAGTAAGAAAACCTGCTAATAATTTTTTCATATAGAAAAACCTCCTTAATTTTTAATACTCATAACCTAATGGTCATTATCTATGTATCTCATCATCCAAAAGGTTGAATGAGAATTAATTTATTATTCACTATAAATTTAACAATAAACATCTTTAATGAAAATTCCTTAAAAAACATATAAAAATTTAACAAACTCAAAATATTTTTAAACTTTATATCGTCTTAACGCCTATTTAAATTATGCCATAAAACGGTTAACAAATCCTTATTTCTAAATATCTTTTTCCATAATTAAATCTATATCTACTACATTACCAGTATAAAAATGATGTTCTCCTGTAACACGCAGTCCTTGCTTTTCGTAGAAATTAAGTGCTTGTTTATTGTGTTCCCATACACCTAACCAAATTTTATTTTTCTTTAATTCTCGCGCTTTTTCGATTGCGAATTCAAAGACATGTTTTCCTCTTCCGCCACCTTGAGCTCTTGATAAAAAATAAATGCGTTGAATTTCAAGATATTCATTTCCCTTTTGTTCTGTTTGAGCTTCATTAATATTTAATTTAAAATAACCTACTATCTCTTCATTTTCTTTGTAAAAATAAGTGAATGATGCTTTGTTATCTAATTCTTTTTTTAGTTGTTTTATATTATAAGCCGTTTTAAAATACTGTTCGAAATCTTCATCTGTGTAACCACCGTCTTCAAATGTCGCTTTAAATGTAGTGATACTAAGTTGACGCAATTGCTCTAGTTCGTTAGATTTTACAAATTCAATTTGAGTCGACATATTACTTCCCCCACTTTGCTTTCTCTTTAAAAATAATTATACTAAAATGCTTCTTGTCTTACTATTGAATATTAATACTTTTATAATTATTTACTTTCCTCTACAAAAATTAAATTGCTATTAATTTAAAGCGCTTACCTAAAAAACGTATGGTTTAGCCTTATTGTGTAATATTCAATTACATGATAAAGTAGTTCTAGTTTTTTAATTGTTCGTAAATATATACATAAGGGAGTGCCATTTGGCAATGACTGAAACATTTAAAGCTTTTGTAGTCGATGAACAAGACGGCAAAGTAACTAACCAATATAAAGATTTATCAATAAATGATTTACCAGAGGGTGAGGTACTTATAAAAGTTAAGTACTCTGGTATTAATTATAAAGACGCGCTTGCAACTGTGGAAAATTCAAAAATCGTAAAATCGTACCCAATGGTTCCAGGTATTGATTTAGCTGGCGTAGTAGAACATTCCGATACACACGCTTTTGAAGCTGGTGACAAAGTTATTGTCACTGGGTATGACTTAGGCATTAGCCACTTTGGTGGTTTTAGTGAATACGCTCGTGTAAAAGAAGAATGGATTGTACCTTTACCAAAAGATTTAACACTTGAAGAAGCTATGATTTATGGGACAGCTGGCTATACAGCAGGCTTAGCTATCGAAAAGTTAGAACATAATGGGTTATCTGTAGAAAAAGAAGATGTGCTAGTACGTGGTGCCACGGGCGGTGTAGGAACACTTGCAGTAATGATGTTGGACTCAATCGGCTTTGATGTTGTTGCAAGTACTGGCAAGCAAAATGCTGAAGCTCAGCTTAAATCTTTAGGAGCAAAAGAAGTAATACCTCGTATTTCTGAAAGTGATAATAAACCACTTGGTAAACGTACTTGGCAAGGCGCTATAGATCCAGTAGGTGGAGAAAGTTTATCGCAAATTATTAAGCAATTAGATTATGATGGCAGCATTGCTTTAATAGGCATGACTGGTGGAACTAACTTTGATAGTTCTGTATTTCCATTTATATTAAGAGGTACTAGCATAATAGGTATTGATTCAGTTTATACTGAAATGAGACAACGCAAACATATTTGGCGTCGTTTAGCAAAAGACTTAAAACCAGATCAATTACACGACATCAAACAAGTGATTAAGTTCAATGATATTGAGTCAAGTATTAAACAAGTACTTGAACATGAAAATTCTGGCCGTATAGTCATCGACTTTGAAGCATAAACTTAATCAAACTATAGAAATGTTTCAAATTATTAACAATTCATAAATTGTCACTCTTGAATAGAGCGTGAATATGAAAGCAAACTTTAAAATTTGTTTTCATATTCACGCTCTTTTTCGTTATATTACAATTAATATAACCTCGCATTTTTATGCATATAAATAAAAATTACATCTCATATAAATAGATGTAAATAAATAAAAATCTTATACTTTAATATTTACAAGTAAAATATGAAAGCGTATACTTATCTTTATCGAAAACATTCAGGAGGGTTTTTATGGGAATAAAAGTAAATAAAAAACTCATCTTTTTCCTTGGTGCGTTGGGAGGTTTACTCTATGGTTATGACATGGGAGTAATATCTGGTGCCTTATTATTTATAAGAGATGATATACCTTTAAATAGTTTTACTGAAGGTCTTGTAGTTTCGTCTATGTTAGTTGGGGCAATATTTGGTTCAGGTGCTAGTGGACCGATGTCTGATAGATTAGGCCGTAGACGTGTTGTATTTATTATAGCAATTATATACATAGTCGGTGCTTTAATATTAGCCTTAGCGCCTTCCATGCCTATACTAGTTCTCGGTCGTCTAATCATTGGTTTAGCTGTAGGTGGTTCTACTGCTATCGTACCAGTTTATTTATCAGAAATGGCGCCTACCGAGCAACGTGGTTCATTAAGCTCTTTAAATCAATTAATGATTACAATTGGTATTCTATCTTCATACTTAATCAATTACGCTTTCACACCAATCGAAGGTTGGAGATGGATGCTAGGACTTGCAATCGTACCTTCAGTTATTTTATTAGTTGGTGTCGCATTTATGCCTGAAAGTCCTAGATGGTTACTTGAGCACAGAAGTGAAAAAGCAGCACGTGATGTTATGAAATTAACATTTAAAGATAGTGAAATCGACAAAGAAATTGCTGATATGAAAGAAATTAACAGTATTTCTGAAAGCACTTGGAATGTGTTAAAATCACCATGGTTGCGACCTACTCTGATTATCGGAAGTATCTTTGCATTACTTCAACAAATAATAGGAATTAACGCAATTATTTATTACGCACCTACTATTTTCAATAAAGCTGGTTTAGGTAATGCTACTTCTATTTTAGGAACAGTAGGAATTGGTACCGTAAACGTCCTAATTACTATTGTCGCAATTATGATTATTGATAAAATTGATCGTAAGCGTCTATTAGTCATTGGTAACATTGGTATGGTTGCTTCGTTACTGATAATGGCTATCTTAATTTGGACAATCGGTATTCAATCGTCCGCATGGATTATCGTAGCTTGTTTAACTTTATTCATTATATTCTTTGGTTTTACTTGGGGACCAGTACTTTGGGTTATGTTACCAGAATTATTCCCAATGCGTGCACGTGGTGCCGCAACCGGTGTCGCAGCGCTTGTATTATCAATTGGTAGTTTATTAGTTGCGCAATTCTTCCCAATTTTGACGGAAGTATTATCAGTTGAACAAGTATTCTTAATCTTTGCTGCGATTGGTGTTTGTGCTTTAATCTTTGTAATTAAATACTTACCAGAAACACGTGGTCGTAGTTTAGAAGAAATTGAAGCAGACTTACGTTCTAGAACAAATGCTGCAAATGCAAATATAGAAGAAACAAAATAGCAATTAGCAATGGATGAGCTGAGTTCTTACTCAAGCTCATCCATAATAAAGAACTAATAACTTAAGTTATTGACAATATAACAGTTGAGGAGGCTGAAACAATTAATTTGTTTCAGCCTCCTCATTATTATATTCAAATCAAAAACTATAAATTTATGCTTACTTATCAATATTTGAAATACATACCACAAGAGTTGGGTTCTGTAGTAATAAAACCAAATTGTGCATACAACTGATCTGCAGGATAATCAGCTATCAAACTGACGTAGGTTCCTGATTCAGCCTCAGTGTTAATATAATCCATAATATGAGTCATTATTTCCTTTCCATAACCATAACCTTGGTATGCTGGATGAACTGCTATATCAATGATTTGAAATGCCGTTCCACCATCACCAATCACTCTTCCCATACCTATTAACGTCTGTTGATCATAGATTGTGACATTAAAACATGCATTAGGTATACCTTTTTCAGCAGCTTCTCGAGACTTTTCACTTAGTCCAGCTATTTTACGTAAATTTCTATAGTCTTCAACAATCGGTGGTTCATGCTTTATCTCAACCATTTATTGCTTTCTCCTAAAAATTATATTATAAATATTTCTTCATAACTACTTTGTTTGATTCCTTAAAGACATCATTGTGGCTTGAAACGTAGCCTTCTGCAGCTGCTTTGGGTTCAATATAAAGCTTAGCCAAATTTGCGGCATTAGCTGCGTCACTAAAAGCACTAGCGATAAGATGAGCTTTAGCTTCATGATATATAATATCACCACATGCATACAGTCCATCAATACTCGTAGAAGTATTGCCGAAGCCTTTAATGCTATACTCGTTAAACATATCTACTTGTGTTGAAGAAGCCTCTAACAATGTATTTTCTCTATCAAAACCATGACTGATAATCACATCATCAAATGCTTTAACCGTTTGTTCACCTGTTTCAATATTCTCTAATATCACTTTTTCAATTTGTGTTTGTCCTTGATTGCCTATAAGTTGATATATATGTGTATTCGGTAATTTTTCAACATTCAATTGCTCCATTTTATCTCTCATTGCTTCATAACCTTTAATATCAGCTTTTCTATAAATAAGCGTAACACTTTTAGCATAACCACTTAAATCGTTAGCCCAATCTAAAGCTGAATTACCAGCGCCAGAAATCAATACATTTTTATCTTTAAATTTTTTTAAAGACTGTACGACATAATGTAAATTAGTCAATTTGTATCTTTCTGCATCTTTGATATCTAGTTGCTTTGGATTAATGATACCTCCGCCAATTGCTATAATCACTGATTTTCCTTCAAATACATTTCCTTTATCCGTTTCAATCTCAAAATGTTGTTCGGCAATTTTTCTTATATCAATTACACGTTCTTCTAAATTCACTTCAGGATTAAAATGTAGACCTTGTCTAACTGTGTCTTGAATAACTTCAAAACACGGTTTCGGTGCTAATCCGCCAATATCCCATATAATTTTTTCTGGATAGACATGCATCTTCCCCCCAAGTTTGTCTTGAATATCTATGATACGGACGTTCATCCCTCTTAATCCTGAATAAAAACTAGCAAATAGCCCTGCTGGGCCACCACCAATTATAATTACGTCATCCATAAAGTATCCTCCCAAATTTAACTTGTATCTTACATACATTATGCTATAATTGATAATCATTATCAACTAAAATATTTTATTAATCAACTTTTATATTTAGGAGATGTTCACCAATGAAAAAAATAGCTTTACTCCTTATTTATTTAATTTTATTTACTGCTGCTTGTGGTACAAATAATTCAAACCATAAAGAAGATTCAAAGCTTGAGTCCACTGAGAAAATATTTAAAGATGATACCGGAAATGAAATCAAAATTCCTAAAAACCCTAAAAATATAGCAGTTTTACACCCTACCTATGTAGGTGCTCTAGTAAAATTTGGTCATAAGCCAATCGCAGTACCAGAATTTGTAAATAAAAACAAAGTATTAAATGACTCTACACAAGGAATTAAACGTATTGATAATACTAGTATTGAACAAGTTACACATCAAAAACCTGATTTAATCATTACTACAATCCAAGATAAAAATATTAAAAAATTACAAAAAATCGCACCTACAGTCGCTTTTGATGCAGAAAAATCTAATTATAAAGATAATACTCAAAAGCTTGCTACTTTAGTTAATGAAGAATCGAAAGCTAAACAATGGATTAAAGAATGGGATACTCAAATGGCAAAAGATAGAAAAGAACTAGAACCAGTAATTAAAGAAAAATCTATTTCTGTCTTACAGCAAACACCAAAAGGAACAATGGCCTTTAGCGATCATCTGGGTAGAGGTACAGAAATTCTATATGATGGTTATAGAATGAAGCAGCCTAAAGCACTCGCACAAGCCACAAAAAATAAATTCGCTACACCAATCAACCCAGAAAACTTTGCAGACTATATAGGTGATTTCGCAGTTATTGCTACAAACGGCAAACAAAATGTACCATTTGAGAATACTAATTACTGGCGTAATTTATCCGCAGTAAAAAATAAAAACATAATTAAGTTCGACGTTACTATTACACAGTATAATGATCCTATTTCATTAGAAAAACAACGTGACATTTTCTATAAAGCATTAATGAATATAAAATAACTTTTTCACAAAAAAATGAGGGGCGAAATCCGACTGTTGGTTTCATCCCCTCTTATCACATAATTCATTAAGTTGAAAAAAATGCATTTAAATTTGAATGATAGTCCTGTTTTAAACTCACTTTAATGAGTTTAGATTTAATACCCTTTTCACTAATCCCTAGGATCTTTAATAATTGCATTTCTTAATACGAAAAACAACAGTATAAAGCCTGCAGTTAAAATTGTATGACCCATGCCTGCAAATCCAGCAAACGAATCTGGCACCGTAAGCCCAACAACTTGATATGTTCCCTTCGTAAACATCATACCTATTGTAGTTAACACACCAATGTTATAAATAATGAAAAACCAGTTAAATAAATAATAACTATCTAATTTAAATATTTTCACAACTGGCAATAAAATAAGGTGCATAAACATACCTAAGATTAACGTGTGTGTATGTACAACCACGAGTTGTGTATCTCCAGTAAAGTTATGAGCAAGTGTCAATTCACGATAATAGAACCCACTTAATAAACCTAATATAGTATAAACTAAAAAAGCATACAGTACTCTACGCATAGATAATCCTCCTTAAGCATATTATAGGATAATATATTAAAAATTACAGTGACAATTCTACAAACTTATCAAAAAGGATTAGGATTATTTAGATTTAGAAATAGCTACCATAACAATAAAAAATAGCTCTAAAGAAATTTACAACGATAAATTTCTTTAGAGCTAATCTTATTATATTTCTTTTAATAACTACTATTTCTTTACCATTTAGTTCTGTTCATTTCTCTCAACTTCGTCAATTTTATCAACTTTACGCTGAGAACCGCCTTCCCAACTTACATTAAGATATGCTTCCACATTTTTCTTAGCGACTTCTATACCAATAATTTGAGCACCCATTGTTAAAATCTGTGCATTATTACTTAATTGCGCACGTTCTGCAGAATAAAAATCATGTGCTAATGCAGCGCGTATCCCCGTTAATTTATTAGCTGTTATAGCTACACCAATACCTGTGCCACATATTAAAATACCGCGAGCATTTTGGCCTTGTTGTATACTTTTACCAACTTCAGCTGCCACATCTGGGTAGTCTGTTTCTGCACATTGATGACAACCAAAATCTTCAACTTCATGCCCTAACGCTTCAACATGTTCTTTGACCGCTTCTTTTAAATCGTATCCATTATGGTCTGCACCAATTGCTATTTTCATGTAATTTCCTCCTTAATATTTTTCCTTTAATTTTCAATAAAACTGTCAAATGTTTCTAACATTAAATAGGCAGACATCGCGCCTGGGTCCACGTGTCCTTGAGATCTATAACCTAACCTCTTAGAACGTCCTTTATTAGAAATAATATCTTTTGTACTTTCCATACCTATATGAGCTTCTTTTAAAGCTTTATTGTATCCATCTGTAAATGGCATCTCTTGTTCCATTGATTGTGCTAATGATTTATAAAATGGTTCTAATGTATCTATCATTGTTTTATCACCAATTTCGGCTTTACCTCTATCTTTAATACCTTTACTAAAAGCAATCCAAAATTGATATAATCCATTATCATTCAACTCTGTTTGGTTTTTAATCGCAACCGCACCTTTTAAATAACCAGACGCGTATAAAGGACCGACAGATGAACCTACAGCATCTAAAAAACTTTTGCCTACAGCCACACTAATTTTCGCAATATCATTTTGTGATACTAGCTCATTCTGAATCGTTTCCTTTACTGCTTGATAACCAATGTCCATTGTGACACCGTGATCACCATCACCAATTTTTCGGTCTAACTCACAAAGTTCGTCTTTTTTCTGTTCAAACAGTGTTGTTAACGCTAATATATAATCTTTAAATGCTTGATTTGTTAATATCATATTTACGCCTCCCTAAACTACCTTGAAGTTCGGACAATCTACTGGATGATCCACGCATGCCTTCAGCGTCTCATCCACTTTCATTAGCGTCACTGAGAAACCGCCCATCTCCATAGAAGTAATAAAGTTGCCTACAAATGTTTTATAAATGCTAATGTTTTTATCTTCTAAAATTTCACTTACTTCTTTATTAATTATATAAAGTTCCATTTGAGATGTAGCACCCAGACCATTAACTAAGACAACCACTTCATCACCTTCATGATATATCGCTTCTTTTAAAATGTTTTGCATAATCACATTTACTGTTTCTTTAGCTGTTCGAATTGTTGTTTTTTCTATACCTGGTTCACCGTGATGACCTAAACCAATTTCCATTTCGTTATCTTCTAAATCAAAACTTGGTTTGCCTGTTTGAGGTAAATAACAAGGACTTAAACCTATCCCCATAGAACGTGTTTGATCATTTGCGAATTGCGCAATACGTCTTACTTCTTCTAAGTTATATCCAAAGTCTGCCGCCGCACCGGCTGCTTTATACACAAGTAGTTCGCCAGCGATTCCTCTACGGTCATCAATATCTTTAGATGAAGCAACATCATCATTGCCGATAACAGCCGCCGTTTGGATATCATCTTCTATTTCTGTCATTTCGCTAGCCATCTCAAAATTCATTAAGTCACCAGCGTAATTACCATAAATATATAACACACCGTAATCTTGATTGATTTCTTTCGTCACAGCTTGGATTGGTATCGGTGAAGGAGATGCAAATATATTACCCACCGCGACACCATCTGCCATACCTTTCCCTACATAACCTAAAAATCCAGGTTCATGACCAGATCCTCCACCAATCAATACGCTTACTTTACGTTTTTCACTTCTTTTGTTACCTATTAAAGCCCTTTTATGAAGTTCTGAACGTCTTAAATATTCAGGATAAGCAGCTAAATAACCAGTCATTAATTCATCAATAACATGGTCTGGATTATTAACCATTTTTTTCATTTCAATGCGCTCCTTTTATTAAATAAATTCTGTAGTCATTGACTTTAATTTAAGGTACAAGAACAATTTTTAATGATTTGTCTCCTTTTTTCATCAAATCAAATCCTTGTTCAAAATCTTTTAAAGGCAATTGATGTGTGACAACGCCATCAGTTGGAAAGTCATCTTTTTGGATACCATCAATAACAAGTGGATAGCAATAAGGTCCTAAATGACTACCCATTAAATCTAATTCTTTACGATCTGAAATGATGCTCCAATCTACCGTTACAGGATCAGCAAATACAGAGAATTCTACAAAACGACCTAATTTTCTGATTGCACTTAAACCTTGTTCAACAGATTTAGGATGACCCGTAGCTTCAATATAAGTATCACAACCATACCCTTCAGTCATCGCCTTGATTTCCTTAACGACATCAACCTTAGCCGGATTCATTACGATATCAGCACCAAATTTCTTAGCTAGTTCTAAACGCTCATCTTTCATATCTAAAACGACTAATGTCTCAGCTCCTGCTTTTTTAGCTGCGCCTACCATACCTAAACCTAATGTGCCAGCACCAGAAAGTACAACAAAATCTCCTAATTTGATATTGGCACGCTGTACTGCATGCAAACTACAAGCGTAAGGTTCTATTAAAATTGCTTTTTCTATAGGCATATCCTCAGGCACTTTATAATTGATTGCTTCTTTTGTGAATTTCATATACTCTGCCATACCACCATTTACATTGTTTTGGAAGCCATATAAGTCATGTTTTTCACACATCCAATATTCTCCACGGTTACAGAATCTGCAATCCCAACAAGGTACGATTTGTTCGGAAATTACACGGTCGCCAATTTCAAAATCTATAACATCCTCGCCCTTTTCAACGATACGAGCTATAAATTCGTGACCCGGAATCATTGGTGCTTTAATATATGGTGGCTGCGTTTCATCACCCCAAAAGCTCGGCGCACCATCATAAGCTTTAATATCACCAGCACATATGCCACATGCTTCTACTTTTACGATTATTTCTTTTGAATTTTCTATTTTCGGAGTTTCGACTGTTTCATATTTATATTCACCAGGTGCGTAAGCTACAACAGCGTTCATTTGTTCTGGATAATTTTTCTTAGTCATAATTAAAATCTCCCCTTTTCTTTTTAGAAAACGTTTTCATTAACAATTATTATTCTAATATATTTTTTCGTTTCTTTCAAACATTCTTTCATTTATTTTCATTTTTCTTTGTTTTAGTTTTCTTGTGCACTATTTATGTTAAAATGTATTATGATATAAAGAAGGATGTGACTTATATGAAAATATATGCTGATGAGCGTAGAGAACATATTTATACCTATATAAAATCTCATAAACGCGCAACGGTAAAACAGCTCTCTGATTACTTAAGTGTTACAGAAGCAACTGTAAGAAGTGATTTAAGACGCCTTGAAAGTGAAAACAAATTAATCCGTACACACGGTGGTGCAAAGATAACCAATAATCTTGGGTCTAAGTTAAATTTTTCTTATCGTTTATCTCAAAAACATTCGGAAAAATATAAAATTAGTAAGCATGCTTTAAAAAAAATACAACCACAACAATGTATTATGATTGATGCAAGTTCTACAACTTATGAACTAGCTAAACTATTAACCGAAACGACAATGGAACTAACTATCATCACAAATGGCTTAGAAAACGCGGTATTATTAAAAGAGAATCCACATTTAACTGTGCTTGTGGTTGGAGGTTTTGTTTCACAGGATTCAAACGCAATCACCGGTAATATTGACTCGCAAATACTAGAAATGTATCACATAGATTATTTCTTTTTATCTGCGAATGGCTTTACACTTGAAAATGGGTTAACTGATTTCTCTTTACCTGAAGTTCAATTAAAAAAACAAATGGTAAAAGAAAGTGAAAATGTCATTGCGCTTATTGATAAAAGTAAATTTGATATATCCTCGACTCTTTCTTTTGCAAAAATCAGTGATATTACAGAAGTCATAACTGATGAAACACCATCAAATAAGTGGAAAAAAGATGTACCATTTTCATTAACAGTTGCACCATGAAAAAATGAAACACAAAAAGGAACAATGATGACTTTATCTAAAAGTAATTTACATTTAGATCGTTAAAGTACATCATTGTTCCTTTTATTTTGAGTATTATTATACGCCGCCACTCCAGCCAATCGCTGTATATACATAAAGTAAGGCGCCTGCAACTATTATCCATATGACAAATAACGGTGCCATAAATTTGAACCATGAGCCAAAGTTAGCTTTAGCGATGGCTATAGCACCAATTGTAGCACCTAAAGTTGGCGTAATAAGGTTACCTAATCCACCACCAAAAGAAAGTGAAGTTAGTAATATTTGATCATTAACTCCTAATGCTGTTGTAACAGGTTGTAATATAGGCACCATCACACTCATCAACCCAGAACCAGAGGGCACTAAGAAATTGAATATTGTAGCTACAAAAAACACTAATACTGAAACAACGCCTGATGAAGCACCCTCAAGTTGCGTCGTCAGACCATGCACAATAGTGCTTAAAATTTGTCCTTTTTCTAATATCACACTAATGGTATTTGCCATAATGATAGCAAAAGCAACTACAAGCATTGGTTTCGCGCCTTCTAAAAATCCATCTACCATTTCAGATGGCCGTTTTTCTTTAACAATATAGGCTAACACGAAGCTTAGACCAAATACTGTAATAAAAACACCATTACCATATCGTTCAGTCCAATTAAGCAAACCGTTTCCTAGCGCCAAAATGATTGGCGTCACAACAACTAAACCAACGACAATAATATCTCTCCAACTTATCTTTCTATCTTCCACCTCCATTGCTTCATTTGATGAATGATTGCTTTGCTGTTGCCAATATTTTGTCGTCATCATACTATTGTCCGGACTTTTAATCACTCTTCTCGCGTACCATACTACATATAATAAGGTCACAATTAAAAATACAACATACATAATTGCTCTACCACCGTAACCTGAATAAAGTGCGACATCAGGATATACAATTTGTCCTATTTTAGCCATTCCTGAAGGTGAAACTGAAAATGCCATATACAAAGGTAAAAATGTAATCGCTAACGCCATAATAGGGTCTAATTTTAAACGTTTTACTAAAATAACACCTAGGGTTACAAACACAATCATTTGGTCACCGCCAACAAAGAAACCGATAAAAGCCATTAGCGAAAATAAACCTATGATTAATGGTAATGCACCTGCATGTTCAAATCGATAAATCATGAAATTGGTCATTTTCGTAACTGAATTCAACTGCAGAATGCCTCCCATTGAACCTCCTATAAACAATAGCAAGGTAACAGTTTGGGCAGACTGAATACCACCATTTAAAATCAAAGTTATTGCATATAATGGATTCACAGGATGTTGTTCGATTGCGTGATACGTCCCTTGTATCATTGAGCCATCTTTTGCTGTATTAAATGCCCCGGCAGGAATAACATATGTCAAAAAGCAAGCAAACATCATCATTATTAACATCATTAATAAAACATGTGGTAATTCTAATTTTCTTTTTGTTTTTACAGAATTTTGGTTTGCTGTTTGATTAATGGTATTTTGATAAGATGTTGTATTATATTCTGACATAACCGTTCACTCCTTTTAATAAAAAATAGACACAACTTTTATAATTCAGATGTGTCCATCAATTTCAACGCTTGTAAAAATTTAATTCGTAACTTGAGATTGTGTATATCTATTTTCTTTGAAAGGGAGGCCAAGATGATCTCTTAACGTTTCACCATGAAACGATTTATCATAATATCCTTTTTCTTCTAAAATAGGTAATACATTTTCTAAAAATTCATCATAAACCGCACCATATATATGTGGACCAAAAATAAAACCATCTGCTGCGCCGTCTTCTACCCATTCAATAATCAAATCTGCTACTTCTTCGTATGTTCCCATAAACGGAGAGCGTCTGACTGTTTCTTCAAGCGCAACTTCTCTTAACGTTAATTGATTTCTTTTTGCACGAATAGCGATTGCATCTGCTGTAGCTCGAAAACTATTTTGTCCAATTTCTCCTAAATCTGGAAAAGGTGCATCTAAGTCATATTGGCTAAAATCATGGTGATCATAATAACGGCCTAAATAATCTAACGCTTCATCAATATTTGCTAAAGTTTTAATATTTTCAAAGCGCGCTTCTACTTCATTTTTTGTATTAGCTATGACTGGCGCTAATATTGGATAAACTCTTACCTCATCTGGATTACGATTATAAGCTTTGGCTTGCGCTTTAATGCTTTCATAATTACGTTGTGCACTTTCTTTTGATTCTCCTAATGTGAAAACAGCATCTGCATATTTAGCAGCATAATCTTGTCCTTTAGTTGAAGCACCAGCTTGAAAAATAACCGGTTGACCTTGCTCAGAACGACTTGCATTCAAAGGTCCTTTAACTTGGAAATATTGACCTTTATAATTTAATGTGTGCATTTTATTTTTATCTAAATATTCGCCTTTTTCAGCATCAAATTTAAAAGCATCATCTTCATATGAATCCCATAATCCTTGCACTACCTGGATATGTTCTTCAGCAATATCATATCTCGTATCATGCTCTGGGTGAT
This sequence comes from Staphylococcus sp. 231237_7MaSpsaltlick, assembly GCF_043107035.1. Classification (NCBI taxonomy): domain Bacteria; kingdom Bacillati; phylum Bacillota; class Bacilli; order Caryophanales; family Staphylococcaceae; genus Staphylococcus; species Staphylococcus sp. 231237_7MaSpsaltlick. Next base: position 201,524 of record NZ_JBICNX010000001.1, read on the forward strand.
CGCCTTTACTATAATTATCCGCACTACCTTCAAGAGGTGATGTAACTACGTTCCACCCTGCGCGACCGTGGCTGATATTATCAATTGTGGCTAACTGTCTAGCAACAGTAAAAGGTTCACTATATGAAGTGGAAATTGTACCGACTAAACCAATTTTTTTAGTAATAGGTGCAAGTGCAGCTAGCAGTGTTAAAGGTTCATGCCTATCTAAGAAATGGGGGATAGATTTTTCATGAATATATAGTCCATCAGCTACAAAAACAAAACTAAAACCCGCTTGCTCTGCTCTCTTAGCAATATCTAGTTGATAATCAAAATTAGTACTTGCATCGCTTGGCACCTCATTAGACTTCCAAGCATGCATATGGCTACCTGGACCATTTAACATAATCCCAAAATCTATTTTTTTCTGACTCATAATACCCCTTCTTTCTGATTCGCAATTGTGTATAATGGCGCAAGTTGCTCAACCGTTTTTAATCTTAATTTGTGATTTTGTACTGGCATATGCAACATAAACTCGTCAATGAGTCCTTCATTATTTAACTGAACTAGTTGTTGTTTAACTTCAGCAGCTGATCCTTCCAAAACTTCTATTTGCTTTTCTTCAACCTCAAAGTGTTCTGTACTCTGATTAATAAAATCTTCTAATTGCTCCTTAGTATTTACAGTAATCTTCCTACCATCCTTAAAATGCAAAGCGTAGTTTGTACGGCCAGCTTTAACTAATGCTTTATCATTTTCGTTTTCTGTTACTACTGCTGCTATAGCAACAATGAACCGTCCTTCTGGGTATTGTTGTTTATAAGATTTCACTGCGCTTCGTAACGTATCAACATTAGAATTTATAAAAAATGCATATACAAAACCGACATTTTCATTCGCTGCAAACTGTGCCGAATTATCACTACCACCTAATAAAAAGAGCTCAGGGGTATGAATTTCATTATCTCGTATAGACGTTTGTAATTGCTTATATGGCTCGTCTTCTTTAAAACTGCGCTTATTGAAACGGTTTAACAATTGGAATTTATCATTAAATGTTACTTTCGATGATTTGAATTCTGATTGTAAAGCTTGTGTTGCTAATGGAAATCCACCAGGCGCTTTACCAATTCCTAAATCTACTCTACCTGGTGCAAGGTGACTAATAAGATGGAATTGTTCTATTACTTTAAAAGGGCTATAGTGCTGTAACATAACTCCTCCTGAACCTACACGTATTTGGTTAGTCTTGTTCAGTAGATGTGTCACTAATATTTCTGGGCTTGTGCCCGCAACTTCTGGAATATTATGATGCTCTGCAACAAAATATCTTGTATATTTTAATTTATCTGCTAGTTGTGCTAATTCAACAGTTCGCTGTATACCTTCATTTACCGTTTCATTAATATCAATTGGACTTTGATCTAGAATACTCATAGATGTCATATACAATCCCCCCAAATCAATTTTCTGAATATTAGATTACTAGTAATATTATGCTTCTTACATAATTTTGTCAAGTATTCTTATCGTTTTAATAAGGATTAGATACAGACAGAATTATTTAACGTGTGAAATTTAAAAATATTCATAAAAATAGAAGTTGGGCGTTATTTAACTCCAACTTCTATTTCGGGTATTTATAGGAATTGTCTATACACATCGACGTTCTTTGTATATAATGTTTTATTTCATCGTTTATTACTATAAAAAGACGACGCAATATAATTAGCTATTTTCGTTGCAATTTCATGACTATCGCTCTATTTTGAAATTAAAAACAAGCTACTTATAATGCTGTGTATCCACCATCAATTGTGACTACGCTACCTGTAACAAATGATGAAGCATCAGAAGCTAAATATAGTGCTGCTCCTTGTAATTCTTCAGGCACGCCTGGTCTACCTAATGGTGTAAAATTCATCCATGTGTCAATCATTTCTCCACCTTGGGCGAAGTAATCTCTAGTTAATTCCGTTTCCATATAACCTGGAGCAATCGTATTTACACGTATACCATGTTCTGCCCATTCATTAGCCAAACTTTTAGTAAACATAATTACTGCACCTTTAGAAGTATTATATGCTGCTTGAGGTTGTGGTGTGTTTACGATAATACCTGACATTGAAGAAGTGTTCACAATAGAACCCCTTTGTTGTTCAATCATCACTTTACCTACAGCTTGTGAAACTAATACCATGCTATTGATATTGACGTCCATATTTTTAACCCAGCGATCATATGGCATATCTTCAAATTTAACATGTTCATTGATACCAGCATTGTTGAATAGGATGTCTATACGTCCAAACTTATCCATTACATCTGAAACCATTTGTTCAACATCTGACACGTTTGTCACATCTACTTTACATGCCAAAGCTTGATTTCCTGTTTCAGTTTCGAATTCATTTGCTGTTTCTTTTGCTAAATCTAAATTAATATCAGCAATAACTAAGTTGGCGCCTGCTTCAGCTAAACCTTTTCCCATTGCTTTACCTAAGCCTGAAGCACCTCCTGTCACGATTGCGACTTGGCCATCCAATTTAAATTTGTCTAAAACACTCATATATGTAACCTCCATTTAATTCTTCTGTTATTTGTAATTGTAAAATAAATTAATATCCAAAGATAGTGGAAACGCTTACTAATTTTATTCTCTGTCTTTAATTCAACATACGAGCTTTACATGTTAACTTATAAAAATCCATTTATAAGATACTACGCTATAATTTTTACATCTGTTTTAAATATTAATACCAAAATTATTTAAGCTGCACAACGCTTCATAGCTTAATAGCTTAATAAATCTATAACTTATCTAAAAGTAATACCCTTTTTAATAAGTTATAAAAAAGACGAGACAGAAATCAAAATTTGAAATTTGATCTCTGTCTCGCCTATAATAGTCATTTAATGAATAATTAAATGCTAATTCTTTACAATTACATATTATTTAGTAAGACCAACCTATTGGATTCTCGGCATGTTCTTCTAATTCTATTTCATCAATATCAACCATTGATTCTGAAATATTTCTAGAATGATAACCGATACGTTCTAATATTGCAATCATATCTAAATATAGTAATCCACCTTCTGGTGAACACTCACCTGAGCTTAAACGCTTGATATGTTTTTTCCTTAAATCATGTTCAAGTTTGTATGACTCATTACTAATTTTAACAATTTCATCACGTTTAACTCTGTCATAAACATTAAACATTTCAACTGTTTTTTCAAATGACATGTTAACATGGTTGTAAAGCTTTTCGATACTTTGTTCAGCTTTATCAGATATTTTGATAGGGTCTGTTTCTTTTTTCTTCAGATCTAATAAATAGGCTTCTGATAAGCCAGCCACTTTTAACATCGTGCGATTAACATCGAATAACACAGACATTCTTTCTGCATCATCTTGTGACAACTTCTTCTCAGATATTTTAGTAAGATACTGTCTGACATTATCATACATATTGTCAATTGCTGCGTGTTTCTGAATAATATCTTTTTCAGTTTTTTCATCGTAATGATTGACTTTTTGTAACATAGATAAAGTCATTCTACCAATGTTTTGGATTTCATCTTGAGCTTCTTGTAGAGCAATATTAGGCGCTCTATTAATTAAATTTTTATCAAGATGTCTTGGCTTGTATTTTTCATTAATATCTTCACCTGGGATAATTTTCGTAACAATCCAAGCTAGTACAAAAATAAACGGTAATTGAATTAAAGTATTAGTTATGTTAAATGTACCGTGCGCAAATGCAATAACCATTTCTGGTTTTAAATGCATCGCTCCTTGCATCCATTCGATAACTATTTGATATAACGGTAAGATAAGTAAGAATATTGCTGCGCCAATTACGTTAAACATAACATGAACTGCCGCAACACGTTTTGATGCGAGAGAACCCGCTAAACTTGCTAAAACAGCAGTAATCGTTGTACCGATATTGTCGCCTAATAATACTGGTAATGCGCCATGTAAACTAATTAAATCATTGGCAAAGAACCCTTGTAATATACCAATCGTTGCACTTGAGCTTTGGATGATGACAGTTAAGAATGTACCTGCTATAACACCATATATTGGGTTTGATGACATATCTAACATAATTTGCTTAAATCCATCTAAATTAGCAAGTGGTTTTACTGCCCCGCTCATTAACTCCAAACCATAAAATAGTGAACCAAATCCAAATAAAATCATACCGATATTTTTTACTTTTCTTTTCTGGATAAAGAATATTAAAAAAGCACCAATTGCTAGGATGGGTAGTGAATAAGCACCGATATCAATACCTATAATAAATGCAGTAACCGTGGTACCTATATTCGCTCCCATAACAACTCCAATTGCTTGTCGCATTGTCATAAATCCTGCACTTACGAGACCAATTGTAATAACTGTAGTCCCTGAACTACTTTGAATTAAAATAGTAACAATCATACCTGCAAGAACACCCATGATTGGGTTACTAGTAAATTTATTTAATATACTTCTTAGTCGATCTCCAGCAGTGGCTTGTAGGCCATCGCCCATCTGTTTGATACCATACAAGAATATACCTAAACCACCGATAAAAGTGAAAATTATCTCCATTACGGATGAATCCATTGTCACACCTCTTTAAATTATTTGTAAACTATGTGAATTATAACTTATTTTTGTTAAGCAAATGTTAATTCTTTATTAAAATTACAGGAAAAGTGCTAAACAATTATGTAATCATATTTCATTATGTCTTCAATACATATATAAACACTACAATGACAGCTTTTAATAAAAACAACAAACATTCAATTAAACACAAATAAATTTTGTACATTTTATGAACTTAACTTTATATTAAATAACTATCGAGTAGTTGACATTTTACAATAAATACTTTATATGTTTTTAACATAAAAAAGCAATGCTTTATCTTTCATTTCTACTTGAATACGTTACTTTTTAATAAAAAAACACTTCCGAATAAATTCATTTTAATATGAATTCAACGAAAGTGTTTTTATATTTTATAAACTTATGAAGGAACTTCTGTACGTTTACCACTATGCTTTCTAATTATTGCAGCACTTAATGAAGAGACAATGCCAAAAATAATAAAACCTACAAACATCCACATAGTACCATTCATTTCTAATGGTTGATTCATATAAAGTAATTCTCTCAAATATTCACCATAGTGAGTAAATGGGTTCCAACTTACAATATAGTCTTGATAAAATTTCGGTAGCATTTGTTTAGGGAACATCACAAGTTGCATACTAAAGAACATGGCTATAAAGAATATTGGAATAGACTTCATGCCTAGCCAAGTCATTACACCTAATATAAGTCCTATAAAGCCTAATAGCGCAATTGAAACATACATACCTATTTTATTAATATCTGGAAAATCAAATCCCTGCGCAGCCGACATAAAGTAAACATATCCAAAGCCACCTACAAATGCAGTAATTACACCTATTGCTATTTGTCCTAACGAAGCAATTAAGCGATGTGTTACTTTAATATTATTAGAAGTTCTAAACGCAAAGAATAACAATATAGAGGCAACGATTGAACTAATCCACACCGGCATAAACATTAAGAAAGATGCATTACCGTTACCTTGATGATCTTTAACTTTATGAATCTTTTGATCAGCTACTTCTACTGGATTTGTTAGCCCTTTAATATCACTTGCATTAACTTTAACACCTTGTTTTTCTAAAGTATCTAAACTCTGTTGTGTTATTTGTTTATTTAAATTATCACCAATACCCTTTAATACATTTGTAGAAATTTGTGATGCTTGCATATTCGCGCCATTATTAATTAACGTTTTAAATTCTGCACGTTTGACTGTAACATCTTGAGAAGCCCCAGATTTAGCCATTTGACTTTGCATTTGTTTAGCCTGTTCTGGTTGTATTTCACCTGATTTTACTTTATCTTGCATTTCTTGCTTTTTACTATCCATTATTACTTTTTGAGTTTTACTCATTGCATGTTTTGAAAAATCTTTTTCGAAAATAGCTGCACCAAAATATTTTTGTTCATCTATCCCTTTTCGTGCTTCTTTTTCATTATCAACTTCAACCCATTTTACAGTATTAGAATCACTATTTAATAAATTATCTTCTAATTTTTTTCCTATATTAATATCGTTATTTTGAATAGAAGTTCCTTTATCTTGATTCACAATCGCAATTGGTAATTCCTTTGGTTTTGGATTATACGCTGGATAAAACGCAATTGAAAATATAACCAATATTACTAAAATTGCAATTGGAGCTATCCAAAGTAATTTACTTTTAAATATATTCATTTTTATTTACCTCCTTATCGAACACTATGTTGATTAATAACTACTTTGTTTATTATAATGAGCATAATGCAATTAGCAATACGCAATACACTTAGTATTGTCTGTTTATCAACAAACAATCATGTTTTGTCTATTAAAGTTTAAGGAGTTGAAAAAATGGTAGAAGATCGTCGTGTCAGAAAAACTAAAAACGCAATTAAGCAAGCTTTTATAAAATTATTAGCAGAAAAAGAACTAGAGCGGATAACAATACAAGATATTACAACCCTAGCTGATATTAATCGAGGTACTTTTTACTTACATTATGAAGATAAATATATTTTACTTTCAGATCTCGAAGATGAATTTATTGATGATTTAGCTGAAGAAATAGGTACTTTTAAGTTAGTTTTACAAGGTTCAAATTTAGAAGATTTCGCCAAAATTTTTTCGGAAAAAATTCTTAAAAATATTATATTACACATTCAAAAAGATATAGATTTTTACTTACTTATTTTTAAATTAGATAGAAAAAGCCATCTTGAAGATAAAATTTCTGAGCTTATATATGTTAATATGGCTAAAAACATTAATAACAAGACAAAAATTTCAGGCATTCCATTAGATTATTTTCATAGTTATGTATCTGGTGCTACGATTTCTTTTATCAAACATTGGGTACAAGATAAAAATAGAATGGATCCCGACGTGGTTGTTGATTACTTATTCAAAATTATATTTAATGGTCCGTTACGCCTAATGGCGAACGAACAATATCAATAATATTTCTAAAGAAAGGATTTCATTTTATCATGATAACTGCATATAAACATTCTCCAACAGATAAAATAATTGAATCTGAACTGAATCAAACAGCTTCGTGGGTTAATGTTGTTGATCCCAACTGGGAGGAAATCGAAACACTAATAGATTTATATGGTATTCCTGAAGATTTTATACGTGATCCACTAGATAGTGAAGAAAGTGCGCGCGTTGAATACGACGAAGATTCGCATTATTCATTAATCATATTAGACTTACCTATTATAAATGACACTAATTCAAAGGTATTATCATTTATTACTATTCCTTTAGGCATTATTATTGGAAATAAAAAAATCATTACGATCTGTAATGTTGAAAATGAATTCTTAGAAAACTTTGCGCGTCAGAATATAAATTTACGTTTCCATAGTCGTTTTGCATTAAATATATTGTTAACAATTACAAATCATTACAATAGAAATTTAAGATTGCTAAATAAAACACGTATTCGAATTGAACGTGACTTAAAGAATAATGTCACAAATAAACAACTTTATAATTTAATGGAAGTAGAAAAAAGTTTAGTTTATTTTTTAGCTGCACTTAAGGGTAATGAAAGCATCGTAAAAAAATTATTTCGTTTACCAGCTATGAAACGATTTGATGAAGATGAAGATATTTTAGAAGACTTGGTAATCGAAAACAATCAAGCCTTAGAAACGACGAGACTTTATACAGATATCCTAGAAAGTATCACTACTTCATATGCGTCATTACTATCAAATGAAATGAATAATACGATGAAAACATTAACACTTTTTACTGTATTTTTAACATTGCCAACATTAGTATTTAGTTTTTTTGGTATGAATGTGCCCTTACCTATCGATGACCATAGTTATGTTTCATGGCTCATTGTAATCGGCATATCTCTCATTATCGTAACTATTGTAGGTGCATTTTTATGGCGTAAACAAAAATTTTGAATTAATTTATAGACTAATGCAGTGCCCGCGGAAAGCGTGCACAAAAAACTGTCAACAAAGTTGGAAAATTTGTCGACAGTCTGAGACTAATCCGCCTTCATACGGATTAGTCTTTTATTTTGATAATGCAATTTTTGTAATACTATTAATCTTAATATATCTTTATACTACTATGCTTCAATATTTCTATATTTCTTTCTATATGATAAAGCGTATGTTAAGCCAAATGCTACAATAAATGCAATTATCATGGCTATACCATAATGTAACCAACCATTGTTTTGACCACTAATAGATATAAACCCTGGTATACCTGCAGTACCTAATGCAATAGCTTTAACTTTGAAAAAAGCTATATAGGCAGAGCCAATACCTGAGCCAACGATTGCTCCAATAAATGGATATCTTAACTTCAAGTTCACTCCAAACATTGCTGGTTCTGTAATACCTAGTAAAGCAGATACACCTGCAGCCGAAGCTACGCCTTTTAACTTTTTATTTTCCTTTATAATAAGGAACGCTGCAAGAGTTGCCGCACCTTGTGCAATATTAGACATGGTTGCAATAGGGAATATAAATGAACCACCTGTCGACGTACTGTCAGCAATAAGTTGTGTTTCAATAGCAATAAAACTATGATGCATACCTGTAATAACGATTGGTGCGTATAATAAACCAAATATAAGACCACCGATAGCGCCACCAAATTCATATAACCATGTTAAACCATCTGATAGCCAATATCCTAACGTACGTGTTAATGGACCAACCAATGAAAATGTTATAAAACCTGTTGATAATATTGCTAATAAAGGGGTTAATAAATTATCTAATACTGTAGGTATAACTTTTCTTAGCCCTTTTTCAATTGTCGCAAGAATGTATGTAGCTACTAGCATTGGTAATACTTGACCTTGGTACCCTACTTGATTAATTTCTAGCCCAAATAAGTTCCAATGAGGAATTTCTTTACCCGCTTCTAATGCTTTCGGATAATCATAAGCACTCATCAATTCTGGATGAACCAATATCATTCCAAGCGCTGCGCCGAGATATGCGTTACCCCCAAATCGTTTAGCCGCACTAAAACCAATTAATATAGGTAGTAATGTGAATGGTGCATTAGCAAAAATATTAATCATTTCAGCTAAACCACTAAACTGATTTTGTACTTCTATTAACGATTTATTATCATAAAAAATACCTGGTGCAGTTAATATATTGTTGATCCCCATGAGTAAGCCACCAGCTACAATCGCTGGTATAATTGGAACAAATATATCTGAGAGCATTTTCACAAACTTTTGAAAAGGATTCATGTTTTTAGTGCCCTGTGCTTTTACCTCTGACACCGAAGACGCTTCTTTGCCTGTAAGCTTTTCTAATTCACTAAATACTTTATTTACCGTACCAGAACCTATAATGACCTGGTATTGTCCTCCTGTTGAAAATGTGCCCTTTACAACATCCATATTCCCTAATGCCTTTTCATCTACCAAACTTTCATCTTTCAATACAAGTCGCAAACGTGTTGCACAATGTGTCATTGCATCAACATTATCTTCCCCACCAAGCGCTTGCAAAATATTTTCTGCAGCCTTTTTATAATTCATTATATAACCTCCTCTATCTAACGGAACCGGTACCAAAATACTTTATAATCACTATTGTAATCGGTTCCAATAAATAACGCAATCCCATTTTTGTATATTCTTTATGACTAAACTTTTAAATCAACCCACTACTGCCGTATCATTTTCTTGTATATTGGTGTAATGTGCTTTAATCTTATTTATAAAATAATCTTGTAAGGTTTTTATATTTTCTGCATTTGTAGTTGTATTATCCAAATGTATTGACCACGCTCTTGCAGGACATTGCGTATCAAAAAACATTTTATGAAGTTTCACCGTCTCTCTGTTTACTGGTAACTGATACTTTTTCAATAGCAAGGCTGCAATCCAAAAACTGGCTTCTTCATTCTCCATAAATTCTTTATCAGACAATATCCCATTAATTTTTGATTGGCAGCGTTCTATGCCAATATAATGCGTATTCGCAAAAGCATCACCACAATGCCATTCTACATATGAAGATGGATGAAACCAATAACATGTCTGCTTATCAACATATGCACACGCCCATCCCTTATCCAATTCATTATTATCCATTCTTTGTTGTAACCAAGCAATATAACCCTTTGCATTGTTATTTTCTGCATCATCATGTAACACCACGCCTAATACATCTGGTTTTAATTCCGTTATTTTAGTTTTTTGATTGTAAAATTCAGAATAAATATGTTCCATTTGTTAACGTCTCCTTTAATAAATCTAATGTAAAAATTTAAACTGATTTATCCGAAAAAATCATCTCTTAAACAAAATACATTGCCTGAAACTTAATTTTTAATATCGAACCTCTTTATAAGATAAAAAAATATTTATATTTAAAGGATTAAAAGACACAACTTTTTGTAATATAATGTATTTTAAACAATATACCATTTTAAATTATTATCAGGAGTTGCCTTTACTATGAAAAATACAACTTTGTGTATTCATGAATTTTTAAACACTCATACACAACGGTGTATACATCAAGTCATAATTTTATTTTCTTTAAACAATAAACTAGATGTTACCTTAAATGGCCACCAGTTATCTGCTGAAAACCATATTATTATTATAAATCACAACGATTTATATCACATCTCAGATGCTGAACAAGTAGTAGAAATGTGTATACCAATACAACAATTCACAAAAACAGTTAAAAGTTTCTTCAATTTTTATTATAACTATAAATTGTTAAATTCGAATGAATATCTAAAATTTCAAATTTTAACGATGATTCAACAGTTGAGCCAATGTGAATCTATTGAGTCACCTATGCTGAACGAAATTATAACGATAATCAATAAGGAAACAAGGGTTGAACATGATTTTATCTATATCCCATCTATACATACAGAAAATACATTACTAAATAATATAACTGATTTTATAAAAGCTCATGTTGCTGAACCACTTTCCTCTAAAGATGTTTCGAGTACATTTTATATTTCTGCGCCTTATATTTCTATATTATTCAAGAAATATTTGGGTATTAGCTTTAAACATTATATAACTAGTCTAAAAATTGCTTTATCACTCGCTGATCTTATTCAAACGAAACATGCAATTTATCATATCTCTGAACATTACGGCTTCAACCATTATTCAAATTATATTCATCAGTTTAAATTTTTCTTAAATATAACACCTAATGAATTCAGAAAATCAGTACATAATTTGCATCAAGACAACATCGTACTAATAAACAATGATTTGAATCGCTTCAAGTCTCAAATTGATATAATCACTAAAGAAAAGCCTGGGCCTTTAAAACAATTACATATCGATATCGAACAATTGGATTTTAAGGATTGGGCAAAAACTCCAACTATCTTTATTCATATTGATAGTTTAATGGATATTATTCAGTCTGACCTTAATTCTAAATTGAATTTTAAAGATTTAACTGATGCCTACGTATTAATAAATAATGTTAGAAACTTCTCTTTAGAAAATTTAAGCCTCACTGGTATGATTGATTTTATCGATTCACTGTTTTCTGATTATGTAGGTATTGCGCTAAGAATAAAATCGATGACACAATTTGATTTTATCGAAGGTTTGATATCACAATTTTTAAAATTCAAACCAGAATATGCAAAACAACAACAGAATTATAATTTTCTACTTCTCTTTGATGCATCTCATTTATCATTGAAGGATGTTAACCGATTATATATTAAAATCAAAAACCTGAATTTTAATATAAAAATGGCTATCACTATTGAAGGCGTAATTGAACAGGTTACTTCGCTGAAGCATGCGTTCACATTACTTCAAAGGTTTAATTTTGATTATCATTTTATTGATATAGAACAAGTACAAGTTCGAAAGTTATTAAACAAAAAAGGTGAAGGTTTCAATAATTCAATGAGTTATTACGATTATTATAATAAAGTGATCAAAGCATCACATATTGACACATCAAAGTTTGTATATACAAAACTAACAAAGCAATGCTTCAAGTTTTATGAAGAACACTATCCTTTAGAAATCACTGATTTAATGTGTCATATACTTATCTTGTTAAATAGAGGCTGTGGTGTAGGATACGAGCTGATGCGAAAAGAGAAAGATGATGTCGCTCTAATGAATAGTCATGGAATCTATGAACCCTTAATGTACTTATATCAATTCATTAAACCTTTTATTGGCAAAGCTATTTCTATACATAAAAATTTTATTATGTTAAAAGAAAGAGATGAGTTTCATTTGCTTTTATTTAATTCTATAAATCACCGTACTTCACCGAAAGATGTACTCAATGTCGTCTTAAAACAATCTTTATTAAATTCAAATATCACATTGTTCATCCAAACGTTGAATCGAGAACATGGATTTATAGACTATGCTTTACCGCCTTCTTTCAACGACATATATATCGAAAGATCTTTATTACGCTATATTGAACAATCCACTATACCAAAAGCAGAAATTAGACAGTTTACAGAATTTAAAAGCAGCTTAGAATTCATATTGTATTATGATGAATTAAAATATATTCGGATATTACAGTCTTAACATTTCAACTATACAATCGTGATAAAGTAAAATATTTAAAAGCATAATAAGACTTTCATTATTAACGTAACTAAATCATGAATAGTACTTTCGATTGCATAATTTAATTATTTTAGATATAACAGAAAGAAATAGATATAAAGGAGAATTATACCTTGAAAAACAGTAAAGTATTCGCAATTACTATAAGCATAATAATGTTAATTGTTGCTATCGTATTGATTATTATGATGATGTCTAGCGGCCAAAAAGAAACTTATTATGGTTATATGAAAAATGAAACAACGGCTGATAAAATAATTAGTGAAAAAGATCATAAAATAGAAAAAGATGTTAAGTTACCTGCTGAATCAGGATTTTCTCCTAAAAAAGGAGATTTTGTTAAGCTAATTAAAGCAGAAGGTGATGGTGCTTTTAGTAAAATGGAAGTTGTAGATCATGACGACATCCCTCACGGTTTAATGATGAAAATTCATGATATGGGTGAGATGAAAGGTATGTGATGTTTGTAAGTTAACATACCACTAACTTTTGCAAAGCTATAGCCTTTATACAATTCGAATGATCTTAATAAAAGTTGATATTCATTTTTTATTAAGAGTCATAAACGAAACTCCCTTTAAAGTTTTTCACTTTTCCAGTGTCTACTTTAAAGGGAGTTTATTATTAATTGTCTTAGCATAAATCAATATATTAGCTGTAGCTGACAGGATTGAAAATTAAAGCTCATTTGTCTAAATACTATTGCTCAGACAAACCTTTTATCCATGTCAACTTTGCTTGCGGGGAATGAAACCTTTTTAAGTGTACTAGATTCCTGTTCAATTTCCCTCGCTTTTAACAATGTATTCCTATTTGTCTTTCGGTTTATAATCTTCTTTAAATTCGTTATGTTTAGCATCTTTGATATTTTTGTTGGTCTCACTATCAAAACCTTGTACTAAGATGCCTTTAAATGTACTAATTGGTTGCACCGTATACGTATGTTCCGGATCATCTTTAAATTTAACTTGCTTATAATATAAACCCTTCTTAGCACTATACAATGTTTTCTCAGATTCAATTTTTTCAGTTAAATTTTGTTCATCCATATAACGATCTACTAGTTCTAGATTTTTATGTCCTTGATATGTTCTCATTCCAAAGAAAAACACAATAGCAATAATCAGTGACAAAACTAATAGACCCATGATTTTTAAAAATGTTTTCATCATTAATCTCCTTTAGTTAAAACGATAACTTTCTAACTGATAGATGAGTAAGTATACTCCCTCATCAATGCTTTATTACACCATTATTATATAACAAAAACACAATATTATCAGTATGACTGATTGTAAATGATTAATAAAGTCATATAGGCTTTTTGTAACAAAATCTTCTTAAATTAAACCTTCATACTAAATCAATTTTGATTTTCTTAAGACTTACTTTCTTAATTTAAAAACACTTTATATTACGGTTCTTTTCCACTATATAGTTTCTTGTTAAGTAAACGTCGATAAATATTATTTTTTTATCAGAAAGAGGTGCGCAACCGTTCCTTGACAACAACCATAGTTCATAATAAGGTTAAATTTCAAAAGGGGTGATTAAATGGAGGAAAAAGACAGCTACTTAGAAAGACAACTATGTTTTCTTTTTTATGTGTCTTCTAAAGAAATCATTAAGAAGTATACGTCTTACTTAAAAGAATTCGATTTAACATATACTGGCTACATTGTGCTACTAGCAATTGAAGTAGATGAAAAACTCAATATTAAAACGCTTGGCGAACGTGTTTATTTAGATTCAGGGACACTTACACCTTTACTTAAAAAACTTGAGAAAAAAGGCTATGTAACTAGAACACGTGAAATTGATGATGAGCGTAACCTACAGATTGCACTTACAGAAAAAGGCGCAAATGTTAAAGAACCACTCTCTAAAATATCAAAACGTGTGTTTAGCGAATTCGATATGGATATAGACGAAGCTATTAATCTAAAAGAAACATTACAACACTTCGTTAATAAACATTTTTCTAAAGATATTTAATCTGTCAGAGGTAAAGTTAAAGTTAGAAGTTCTAGTTTTCATGTTATTATTTTTGACTTTACTTACCTCTTACTTAAATCTTTTTATTATGCCCCCTTCCGCTGCCCAACAATGTTACTAACTTAATTATCTTAATATTACACTTTTTTTATTTTTACATAGTTTGACTTTGACTTTCTTTGACTAATATATTATACTATATTTGTACGATAAAAGGAGAGGTGAACAGAGATGATACAAAGCACTAACAATCTTACTAAAGATTTATTAGAAAGTTTAGTCTCAGACCATCACGATTTCAAAGTAACTGTATATCAAACACAAGATAGCTATACAGTTGAAGCTGAACTTCCTGGTTATCAAAAAGATGATATTACTATTAATTTTGAACATAAAACGTTAACTATACTAGCAAAACGTGTATCTAATATACAACAAGATAGCACTTATCTAATTAATGAGCGCAATTCTAATGAGCAAAGTAGACAGTTTATCTTTAAAAATATCGACACAAATAAAATAAATGCATCTATGAATAACGGCATCTTAACGGTAAAACTACCAATTAAACAAACGAAAACACAAATTTCAATTGACTAAATCTAAAATTTAAGGAGAGATGTACCATGGCTTTTAATAAGAGACCGTATAACAATCCATTTTTCGAAGGTGACCCAACTGAGTTATTTAGAGATTTTGGACGTCAATTTTTTGAACATTTTCCTGAAACTACGAGCATTAAATCAGATGTAAGAGAGTTAGATAATGTTTTTATAATTGAAGCTGAACTTCCTGGTTTCAAAAAAGAAAATATTAGCTTACAATTTGAAAATAACGCTCTAACAATTGAAGCTAAGCAATCAAACGACGATAAAGAGCAAGATGAGGATGGTCGCATACTTCATCAAGAACGCACTTATAGCGATGTTAAGCGTCAATACCCTTTTGAAAATATAGATGAAACAGCTATTAAAGCATCATTTGAAGATGGCGTATTAAACGTAACACTACCTAAAAAAGCACAAGAAGAACACTCAGCATCAAATATCCAAATAGATTAATATAGTCATTCTATTGGCTACTGATAATCTTTATAAAATAAATTAAAAAGCTGTAGTTAGAGAAATTATCTAACTACAGCTTTTTTTATAATGTCGTTTTTAATTTTTCACGTTTCATAATGTGACTCATGGTAACTAAAGCAATTACACCAAATATCGCTAATAAGATAAAAGAGAAATGACTTGTTCCAGTAAGACTTGTTATATAGGCTATGACTAATGGCGGGAAGAAACCGCCTAAGCCCCCCATCATTGAAACTATACCATTAGCTGATCCAGCCTCTTTTCCAAAATAAGATGGCACGAGTTTAAATATTAAACCATTACCGACACCTGCGCACATACTAATGAGTAAACAACCTATTGTAAATAATAAGATATGGGCTGATAGACCTAGCATAATTGCACCGATAATCATCAATATAAAGTCACACATTAGTAAAGTTACAGCATTAAACTTATCTCCTAACACGCCGCCTAGCGGTCTTAGGAAAGTAGCTAATGCGATAAAGACACCCGCTCTTATACCTGCATCAACTTCACTGATGCCAAAATTTTGTACTAAAAAATTAGGTAAAAACAATCCAAAAGCTACGAATGAACCAAATGTAATAAAATACCAAAGTGATAAATAATATAATCTTAAATCTTTCATCAAAATTTTATACTGTTTAACTAAAGGTACTTTTATTTTTTGTTCTTTATTGTCACCTAACAAAAACATAAAAATCGCAAAAAGTGCTATGACGATTAAATAACCTCTCACTGTTGATTGCCAGCCTATAATACCAGCTATCGGGGGCGCTAAGAATGAGGAAATGGCAGTCCCAATATTTCCCATGCCATATATACCATTTGCTAATCCTACGCGTTCTTTTGGAAAATACTTAGGTATGGATGTTACACCTACTGAAAATACTGCGCCACCTACTCCAAGAAAGAAACCTGATGCCATTAACATCCTAGGCGATTGTGCATAACTTAAGAAGAATATCGGAAATAATAATATAATAAAACTACAAAAGAATACCCATTTCGCACCAATAATATTTGTCAAATAACCAAAAGGGACCCTTAAAATAGAACCTAATATAACAGGAATAGCTAAAATAATAGAAAGTTGGCTGCTTGTAATATGCACATCCTGAGAGATAAAAGGCATAAGTGGCGCAATAATACTCCATGCCATAAAACCTACAACAAGACTTAAAGACTGTAATGTTAATTGAAAAACACCACTTGCTTTGTTCATTTATTTCACCTTCAATTTATAATATTTTTTGATAACTAAGACCAGTATTTGCACACAGTTGAAGTGCTGAATTTCTATATAACAATCATTATCACCGGTGTAATATGAGTAAGTATAAACGTTACTATTAGCAGAATCCTGGCCTCATTTTTATTATAAAATCTTTGTGAAAAATTGAACATAAGGATTATCCCTTAACAAATTGCGGAATTTCCCTACTTCATTAAGCGGCTTTTTTAAAAATAGAATATATTCCAGTAGTTAGATAGTGAAACGACTTTATCCTGTATTATATGTGTTCTAATTAACAAAAAGAGCTAACCTATGCCTATCTATTTAGGCATTTACGTTAGCTCTTTTATATAATTAATGTTTTAAAAATCAATCAATTTTTTCTTCATAGCATATTCTACTAATTCTGGTTTTGATTTTAATTCTAATTTTTGCATAATATGTGTTTTATGTGCTTCAACTGTTTTTACAGAAACAAATAACTTTTCAGCGATATCTTTATTCCCATAACCTTTTGCTATTAAAGGTAATATCTCTATTTCACGCTTTGATAAAATCTTATAAGGGTCTGTTGTAGCTTGCTTATCATGACCTGAATTGTTCACGAATTCATTGACTAACGATGTCGTCAATTTCATATCAACATATGTTTCCCCTTTAAAAACTGTTCTAATTGCCAGTATCAATTGTTCATCAGGGGCGTTTTTTAAAATATATCCTTTAGCTCCATTTCTTAATACGTGAAATAGATATTCTTCGTCATCATACATTGTTAATATTAAAATTTTCGTATCTGGAAAGCTTTCTGTAATTTTGCTTGTTGCTATAAGCCCAGATTCACCTGGCGGCATACTTAAGTCCATGATTAGTACGTCTGGCTTGTACTTCATTACTTTTTGGTAAGCTTCCACGCCATCGGCTGCAGTTCCAACTACTTCCATATCTTCTTGATAATTTAATATCATTGTAAACCCAGTACGCACAACTGCATGATCATCCGCGATAACTATTCTCAAAATTAATGTCTCCTTATCCCCTATATTGGAACTTCTAATGTAACAATTGTGCCTCGACCTATTTGAGTATCAATATTTATTTCAGCATTTACAAGTTCTGCACGCTCGTTCATACCATAAAGTCCCAAGCCTGTTCCTTTTGGCTGGTCTGTCTTTATAAATCCATTGCCTCTGTCTATGATTTCAGCAATAAGTTTTCCATGACTAACTTGCACATCAACTTCAATTGTATCAACGTTCGCATATTTAATCGCGTTAAATAAAGATTCTTGTACAATTCTATAGACTACAGTTTCAATTTCATTACCAAATCTATGCATTGCTAAATTAGATTGATAGATAATATTAATACCATAATTTACTTCTGCCTGTTTAAAATATGTCTTAAAGGCTGCATCTAATCCTAAGTCATCTAATGAAGACGGTCTAAGTTCCACAGATAAATTACGTATATCATCAATTAACTTAGACATTAAGCCTTCTATGCGTTTAGAACCATTAACCAACTGTTCTATTTCTTGTTGATATTTTAAAAGTCTTAATTCAACATCGATATTTAACATTTCTTGTACTACACTATCATGCAATTCTCTAGATATTCGTTTTCTTTCATTTTCTTGTGCTGAGATTGTTTTTTGCATCATTTTTCGTTGGTACATCTTATCGTGTCTTTCTATTTGAGGAGATACATTTTGTAACGTGAACGCTTTAATTCCTTTAGATTCGTCAATCGTTTGATAGGTAGCTGCAAAGGGTTCAACTGTACCACGTGTTGTTTTCATAAATACCTGAAAGCTAGTATTTCCTACGTTTTCTGGCTCTAAAAAGCAATACCTACAAGATTGCAAATCAAATTCATTAGTATAACCGTCACAATGATTACATATGACATTAGTCATACCTTCATAATCATTGTCCAATGAGATAATATCCCTTGCTGCTTGATTCATTGCAACAACTTGGCCACGATTATCAACGAATACAATTTTTTCACTCGTATTATTAAAATATTGCATTAACAACGATTCCATATCTAACTGTTGATTGCTTTCCATTATAATCACCTAATCTTCTTCATTAAATATGCCCAATTTACTTTTAAGTGATATGTTTTTATATGTTTTAGGCAATGGTTGTTGGTTTCTCTGGCCTAGTAATAAAACACCATAAACTTTCTTTTCATACCATAAAGGTATCGCAACCATCGCTGTTAATAACTCACAAAGAACGATAGGATATTTATGTTGTTCGTGCGAAGATAATGATTGTGCTACATTTTCTATCACCATACGTTTACCTGTCTTCATCACGTTACCTGCTAATCCTTTTCCCTTACGTAGCACAATCAGTTTATAACGATTATTTAAATTTCCAGAGGCATAACACCACTTAATTGGGGAAATATCACTTTCTTGCTCATAAAATGCTATTGCCGCAAAATCAAATCCTTCTTCGCTTCGAATTGAGTCTAATATTGATTGGTAGTTAATACTTTCTTTTAACGATAACGCCTTCAACTTATCGCCTCCATTCAAACTTTATGTTTACGATAAATAATATAACTACGACTTGCATATGTGAGTGGCACGCTCCAAACATGCACCAATCTAGTAAACGGCCAGAATGCCATAATTATAAAACCTAAAAGTATATGCATTTTAAAAGCAAGTGGCACTTGTAACATCAAATCGGCGTTCGGAGAAAATATAAATAATTGTCTAAACCAAACTGATATTGTCTCTCTATAATCAAATGATGGTATCGTTGCATTAGTCACTAGCGTTGCATAGCATCCCATAAAAATAATCGTTAATAATAAGAAATTAACAATAATATCAGATGCTGAACTTAGTCTTCTTATATTTTTTTTAGTCACACGTCGTGCAGTTAATAGCAACATACCAATCAATGTTATTATACCAAAAATACTTCCAATATAAACAGCTCCAATATGGTATAAATGATCGCTCACGCCTACTGCAGTTAACCAAGATGCAGGGATAAGCAAACCTACTATATGCCCCATCGCCACAGGAATAATACCCAAATGAAACATTAAACTGCCCCATTTAAGTTGTTTCTTTTCTATAAATTCACTAGATTTTGCAGTCCATGAAAATTTATCAAACTTAAATCTAGCAAGGTGCCCGATAAAAAAGATTGCTATACATAAATAGGGCATAATCACCCATAGAAATTGATTAAACATGTTGCTCCACCTCATTTGCAGGCTCTATACAAGCTTTTAACGTTTCTCTTAAACCTTTTATTAAGAAATAATAAGGGCTATTTTGCTCGGCTAATTGGTTTGTCATTGCATACGTACCATCCTCAATAATCATAATGACAAATTCAATATTCCCTTTTGCTCTTGGATCATTTTGCCACTGTGCTATATACAAAAATTCAAGCATTAATGGCAGAAAATCAGATAGTTCATTATCTGCCATCTTCAATCCAAACATTTCATATAATACTTTTAATTTAGCTAATAATTGTCCACGCTCTTTTTGAGTATCAAATTTATTATATGTCATATAGAGTGGCGCAGTTTTATTGAAATCAAATGTATCGGAATACAATTGCTTTATTTGTAGTAAGCTCAATTCATACATTTGTTCACGATACTGAATTATATCTTGGTATGCCGGATGTTCCATATGAATAACTTCTTCAAACGTTTTAGGGTGTAATGTCAGCTTATCTGGAAATATTAATTGTTGTGCAAAGTATCCAAGTGCCTCTTGATGTTTATTAAACTGCGCTAAATTAATCACGGAAAATCCCTCCATAGAAATTTTCATTATAGATTTCTTGTCCTGATTTTCCAGAAGCAGTAGTTACAGGCACACCACATCCATCGCAATTCGACCCGAAGTATTCTCCTCCATATCCTTCACTACCTTGAGCACGATATGTGTCCATATAGGCTTCTTTGTGTGATGTTGGTATCACAAATCGATCTTCGTGTTTAGCAATTGCTAATAATCGATACATATCTTTAGTTTGTCTTTCGGATAATCCAAGTTTTGATAATCTATCTACATCGAACGCTTTATTTGTTACTTGGGCACGCATATAACTTCTCATCATTGCCATGCGTTGCAATGCCGATTTCACTGGCTCAGTATCACCTGCTGTAAATAAGTTAGCTAAATATTGAATCGGTAATCTCATTTCTTCGATTGCCGGGAATATCATATCAGGATTTCTATTAGCTTTCGTTGCAGTTTGTCCTTCAAAATAACTCATAATAGGACTAAGCGGCGGGCAATACCATACCATTGGCATTGTGCGATATTCTGGATGTAAAGGGAATGCTAATTTATATTCAATAGCTAACTTATAGACTGGAGAATTCTGAGCAGCTTCTATCCATTCTAATGATATTCCATCTTTTTGTGCTTGTTCTATAACCGCTTCATCATAAGGATTTAAAAATAAATCTAATTGTTTTTCGTATAATTCTTGTTCATTTTCAGCTGTAGCGGCTTCTTCAACTCTATCAGCGTCATAAAGTAGTACACCTAAATAACGCATTCTACCAGTACACGTTTCTGAACATACTGTTGGCATACCTGCTTCAATTCGTGGGAAGCAAAAAGTACATTTCTCTGCTTTATTTGTTTTCCAGTTGAAATAAACTTTCTTATATGGGCAACCTGTCATACAATATCTCCAACCACGGCATGCATCTTGGTCTACAAGTACGATACCGTCTTCATCACGTTTATACATTGCTCCAGATGGACATGATGCTACGCAACTTGGGTTCAAGCAATGTTCACACAATCTAGGTAAATACATCATAAAAGTTTGATCAAATTGAAATTTAATATCTTCTTCAATACGCTTAATGTTTGGATCCTCTGGTCCTGTAACGTGACCACCTGCTAAATCATCTTCCCAATTTGGACCCCATTCTAAGTTTAATTTGTCACCTGAAATTAATGAATGTGCTGTTGCTACTGGAGAGTGATTAGTAGCTTTAGCTGTTGTAAGATTTTCATAATTATATGTCCATGGTTCATAGTAATCTTTAATCACTGGCATATTAGGATTGTAAAATATTTTCCCTAAAGCAATTTTCGATAACTTACTGCCGGATTTTAGTTCTAATTTACCTTTTTTATTTAAATACCAACCACCCTTATATCGCTCTTGATCTTCCCATTGTTTCGGATAACCAATACCAGGCTTTGTTTCTACGTTATTAAACCACATATATTCCGCTCCTGGTCTATTAGTCCACGTACTCTTACAAGTAACACTACACGTGTGACAACCTATACATTTATCTAAATTTAACACCATTGCAATTTGCGCTTTAATCTTCAACCCAGTCAACCTCCTTCAGCTTTCTCACTGCTACATAAACATCTCTCTGATTCCCTATTGGTCCGTAATAGTTAAAGTGATAACTAATTTGCGCATAACCTCCAACAAGTTGTGTTGGTTTTAAATGAATACGTGTTGGCGCATTATGAGAACCACCTCTTGTATCTGTAATTTGTGATCCCGGTGTTTCAATATGTTTATCTTGAGCATGATACATAAACATCGTTCCTCTTGGCATTCTATGAGATACTACGGCTCTTGCTGTTACAACACCATTTCGGTTATATATTTCTAACCAGTCATTATCTTTAATATTGTGTTTTTCTGCATCCTCATTGGAAAGCCATACAGTTGGCCCTCCTCTAAACAAAGTCAACATATGTTGGTTATCTTGATAAGTTGAGTGAATATTCCATTTACCATGTGGTGTTAAGTAACGTAAGACAAGTGTACTTTCATCTCCGGTTACTTTTTTGTCTCTCGTACCGAATACCATTGGTGGTAAAGTTGGTTTATACACGGGTAAACTTTCTCCGAATTGCTGGAACACTTCATGATCAATGTAATAACTTTGTCGTCCTGTTAATGTTCTAAAAGGAACCAAACGTTCTATATTGGTAGTAAATGGTGAATAACGTTTACCATTTTTATTTGAGCCAGGGAACACCGCTGTTGGAATGACTTCTCGCGGTTGTGCAGTTATATTTAAAAATGAAATCTTTTCTGATGCACGTTCACTTGAAATATCTTTCAACGGCATGCCCGTTTGTTGTTCTAAATCCTCGTAAGATTTTTGCGATAACTTACCATTTGTAGCTGAAGATAAATTTAATACAACGTCTGCAGCTCGTCTTGCAGTATCTAATCTTGGTCTATCATTTTTTACGGAATCCTCATCTTCTTCATTCCAAGTTCCAACCATGCTTTTTAACTCTTCATATTGTTCTGCTACGGAGAAACTTACTCCATGAGCACCTACTTTAGCTTTTTCTAATAAAGGCCCTACTGTAACGTATTTATCAAATATTTTAGTATAATCTCTATCGATTACTGCAAAACCTGGCATTGTTTTTCCAGGTATAGCTTCAATTTCGCCCTTCGTCCAGTCTTTAATTATCCCGTTCACATTAGAAATTTCTTGCTTAGAATCGTGTGCAAGTGGCGTTGTAACGACATCTTTATAAACTCCTTTAAGATGTACTTTAGCCATTTCTGACACCTCTTTACTTAATGTTTTAAAAATATCCCAGTCTGAACGTGATTCCCATAATGGGTCTATCGCAGGATTAAATGGGTGTACAAATGGGTGCATATCTGTAGATGACAAATCGTGTTTTTCATACCACGTTGCAGCAGGTAAGATGATATCTGAATACAATGGTGTAGATGTCATTCTAAAATCTAAAGATACTAGTAAATCCAATTTACCTTCTGTATCTTCTCTCCATTGAATTTCTTCTGGTTTTACCTCTTCGTTTGGCTCAGCTAATAAACCTGACTTTGCGCCGAGCAAATGTTTCATAAAGTATTCTTGGCCTTTAGCCGAGCTTGAAATTAAATTAGAACGCCATAAGAACAATGTCTTTGGATGATTTTGTTTTGAATCTGGGTCTTCAATTGCAAATTTCGTTTCTCTAGACTTCACGGACTCAATCGCACGTTTCATAATCGCTTCATTATTAAATTCTCCAACGTCTTTCGCTTCCTCACCAAAAGATAAACTATTTCTGTCAAATTGAGGATAAGACGGTAACCAACCACATCTAGCAGCTAAGACATTGTAATCAGCAGGATGTTGATGCTTAATATTTTCTGCCAATGGAGACTTCAAACTATCAATATTTGATTCTTCATATTTCCATTGGTCTGTTGCGAAGTAAAACCAACTTGTTCCATTTTGCAAACGTGGTGGTGCTTGCCAGTCTTTAGCAAAGGCAATCGTATTCCACCCTTCGATTGGTCGACATTTTTCTTGTCCGACATAGTGCGCCCATCCTCCGCCGTTTACACCTTGACAACCGCATAATAATACTAGATTTAAAATAGAACGATAAATCGTATCTGAGTTAAACCAATGATTAATACCAGCTCCCATGATAATCATTGAACGACCTTTGGTATCAATTGCATTTTGCGCAAACTCTCGACCAACTTGTGTCACAACATTTTGTTTAACCCCGGTAACTTTTTCTTGCCATGCTGGCGTATAATATGACGCTGCATCGTCATATCCTGATGCCTCAAGTTCATGATTGAAACGTTTCACACCATACTGGCTCGTCATTAAATCAAATACAGTGGTAATATATTTTTCTTCACCATTTGCTAATTTAACCTTTTGTACAGCAATAGGACGTTCAAATATACCGTTACCTTCATTATTAAAAAATGGAAACTGTATGTTTTTTAATTCATATTCATCTTCAGCAAGGCTCATTGCTGGATCAATTTGCTTACCTTCTTCATTTTCTAGTTTCAGATTCCATTGTTTATCCTCTTCCCAACGTTGACCCATCGTACCATTTGGGACTGTTAATTGTTTTTGTAATTTATCAAAAATTACAGGTTTCCATTCACTATTTTCAGTGGATTGGCCTAAGTCATGTGCACGTAAGAAACGTCCTGCTTTCAAGCCATTATTATCTTCATCTAACATTAGGATAAATGGCATATCAGTATATTGTTTTGCGTAATTAATAAAATAGTTATTCGGTTCATTCACATAATGTTCTTGTAAAATAACATGCGTCATCGCCTGTGCTACTGCAGCGTCTGTGCCTGGGTGCGGAGCTAACCAATTATCAGCAAATTTAACATTTTCTGCATAATCAGGGGCTACAGAAACTACTTTCGTCCCTTTATAGCGAACTTCCGTCATAAAATGCGCATCTGGCGTTCTCGTTAACGGGACATTAGATCCCCACATCATAATATAAGCTGCGTTGTACCAATCACTAGATTCTGGTACATCTGTCTGTTCACCCCATATTTGTGGAGAAGCAGGAGGCAAATCCGCATACCAATCATAAAAGCTCAGCATTTCTCCACCTAACAAGCTCATAAAACGCGCACCAGAAGCATAACTTAACATTGACATAGCCGGGATTGGAGTAAAACCAGCCAATCTATCTGGTCCATATTTCTTAATTGTATATATAATTTGAGCTGATATAAGTTTAGAAACGTCTTTCCAATTCGTTCTTACTAATCCTCCCGTACCTCTCGCCTGTTTATAAATCTTAGCTTTTTCTTCATTTTCAACAATTGAAGCCCAAGCAGCTACTGTATTGTTTTGATGTGCTTCTAATGCTTCTGTCCATAACTCCCATAGCTTTCCACGGATATAAGGGTAACGGATGCGTAAGGGACTATATTCATACCAAGAAAAAGACGCTCCTCGAGGACAACCACGTGGCTCAAATTCAGGTAAATCTGGTCCACAACTAGGATAATCTGTTTGTTGGTTTTCCCAAGTAATCACACCATTTTTCACAAATACCTTCCATGAACAAGACCCTGTACAGTTCACACCATGGGTCGTTCTTACTACTTTGTCATGACTCCAACGTTCTCTATACATTTTTTCCCATTCACGACTTTTACTTTCTAAGATTGACCAATCACCATTAAATTTTTCCGTTGGTTTGAAGAATTGCAATCCAAATTTTTTCATTTTATACATCCTCTCACATCATTCATGTATAATTTATATAGTATTCACAAATTTTGTATTTCTTTAATTCTTATAATAATTGTACATTTTTTCACAAAGTCTAAATATTAGGGATTTACCTATTTAGATAAAAGAATCCCCTAATAACTTTTTGAACATAAAAAACTCCCTTTACTTGTATAATGATTACCATCATTACAAGTAAAGGAAGTTTGTTTAAAATTTAAAAGTCATTTTTCTTTTATTTATACAGCAACTGCTTGTTCCTCACGCGCTTCTACTCGCATCAAGTGATCAACGATACCAGTATAAAATTCTTCAAGTTCTTGTCCTGTACGTTTTCTATCAAGGTTATCCAAACCTATGAAATCGACATGATCCCAATCTTTTTTAATTGGCATCACTTGCCAAACACCTTTTTCTGTAGCTTGCGTTAAATCTTGTACTTTTTTAGCGGGTTGTCCAGTTGGACTTAATGCAGATGTAACTGCTACAACACCATCATTTTCTTGCCAATCTTCTCTAAAATCTTTACCTATCAATTTACTTGTTAAATCCATTAGTCCAAACAAACCACTGTTAGGTCTGTGATGACCTAAACTATTTTTATGCGTTGCTTGACCTGCAAAAGATGTGTATACAATATTAGGATTAACTGATGTATTTAGGTTCAAATCCTCTGAGCCAAATGTTGTTAAATCTCTAGCTGCATTATCATCAGTATTCCAAACTGGACTATCTTTCAATCGTTTTACATATTCTATATAAGTTTCATTAGGCTGCTGTTCGAAGCCCCATTGTGAAAGTCCAAAATCAATTTTAGATTTTTTATTATTACCTAATTTTGCAATATTGTTCAATATATTTTTGATAAAATCTTTATTTGCTAACTTATCAGAAGCTTGAGAACCTTTATGTGGCGTTGCCAATGTTGTGATTGATGAAATCATATTATCTTTTTGCCCTTGGAATAATGGAGAAATTGTACCACCATGTTGTTCTTGATATTTAATTTCTTCAGGATTACCAAAACGTAAAAATTGCTCAAGTAAACGAATCGTTTGTCCGCCCATACTGTGACCAATTAAATGCACTTTCTGACCCGGTTCCCAGTCAGGCATAATACCTTCATACGTTTTTCCATATCTGTTATGACCGTATTTTGCCGCATGTGCCGCACCATAATCTACCTGACCGCCTTTAATATAGTGATATAACTCTACAGCACGACCATAGTTACTGCCAACTGCACTTATACTCGCTTCGTATACTTCATAACCTGCTTTTTCTAATTCTTCTTTCACTTTGTATTTCTTTCCACCCCAATAATTTGGATACAAATCCGGTTTATTACCATCCATTAAACCTAAGAAACCATGTACTAATATAATTGGGTATTTATTTACATGTACACCTTGTTCTGCTTTTTTAGCAGTTTTTAATAAAGATTCCACTTGAGCTTGTTGCACTTGAGAACGATTACGCGTTGTAGCTTGTTTATTTGCTTCTGAATCTTTTACTTTTGTTGGATCATTTTTAGTCTCTTGCTTTACTTCGTTTTTATTTGGATTAAAACCATTTTTTATTTTTAAATTTTCTATCTTTTGTTTATTGCTATTTTCGTCATTTTTATTTTCAGTGTCTGTTTGAGTTTTGTCATCTTTTTCTGCTTTCGCTTTATTCGAAGGTTCTTCTTCTTTGTCTGCTTCTACTTTATTCGAGGCTTCTTCTTCTTTTTCCACTTCTGCTTTATTCAGGGCTTCTTCTTCTTTGTCTACCCCTGCTTTATTCGAGGCTTCTTCTTCTTTTTCTGCTTCTGCTTTATTCGGAGCTTCTTCTTCTTTTTCTGCTTCTACTTTATTCGGGGCTTCTTCTTCTTTGTCTACCTCTGCTTTATTTGGAGCTTCTTCTTCTTTTTCTACCTCTGCTTTATTCGGAGCTTCTTCTTCTTCTTTTTCTACTTCTACTTTATTCGGGGCTTCTTCTTCTTTGTCTACCTCTGCTTTATTCGGAGCTTCTTCTTTGTCTACTTTTACTTTATCCGTGGCTTCTTCTTCTTTTTCTACTTCTGCTTTATTCGGGGCTTCTTCTTCTTTTTCTACTTCTGCTTTATTCAGAGCTTCTTCTTCTTTTTCTACTTCTGCTTTATTCAGAGCTTCTTCTTCTTTTTCTACTTCTGCTTTATTCGGGGTTTCTTCTTCTTTGTCTACTTCTGCTTTATTCGGAGCTTCTTCTTCTTTTTCTACTTCTGCTTTATTCGAGATTTCTTCTTTATGTTCATTATCAGAATCTGTTGACAATTTTTGATCCGTGGTTTGGTCAACACTATTATTTTTTTCAATATTTGTGTCTTTTTTTTCTGTTGGCGCGTCTTGAACAATAGGTTCTGTTTGTTTTACTAAGTCATTGTGAGATGCGGGAGATGTTTCAGATGATTGCTGACTTAATTCTTCAGGTGTATTACTTGATTCTAATTTAAAATTATTTTCAGAGGGAACTTGTTTCTCTTTGTTTGAGCTCGTGCCATTAGCTATATCGGAGTTAACTGTTGGAATATTGTTATTAGCATTTTCTTGTGTGTGATTCAATTCACTTGCTTCAGAAACGTGCCCACTTGCTATAAAAAATGTTGCTGCTAATACTGAAACCGTTCCGACTGAATACTTCCTAATACTAAATCTTTGTACTTCTGTTTTTGTAGATTGTTTCTCTTTTCTCTTCATTAAAATCACCTCATATTATATTTTTTAAAACTACATTCCTCAAAATAAAATTGTTACCCCAATTAATAACTGTATGTTTACAACTTAACATATTTTATATTGCGTTAAATTAATTTATAGTAAAATTTCAATGACATTATTTTTATATTGCGTTAATATATTTACTTTTTAAAAATAATAAGACTTAATTTAAGAATGGTTTCATATAAATTAAAACCTTTAGCTATCACGTTCGGTCTGAATTATCCATCTATTATTAGTGCAAATAAAAAAATGACAAATTACTAACATAGTAATTTGTCATTTTTTATATTGCTTATTAAATTATGAAAGTGCTAAAAATAGAATTGTCTAAGATTGATAATTATCCATAAATATATGTTCATCAAATTCTAAGTCTTTTTCCTGCTGTTCATAAAGTTTAAATTGAGATTTATGATAAGGTTGTTGGGAATCTATTTTAATCAAGCAATAATGTCCTGCTGCATATAATTCAAAAGCTTTCTCAATAGCTAAACTTCGCTTTCCAGAAATCAAATAATTTTTTCTTTTCGTATTATAAATGTTTCTGAACATTTCATTTGCCATATCCATGACTTTACCTATAATAATGATACCTGGTGTCATTTCTAAATCTTGTGCTTCTACTTGTTTGATTATTGTAGTAAGGTGGCCAGAAATCATTTGTTCATGATAAGTAGACACATTATAAAATATTGCTATAGGGAAATCTATTTTTGTTTCTTGATATATTTGTTTTACTATTTGAGGTAGCTTTTTTATGCCCATATAAATAGCCAATGTGTCTCCGTGCATAAGACTGTGTAAATCAAGTGCCTCTACTTGACCTTTACAGTGAGAAGCAGTTGTGAAAGTAATAGCTTTAGCAACATTTCTTGCAGTTAGCCCTATACCCATTTTAGCAGCTGCAGCACTAGCTGATGTAATACCTGGTACAATTTCAAAAGGGATTCCCTGTACAGATAATGCTACGGCTTCTTCTTGAACTCTACCAAATATTGCAGGGTCGCCGCCTTTTAATCTGACTACACACGAATGGTGTCGTGCCGCTGAAATGATTTGTTCATTAATTTCACTTTGTTGTATATGTTTTTGGTAAGGTCGTTTTCCTACATCGATAATTTCACTTTCAGGTTTAGCTAATTGTAATATGAATAGGTTTACTAATCTATCATATAATATAATGTCTGCACATCTTATCAATTGCTCAGCCTTTCTTGTTAAAAGTGTTGGATCACCTGGGCCGGCACCAACAAGATACACTTTGCCTGATTCTACTAAATGCATATATAAACATCCCTATCGATAATTTCAACTTTATATACTTCTACACATCCTGTATCTGGTTCTTCCACAATGCCTGTCTTTAAGTCAATCTTTTGATCATGTAAAGGGCAATATATAAAGTCACCACTCACTGTCCCTTCCGAAAGTGGCCCTTGTTTATGAGGACAAATATTATTAACTGCATGAATTTCACCATTAGCAGTTAGAAAAATACCAATTTCATGGTCTTTAACTCTTACTTTCTTTCCGATTAATGGTGTGAGTTCATCGACGCTCGCCACCTTTACTTTGTTCGTCGCTATCATACTTTCACTTCCTCTACTTCAAATATACTTTGTGCAAATTCATTATCTACAATCTGCCTCCAAGGTTCATTACCCGCTGCTGCTTTTGCTTTCATAATACGATTAAATAATTTCTGTTGTTTTTCTTGATCTAACAATACTGCTTGCACATTTTCAAAACCTAGTCTGTTTAACCAAGGCGCTGTACGTTCAGCGTAATTTGCAGTTTCTCTATAATATTGCATCAACGCCCCACATAATAGAACTACTTCATCTTCAGTTTCCACTGTAGTTAAATGTTGGCCGACAGTTACTTCTGTACCGCCATTACCACCAATATATATTTGAAAACCATTTTCTACACCAATAACACCAAAGTCTTTAACGCCTGATTCTACACAGCTTCTTGGACATCCAGACACACCCATTTTGAACTTATGCGGTGTATCGATATACTCAAACATTTTTTCTAACCTGATTCCTAGTTGTGTTGTATGTTGTGTACCAAAACGACAAAATGATTTTCCAACACAACTTTTAACTGAACGTGTCTTTTTACCATATGCAGAAGCAGAACGCATCTCTAAATCTTCCCAGACTTGTGGCAACAACTCTTTCCTTATACCATATAAACCGATACGTTGAGAGCCTGTTACTTTCACTAGTGGTACATTATATTTTTTAGCAACTTCTCCTAAACGTATTAATTGATCTGCATCTGTAACGCCACCACGCATTTGTGGGATTACAGAGAAAGTGCCATCTTTTTGAATATTTGCATGATAACGTTCATTCGCAAATCTTGAAGCAATTTCATCTTCGTGATCAAATGGATATACCATATTTAAATAGTAATTTAATGCTGGTCTACATTTAGGGCAACCATCTTTATCTTTAAAGTTTAATTGGTTTCTTACTGCTTCAGACGACTTTAATTGTTTCGCTCTGATTTGTGTTACAATTTGATCACGTGTTAAATCTGTACATGCACATATACCTGTAGGTTTAGCAGCAATAAAGTCATCACCCAATGTATATTCTAAAATTTGACCTATTTGTCCTTTACACTTACCACATGAGTTGCCCGCTTTTGTCGTCTTTGTTACTTCTTCCACATTTGTTAATCCATTTGTTTTTATGGCTTCAATAATCTTACCTTTCGACACACCATTACATCCACAAATTGTTTCGTCGTCAGCCATATCTTCAATACTAAGTCCTACAGATTCACCGCCTTTATGCAACAGAGATACCATAGTATAATCATCGAGCAATTCTTCCTTTTTCATCATATTAAAGAAACGTGGCCCATCTTCAATGTCACCATATAATACTGCTCCGACAATTACATTATCTTTTACAAACACTTTTTTATAATGGTTTTGTTGACTATCAAAAATTTCAATACCTTTAACATCTTTGTCTTCAGTAATATATCCAGCACTATACAAATCACATCCTGAAACTTTCAATGAAGTAAACGTTGTAGATCCTTTGTAACCTGCCGTATCGCGACCTGTTAAATAATCTGCCAGAACTTTTCCTTGTTCATATAATGGAGCAACTAATCCATATACTTTACCATCATGTTCCGCACACTCACCTACAGCGAAAATATCTGAGTCACTAGTTTGCATATAATCATTTACTTGAATACCTCGATTTACCTCGAGACCACTTTCTTTAGCAACTTCTATAAATGGTCTTATCCCGACAGCCATAACTACTAAATCCGCTTCCATCGTTGTTCCATCTGATAGTTCGATACCTGTTACATCTTCATTACCTAGTATGGCACTCGTACTTGCTTGTAATTTAAAGTTCATGCCTTGCCCCTCTAGATCTTCTTTTAATAGTTCTCCTGCTTTTTTATCAAGTTGCATTTCCATTAACCACTCCGCCAAGTGAACAACAGTAACCGCCATACCTTGATCCATTAGTCCTCTAGCACATTCTAACCCCAGTAACCCTCCACCTATTACGATTGCACGTTTTTTAGATTGCGCTATTTCAATCATACGTTCAGTATCTTCAATAGTACGCCAGCCAATTACGCTTGGTAATGTTGAACCAGGTATTGGTAATACAAACGCTTTTGAACCAGTGGCAAATATACATACGTCATATTCAAATTTACATCCCGCTTTTGTTGTCACGTATTTTAAATTACGGTTAACTTCTACGACTGGATCACCCGTAACAAGTTGTATATGATTTTCTTTATACCAGTCGTAACTATTCATAATAGTTTCTTCAACTGTCATTTTCTTTTGTAAAATATTCGACAACATGATGCGGTTATAATTAGGGTATGATTCTTTACCTATTATCGTTATTTCATATTTTTCTGCTTCACGTTCTAATATTTCTTCTATCGTCCGTAGCCCTGCCATCCCGTTACCAATCATTACTAATTTTTTCTTAGTCATGTTTATCCTCCTTATAAACCTCTGTTAAATAAGCTTGTATTACCTGTGATATATGCTTCACTTTTGCACAATCGTACCCATTAGATCTCAAACAAATTTTTATATCTTCAAATTCTATCTCTAACATATTGAAAAAATCGGACTGGCGCTGATCGCTTGTATGATTGACTAGTTGATGCGCCTTTGCATCTTTTTTTATTTGGTCATTAACCTTTGAATTATCAGTAGCAGCTATAACCAACGATGCATTTTTAATATCATTTTTGTCATAACACTTTGTTAATAGCTTTACGTTAGGATGTTCAATTTCAAAAAATTCAGGTAAAAATTTTTTACTAATAATCATTACTGAACAAGCATCTTCTTTTAATATTTGCGTTAGTTTTCTATATGCAATCTTGCCTCCGCCTATAATGACAATTTGTTTGTTGGTTACATTAAGTTGAATAGGATACATTTGCTAATTCCTCAATTTCTTCTATTCTGTCTTCTATTATTGCTAAAAGCTCATTATTAAAATTAATCACATCGCTATAATAAACATGTGACGCTATATTAAATTGATTAATTTCTTTTTTTATTTTTTTTACTAAAAAGCCGTTATAAAGAAAAACTGGCACAATCAATATACCTTCACTCTTATTTAAATACTGTTCTATATATAATTGATAGCTATAATCGCCATACACTGTCATCATCTGCATAGGTATATTAAAAACATTACAGTCACGCATTAATTTATTTAATGCATAATCCGGTTCTTTATAATAAGAACTTCCATGGGCGATTAAAATAATTCTGTTTACATGGCCTACTGAAACTAAAGCATTGGCAATCCGTCTGTTAATAATATTCGACATTTCTCTATGTGTACCCAGTGGTTGTGCAATATTACTTCTAATATGTGGATAGTCACTTTTCAAGGTTCCTAAAACTGAGGGTATATCATATAAATAATGTTTTGCCGGAAACAACAACAAAGGAATGATATTAAATTCAAAAGATCCTTGTCGTATTAAATTGTTCATGACAACTCTCAAATTGTGCGTTTCACCCTCTAAAAATGCAATATGCACATGTCTGTTCTTTGACATCATCAATTGTTTTACAAATTCATAAATTATGTTGTTTTGTTTACCTTTTCGCATGCCATGAATCACTAAAATATTTTCAGCCATTTCCTCACCATCCATCTTATACTTGCATTGTAATACAAATTTAAGAACTAATGTGAATTTATTCACAAATATATATATAAATAGGGAATCCCCTTATACTTAAGATAAAAGGATTCCCTAATATATCTTTTATTAATTAATGAAAAGGTGGCATACCTAAGACTTCTTCATCAAATCTTTCAGGTATTAGCACTTTACGCATGATTACACCTAAATCTCCATCATCACTTTCATGTTCAGCATAGACTTCATAACCGCGTTTTTTATAAATATCTAATAACCATGGATGTTTACGTGCAGAAGTACCTAAAGTTACTGCAGGTGCTTTAAGAGTATCTCGTAAGAATGTTTCTTCGACATAATTTAAAAGTTTACTACCATAACCTTTACCATCATAAGACGGTTTTGTAGCAAACCACCAAACGAATGGATAATGAGAGATACGACGTTTACCTTCCCAAGGATAACGAACCGTAATTGTTGAAATAATTTCCGACTCATTTTCCAATACAAATGTCGTACTTGTAATGATATTTTTTTTGACCAAATCTACGCTTGCATTAACAGATGGCCAATCAATTCCTAACTCTCTTAATGGTGTAAATGCTTCATACATTAATTTTTGTATTGATTCTGCATCAGATTCTACCGCAACTCTTATATTATAATTAGACATGTTGTCACTCCTATCTATTGTTCGCTCATTTATCCACTAAAATATTCCTATAATAACAAACAATTTTGCAATCATATAAATACAATATGGCTTCTTAATAATTGAGTCAATCGATACGTTTTATAAACTTAAATTAAATAAAAAGCAGTGAGACAATCATCTATTCTTAATGAATAAACTTTTGTTTTCTCACTGCTCGAGAAATGCTCAATATTTAAATAACTTAATTCGTTTGCTTAGACTCAACATAAACTTTGTCATATCATATTAAAGTCACAACTAATATTTTTGTTAAAGATAAATTAATTGCTCAAGCTATCTCTTCTACCATTTAAATAAGCATATACAAGCCCAACAAAAATACCTCCACCAATATAGTTACCAATAAAGGCGAATACAGTATTTTTCAATACGTGTAACCACGCCACCGCGTCAAAATCATAAAAGATCATACCTGAATACAATCCAGCATTAAATACGACATGTTCATAGCCCATAAATACAAAAACAACTACACCACAAGCAATAAAGAATGCTCTAGATAAGCCATCCTTAAATTGGATTGACACGTAAATGCCAATATTAATAAAGAAGTTACAGAAAATGGCTTTCACTAAAATTGCGTACCACGTTGCACCAACTGTTTTACCATCTACCATTTTAATTAAACTGTTAACCATTTCTGTTGTCATGATGGGAGTAAATTTCATTAATCCAAATAATATAAGGCCACCTATAATGTTAAATAAGAAACAAACAAGCATAATTCCAAATGCTTTATTCATACCAATAATTTTATAATACCAACCGACAGTTAAATACATAAAATTACTCGTTAATAATTCAGAATGTGTTAACACAATTAGGACCAATGCTAAACTAAAAGAAATAGCTGCCATTAAATTTATTAAACCTTCATTTGTCCCAGCAAATTGCGTCTTGATACCTAACATAAATACTGTAACGATAGCTAATAAAAATCCCGACATCACTGATTTAAGTGCATAACGTCCTGGCGTTTGATTAAACATAACTTCTTTCATTTGTACTTGATTGTTTATGTTTTCAATAGTTTCATTCGACATATATGTATCTTTTATAGACTTATTATTATCTATCATTGAATTTTAAGCACCTCTCGTAATTCATTTTTAACACTTTTTCATACTAATAACCATATTATATTGCTTTCACTTGATATTTAATAGTATATCAAGCAATTTTTTTAATTTTAATTTATTGCGAGTTTTCAAAAATTATCGTAAACTTCACTTGTATAAAAAACAAACTCAAGTTTATAGTCAGGAGTTTTTACTTTGAACACACAATTTTCGGTGTCAATACATATACTAAGTTTATTAGGGACAAACAGCATACCCATGTCTAGTCAATATATTGCAGACAGTATCAATAGTAATGCTACACTTGTTAGAAAATTATGCCGTCATCTTAAAGAAGGGCATTATTTACAAAGTAGCCAAGGTGTTACTGGATATCGTTTAACATGTCCGACAGATACTATAAGATTAGGTGACTTATACCAACTTATTTTTTCTAATGCAGATCATTTCGCCAAAATCCATGGAGACAGTAATGTTGAATGTCACGTAGGTAAAAATATAAGCCACGCGCTAGATAAAATCTATACTGAAGTTGATCAATCAATAGTTAATAAACTTAATACATTTACAATTAAAGATGTTATTAACCAACTATAAAAAAGCTTGTGCAACATGCTTACAACTCATTTAATATATGGAGTGAAGCGCGTAACACAAGCGTTTTATTTTTGTGAAGGTATATAAAAATAGGCATTTTGATAATGGTAGAGTAAATGAGAACAATCAAATGGAACTCCTGTTGTTGTATAAAATACTTGTTCGTAATTTAAACAAGGGTCTCCTTCTACTAACTCCAACTTGTTAGCATCCGAGGCTTTTAATTTATCTACGGTAAAATAAATATCCGAAAAACCGATTTTAACCTTTAGGTGATTCTCTAAATAGTTAAAAATAGATTGTTCTGCGATCGATTCATTTAAAAATAGTACGATATCTTTATTAAAATATGACTGTTCATAACATAGAATATCTCCATTTACATAAACAATACGTTCTAATAAATAAACTGACACGTCGTCTTTTAATTTTAATTTTTGTCGAACACTTTCGGGTGGTGTTACTTCCTCTACTTTCAACACTTTATTTGTCACTTCAAGCCCTACAACCTCGTCACTAAAACCACCTGTAGAGAATAAATTAAGGTAACCTTCTCTTTGCTTATTACGTACATAAATACCACTACCTCGAGCTTGATATATAAATCCTCGTTTCTCAAGCACTTCTAAAGCTTTAATTACTGTACTTTTACTCACTTGGTACTGCTCTTTTAAAGTTTCAACACTTGGTAGTTTATCTCCTGCTTGAAAATGCCCTTCTTCTATAAATAAGTTAATCTTTTGCGCAATTTGTTCATACTTGAGCATATATTTACTCCTTTAAATTTTAAATTCAACTCATTATAACATGTACACGATATAAATAAACCGAACCAAATTTTTGTAAGGGTATTTACAAATTGTACCGGTATAATTATAATAGGGTTTAAATGAAACGCTTACATTATTGTAATTTATATTAAGTATATTAAGGAGCTGAAGCGTGTGGCTGATAAAAACGAGATCCTTGCACAAAATATTCTAGATGCAGTTGGTGGCGAAGAAAATATTGTCAATAGTACGCATTGTGCTACAAGATTACGTTTAGTATTAAAAAGATCTATTCCTAATGCTAAACAAAAAGTCTCTGAAATCGAAGGTGTTGTGACAGTTGTAGAAAATAACGGTCAATTCCAAGTTGTTATTGGAAATAATGTTGGTGAAGTGTTTAAATCCTTCGAAGGTCTAACCAGTGAACATCAACACGATGACGATGATAGTTCTGAGAATAAAGGTTCAATACTTAACAGAGTTATTGCAACCATGTCTGCAGTATTTGCCCCGTTCATCTATATTTTAGCTGCAGCAGGTATTTTACAAGGTTTATTGATTGTCATAAATCTTATTATTCCATCATTCAAAGACACAGGGACTTATGAAGTATTTAACTTTATGTCCTGGGCACCTTTCACTTTTTTACCAATATTTATTGCTATGACGGCTGCTAGACATTTCAATGTAAATGTTTATATTGCTGTCGCTTGTACTGCTGCACTTGTTAGCCCAGATTTAACTAATATGATAGAAAGAATACAGGATGGAGAAGCAATCAAACTATTCGGTATTCCATTAACAGAAACAAGTTACACGTCTTCTGTGTTACCACCACTTTTCTTAGTATGGATATTATCTTATGTTGAAAAATATTTGAATAAATGGATTCATGATGTTGTTAAACCCTTATTCACACCATTTTTAAGTATTGTCATCATGGTACCAGTTACATTACTAGTTATAGGGCCTATCACTACAATCGCTGCACATGGTATTGCCGGAGGTTTTAATTATCTTGTAGACGTTGCGCCATGGTTAGCAGGAGCCCTTATTGGCGGTTTATGGCAAGTATTTGTGATTTTCGGAGTACACTGGGGGATTACACCTATGGTATTAGCTAACTTTGAACAGCATCAAAGTGACGCTTTCCAAGCATTCCAGACAATTGCCGTAATTTCACAAATTGGTGCTGTTATAGGAGTATTAATTAAGGCAAAACGTACAGAAATTAAGCGTGTAGCTTCATCGGCAGGTATTACCGGCATCTTCGGTATTACTGAACCATCAATGTATGGTATAAATTTACGCTTCAAAAAGCCGTTTATTATCGCATGTATAAGCGGTGCAATTGGTGCTTTTATCGCTAGTTTCTTTAACCCTAAATATTATGCATATGCTGGCTTACCAGGACCAATTACAATCGTTAATGGTTATAGTGCTGATAATCCTTCATCAATTTGGGGAATTATCATCGGATCGACGATTGCTATACTTTTACCAATTATTTTAATTCAATTTTTAGGATACGGAGATGATACAACAGAAGAAGTAGAAAATAATGCATCTTCCCCGCTTAATGCAGAAAGTACAGAGCACCCTCTAGAAACGATTGTCTACGCTCCTATTGATGGACAAGTGGTATCACTTTCAGAAGTTAATGACCCTATATTTGCTGAAGGTATGATGGGAAAAGGTATAGCCATTAAACCAGAAGATCAAACAATTCATGCACCTTTCGATGGTGTTGTGAGCATGGTTGCGGCCAGTAAACATGCTATAGGAATCACTTCTTCAACAGGGGTAGAACTATTGATTCACGTTGGTTTAGATACTGTTCAATTAAATGGAGAAGGCTTCGAAGTTTTAATTAATGAAAATGATTCATTACAACAAGGACAACCAATATTGAAATTCGATAAAGTATTACTTGATTCAAAAGATTATGACAGCATTATTCCTGTCATTATTACTAATTCAGCTGAATTTAGTGAAATTATAACAACAACAGAATCACAAATAGTAACAAACAATGAACTACTCACTATCATTAATAAATAATAATCTATTAGGAGGCAATTAAAATGACGAAATTACCAAAAGATTTTTTATGGGGTGGCGCTCTCGCTGCCAATCAATTTGAAGGTGGCTATAATCAAGACGGTAAAGGGCTAAGTGTCATAGATGTTATGACAGGCGGCGCCCATGGCAAAGCACGTGAAATCACTCAAGATGTTGAGCCTGACAAATATTATCCGAATCATATTGGTATCGACTTTTATAATCGCTACAAAGAAGATATTGCTCTATTTAATGAAATGGGGCTGAAGTGCTTACGTACTTCAATTGCTTGGTCACGTATTTTCCCTAACGGCGATGAAAGCGAACCAAATGAAGCAGGTTTAAAATTTTATGATGATTTATTTGATGAATTGTTAAAATATGGTATTGAACCTATCATCACATTATCTCACTTTGAAATGCCGTTACATCTAGCACGTGAATATGGTGGTTTTAGAAATAGAAAAGTAGCAGACTTCTTTGCCCACTTTGCCGAAACAGTATTTACACGTTATAAAGATAAAGTTAAATATTGGATGACATTTAATGAGATTAATAACCAAATGGATACAGACAATCCTATTTTCTTATGGACCAATTCAGGAGTAATTATAGAAGAAGAAGAAAATCCTGAAGAGGTTTTATATCAAGTGGCCCATAATGAACTTATAGCTAGTGCAAAAGCCGTTAAAATTGGTAAAGAAATCAATCCAAATTTTGAAATTGGTTTAATGATTTCTCATGTTGCAATTTACCCTTATTCTTCAAATCCTGAAGATATGATGGAAGCGGTAAAAGCAAACCGCCTACGCTTTTTCTTCCCTGATGTGCAAGTGCGTGGTTATTATCCAAGTTACGCGAACAAAATGCTGACACGTAAAGGTTACGATATAGGTTGGCAAGACGGTGATGAACAAATTTTAAGTGAAGGTACAGTGGATTACATTGGCTTCAGTTATTACATGAGTACAGTAGTTAAACACGATGCTGAATCATACACAGGTGAAAATGTTACCAATGGCGGTTTAGCAAATTCAGTAGATAACCCTTATATTCAACAAAGTGATTGGGGTTGGGCAATTGACCCTACAGGTTTACGCTATACGTTGAATATATTATATGACCGCTATCAACTTCCATTATTTATAGTAGAAAACGGTTTTGGGGCAGTAGACGAGATAGATCATAATGGTCAAATTATTGATACGTATCGTATTGAGTATTTGAAAGCACATATAGATGCTGCTATTGCTGCTGTTGACGAAGATGGCGTTGACCTTATAGGCTATACACCTTGGGGTATTATTGATATTATTTCATTTACTACAGGTGAAATGAAGAAACGCTATGGTTTAATATACGTAGACAGAGATAATGAAGGTAATGGTACGTTAGAAAGAAAGAAAAAAGCATCCTTTGATTGGTATCGTAAAGTCATTGAAACAAATGGCGAATCATTAGATTAAAGCTAAATATCATCATTGTGAGAAATGGTCCGGAACATAAATATATGTCTCGGACCATTTCTTATTATTGTTTAAACTTGCTTAACACGTGTAATCCATAGGCAAAAATACCGTACCCAGCCAATGTACGTACTACCCATTTCAAAGTTTGATTGGGGACTAATTTTTCAGTTGCTATGATAGCTGGCACAAAAGTGCTAAATGAATATAATCCAAGCACTTTAATATATCGTTTTTTCATTAGACACACCTCTTTTCACTTTCTATTATATCTAAAAAAGTTGTGTTATAACTGCGCCATTTCTAACATTTCTTTGACGTTTTATACTTCTAATTATTTTCCACTAGTATTGCCAAATTATCAAAAGTGCTATTCATACCTTCTTCAACGCCCATGTCTAACAACTGTTGTGCAGCTTTAGGGTCGGGTAATTCAGCAGTAGATTGAATCGTTGTAGTACCATTATCGTTTTCAGTGATATGAATGATATTGTGCATACCTGCCATCTTTTTATCTATATTTCCATCTTTATCAGCAAAGTAATCATTATAGTCGATTTTTTTAGGTTCAACGACTTCATTATAATGTGTCACTGTATAACTTGTTCCTTGGGGCGCATGGATTGCAAAAAATGCATCACCGCCTGTTTGTACATCATATTTATATACTTCTGTGGTAGCGCCTTGAGGGTGAAACCATTTTACAAACAATGATTGATCCGTATAAGCGTTAAAAATTTGTTGGGCTGTTGCTTTAAAGTTTCGCGTATAAATAATTTTATTTTCGTCTATTTGAATACTCATTTAAGATTCTCCTTCATTCATAATGATATATGACGTTATGGATTTAACTTTAGCATCTTTACGATGACTTTCAAATTTAAAAATGTCTGTAAAATAAACTATTGAACCATCTTGTGCTATTTGTGTTCCATGTATTGCCCCTACCTTTCCATGCGAAATATTATCCTTCACCTCTAAAGAAGCAATATTAATTTTATGATCTTCAAGTTCTTTATAAAAATCATCAAAACCTTCTAATTTGAAGCTACCCGGCACTTCCCAAACAAAATCATTGGTAACTATATTTGATAATTTCTTCTTATCAACTGTCGCTGAAGCAATTAAAAATGTTAACATTGTCCTCCTCTTTGGCGCATTATCGCAGGACAAATCACCTGTTAATTCAAATGGAACTTCAAAATTCGTTTCGTTTTTAAAATTTAAATTATGTGCTTTTAATGCTTCCTCAAGCAGTTCAATTGCTTTAGGACCAATTCCATGAATGCCTAGTAATACGGTACGTTCATATTTAGATACCGCTTCTAATGACTTCACGCCTATATTATGCAAAGCATTTGTTGCTGGTTTTCCTATATTTGGTAAACCTGTGGGCATACCATCGACCTCCCCTTTTACGCTTACTATACCCAAATTAAAAACAATTAAATTTTATTCTCGCTATCTTATATTAAAAGATAGTTGACAAACAAAATTTTCTTCACTATCTTATATAATAAGATAGTGAAAAGAGGGATGCCATGTCAGTTTCAAATCAAATGATGAAAGGATTGTTGGACGGCGCCATTTTAGGTCTAATTTCTCAAGGAGAAACTTATGGCTATGAAATTTTAGATAAATTGAAAGCTCAACAATTTCCTGAAATCAGTGATGGGAGTATCTATCCTGTACTATTAAGATTAAGTAAAAAAGGGTATGTAACTTCAATTTCAAAAAAATCAAATACGGGTGGCCCAAAACGTAAATACTATAACATTACAGAAGAAGGTAAAGTTGAATTAGCTAACTTTATTTATAAATGGAATTATTTAAATAATGGAATGAACAATTTGATGAGGAGTGTTAATGATGTTGAGTAAAAGAGCAGAAGATTTCTTATTAAAATTAAGAATAGAATTATTATTTCGCGGAAAAAATGAAGATGAGGTAAATACAATTGAAGAGGAATTACGAGACCATATTACAATTGCTGAAGAGAATAATGAAAATATCGACTCTCTATTAAACACACCTATCAAGTCTTACGCAGACAAATTCTCAACACATTTAAATATGACACAAGGTTTGTTCAAATATATTTTATATTTCATATCCTTCATGTTTATTATGACGACAATACCTAGAATGTTAGATAATTCATTTCAGTTAACGATTGCT
Source organism: Staphylococcus sp. 231237_7MaSpsaltlick (assembly GCF_043107035.1). Classification (NCBI taxonomy): domain Bacteria; kingdom Bacillati; phylum Bacillota; class Bacilli; order Caryophanales; family Staphylococcaceae; genus Staphylococcus; species Staphylococcus sp. 231237_7MaSpsaltlick. The sequence continues at coordinate 244,376 of NZ_JBICNX010000001.1, forward strand.
TTAATTTGTTATTTCCTTTTTATTTTTTTAGGATCATTTATCTTTATTTTATTCTTTGTCAAAAAATTAATTATGCGCTGGGGAGACAGTAAAATAACTTATACTATTGTTGGAATTTCATCTGTAGCTATTTTTGGTATATATATATTAAGTGAATATTTATTACGAAACTACCCACTTTATATAATTTGGTCACCTAATCAGACAACTAATTTTACCCTTGGGCTAATACTTTTATTATTAACAATGCTGACTTGCTTTATTTTAAAACAAAAATTTTACGCTGGTCTTATACTATTGTTATGTATACCCAATCTGATTGGTACGCTTTTTACAGGCGGTGACTTTACGAACAAAAACTATGTAATTATTTCTTCAATTATCTTATTGATTATAACTTGGAGTTTTATCATTTATACAATTATCAAATATTATCGCGAAAGAGAATCAAATGACACGAACCAATCATAAGTATGAGTGACATACTACAAAGTTGAACCATACCCCAGCCAAGCATGCACAGTCAAAATCGTATGATATGTATATAAAAAGGACTAATCCGTTTTAAAATGGATTAGTCCTTTACTTGAAGAATAGGCTTTATATCTAAGTCACACTCTACTATATTTAAAAACTGTATTAGTCTTCTAAAGCAAATTCTAAACTTACTTGGAATAATACATCTTTACCAATCATAACGCCACCTGTTTCAAGTGCTTGGTTAAATGTAATTCCGTATTTTTCACGATTAATTTTACCATTAACGATAAATCCAGCTGTTGTAGCACCATTTAATGGATTTTTACTTTGGCCTTCATATGATAAATCAAAAGTTTCTTCATTTGTTACACCTTTAATCGTTACATTACCTGTAACAGATGAACTATCCGCTTTTGTTAATTCAAATTTAATTTCAGGATAGTTTTCAACATCTAAGAAATCTCCACTACGTAAATGGCCGTCACGATCTTCTACACGTGTATCAATTGAATTAGCATTGATAGTGAAATCACCTGATAATGAACTTAAATCATTTAAGTCACCATCTAAATTTGCATCAAATTCTGTAAATCTACCTTTAATATTAGATATCATTAAATGTTTAACCGAAAATTCAACTACTGAATGTGCTGGGTCAAAATTAAATTTTGTCATTATAAATATACCTCCAAAGTATTTGAGTTTTTATGATATACTAATTATATCAACTATATAATATATATCAACCATAAAACCTTATTTTCTTTGTTACTTTAAATTTTATTCCCTTTAAACTAAAATTCATGCATTCAAAATATAAAATTTAAACGTAGGGATAATGGTTTTTAGTGCGCCAACATCTCTTCTTTGATTTCAGTTTTCGTTAATTTTTCAGGGTAATACGTTGGCCAGTTATCTAGTTCTTTCAACACTTTATCTTTATCATCGCCTGTAAATATATGGAAATGTTCTGTCTTCTTAGGTGCTATATTATGATCGCTGAACTGAACGTATTTTGGTAAATCTTTATTATTATCTTCTAATTTATATGTGTATCTAACGCCTCTATTACCTTTTTCATATTTCAAAATGTCTTTACCATCGTAACTATACTTTCCAGTTATATCTTTACCATTTTTGTTAAATGTAATTGTATCATCAGTAATTTTTATCTTATCTACATCTGTTTTATAACCTTTATCGTAGTATTCCTTATATTCTTTAGCAGTCATAGAATCATCATCTTTAGCTTTATGTTTCATCACTTCGTCTAGAGTGCCATCTTTAAGATAAGGATAAACTGATTGCCACTCTCCTTTATAATCAGATAATGCTCTATCTTTAACTTGTTTATCTTTAAAATAACCATCAGAAATAGCCTTATCATGTTTCGCTTCATGCTTATCATCATCACTATGGATATTGTCACTTAATGCTTTATCAATATTTTTAATATTTTCTTTCATTAGTTTTTGATAAGTTAAATTATCATCTTTTTGCTGTTCTTTATTCAATGATTCCATATTATAGAATTTTAATGGTTTCGCTGATGTTTCTTTTCTTATAGTATCTGTCACTTTATTAGATACATTATCTTCGTATAATATATATTTGGCACCTGATTCTTTGATTTCTTTGACAATTTTAGTAAGTGCTTTTTGTGATGGGTCTTCTGCATTCATATTCTGAACGCCTTTTTGAACAAAGCCATATCTATCAGCTAGATAACCAATAGATTCATGTGAAATAAATACAGTGTTGCCCTGCTTCTTACTACTAGTTTCTTTCATCTTCTCATCTATGTTTTTTAATTCATCATTTAATTTATTGTAATTTTTTTCATAATACTTCTTGTTATCAGGATCTTTTTTAATCAATTCATCTTTAATTGCTTTTGCAAAAACTTGATCATATTTAGGGTCTAACCAAACATGTGGATCATATCCACCATGATGATGGTGTTCACCCTGTTCGTGTTCATGCTCCTCTTCATGTTCAGATTCACCGTGACTATGTTGATCAGTGAGCAATTGTGATTTGTCTAATTTATTTTCTAAAGATAATTTCTTGTCATCTTTTTTAATTGTAGCTGCAACTTTTTTGGCAACTGGATCTAAATTATCACCAGTATATACGAATAAATCTGCTTTTGAAGCGTTTATAATATCTTTTTGCGTTGGTTCATAACTATGTAAATCTGTACCTGCTGGATAGATAGAATTAACTTCTACATGTTTCCCACCAATTTCTTCTGCAAAAGATTTTAAAGGAAAAACAGTCGTATTAACTTTTATTTTTTCGCTTCCTTTATTAGACTCTGCGTTACCACATCCTGCTAACACCATTACTAAAGCTATCATGCTAAACATGATATATGTATATTTTTTCATTTCTAAACCCCCAAATAGTAATTGTTACGATTTATAATTATAAGCTTCTTTTTTCTAAAGTGCAATAGCAAACAGGGAATTAATCGTAACATTTACGATTTAAAAAATATTAAAAAAAGCGGCATAACAATAACTTATGTTTTCTAATAAGTTTGGTTATGCCGCTCCTACTAAATAAGTCTATATTAGTAATTCATAGAATATTTATATTTAGTAATGTCCTCCAACTACAGTAAAACACTACTGATGAAGTTCTTATTATAAATAACTATGATTCACTGTATCATGCATATATAAGCCAAGATTATTTATCTAATAATTTTTTATAATTTTTATATTTATAAGGATCTTCTAATTTTTCACCGGCGACATATACAGTTGGCGCTGTCTCAACATGATGTTCTTTAGCTTGTTGTTGATCTTTCTTTGCAGCTTTCCAAGATTTACTGTCTGGCGTTGTGTATTCATTTTTAATTTTATTTTTCATATCTTGGTTTATCGGTAATTTATCTATTTGATTATCTACTAATGATTTATTAATCCATTCCTTTTCAGAATCTGGCTGCTGCTCAAACATTAACTTTTGAAATGTTAAATATTGATCAGGTGCAACGTGCTTAACCGCGTGACCAGCTCTTGAACCTATAATAGAGTCATCACCTAAAAATGCCATATTTACAAATTGGTAGTCTACCTTGTCTTTATCGATGTAATCCTTTTTTAATTTAGGCATTACATTAGTTTCTACTTTTTTACAATATGGACATTTAAAATCACCATATTCGATTATTTTAATTTTGCCATTTTCATCTGTTTTATCATCTTTATGTACATGTTGATCACTTGAACATGCTGTGACTAATATCATAATAGCTACTAATCCTATACTTAACCATAACTTTCTCATATTCCTATTAGTACACCTCTAACTCGTTCTTGTATTATTGGTTATTCTTCAAGATCCATATTCTCTTCTTTATAGTCTGGTTCATTTTTATGCAAATAACCTTTAGTATTAAAGTTCTTTACATATTTTGCTTTTCCATCTTCAAACTTATAAGTAAAATAATGAATTTCCGCATCATTTTTTAATGGTTTATAAGCGATTGTAACGTATCTCCCTTTTTCATTAACGTAAATATTGGCGTCTTTTTTATCGAATTTACGCTCGACGTCACCTTTATGTTGTTTAGCAAGATTTTTTTGATATTGCTGTTGCTTATTTACTGCTTTATCTATTTTATCAGCATATTTTCCACTGCTACATCCAGCAAGTACTAGTCCAAATATAGCAAGTAAAATCAATAACTTTTTCATAGTATGAAACTCACTCCTAAAACCTATCCATTTATCCATTCCAAGTAGATAGTTTAATATACATTATCACCGTAAATCATATCATACACCGATTATATAAAATATACTATATTAATTTGCAATTAAACACATGACTTCATCGCAAATATATGCGTAGCAAAATTTATGTTATTCAACAATACTTTTGATATAATGAATATGTATCACCCAACTTATTATTAAGATATTGTCGTTTAAGGAGGCAAAAACAATGTTATTTGTGAAGATTACTCCTGAAGAGTTTGAAAAATTCACACACAAACACTTTTCACACTATACCCAAACACGTATAAATTATGAAGCTCAACAACAAGCTCATTTATTAGGCGTTAAAAATGACGATGGGAATGTTATTGCTGCAGGTATGTTTACAGAGGCACGCGCTCTTAAATTTTTTAAATACTTTTATAGTCAACGTGGTCCCATACTCGATTATTCCGATATTTCATTAGTTAATTTCTTTTTTAAATCACTAACTCATTACTTAAAACAACATAATTGTCTTTATGTCTTACTTGATCCATATATTTTAGAAAATTTAAGAAATGCTGATGGTGAAATATTACGGTCTTATGATAATAGAATGCTAATACGTACTTTAAACCAATTAGGATATCAACACCAAGGGCTACCTGTAGGCTATTCCAAAACAAGCCAGATTCGTTGGTTATCTGTACTTGATTTAAAAGATAAATCAGAACAGCAGCTTTTAAAAGAAATGGATTATCAAACACGACGTAACATCAAAAAAACTGAAGAAATGGGTGTTAAAGTACGTCAATTACCTATCGATGAAACAAGTCGTTTTTTCAAACTATTTCACATGGCTGAAGAAAAACATGGCTTTAGTTTTAGAAATCAGCAATATTTTGAACAATTACAAAAAGACTATCAGGAGTATGCCTCTATACAATTAGCGTATATTGATTTGAATGAATATAAGGATGATTTAATTAAAAAGTTAGATTCACTACACAGCCAGTTGAAAGATGCAGAAGTTGCATTAGAAGAGAGTCCAAATTCTAAAAAACAAAAAACGAAACGAACACAACTCATGCAGCAAATCACTAGCCTACAGCGTAAAATTAATGATACAGAAACTACTATTGCATCAGATGGTTCAATATTAGACTTAGCTGCTGCCATATATATTTATAATGATTACGAAGTATATTATTTATCCAGTGGTTCAAATCCAACATACAATGCCTATATGGGTGCTTATAAATTACAATGGGAAATGATAAAGTTCGCTAAAGCACATGGTATTGAGCGCTATAATTTTTATGGTATCACCGGTGATTTTAGTGATACCGCAATTGATTACGGTGTACAGCAATTTAAAAAAGGATTTAACGCGCACGTTGAAGAATATATCGGTGACTTTGTAAAACCTGTCAGACCTGTATTATACAAATTGGGTAAATTAATTGGTAAATTATAACAAACACATATGAAATAACCAAATCTATAAAAACACCCATTCATTCTATTAGCTATGTACTGCTTAAAGGTTAGGCTTGAAAGCCAACTTTTAGCTACATGCTAAAGTAATGAATGGGTGTTTTGAGTTATATCATTTAGTCTATTTTATATGATTGAAACTACTTACTAATTAATTGGAGTTCAATCGCTAGCGCCCCGTAAGCCAACTCGTCGGTTTGTGAGTATATCTGGTAAATTGATGCTAATTTTTGTGATAATTGTATATTGTTGCTAAAGCCAGTCACTTGATTAGAATAATGATTCAACAGTGCTTGAAAAGAGGTGAACACTTCAGTTCCAATAACCTTAACTGTTATTTGTTCCGTCGATTTTAAATTTGTAAAAGTAATAAAATCCCCACTTTGTATTCCCTGTCTTTTAGTATCATTTAACCTCACTTCAACGGTCTTTATACCTTCTCTTACTAATTGAAATGGTTCATCATTTAATCTCATCGAATGTTCTATAAGGCTCACGCTCCATTATTATAAATTTTCTTGTTCTTGTTCAATTTTACGTTTACTTTTCAACATAAACACACTGATTAAACTAATAAATGAAATAATTACTGCAAACCAAAAGGCTGCATGATAACCACTTAATAACGCTTCGTGTTGTATTTGCATAGTCATTTCTTTTTTACCCATGCCTTTGTAATCGCTCATATTAGGTGTGAAATCTTTTGCTACTTGACTCATGATTGTAATTAAACCTGCTGTCCCAATTGAAGCAGATATTTGTTGCACCGTGTTAGTCATAGATGAACCATGGGCGTTCATATCGCGAGATAATTGATTCATTGTATGCGTCATTAATGGCATTAACCCAAGTGCAATACCAATCATACGAATCGCATAAACGGTTGCTAACACTGCTGCAGAAGTATTTTCATCCATTATAACAAAATATGATGTTGTAATTACTACGATAAGCATACCGATAAACGCTAATATTTTCGCACCATACTTTTCATATAAAAATCCTGAAGCTACAGACATAATCCCCATTACGATTGCGCCAGGCAATAATATCAATCCTGATTGAAGTGCTGAATCATTCATTATATTTTGAACAAACATTGGTAGTACAGTCTCTGAACCTATCATTGATATCATTGTGAACGCCATAATAACAATACCTACTGCGAATTGACTATTTTTAAATACTGAAAAATCAAGTAACGGTGTTTCTAATCTTGTTTGACGGAAAATAAAAATCGCAACAAGAATTATACCACCTATAACTGATGTTAATACAATGGGATCATTCCAACCATCACGTGAAATTGAACTTGTACCATACAAGAGTCCACCAAAACCTAATACCGATAAGGAAATGGATAATATATCAATCGGTGCTTTCCTATTTGTCCCTACGTTTTTCACAAACTTAAATGCACCTATAAACGTCAATGCTGCAATTGGAGCAACTACGTGGAACAATGAGCGCCAATCAAAATATTCAACAAGATAACCAGATAAAGTAGGCCCAATTGCTGGAGCCAATCCAATTACTAGTCCAAAAGTCCCCATATATTTACCACGTTCATGTGGTTCGAATATATCTAGTATAGTTGTCATCATTAAAGGCATCATAATACCTGAACCAAGTGCTTGCACAATTCTTGCACTTAATAAAATCGTAAAGTTCGGGCTAAAGCCCGCAATAATCGTACCGATAAAGAATATTGAAATTGCTGTTAGAAATACTTGTCTTGTAGAATAGCGCTGTATCACCATCGCTGATAATGGTATAACGACACCGTTTGTTAACAAGAATGCTGTAGTTAGCCATTGTACTTGCGTATAATCTATATTAAAGTCTTTCATTATACTTGGTAATGCTGTGGTCAACAATGTTTCATTTAAAAGTCCAAAGAAACCACCAAACAACATCATCAATATCATTATTATTTTAGTTTTTTGAGTCATTTTTATCTCCTACATTTCTTTAAGTTTAGCCTCTGAGAAATTAGCCACATTGGTGCATTATACATATAATTTTCAAATATAACATTAAAAATACTCAAAAATATTGTAATTTTTACATCTCATTAATAAAACTGATCTTTTCGAAATAAATCGTAATAATTCCTATTTACATTTTTGTATATTTCCTCCATAATGACTTTTGTGAAGGAGGTCATGTCAAATGAAATTAGATTTACAAACCGCTCGACGTAACTTGAATAGCCCAAACATTAAAACTAGAAAACGTGCGCGCAAGATTATTCAACAGCATAAGCGTAATAAATAATTCATCAATTCCTATTTATTACAAATCATTAATTTGGTAGTGATATCCCTAATATTAATATAGTTATTAAAAAGATTTGATAAGCCCAATCTCAATTATTAAATAACTAAACAATCAAATATACAAATGTTAATACACATACAAAAGGTCCAAGGGATGAATAAATGCCTTGAACCTTTTACATAAATTTTATTTATTCCTTTAATTATAAATAATACTTATCTATTACTTGTAAATCATCTGTCAGTTCATATATTAATGGAGCGCCTGTTTTTATTTCATAGCCAATAATATCTTCGTCAGAAACATTTTCTAAGTATTTAATTAGTGCACGCAACGAATTTCCATGTGCTGAAACTAGCACTGTTTTACCATCTAAAAGTTGTTGTGAGATTTGGTCATTCCAATAAGGTATTACTCTTATTAATGTATCTTTCAAACTTTCTGATTCAGGCATAACTCTTCTATCTAAATGTTCATATTTTCTATCATTTAAATAATCATTTCTTTGTTCTTCACCTTGCTTAGGTGGCGCAACATCATAAGAGCGTCTCCAAATATGTACTTGTTCTTCGCCAAATTTTTCACGTGCATCATCTTTATTCAAACCCTGCAAATCACCATAATGTCTTTCATTTAGTCTCCAAGATTTTATAACTGGAATGAACAATTGATCAGATTCATTTAAAAGATGAAACGTAGTCTTAATCGCTCTTTCTAGTAAAGAAGTATATACAATATCAATTTCGATACCTTGATCCTTTAATTTCTTACCAGAAGTAATGGCTTCGTTTTTACCTTGCTCAGATAAATCTACATCTGCCCACCCTGTAAATAAATTTTCAGCATTCCAGACGCTTTGTCCATGTCTACATAAAATTAATTTTGGCATATTATTCCTTCTTTCATTAATTAAAATATAATTTTTCTGATTTTTACAGAAATGTTACAGCGAAAATAATTTATGAAATATATCATAAATGCAATCATAAAAGCATTTACGAATTTATCTTGCTTCTCTATATATTAAAATTATAACAATTTACACACATTTTTGAAATAAATGTCTTCTTATATTCACAAAAGATACTTTATTTTTATTTCACTGTAACCTACATGCACTTTTATGATGTTATAGTTGTAAACGTTGAATTAAGAAAGTAAGTATAAGCAAGTAAATAAAACAGATAATTATAAGAAATATATAAACCTGTATAGTTCGTTTTCGTACACAGGTAAAATCAATTAGGAGGATTTTTAACAATGAAAAAATTATTATTAGCATCTTTCGCGTCGATTACAATTGCAGCAACTGGATTTGGCGTGAGTTCAAATGTATCAACAGCTGACGCAGCTGAAACACCTGTACAACAAACAACACAATCAACAAACGATGTATATGATCAATTTATTGAAGCAGGCGGTACTAAAGCTTTATGGGACAATATTGTAATGCCAGAATCAAGTGGCAATCCAGATGCTGTAAATGAATTAGGCTATAGAGGTTTAGGACAAACTAAAGAATCTTGGGGAACTGGATCAGTTGAAGAACAAACAAAAGGTATGATTAACTACGCCGAAGAACGTTATGGTTCGGTTGACGCAGCGATTGACTTCCGTGTAGCTAATGGCTGGTGGTAAGTATTACACCTGGTTTCTAGGTTTAAATATATATAAGTAAGCGAATGGGTCATAGGACTCATTCATAAAAAAGGGACTAATTCCATATTAATGATATGAGATTGGACATAAATCCCGGAAAAATAGCACTCAGATGATTTGATTCTATTCAATTCATCTGAGTGCTTATTTTTTATTCAATACTTCGCATTGTTGACTCGCTTTCTTAGGGGACAACTTCAGACTGTAGTCTTTAGCTTGCGTTGTTCCCTCATGAGCCGTGCCAAAACACGTCGCATTCATATGTAATTTTACATTAAAATACTAAAAAATAAGGCCCTTACGTAAAATTTAATAAACACTACTTAACTATATTAACGAGGACCTTATATATAAATTTTATAACATCGCTCAACTAATATTATCAATTGAAACTTCTGTTTTAACCCACTACAACGCAAAATACTATATTAGCTTTTAACGTTGTTTCTATATAGCAATTCAGTTGTCTGAAATTGATAAATTATATTTTTTTATTATAATAATAGATTTTACTGTATTGATGCAGGTTCGGGATGTACATAGACAGACGATATACCTTTACCATGCATATGTTGTTCCACTTTATCACAAATATGATGCGCCTCTTCTAATGATAAATCTGAATCTACAACGATTGTTACATCAACGAAAATACTACTACCATGATATCTACCTTTAATTGTATGGACATCAATCACTTCTTCAATGTCTAATACATAATTCTTATATGCTTCTAGCTCCTGTTCATTAAATCCATCACTTAATGTAAATATAGCTTCTTTGAAAATACCGAAACCTGTATATATAATAAGCAAACCTAAAACAGTTGCTAGCAATGTATCTATGATCGGTAAACCAAACTGAGTAAATACTAAACCTATTGCGGTACCAATACTAACTAAAGCATCTGATAAATTATCTTTGGCTGCTGAATTAAGTGAACTACTGTTCGTACGCTTTGCAAGCTTTTGGTTGATAGTAAAAACGGCTAACATAATCAAACCACTAATAACACTGACATAAATCGTGACCGCATTTGGTGTACTGTGTTCATTTGAAAATACATTCGGCAGATTTTCAATTACTACTTGAATACCAACAAACATAATAATAAACGAAACCAGTAATGATGAAATATTCTCAGATTTTAAATGACCATAGGGGTGGTTTTTGTCTGCTGGTTTAATAGAAATTTTCAAACCAATAATAACTGCTAATGAAACAATAATATCTGTCATATTATTGATACTATCAGCCCTTACCGCTGCCGAATCATAGATATACCCTACTATAAATTTTAAAATAGAAAGTATAATATAAACGATTAAACTCAGATATGCACCTTTTTGTGCAAGTTTTAGATTCTCACTTTGTGTCATGTGCTACATCCACCTTAATTGATATTGGATTATATATTATGACCTATCACAAGCATATTTACAACATTTTTTATTATAAAATTATTTAATATTTTTTAGTTAATTATTTTTTTAGCCATTCCTAAAACATACTGTTAAATTGTGCAAAAATTAAAATTATAAAGTTGAAAGTCCTGATGTATCTTCAAGCTTTTCTATTAGTGTCCTACTAGTTCTTTGGTTATATAGTAGTATTAAATAAAAAGAGCATTATCATAGCCACTCCAAAATACAGATAGGACAACTAATAATGCTCAATAATCAATGTCATTTCCTCAAAATTTAATTTGATGTCAGTCTCTTAATATATATTTAGATAATACAAACGTAATTGGTATAGTAATAATAAGCCCAGCAAATGGTGCGATAACAGATGAAATGTGGAACCATTGTACAAATATATATAATAAGATGGTTTGCATCCCCATATTAACTACTTGAGTTAATGGGAATTGAATAAATTTGCGCCATGTCGGTTTTACTTTGTATACAAAATAACAATTTAGATAATAAGAGACTATAAAACTAACTATAAATCCACTGATATGGCTGACTAAATAATTTATATCAATTAACTTTAATAAAAATAAATAAATTACGTAATAATTAAAGGTGTTAATTCCACCAACAAGAATAAATTTTATAATTTCATATTGTGTCTTGGTTAAATCCATCAATTTTCTCCTTTGTGTGCCAATCTAAAATCTCCATACTACAATAAAATATAATTTGTTTACCAAGGTGAAATACGTATAAATATATATTGCTTATAAATCAGTATTTCATCATAATAAATTGTATTATATATTAAAAATAATATCTCGAATAGTGTGCACGTATTAAATATGTAACTTTGTCATTGCATTTATATTCACGTGTGCGATAATAATCTAGTTACTAAACATTCAATTTTTCTTTATTATAACGTAACTAACTGTGCTTAAAGGAGTACTTTATATGGATAAAATTACCAATCGCCAACTGCCTTTGATGGTCATTATTATGTTAGGTATTATGACTACTTTTGGACCTTTAACAATAGATATGTACGTACCGTCACTACCAAATGTACAGAGTGATTTTGGAGCAACTACCTCACAAGTACAACTTACACTGTCGTTTGCTATGATTGGGCTTGCAATTGGACAATTTACTTTTGGCCCTCTATCTGACGCGTATGGGCGTAAGAAAATAGCCTTACTTATTATTTCAATATACGTCATCGCTTCATTAATAGCGGTATTTACAACATCGCTTTCACTTTTACTAATAATACGCCTTATACAAGGGCTAACTGGGGGAGGCGCCATCGTTATTGCCAAAGCATCCATTGGCGATCAACACAAAGGGAAATCTCTTGCTAAGGGATTAGCCTCTTTACTAGTCGTTAATGGGATTATCACTATCCTTGCACCTTTAATTGGTGGATATGCTTTAAGTGTTTCAAATTGGAAAGCAATATTCCTAATTTTAACCGTTGTTAGCTTTGCAATATTAATTTTTGCATTCTTCAAAATGGAAGAAACGAGAGATACAGATCTTACAAAACTTAATTTTCCCTTAATATTTAAAGACTTTGGATATTTACTCAAGAAACCAGCGTTTATCATTCCAATGCTCTTACAAGGATTAACTTATGTGATGCTCTTTAGTTTTTCCTCTGCTGCACCATTTATTACACAGAAGATATACGATATGACACCGCAACAATTTAGTGTTTTATTTGCGTTAAATGGTATCGGCTTAATTATTATGAGTCAATTAACAGCCTTACTCGTAGAATATATGAATCGCTATCTTCTTCTTGTATTATTGACATTAATACAGATTTTAGGCGTTGTGTTAATTATATTCGTGCTTATATTCCACTTACCATTATGGGTATTAATCATCGCATTTTTCCTTAATGTATGTCCTGTAACTGGAATTGGTCCACTAAGTTTCACATTAGCTATGGAATCAAGAACTGGTGGCAGTGGTAACGCATCGAGTTTACTCGGTTTATTCCAATTTATTTTGGGCGGGATTATGTCCCCTCTTGTAGGCTTAAAAGGTGAATACAGCGTTATGCCTTACCTTATTATTCTAGTAATTACTACTATATTAATTATTTTATTAGAAGTATTATTAAAATCTATCTTAGTTAAACATAAAGCATAAATTCTAAAAGCCAACATTTTAGAGTGTATAGAATAACAAACTAACAATGCTAACAAAACCGATTAACTAGTCAAATACGACTGGAATGGAAAGCTATATGTAAATTTCATTTCTATTCTAGCCAATTATATGGGGCGAGCTTACAAAATCAAGTTTTAAATTTTTGATTTTTAGCCTGCCCCTATTTTAATTAATCTATTTTTAATTTAAACAATTGGTAACCATATTTCTGTAATATAATCTTCAGCTCTAATTTCCCCTTCTTTATAAAACTCAAAAAATGGCGCATTTCGTAATTCATAATCTAATGATGGTAAGATATATCTATTAATAGATTCCATAGCTTTTTTTATAGAACCTGGTACTGGACCTTCAGCATCAAACACAATGTATCTCCCGCCTGCTATTTCTGTTTGTTGCCAAGTTGCATTAGTATCATCACTAGTAACCCCAATTAAATAATGCATTTCCCCATTATCGAGTGGTTTACATAAACCTAAGAGACCTAGTAAACGTTCGTTACCTAATTTTAATAAGTCGTGTTTTTTACCACTTTCATCAAAATCCATCCAGAACATAAAAATATTTTCTTGTGCTTTTTGTCCTGTAGCATATTCTCTTTTTTCTCCCACTACAGATAATGTTGGTAGTGTTTCTATTCTATGGTTCATATGTAATCCCCCACATTCATTTTTCTGTTATTATAACCAAAACATCATAGCAATATCTATTCTAAGCTATTAACAGATTGCTTAAGCATCTTAATAGGTATTTTTTAAGAATAAATATATAATAAATGAAATGTAAAGTTGCTTCGTTTTTACATTGGAATAAAATCATTAGGGAGAGCGTCATCATGAAATTAAATATATTACCTGTTAAGCCAATCAGTCAGTTGTTTCCAATACCAATGGTTATGGGCTGTGAAGGGGTATCTACAGCAATGATGTTACAGTTTAATCAGCATAAAATACCAGCTACTCAAATAATGAAACATTGGCCTAAACATAAAAATAATCCTTATAAAGGATACGTAGGTCATCACTTATGGATTAAATGGGGGCACCATCAAACTATTTTCCCTTCTGCCCTCGTCCCACATCTAAAGCGCTATGATCAACATATTATAGATAGCACGGGGCAATCTTTAACGGATTTATGTGCAGTTTTAGATAGTGGTCAACCTGTTGTTATTTATCATACCGTACTCGGACAACGACCATTGCGTCGTACTTATAAATTAGATAATCAACCAACTAAATTAGTTTCTAATATCCATGTTACTTTACTCATTGGCTATGATGATAATCATTACTACTACATCGACCCCCTATGGTCACATATAGGAAAATCAATTGTATTTCCAGCACTAATACCTAATAAATACCAAGTAATAAAAATTAGAAAATCAAAGTTAGCACAAAGTTACAACGCACCAGGCCGTTTGAGCTTTCATATACAAACGTAATTATTTTTTGAACGCTAAATAAAAATCAGTTACTTAATAAATGGCTATATCAGGTGCTTCAATATGTAGTTACAATAAATTTAATAATAAAGAAGCGACCATGTTATCTTTATGGTCGCTTCTTTTCACTATATGTTAATGGTATATAAAGCGTGATTAATTTCTTGCGCTATATTATCAGAACGCCATTCTCTTTGATAACCCAGACATGAACAAATATATGTTATCCCCTGTTCTTCAAAGACATTTCTAAAATGGACATGTCCCATAATGCTGTATCGAATATCATATTGTTGATAAATCGCATCAAAATCAGAAGTCCCAATAAAAGCATTAAAATAATCAAATATTCTATGAGGCATTGGTACGGCAAACCTAGGGTGTGTCACAATATGCGTCATTAAAATAATATGTTTATGTTTCACTTGTTCTATATCTTTAATTGTTTGTTTTGCTGCAATCGTCGATAGCTTTCTATCTTCCATAGGCCAATCTATTTTAACTTTGTCTTGCCAAGTTGCGCCATAGTATTTTCTACGAGCTATACGCTCAAGTGAAAATTCTGGACTTGCGTACGTATAGTCATACCAACCTGTATTACCAACAATCGCCCATGAGTCATTGAGATGGTAAGGGTTACCTATCAAACACGCTTCCATATTCATATAGTAATCTAAAATTTCAGCGGACGATGCATCCGTATCTGTAGCCCAAAAATCATGATTTCCTGGAATAAATAATATTTTTATATGTGATTGAGTCTCTACATCATAGATAAACTTATGCGTTAATTTATAATTATTAGAAATATCTCCTGCAATAAGTAACAGTTCTATTTTTCGTTTCTGTATAGCATTTACTAATTCGTGTGTATAATCCTCTGGTGTTAATCTCTTGTGGCGATCAATATGCAAATCTGATATGACACCTATTTTCATTACTATCACGTTCCTCTATTATCTTAACACCTCTATTATGACACATTTGAATATTAACTTTTAAATCATGCGCCTATAAATTAATAAGTATTGAAGTCAATTGTTTTTTAAAATTACTATCTATGCTTTTGTGATAATGGTAATATAAAACAATCAAAAAAATAAGGAGTAAATATGTTATTATTAGAAGCTTTTTTAATATTTATTATAGCAGTGATTATTAGTTCAATTATACATAACAAGTTTCCAAAGATACCAATGGCTTTCATTCAAATTGGGTTAGGTGTTTGTTTATATATTCTTCCTATCCCCTTACACTTTGAATTTGAACCAGAAGTATTTATGATGGCTGTGATTGCCCCATTACTATTTGTTGAGGGCACACATGTATCTAGGTCTAAACTGTTAGAATATCGCAAACCTATTATTTTAATGGCGATGGCGTTAGTATTTACAACTGTGATAGGTGTAGGTTATTTCATTGGGTGGATTTGGCCTGAATTGCCCATGCCTGCTGCCTTCGCGATAGCAGCCATTCTTTGCCCCACAGATGCTGTCGCTGTACAAGCTATTACTAAAGGAAAAGTATTGCCTAAGGGTGCGTTAACTATATTAGAAGGTGAATCGTTATTAAATGATGCTGCTGGTATCATCTCTTTCAAAATCGCTGTTACTGCACTTGTTACTGGTGCATTTTCTGCGTTCGATGCAATAGAACAATTTATTATTTCAACTATTCTAGGCATATTGATAGGTGCAATTTTTGGCTTCATGATTGTACGACTCCGTGTTTATCTATCCATGAACAAGGGTCTTAAAGATGGTAATACAATGATATTCATTCAATTATTAACACCTTTTGTCGTCTACTTTATTTCTGAGATGTTGCACGCGTCGGGGATTATTGCAGTGGTAGTGGCTGGTTTAATACATGGATTTGAACGTGAACGATTGATTCGTGCTCAAACCGAACTACAAATGAACTATAATCAGATATGGAGTACATTAAGTTATGTTCTGAATGGCTTTGTCTTCGTCGTATTAGGTTATATTATACCTAAGGTTGTTTCTTCAATTTTCAAAGACGAACCGCAGAACATTATATTCCTGATTATTACAACATTACTCATTGCATTAGCTATTTATGTTTTCCGTTTCATCTGGGTCTTTATGTTATTCAAACAATTTTATTATCCAAATAATATCCAATCGTATCTTAATGACCAATATGAAGTGCCACCAAAACGTGTACACTACGCCTTTATTATGACAATGTGTGGGATTCACGGTACAATTTCTCTTTCTATGGCATTAACATTGCCTACTTTATTAGCACAACAACAAACTTTTACTTATAAAAATGATTTACTATTTATTGCTTCCTTAATGGTAATTATTAGTTTAGTCATGGCACAAATCGTGCTACCTATTATTACGCCTTCAGAAGAGAAAACAACATCAACCACTATGAGCTATGCGGTCGCAAAAATTTATATAGTACAGCATGTTATTAAAGATTTTAAAGCAAAATCTAAAGCACAAACGTCCACAAATTATAGTACAGTTATTTCTGATTATTTTGATGAACTATTCTTCCTACTGCAAATGACGCCAGAAGAAAATAATGCTAAAGAGGTCAAACGACTAGAAACAATTGCTGGCGAAGTAGAGACAGAAACGTTAGAACGTTTAGTAACTCAAAATAAAGTTGACCGTCAAACGATTTTGAACTATCGCTCAGCTATAGAAACATCAAGACAATTTAAAGAATCATCAGCTGTTCATAAATTTAAAGTTGTTATTAAAATGTTGATTTTAAGATGGAGAGCAAAAAAACATGAAGAGAGTTCACAGATAAAACAATTCAAATCAAATTTTCAAGAAGTAAAGAAAGTTATGCGTATCGTACATCATAATGTCACAATACGTTTGAAAGAAGAACAAACAAATGAAAATGTATTAGAAGTCAACATCGTTTTAAACCAGTATTACAACAGACTGCACAGAATTAGAAGAAATCGTAATAAGCAAAATGAAACACCTGTCACAACAAATGAAGCACATAAGTTAGAAGGGTTATATTTACAAAGAGCTTATCTTGATGAACTAATTCAAAATAAACAACTAGATGCACATGTCGCTGCACAAGTTAGAGAACATATTAATTATAATGAAATCATTTTGACTTCAAAATAAAACTACTGTCACTACATCCAATTTCACCTTGGGGTAGTGACTTTTTTACATTATTACAATATAAATATAAAGCCTTAAAATCATTTTTCAATTGTGTTAAAGTTATATTTATTAATACATTAATTGGAGGGAATATATTATGTATTGGAAAAGGCTCATTGTATTATTAGTTCCCCTATTTTTAACTGGCTGTGATTACTCTACAGACGAAGCTAAAAGCGGCTTATTTTATTCAATTTTTGTCCAACCAATCGACATGTTGTTACATGGATTAGGACATTTATACAAAGATAATTATGGTTTAGCAATCATCACAATCGTGTTACTAATAAGACTATTTCTGCTTCCTTTTATGCTTGCACAAGTAAAAAACATGCATATGATGCGCGAAAAAACAAAAATTGTTCAACCGCAAATTGACGAGCTGAGAAATAATATTAAAAATGCGAATTCACAAGAAGAAAAAAACGAAGCACAACAATCGCTAATGAATCTTTATAAACAATATGATATTAATCCTTTAAAAAATGTTCTAGGATGTTTACCTATACTTATACAATTGCCTATATTATTCGGTTTAATTATTACTTTAAAGTATCCTACAGGAGATGGCATTGATCGTTATCCAGACTTTTTATGGTTCAACTTAACAGAACCTAACCTTTGGATTTCGCTAATTGCAGCAGTAGTATATTTCTTCCAACCGTTAGTTAATGCGCGCCACTATCCTAAAGACCAAAGAAAAACACACTATATATTGATGGTTTTATCACCTATATTCATCACATATATTTCCCTACATTCTGCTGCAGCACTTGGACTATATTGGACTGTTGGTGGATTATTTTTAATTATTCAAATGCATTTTGCACATTCATATTACGGTAAACTTGCACGCAACAAAGCAAATCACCTTCAAGATCAGTTAAATGAGCGTAAATCGATTTAAATGTATTTAAAATTTTGTTATTTAAACACTTAATATTTTTGCTTTTTATAATTTATTTGAATTGAAAAATTTCTTTTTTCAAAATAATGATGCTATAATAACATCAATTTAGTATAGTAAGGGGGCTTTCTATGGATTTTACAATTAGAGAGTTGACGGAAGAAGATCGTCATGGTAAAGCCAATGTCCATTACGAGAGTTGGTTAAAAACGTATAATCACATTTCTGAAAACGACTACTTAGAAAATCTTGATAAAGAACAATTTATTAAGAAGTCCTCTATACACGATCTTCCTACCTTAGTAGCAACCGTCAAGGGAGAGATTGTAGGGTTTATCACTTATGGTAAAACAAAATCTATTTCAGAATCTGACAATTGGAGTGAGATATACGCGTTGTATCTTTTAGAAGCGTATCAACGTCATATGATTGGCTATGCTTTAACACAACGAGCACTAGAGCTATCTTATCCAGATAACGTGACACTCTGGGTTGTAGAAGAAAATACTAACGCTATTAATTTCTACGAACAAGTTGGATTTAAAAAAACGCCATATAAACAACCTACTTTCTTCGGCAAAACATATAACGAAATTCGCATGGATTACACACGTACTGAACACGATAATTAAATTCAACACAAATAAAAAGGGGATAGGAAATCTTGTTTTAAAGATTTCCTCCCCCCTTTGTTTATATTATACAATAGAATTTGTTAACTTTTACTTTAGTGTGTTTCTCCAAGTGCGACTTTAATATCTTCGTCAGACTCAATGATAGCTTCTAATGCAGCATTTAATCCCTTTCGAATCGTTTCCACAGACATTGAAGGCTTTTCGGGTTTATCTACTACTTGTTCAGGGATAAATGGCACATGAATAAAACCGAATTTTATATTAGGAAATTGCGTTGCATGTAAGTAACCTAATTGATATAAAATATGATTACATACAAAGGTTCCAGCCGTGTTAGATAAACGTGCAGGTACACCACTCGCTTTAATAGCTTCAGTCATACGTTTTACAGGTAAGTTTGAAAAATACGCCTGTGCCCCATCTTGATGAATGCATTCGTCAATCGGTTGTTGACCTTCGTTATCTTCTATCCGTGCATCATCAACGTTAATACCAACACGCTCTGGTGTTAATTCAAACCTCCCGCCTGCTTGTCCAATTGCTAACACAACATCATAATCATATTGCTTCATACGTGCTTCAACTGCATGTTTACTTTTATGAAAGACAGTTGGTATTTCTAACTTATCTATCGTATGTCCTTCAATACTATCTGGTAATAGTTTCACCGCTTCTAATGCAGGATTAATTTCTTCTCCACCAAATGGATCAAATCCAGTTATTAAGATTCTCATTTTAAAACGCTCCTTTTTCAATTGAAATCAGTTAAAACGCCCATACATACATTAAGCCAATATGTATTACTATAAGTATCAGTGCAATCGGTGCTTGTGCTTTGATAACGCCAAATTCCTGTTTCATTTCTAATAATGCTACCGGCAATGTATTAAAATTAGCGGCCATTGGGGTTAACAAAGTACCACAGAATCCGCCAGTCATAGCTAATGCACCTGCGATAACAGGGTCGCCACCTTGTGCGATGACAAACGGAATACCAATACTTGCAGTAATTACTGTAAATGCAGCAAAAGCATTTCCCATTAACATAGTAAAAAATACCATACCTAATATATATGCAGCTGCACCTATCAAGTGATTTCCTTCTGGTAATACAGACGAAATACCTTTTGATATAACATCTCCAACTCCACTTACAGTAAATAGCACCCCTAAAGCAGCTAAAAATTGAGGTAAAATACCCACCGTACCAATTTGTTGCGTTAGACGGTCGCTATCATAAAGTACATATTTCATCTTAGGTTTAATTACTATATATGCAGCTATTAACCCTAATATAGAGGAAACGCCTAAACCTATTGCGCCACCTAAAGGCGTCCAATTGGAAACAGCGATAGCTGCAATTGCTAAGATGACAGCTGGAACAAATAGTTTATTCCCATATTTTTGGGCACCATGTAGCCCTTCTTTTTCAGTCACATCAACAATATTATTAATTGTCACTTGTTTAAATAAAGTCAGTATCCCCATCATTAAAATAAATAAACCATTAATTACGTTTGGGGTATAAGGGCCAACAATAAATGTTGCCGCTAACAAAATCCAAAATAATGCTGTGCCATACTTCTTTTTATGGGTAGAAGATTTCAAAATTCGAAAAGCAGTGTATAGTAATTGTAAACCTATTAAAATATAAAAAACTTCTAAGATATTATTTAATACTTGTTCACTCATCACGGTTCACCTGCTTTGAGTTATATTTTTTATCTAAATATTTATCAAATCTTATATTATTAAGCCAGACAAGCACTAATACAATTAAAGCTATGGGTACTGATGCCAACACTAATTCAATTGCGTCTACCTTAATGCCTAATGATTGAAATGTCCCTACCATTAATAAAACCCCTGCAGCACCGACAAATAAATTTTGTCCAAAGAAGTTTCCATAATTTTCCATTGCAGAAGTTTGTGCTTTTATTTTTTCTATGTCTGCTTCATCAACTTCATCGTCTTTCAAATTATATCTAGTTTTTAACGCCCCTTGAACCATTGGATTAATCAGTGGACGCACAAATTGAGGATGACCACCGATGCGTATTGAAGCCACGCCAGCAATTTCTCTAATTAGTAAATATATTGTCATCAGGCGTCCACTTGTAACTCGTTTCACTTTTCCTATCATGTTAGAAGCTTGTTTTTTCAAACCGAATCGTTCAATCAAACCAACCATTGGTAACGTTAATATAAATAATGTAACTAAACGATTATCAACAAACGCTTTACCTAGTGTTTCTAAAATGGAATAAAAATCTAATCCAGACACGAGACCAGTAACAACAGCAGCAATTAAAATCACTGCAATCGTATCAATCTTAAACAGGAACCCCAATATAATAATTAGAATACCAATTAACTTTAACCACTCCATAAAACCCCTCCTTATGCCTACATTATAATTTTAAATTTTCTAAATACAATAAAAATTATCGAAATTTCAATAGTTTATAACCGTTCGTCATAATTATTAGTGCTTTTTAATATTACTAATAGAAAACACTTGCACTTAAACCGGCTAGACTAATATTAATTATTCATATTTGTATATAACAAGCCAACATGAACACGCTGACTTAAACATTTGATAATATTTTTATGTTATAACAATTTGTATATAGAAAAAGGGCAACACACATAAGTGTATCGCCCAATTGATTCCATTAAAAAGACGTTGGCTGGAGTAAATCAATAGATAATAGCCATCTTCTCCTTGCCAAAGATAGAGAAGCTTATTTTTTATGGTCACATTTACTAACTAATACCAAGCTAATGATTGTCAAAATGATCATCAGCATTTGATAACCAATATTACTCCTTTCTAGGAGTGTTACTATTCTTTATAGGCATCAACCTATTTAGAATGAGATTAGCCATCATCTATCCAACTTGCTCACTTTTTTATTCTAACTTCATGTCATTTTTAACTAATGTAGCAGAGAAAATCAAAATTAATACGTTATCTAATTTTGATAGCTCTTACTATCATCAAATGATTAAATTATAGTATATTTCAGTTATTTCCAAAATAAAAGAGCTATATCCTTTTAATATCAAGGGATAGCTCTTTTACTTTAACCAGTATATTGAGTCAGTGAGACCTATGCATGAGCTTTAGCTCAAGTAAAAATGTTATTTCTTTCAATACTAATCAGTTTCGATGTGCAAGACGACGAAACTTTTTAAAATAAATTAGATTTCTATAGCCTTCTATTTAAAATAAGCATTTATATCACGAACTCATTCATCACAATTAAAATAACTCTCGACATTCTATAAATTACAACCATTTTAATTCTGAATCAGCAACATTACGTGATGGTAATAATGTTTCTATCACCAGGATAATTGTACAAATTAACGAAATTATATTTAATGATACAGCAACACTATTGATTTGAATAATATCAAAGGTAATATTAACAAATATAGATAGTACAATTAGTATGATTGCTGTTGCGCGTTTTCTACCGGCATCATAAAATCTACGCAATGTAATTGCAAACATTGGTACGATTATCGCTAAAGCAAATATACCCACAAAAGCTGATAATATTGCCGCTACAATAAAGATACCCGTAATAAAGCAAACGATACCGATGAGCGCAATGATGAATATACTAATGATATGAATCAATACCGGTGTCCAAAATTCTAATCTGTTTGATTTGCCATTAAAATCTATATATTTTCTCCAAAAATCTTTATACGCCTCTAGCATGTGCTTACCACTCCATTTTCTTCTTGTGGAACTTTTAAAGTACATATACATATATTCACTAATATATCGTAATACCCTATTTTTTAAAACTTATACTAAAAATATTAGTAAATTTAAAAACATTATATCAAATAATTACTTATTTTGTTTTAAATATATGACTTTACGATACGAGTTAATACGTATGGCAATTCTATAAACGCACTATTTTTATGTAGTCTTTCACTTACTTTATGTGCATCTTTACCGATTGGTCCACAGAGTATGGTTGGCGCACTAATAGCTTGTATCGCTTCAAAAGGAATCGAATAAGTTTGATTAAAATTAGGTGCATTTTGTTGATAAGTAATTATTTGAGACATGTCGCCTGAAAAATTCAAATAACTACTATCACTAATGCCATTAAAATAATGAACACGTTCACTGTTACGTTGAAATTGTTCTTGTAAAGTTTGACGGACCAATTCTATAGTTTCCTCAACTTTTGCATCATAAGACGTATTAACTGCTGGATAATAAGGCGTTGCAAAAAAAGTAACGACCGCTGGCGCAATGTTTCTACAGATTTGCATTAATCTATCTGTCACTTTAATACTTTGTAAATGTAAATCCTTAGTTTGTCGTATCACTTCTCTTATTTCTTTATCTATAAATGCTTCACCATGATGTTTGATCGCATATGTTTTCAATTGCTCAAATGTCAGTACATTAATTTTAGTATCAAAAGGAATATTTTCGCTTTCTAAAACCGATAACCAATCACTTTCACAACGTTCTGTTGCTTTTATTACTGTATCAATAAATTGCCTATATAAGTCAGCAGGTTTCTGTTTGAAAAGGAACATATTAAATAATGCCATTGTTCTAAATGGTGTTTGTACATCGTATGTTTGCTTAATATCTCTTGTCATTAATAAAACAGGCAAAGGTGTCGTTTCATTTTCAAATGCTTCTTTAAATATACTATTGTATTCTACCGCTTGATTAATATAACTCATCATAAAATTAGAGCTCAAACCATCCATTGGGTTGCCTACATGTGTCTCTTTGCCATAACACAATACACCTGGCATTATTTTTCCAATAGAACCAGAATATATATAATGTTGTTCATCTGCACTAGCTTGTTGGAAAGTAGGTTCACTGTTTAAATGAAGCTGAATATCTAAATGATGTTGTTGTTTTAATCTAGCAATGGTCTCTACAGCTTTGCGCATACCCGAGGAATTCACTTCTTCATCTGGTACTGTGACTAGAATTAAATTGATATCCCAGTCTTCGATACTTGCTTGTTCTATTAAAGACAAATGCAACATTAAACCTGCCTTCATATCCATTACGCCACGTCCAAACAAGTATGTATCACGATTTAAATCTTCAATAGCATCTTCACTGAGATAACTATTGTTTTCTTTAAAAATAGTTTTTAACGCATCTGGATTAAAAGCATGTTTACTATACGGGCCAAAGTCTTCTACGCCTACAGTATCAAAATGACTGATTAGAACAATAGTTTTTCTAGAAGTAGGTGCCTTATAAAACGCTACAACTGCTTCTTTTTCATCTTCAGTCCGTTCAAGTAATATATGAGATTGATGCTGTTGAAAATAATTTAATTTTAATAGTAAATCTTTTACAAAATTAGGAAATGTAGTCTCACCTTCTGTATTAGTAATCGTCTCATGCTTAACTAAACTTTTTAATAAATTCAGTCTATCTTCATAAGTTTGCCATAGTTGCTGTGACACATAACCCCTCCTTATGTAAACGCTTCCTTAATTATAATATGTTTTTCATTTCATAATCAATATATTCTCGTCAAAAAGCTTGGTGAATTTAACATCCATGCACTTAATATAGTGTGAACTTCGAGTTTATATAAAAATATAATAAAAAACGGAATTACGAAATCAATATTATAAATTGATTTCGTAATTCCGGTTCGACAATAATTAATTATAATTTAAAGTTCTATAGATTTACGTTAATTATTAAATTGATTTTTTGGTACTAATATAAGTACTGCTAAAAATGCGATAATCGCTAATGCTGCATTGAACCACAAGCCAAACATTGCTCCAACTTGTATATTCGATACTACAGTCATCACGGTAAAGATAGTACCAGATAATGCGACACCAAATGAATTTCCTAATGATGATGCCATTTTATAAACACCTGATGCAACGCCAACTTTGTCTTCTGGTGCAGTTGATACTGCTGTATCTGTCGATGGTGTTGCGTACATACCTAATCCCATACCATAGATTAAATAACCTATTATACACGTTACAATATAAACTAGCGTAGGTAAAAACGTGAATGAAATTAAAATAATCCCAATAGCATTAAGTGCTGCACCAATTAGCATTGGTCTTCTTGGACCAACCTTTTGTAGCACTTTTTCTCCGACTCTAATCATTACAAGCACGGCTACTAAATACGTAATAGACATGACGCCAGATTGGAAAGAACTAAAATGTAATCCAGATTGGAAATACGTATTAGCAACAATAAGTGTCCCTGCCACTGCATTTAATAAAAAGTTAGAGATTGTAGCACCACTATAACCTTTATGTTTGAATAGTTTAAAATCTATAAGTGGATTTTTAACTTTGCTTTCATAATAGAAAAAACAAAGTGTTGAAATAATAAACACAACAATTAGTGACATGATGAATGGTGAGAAAATCCCATAATTAGATGATTCTGTGATAATCAAGTTAACACTTAGCATTGCAATAATTAAAATAATAAGGCCTACTATGTCAAATTTAGCTTGCTTTGTTTCTTCTGTTTGTATAGCTTTCGTTTCTGGTGTATGTCTCATTAAATACATCGCCATTAATGCTACAAGAATCGAAATAATAAATATTGATCTCCAACCAATAAATGTAGACATTATGCCACCAAATAATGAACAAATGCCTGTGCCTCCCCAAGAACCGATTGACCAATAACTCAATGCGCGTTGGCGACGACTACCAATATAATATTCATTGATAATCGCCAAAGTTGAAGGCATAATACACGCTGCAGATAACCCTTGGATTGCGCGTCCAACAACAAGTAATGGCATAAACCCTGGTATTATGATCAATAACGAACCAACAATACTTAATATCAATCCGATGTAGGTCATTTTCACTCTACCATATCTATCAGCCAGCCCTCCTGTTCCTACTACAAATAAACCACATAATAATGCAGTTAAACTTACTGCCACATTGATTGTTCCATAATTCGTATCAAATGATGACTCTAAATCTGGAACAATATTTACTAATGATTGGGCAAACAACCAAAATGTAATGACCCCTAAGAAAATACCGACAAGAAGTTTATTATCTCCTTCAAACGAATGTGTTGATTCCATATGCTTTTTTCCTCCTAATTTCCCGTAAACACATAGATCACATTTCAAAACAGGTATACACGCCTTTAACGCTATCCTCTATATAAACTGGAAAACCGCTAAAAAAGTCTATATCTATTTCAAAACTAATCTTTTAAGATACAATTGGCTTAAAATTATGTAATAATTATATGCAATTAAATTTATATTAATATCTACATTTTTTACAAATCCTTTTAAAAGCCAATATTAATAAAATAACACTTCACTCTCAATAATGCTAAAGAACTGCGTCAATTATGTATTTATTTACATAGTGAGTAATTTGATTCTCCACTCTAATCACTGCTATATTGGGATATTGGATATAATTTATATAAAATAATTCACATAAAACTCATTAATCTATAAAATTCTGTATAATCAACCATGTCAAACTAATAAAAAAAGGTGAAACCATGTTAAATTTATTTATCTTATTACTAGAACGCGTCGGCCTAATTATACTCATCGCATATATTTTAATGAATATTAACCATTTTAAATCGATGATGAATGACCGAGAAAAACGCCGTTCGCAATGGCAACTAATTATCATATTTGGTTGTTTCTCTATGCTTTCAAATTTTACTGGTGTACAAATTCGTGGTGATGAAATTATCAACGGCACGGTCTATAATCATTTGAGTCCTGATGCGTCGTTAGCAAACACACGCGTATTAACAATTGGAGTATCCGGGCTAATTGGAGGTCCATACGTCGCCTTAGCTGTGGCATCGATTTCTGGCATTTATCGTGTTTATATCGGGGGCGCAGATGCATACATATATTTAATTTCTTCAATTATCATTGCACTTGTTTCAGGCTATTTTGGACATAAAGCTATGCGAGCAAACAGATACCCAACAATTGTAAAAGGCGCGCTCATCGGTGGTGCTACAGAAATTATTCAAATGCTTTGTATTTTAGTATTTTCTGATAATACCGCACACGCGTGGACATTAGTGAAACTTATTGCCTTACCTATGATTTCCATTAACTCAATAGGTACAGCTATATTTTTATCAATCATACTTTCTACAATTAAGAAAGAAGAAGAAACTCGCGCAATCCAAACTCATGATGTCTTACAATTAGCTAACCAGACTTTGCCTTATTTCCGTTCAGGTTTAAATGAGCAATCAGCTAAACAAGCTGCTGAAATTATTCTGAACTTAATGCGTGTTTCAGCCGTTGCTATTACAAATCGTAAAGATATATTAACTCACGTTGGTGTTGCAAGTGATCATCATGTTGCACAAAAAGCAATTATTACGGATTTATCAAAGATTGCAATTCAAACTGGAACTTTAAAAGAAGCTTATTCAAGTGAAGAAATTGGTTGTAACCACCCTGGATGTCCGTTAGAAGCTGCGATTGTTATGCCATTACATGTAAAAAATGAAGTCGTAGGTACACTAAAACTCTATTTTACTAACAAGCATGACGTAAATTTTTCAGATAGACAGCTAGCAACTGGACTTGCAGATATATTTTCTAGTCAACTTGAGCTTGGACAAGCTGAAACACAAAATGCATTAATAAGAGATGCTGAGATAAAGTCACTTCAAGCCCAGGTTAATCCCCACTTTTTCTTTAATTCAATTAACACGATTTCAGCATTAGTAAGAATTGATAGTGAAAAAGCACGAGAATTATTATTACAGCTCAGCCAATTTTTCCGTTCAAATTTACAAGGTACACGTAATAATACCATTTCTTTAGAAAAAGAATTACAGCAGGTTGAGGCTTATTTATCATTAGAACAAGCACGTTATCCAGATCGCTTCAATGTTAGTTTTGATATCGATGATTCAAGCTATAGTGCTTTAGTGCCACCTTTTGCAATTCAAATCCTTGTAGAAAATGCAATTAAACATGCATTTAAAAATAGAAAGTATGATAATAATATTATTGTAAAAGCCCACAAAAATAATTTCGGATTAAATATTTCTGTCTCAGATAACGGTCAAGGCATACCAGTTAACAAACTTGATAAAATTGGCAAAACTAGTGTTTATTCAGATTCTGGCACAGGGAGTGCATTAGAAAATTTAAATCAAAGGTTAGATGGTTTATTTGGCTATAAAGCTAAACTTCAATTTGAATCAAATAAACAAGGCACAAAAGTAAGCTGTACAATTCCACATAATATTACAGAGGAGGAATAAATATGAAGGCGATTATCGTAGATGACGAACCGCTAGCACGTAATGAACTACACTATTTATTAAATCAGATTCGTCCTTTTGATTTAATTAAAGAAGCCGAAAATATCTCTGAAACATTAGAATTGTTACTTTATGATAACTATGATGTTATTTTCTTAGACATTAATTTAATGGATGAAAGTGGTCTTGATTTAGCTAATAAAATCAAAAAAATGAAGCATCGCCCTTTCATTATATTTGCTACTGCACATGATACTTTTGCGGTAAAAGCGTTTGAATTAGATGCCATTGACTATATTTTGAAACCATTTGAACAACAACGAATCGCACAAGCTATCCATAAAGTTGAACAAGTGCTTCACTCAAATATCGAACAACAAAATTTTATAAATAATGATAATAATCCTAATGAAACACACAACAAACTTGAGAATATGCCAAACGTACTTCCTATAGAAGTTAACGAGCGTATTCATATTATTAACTTAGATGATATTATCGCAATTTCCGTCAATAACGGTGTCACAACGATAAATACGACACTCAATGAATTTGAGACTTCTGAACCGCTGAACCATTACGAAAAAAAATTAGACACTACTCAATTTATGAGAATTCATCGTGCCACTTTAATTAACAAGACACATATTCAAACAATTGAACATTGGTTCAACTATACTTATCAATTAACCATGACTAATCAATTAAAATTCCAAGTGAGTCGCTCTTATATGAAACCATTCAAACAAGATATGGGGTTATCTTGATTTTCAAGTTCTAATTTATGCATTTCAGAAACAACGTCTAGTAAGTCGCATGCCAATCCAACTAAAGTAATCGCTTTCATTTTATAATTAACCCAAGATCAATACGGGAGGAACTTTAATTATGGAAGCAAACAAACAACAAAATGCAGCACAAACGCAGCATTCAAAAACATATAATTTTTTCCATCAAGCACTTGTGATTGCTATTATCATGCTTATTTCAAATATTATCGAAAGTTTCATGCCAATTCCTATGCCAGCTTCAGTTATAGGTCTTGTGTTACTATTTATAGCGCTATGTACAGGTATTATTAAACTTGGTCAAGTCGAGAAAGTCGGCACAACTTTAACGAACAATATTGGTTTTCTATTTGTACCAGCAGGTGTATCAGTTATTAATTCACTAGGTATTTTAAGTACGAGCCCTATCCTAATTATTTTATTAATTATTATTTCAACGCTCTTATTGTTATTATGTACAGGGTTCTTTGCTCAAATGCTTATAACGAAATCCTTTATTCCAAGAAAAAGACCACAAAAACAACTTGCGGAGGATAAATTATGATTGAACATTTAGCTATCAACACACCCTATTTCGGTATTTTACTTTCATTGATACCATTTATTATAGCCACATTTTTATTTAAAAAAACTAATGGCTTTTTCTTATTCACACCGCTATTTGTAAGTATGGTAGTAGGTATAGCGTTTCTAAAATTAACTGGCATAGATTATGCAAATTATAAAATTGGCGGAGACATCATTAATTTCTTCTTGGAACCAGCAACTATATGTTTCGCTATTCCTCTATATAAAAAACGTGATGTTTTAAAAAAATACTGGAAACAAGTACTAGGCGGTATTACATTAGGTACCACGGCAGCACTAATTTGCATTTACTTAATAGCTGAAGCATTCCAATTTTCTAATGGTATTATTGCATCTATGTTACCACAAGGTGCGACAACTGCTATCGCACTACCTGTTTCAGCGGACATCGGTGGAATTAAAGAACTAACTTCATTAGCTGTTATATTAAATGGCGTAATTATTTACGCACTCGGTACAAAATTAATCAAATTATTTAATATTACCAATCCTATTGCTCGTGGACTTGCACTTGGCACAAGCGGACATTCCTTAGGCGTCTCTTCAGCACAAGAATTTGGTGAAACTGAAGCTTCAATGGCATCTATTTCATTAGTTATTGTCGGTGTAATTGTAGTAGTCGTTGCTCCAATCCTTGCAACAATTTTACTTTAAAGAAAAGTAAATGTATTGTTATGATAACTGTTTTTTTGCATTATCCTTTGTGCAATCAACTTTTCAAGTCAAAAAACCTCAACCATTTTTATGATTGAGGTTTTTATTTATGCTAAATCATTGTTTTAATTTGCTATTTATCCTATGAACCATTCAATTGCACGTTTTACTGCCTTGTCCCAATAAGCATAATCGTGCTTACCAGGTCCATCTTCAAATTGGTAAGATACATTTTGTGCATCCAAATATGCTATAAATTGTTTATTATCTTCGTAGAGTTGATCTTCTGTTCCACACATAATAAGTAACTCTGGTATTACCTTGCTTTCAGCTATTGCTTTATCTACTAAATAATATGGATCAAGTTCTGTATCCTGTGTCATTTTATCTACACCTGCAATTGCTTGGCCTGAAAAGTCATTCCAATCAATGTCTATAAAGGTTTGTGCATTAAATACAGATGATAATGGACAAGCTTTAGCAAAACGATGACCTTGTGTTAAGGCATATTTTATCGTTCCATATCCTCCCATAGAATGCCCTGCAATAAAGTTATCCTCTCTCTTCTGTGATAACGGTAAGATTTGATGTGCATAGTCTAATACTTCTAACACATAGTCAAAGTATTTATGACCAAATTTCATATTACTATAACCACTATGGTCAGCGTTAGGCATAATAACTGCAATTTGATGGTCATTAGCATAACGCTCAATACTTGTATAGCGCATATAAGATGTTTCATCACTTGATAAGCCGTGTAACAATAACATTGTCTTTAATTGTTTAGGCTCTACGTCCGTATTAAAATAACTAACATCTTCAGGTAAAATAGCTATAAATTGGTGATTCATACCAATAGTTTTGGATTTGTAATTTATCGTTAACAACGCCATATTATTTCACTACTTTCTTTACTGATTAATACCCTGAGGTCTATGTTTTTGTTTCTTCTGTGTTCTATTTGTAGGGTCTAATCGTTTTTCTAATAACCTTAATACAATATCTATTAAAATTGCAATTAATGCAATTGGTATCGCACCAGCTAAAATAAATGTAGTTCCATCTGTAGCATTTGTTCCACGGATTACAATATCACCTAAGGTCGGTGCACCAATAAATGACCCAACAGCGACAACTCCAATAGCTACAACAAGAGCAATTCTTAGTCCTCCTAAAATAACAGATAAAGCTAATGGTAACTCTATCATGCGTAAGACTTGATTACGTGTCATACCCATACCTTTACCGGCATCTTTAATATTTTCATCTACGCCTACAATACCTGTAAAAGTATTTTTAATAATCGGTAATAAAGCGTATAAGAATACTGTTACTACTACTGTCGTCGGTCCTAGACCCATAACTAACATCAAAATGGCAAGCATCGCTATAACGGGTACGGTTTGTATAATATTAGCAATTGTAATAATCGTCCATGAGAGTTTCTTATATCTAGCTATAACAATGCCAAGTGGGATACCCACAATAGCTGCAAATAGCACGCCATACACTGACATAAGTAAATGCTTAATAAATAAATCCCAAAGGTAGCCAAAGTTTACTGAATAATATTCGATTAATTGCTGTAATAGATTACCCTCCATTATTTTTGACCACCCTTCTTCTCATCTTCAAAATAGTTATGTTTTTTCAAGAAGTTTTCTGCAACAACTGCAGGCTCTTTCCCTTTACCATCAGCCTGATAATTAAGGTCTTGCATTTCACTTGTTGAAATCTTATTCTCTAACTTATTAATAATCGGTTTTAACTCAGGGTATTTACCTAATAATTCATTTGTTACTACCGAACTAGCTGCATAAGGTGGGAAAAAATGTCTATCATCTTTCAACACTTTTAAATCGTATGCTGCAATTCGACCATCTGTGGAATATCCTACTGCCACGTCAAGATTTTTAGAATTCAAGGCATCATATACTAAACCAATTTGCATCGGTCTAACAGTATTAAATTTAAAACCATATTCTTTAGTAAACCCTGGATAGCCATCGCCTTTACGATTTAACCATGAGCTATCGACACCTAGTTTTAATTCATCACTATGTGCTTTCAAATCAGACACTGTTTCTAAATTATATTTTTCAGCTGTCTCTTTTGTAACCATAAACGCATATGTATTTGCAAAACCATATGAGTTAAAGAATGTTTGATTAAATTTCTTTTGGAAACCTTCTTGAGTAGCTTTCATTGCTTTCTCTGGATCTTTAATGGGATCTTCATTCAATGCGCCTGTTAAATCTGTACCATTGTAACGGGCACCCGACATATTTGCATCACCGTTTACAAGAGCGTTATGCTGAATCGTGCTTGAACCTAAGTTATTTATTAATGTTGGTTTAATTTTCCCATCAGTATCATGTTCTATTAAAAGTCTCAGCATATGAGACATAATTTGTGATTCACTCGTCGCAAGTGCTGTAATCTTGACTTCGTTGTCTGAGCTATTTCCACCTAAACCGGGTAAACTACATCCAGACAACACCGTCAGACACAGTACAAGCGCGATACAATACTGTTTCAATCTTTTCATAATGTCCTCCTTAATTTATCTGGATACTTTTAACCCTTTTGGTACTGCCCATTTTTCAACTAATGATAGTAATAGATCTACAATTAATGCTAATGCTGTTACAAGCACTGCAGCACTTACAATCATCAATGGATCATATAAGTTTAATCCGTTAAATACAAAGTCACCTAAACCGCCCGCACCGACATAACTGGCAAGCGTCGCCCAACTAATTACATAAACAGATGATAATCGAATACCACCTAAAATCAACGGTAAGGCTAATGGCAATTCCACATCTTTCATTAATTGAAAACGAGTCATGCCCATACTTATTGCCGCTTCTTTAATATTACTATCGATATTTTTAACACCTAAAACAGTATTATTTAATATTGGTAAAAGTACATAGATAAATAAAGCTATGATTGCTGGTAATTTTCCCACGCCAAAAATTGGTATCATGACCGCAAGTACAGCTAATGTAGGAATCGTTTGTAATACACCAGCAACTGTAAGCACAATATTTGAAGTTCTTTTCATCTTGGATAGAATTATTCCTAAAGGCACAGCTACTACAATGGCAATCAACAAAGCGATCATTGAGATATAAAAGTGTTCTACTGTTTTAGAAATCAGTTGACCACCATATTGCTCTATGAATTGTTTCATTATATATCAGCTCCTACATTATCGGGCTCTACAATTGCAGCTTCAGTAGCGCTAACATCCTCATCTAATTCTCCCCAAATACTGTCATAAACGATATCTACTAAGTTGGCTCTCGTAACTAATCCAATCAATGTTTTACCATCACTATCCACTACTGGCACATTTCTTACATTTCTCTTAAGGATTGTACGAACAGAGTCTTGTAATTTACTATCTATTCGTACTCTATAAATATCACGTTGCATCATATCAATAAGATCCTTATGCGTTCTTAAACCTTGATTGATATCTTCAATATCTAAGTAACCTAATAATCTGCTATTGTTACCTACTACAAAAATAGTATCGACACGACGTGCTCTCATAATTTCTACTGCTTCGTTCAATGTACTATCCGCATGTACTGTAACTGGTTTAATCATCGCATCTTTAACCGTACGCATGTTAGGTCTATCTTGTATCAATCTATTTTGACCAATAAAGTCACGTACAAAGTCATTTGCTGGATGTCGTAAAATATTGTCAGGTGTGTCATATTGAATCACACGACCTTCTGACATAATACAAATTTTGTCGGCTAGCTTAATCGCCTCATCCATATCATGTGTGACAAAGATAAATGTTTTACCTAATTTTTGTTGTAACTCTTTAACTAAATCTTGTAATGTATCTCTAGTAATTGGATCTAACGCCCCAAAAGGCTCATCCATCAGAATAACATCCTGTTCAGCAGCTAATGCTCGAACAACACCAATACGCTGTTGTTGACCACCAGAAAGTTGTGAAGGATATCTATCTAAAAATTCTTCAGGTAAGTCGACTAATTTAATTAATTCTTTCGCCTTTTTTTCTTTCTTTTCTTGTGACCATTTTAATAATTTAGGCACTAAAACAATATTTTCTCTAATAGTCATATGTGGCATCAATCCGATTTGTTGAATAACGTAGCCAATTTTTCTACGCAATTCTACTGGATTCATCTTACGGACATCTTTGCCATTAATTGTAATTTGGCCATCAGTTGCTTCTATCATTCTATTTATCATTCTTAAGGCAGTTGTCTTACCGCTACCACTTGTACCAATAAATGCTATAAATTCACCAGATTCAACCTCTAATGAAATATTATCTACAGCTTTTTTACCACCGCCATAGACTTTAGATAAGTTTTTAATACTTAACATGGGTCAATTCCTTTCTATGTATATATTCAATTTCAACTAATCCCTAATAAATTTAGGGCTACTTGTGGATGTTATACATATCCTAAAATAAGTAAAAACATGAGCACATATAGCCCTAATTTGTTTATGTTTTGCTAAATACATATAAATAGTCGTTTTTGCTTAAATTTTTATCAGCCTATATATAACAAGATACATCAATTAATAAAATTAAACAATTTATAATGATGAATTTTGTTTATCAATACATTCAAAAAACCTTTTATTCAATAGTTTAAAATTTATTAATAAAATTTATTTTCGTTTAATTCCAATATGATGCCCAAGTTCTTTAGGTTGATGTTGAATTAATGCAATATCTGCATAAAGTTCAACTGATTTTCTAATAGTTTCTGGAAATGGCTTCGGTTTATTATATTCAGTGTCAATACCCATTAGCATCACTTCATATGTCGCGCACCTATCATTTTGCTCATTAGTTAATGTCATAAATACATGTAAGCGTTTCGTATCAAAATCAAATAATTCAACTGTAACAGTAATTGACTCATTTACTGTTATTTCTTTTAAATACATCACGTGATTTTCAAGTGTAAATATTGTATATTGCAATTGTTCGATTGCTTGTAAATCTAACCCTAAAGTAGCTAACCACCCGTCTGTTGCATCACTGAATACGCGGTTATACTCAGCGTCATTCATATGGCCATTATGATCCACCCAAGTTTTTTTTACTGTTGTCGTATATTCAAATAATGATTGAGTCATATTAATACACCGACTGATTATTGCTTTTTTTCATTGAAGGTGTGTCTTCTGGCCAATATGTTTCTGCAAGTTGCTTCACTTTAACTAAGAATTCATTGCGTTTTTGGTCAAGTTCTGACATCGTTTGTCCTTGTGATGAAGATTCACATCCATTGACGACTTCATCATAAAGTTCTTGGGTTAATTCAGGAGCTAATAACTTAGTCCAAGGTTTTTTCAATGCAGGACCAAATTGTTTTAACATATGACGCATACCGCCCTCACCGCCAGCTAAATGGAACGTCATAAACGGGCCATATTGTGCATAACGTAACCCAGCTGCGTGGGTAAACGCTTTATCTACTTCTTCTGTAGTAGCGATGCCATCATTAACAATATGCAACGCTTCTCTCCATAACGCTTCCATCAATCTGTCCGCCACATGTCCTTCAATTTCATGTCTCACATGCAGTACATCCATACCAATACTTTCGTAAATTGTTTCAGCTTTTACTGTTATTTCTTCTGTAGTTAGTTTACCAGGAACAATTTCAACTAAGGGCAAAATATAAACTGGATGAAATGGATGCGCTACCACTAATCTTTCTGGATGTTGTAAATTCTTTTGTAATTCTGAGGGCATGATACCTGATGTACTAGAACCTATTGTAGCATCAGGTTTTGCATAGAAATCTATCTCAGTTAATACTTGATCCTTTAATGATTCAATTTCTGGAACATTTTCTTGAATGTGATCTGCATCTTTAACTGCTTCTTCTAAATGAGGGGTGAACGTTAAATTTTCTAAAGATGCATTTTCTGCTAAGCCAAGTTGTTCAGCATATGGCCAATTTTGTTTCACTTGTTTCAACATATTTTCAAATGCATTTTCACTCGGATCTGTCGCTATGACTTCATGTCCATGTGCTAATATTCTTGTAATCCAACCGCTACCGATTACACCTGTACCTACAACTGCAAACTTCATTTTGTACCTCCTTGTGGCGATCTAAGCTTATACTTTTCACGCGCCTCTGCCGGTGTCATCGGCTCAATATCTAAATCTTTGAGTATTTCTACTGCTTTTTCAACAAGTTGTTCGTTAGATGCTTTTACACCTTTTGCTAAATATAAATTGTCCTCTAAACCAACACGAACGTTACCACCACGTTTTGCTGCTTCCTCTACTGTTGGAAATTGCATCCTTCCAATACCAAATGCTGACCAATCTGCATTTTCAGGTATACGTGTTTTAAAATATTCGATGGTTTCTGGATCATTTTCAGCGCCCCATGGAATACCTAAACAGAATTGAAATAGCGGTGTACCTTCAATAAGTCCTTCATTTATCAATTGTTTTGCAAAAGAAATATGGCCACTATCAAAGCACTCTAATTCTGGTTTAACACCTACATCCTTGACCAATTGAGCTTGTTTTCTCAACCAATCTGCAGGGCTCAAATAAATAGCGTCGCCCATATTGACACTACCACAATCTAATGTACACATTTCAGGTAATAATGTGCCAACTGGTTCATGTCTCTCATCAGGGGTTTGCATATCAGATCCTTTCTCTGCTGTATATGGATCTTCAAGGCTTGGAATGAAATCTCCACCTCCGCCTGACGTAATATTAATAATGATATCTTCATCTGCTGCTCTAATTAGCCTTACTGCTTCCCTAAAAAACTCCACATTATGACTAATCTCTCCTGTTTTTGGATCTCTCGCATGAATATGTGCTACAGTAGCACCAGCCTTTGCGCATTTAATTGCAGAATCAGCAATTTCTTGTGGCGTCACAGGGACATGCTTATTTTTATCTACAGTATCTCCAGCACCTGTCAATGCTGCTGTTAGCATAACTTTTTTCATTGATATAAACCTCCAAGAGCGTTTTTAATACATCGGTTAGTGTACCAACTGGACGGTTTAGTTTCAAGCCTTTAAAGATTTAAAAAAAGGAATAATCAACTTTAAATTGTCGATTATTCCTTTAGTAACAGTATTTACCGTAGTTTATTCATTTTATTATTTTTTTATAAATTACATAGACTAAAAAATAATTTAGTCGTTTTTATCACTTTGAGTATATTCCGTCAATCTGTCCAACACTTTTTCTCTCATCGATTCATCTAAATTATCTAAACCAAAAATTTCTGACAACCACAGTCCATCAACTGCCAACCTAATTATAGTGGCGTCTACTTTATCTAGCCCATCATTTTCAATATTATGTTGCCACTCTTTATATGTGTCTTGTAATGGTAACAGTAAATTACTGTTTATGCCTTGGGCAGCAAGCATGCCAGATGTAATCGAACCATTTTCAGCACGATGTTCACGAGTTGCTTCAATAAAGGCACGAACCCATTTACCGTTCTCGTTATTATCTTTTTCTACATATTCATTAACATTGTTACGATATAGTTCGTCTGCATGGTCAACGAGCCCTTGTATTAACGCAAATTTGTTTTGAAAATGGTACAATAATCCTCCTTTACTGACACCAGCTCTTTTAGCAACAGCATCTAACGTTAAATATTCACTACCTTGTTCATCAACGATAGCTGCAGCTGCCTGTAATAATTGTATCCGTTTGGAAACTCTTGGCATTCATACACCTTCTTTCTCAATGTACTATCTGACCTGTTGTCTCGTAGTATTTTATATTCGAGCAAACTATATACGATAAACGCTAAAGTTGCAACTCTATCTTTCTATAACTTCTAAATTAAAGACATATGTATATTATCATAGTTTCTAATATAGTTTACTTTATGTACACTGCCACGGCATGCATGATTATAGGAATAATTAAAAGCAGGGACAGTAATTTTAAGCCCCAGCCTAAACGCTTTATTCATTTTAAAAATTATTTATCATTCATGCCTTTACCATTTAAAATATGATCTATATATTTCAATACGCGATTTTCACGTGTGGAAGTTCTTTTAGCCTGTGCTATATGATACATATATTGTCTTTGTCTACCAGGAGTCAATTGATTAAACGCTTTTTCAAGTTCTGGTATTTCATCTAATTTTGCTTGTAATTCTACTGGCATTTCGTAGTCTTCTATTTCTTTCATAGGTACTTTTTTTCCTAATTTTTCTATTCTTATAGCTTCTTCAATATACCATTTAATTTCTTCTCTACGACGCTCTATTTCTTCTAAACTCTCAAAACGTAATTGTCTAGCTGCTTGTACATTTTTAGTTTGTTGAATCAATGTTTGATAAGGATCTTCCATAATAGCACCTTTTTCAAACAACAACGCACAATAATGTTTGAAGTCTTGTACAATCACTATGTTTTTATTCTCTAGTGTATAACAAGGATGCATCCATTTGTAATCTTCAACTAATTCAGTTTCTCTAATAATTTCACGCATCAATTTAAACTCGTCTTGCCACTGTTTTAATCTATCAATAAATGCATCTACTTTTATATGATTTTGTTGATTTGGCATAACACTTGCACCTCATTATAATTTTTATTTATTTTTATTCTACTATAAAATGCTCTATTTTATCTATTTGGAATCTTTTTCATCATAAAACCTAAGTTTTCCGATTGATACACTATGAATTAAACAAGAATTATGTTATGATTTTTTTATTATTTTTACAATTACATAATATATAGAGGTGATTGAATGCAACAAGCAACAAATTTAAAAAAAGTGTTAGGTCTCACAGATGTTTTAGGAATTGCTATTGGGCAAATTATCGGGGCAGGTGTCATGTCACTAACTGGTATTGGTATACAGATGACAGGCAGTGGTATAACACCTGCGTTTATTTTATCCGCTGTTATAACGTTATTGACTATGTTTCCAATTGCTATATTAGGTTCTACACTACCTACTACTGGAGGTATGTACCAATATACTAGCCGTTTACTGACCCCTAAAACTGGTATATTTTGGCTAATGTTGTTTATGTTTTTACAAATTACCTTATCCTTATATGCACTGTCATTTGCGCAATATTTAGAAGGGCTTTTTCCTGGCGTACCTGTTAGAACTGTCGCCTTCTTATTGTTGACTATTTTATTCATCGTGAATATCGTCGGCGTTAAGTCAGCATCTATTATAGGAAATTTGATGGTCATTACCTTAATTGTAGCCCTTTCTTGTTTCATCATCTTTGGTATGCCACACGTTAACTTTGGCGTATTTAATTCAAAATCAATGTTCCCAGATGGATTTACAGGTTTCTTTACTGCTGTTGGTCTAGTTTCTTTTGCCACTGGCGGAGCACAAGTGGTTGCTGAATTAGGTGGAGAAATGAAAAATCCTAAAAGAGATATACCAATTGTTATTATTGTAGCCACTATTTTTGTTGGTCTATTATATGCCTTTATTGCGTCAATTGCAGTTGGAGTTTTACCGATACCTGAAGTTGCAGGTAGACCTTTAACAAGCGTAGCAAAAGAAGTACTGCCTACGCCCATTTTTATTTTCTTTATGATTGGTGGCGCGATGTTTGCTTTAGCTACAACGCTTAATTCGACTTTTACGTGGGTAACTAAAAGTTTGTTAATCGCAATTCATGACGGCTATTTGCCTAAAGTCTTAGGTCGTGTGAACAAGCAATTTGGCACACCACATTGGCTTTTACTTATTTTTTATATTATAGGTGCGTTACCTATCATTACAGGTATGTCTTTAAATGTTGTTGCACAGTTAGGTACTGGTATATCATTAATTGTATTTGCATTTCCTGCATTAGCTGTAACACAATTACCTAAAAAATACCCTGAAGCTTATAAACAATCACCCTTTAAAGTACCCTATCCATTACTAGTTGTTATCGCAATCACTGCTATAATTATTTTACTTTATCAGTCTTATTTATTAATATCAGACTTAAAAGTAGGTTATATGATAGGCACATTAATTTATATCTTAATTTCAGCTGCTATTGCACAATTTTCAAATAGCAAAGCAAATTTAAATATAGATGATATACGTTTAAATACAATACACATTTCAGAAAAAATAAATTAATAAATGACCTCTCTATTAGGAAGCAGAACAGGAATCAAATTTTACTATAATGATTCTTAATCTGCTTCCTTTATTTCTGTTTATACGTTTACAAATATATATTTTGCTACAGTACTTTTGTTTTACTTATTATTTAATATAAGTAAATTAATATGAAATAATACAATAATCATTACTTAACAATATTCAATTTTGGTACAATTAAATATAATCATTTTAATTAATCAGATGATAATCAGTATTTTTGTAAGCGCTTTAACTTAAGGGGGAAGTAAAATGCAACAAGAAAGTATTTGGTTAACAATTGTGGGCCTAGTGATTATTATTTCCATTGTAGGCTTATTAATTGCGCAACGTATTAGTCCAGTAGTTGGTATGATTTTAATACCGAGTATTGGGGCGTTACTTTTAGGTTATAATATTGGGGATTTAGTAAAATTTTTCAATAGTGGCTTAGACCAAGTTATAAATGTCGTTATTATGTTTATATTTGCTATTATATTTTTTGGCATAATGAGTGATAGTGGTTTATTTAAACCACTTGTAAAAAAATTAATACTACTCACTAGAGGTAACGTCATAGTAGTCTGTATCGTTACTGCTTTAATAGGTATCTTCGCACAACTTGATGGTGCCGGGGCAACAACATTTTTATTATCTATTCCTGCATTGTTACCACTTTATAAAGCCTTAAATATGAATCGCTATTTATTATTATTACTATTGGCTTTAAGTGCTGCTATTATGAACATGGTGCCCTGGGGTGGTCCTATGGCGCGTACGGCTTCAGTATTAAATGTTAAAAACGTCAATGAACTTTGGTACGGTATTATACCTGCTCAATTAATCGGTTTTGCACTTGTACTGATTTTTGCAGCTTATTTAGGGCTTAGAGAGAAAGCGAGAATTAACAAAGCTATAAATAAAGGTGAAGTTAGAGATACACAACATATAGATATTCATAAAATTGTAGATAATTACGAAAAAGATCAAGCAGTAAAATTCCCAGTACGTGGAACTGCAGTATCTAAACCATGGATTAATTGGGTTAATGGATTACTTACGATTATTATTATCGTCATGATGTTAGCTAATATCGCACCGCCAGAATTTGCCTTTATGATAGGTGTTGCTATCGCGTTAGTAATTAATTTCCCAAACGTAGATGAACAAATGAGTCGATTAAAAGCACACGCACCCAATGCATTAATGATGGCCGCCGTAATTTTAGCGGCAGGAATGTTTTTAGGAGTGTTAAACGAAACAGGTATGCTAGAAGCAATAGCTTTAAACTTTATAGCTATTATTCCAGACGCAGTTGGTCCATATTTACATATTATTGTAGGTATCTTTGGTGTACCGCTTGATTTACTTACGAGTACAGATGCTTATTATTTTGCTGTACTTCCAATAGTTGAACAAACTGCTGGTCAATTTGGTGTCCCTGCTATATCTACCGCATACGCAATGATAATTGGTAATATTATTGGAACCTTTGTTAGTCCTTTCTCACCAGCCTTATGGTTAGCTATCGGTCTTGCAGAGGCGAATATGGGAACATATATAAAATATGCCTTTTTCTGGATATGGGGATTCGCTATTATCATGTTGATTATCGCTGTATTAATCGGCGTAGTAGCAATCTAAGTTATGAATATAAATTTGAACTTTTGAGCTTAAAATGGGGACAGCTACCCGATACCAAGTTTTACTTGATATGTCGGAAGCTGCCCCCATTATTTATATAAAATATTGGCTTTATGCTAAGTAATTTTCACATGTTATCATATAACATCACGCTTGAACTTTGTTATATTTCGCCACGTTTTTTAAACTAATGATTAATATAAAGGCTAATAAGGCAATCGCGGCACTAAAGTAAGTTGTTGCAAAAACGTCTACTTTTGAAACAACTAAGCCACCTACTATGCCACCTATACCAATTCCTGCGTTTAAACTAGACATGTTCCAACTCATAACTTGGCTCGTATCACCCTCTACATGTTCAATGATACCACTTTGTACAGCTGGATTTGTACTCCACTGCATGATATTCCAAATAAAGATAACCATCAATAATAGACCTGTGCCCGGTAAGAAGACATTTAAGATTAACATCATAATAATAAAAATAGTTGTCGCAATCGTTAACCAACGTTTACTTGTGAGTTTATCTGATAAGAACCCACCCATTGATGTACCTATTACGCCTGCTACACCATTAATCAACAATGCGATAGACACAAATGATAAATCATGGCCACTTTTCAGCATCAACGGATTAATATAAATAAATGTCACTGAATTGGCAACGAGTAGTAAAAACGTTATACTCAAATATTTTACAATTTCTGCCG
Organism: Staphylococcus sp. 231237_7MaSpsaltlick; assembly: GCF_043107035.1. Lineage (NCBI taxonomy): Bacteria > Bacillati > Bacillota > Bacilli > Caryophanales > Staphylococcaceae > Staphylococcus > Staphylococcus sp. 231237_7MaSpsaltlick. Next base: position 287,604 of record NZ_JBICNX010000001.1, read on the forward strand.
GTCTTAATATTTTAGAATAACTACTTGCACGTTGCGTTGTTTCTGTACCTGTTTTAGGTGTTTGAAATTGCGGTTGTGGTACGTAGAAGTACATTAGTATACCGACTAGCACGCTGACTGCGACAATAAATAAGAATGTATATCTCCATCCTACTAAGTCACCTATAATTGTCCCAATAGGTACACCAAATACATTAGCACCACTAAAACCTGAATAAACAATACCAATCATTTTCCCACGATGCTGTGGAGCTGTTAATAAAGCCGTTAATGCTAATATTTTCACCACGATTAACGCTGCCGCAGCTGATGATAATATACGTCCAAATACTAAGATTGAAAAATTAGGCGCCATAGCAATTATTACATTCCCTATAATAAAAGTTAGTAACGCCCATAACAAGACTGGCCTCGGTGAAAAGCGATTAGTTAATTTTACTAAGATTGGACCTGCTATAGCAAAAGTGATCGCATACAGTGTCACTAACTGACCTACTATCGCTTCTGAGACATGTAAATCATTACTCATTAGATTCATAATCCCAGCAACCATCATTTCAACCATACCTACAATAAATATACTTAAAATGAATGTTGCGATTCTCATCACTGACATAGATTCACTCCTCTCTTTTATAAATTTTTATTTTTACATAACCATTATATTATAAACCATACGTCAATACGTTTGAACATTTTAAAATGATAGTAGTTGTATGGTGTTATGATGGTTATTTGTCTTTGAAACACTTAAATTCAACAATTTCTAGAGATACACTCAAAAAATACCAACAAAACACGTAGCTTTGTTGGTACTGCGACTCAATTATAAACCGAATATATACCACTATAATTTACATGAGTCACTAAATATCCACAAATATTTTAAATATGAAGTTAAATAAGTCATCATAACTCGATTACATATTATCTATCTTCCGTATGTAGATGACGCCCAATCAGTTGATCTCGATGATTAAAGAATTGTTTATAGCTTAAGTATGTCGCAATTAAAGCTGACATAATCGTCGCAGTTGTATGGATAAATACAACCATTAACTGAAACTTCACTGCTTCTAATGGTGCAACGCCACCTAATATCAATCCTGTCATCATACCAGGTATAGAGACGATACCATATGTTTTTACAGAATCAATCGTCGGTACAATCGCTGTTTTAATGCTGTTCCTAATTGTTGCCTTAGAGGACAATTTAGGGTTTGCACCTAAAGCTAATTTAGCTTCTATTTGACTCATTTCTTTTACAAATTCTTTATCTAAATTTTGATAAGCCAAGTTGATGGCTATCAAACCATTACTTCCCAACATACCTGCAATTGGTATAACTTCATTGGGTTTGAACTGTATCGCACCAGTCAGGATTACTCCAACTAATGGCAAGGCAACACCAACGAATATAGCTATAAATGAAATCCAATACACATGATGCATTACTGGTGATGCCCTACTTATTGTATTCCAAGAAGCGTTTACAATAATTATCAATACAAATGTAAGCAGTAACCACTTTTGATTCACTCCAAAAATAAAATGTAAGAGATATCCCAAAATAACAAGTTGTACTACTGCACGTAATGTAGCAATTAATAAATCTTTAATGATATGTAATTTTTCTTTATAAGAGACAATGATAGGGAATAGTAACAGAAGACCGGTTAATGCTAACGCAGTTGTACTCATGATAAATCATCCTCCTGTTCAATCCGACCTTCAACGATTTTAATCCTTTTCTTGAAATGCCTACTACTTTGTTCATTACTATGTGTAATCCACAAAATTGAGACTCCTTCTTTGGCCATATTAAAAATTAGTTTTTCAATTTTTTCACTATTTTGCTTATCTAGTGCACTAGTCGCTTCATCTAACAACAACATCTGTGGTTTGTACATCAATTGTCTTGCTATTGTTATTCTCTGTCTTTCACCACCGGATAAATGATCTACTCTTGTATTAAAATTGTAATGGCCCAAACCAACTGTTTTCAATAAATATTTTGCTCTTTTACGGTCAAATTTCTCATTGCGTACTTCTGCTGGAAAAGCTAAATTTTCTCCTATAGTTCTATCAAACAAGTCGCTTTCCTGTAACAAATAACTAATTTTCATACGCAATGTTTCTGGGCTAATTTGCTCATAAGGCTTACCATTTAAATAGATTTCCCCTTCTGTAGGGCTGATTAAATTATTAATCAAACGCATTAGTGTACTTTTCCCACTCCCTGAAGGGCCTACAATCGCAATGGTTTCTCCTTGTTCAATTTTCAAAGAAATATTGTTGATGATGTCACGTTTATCAACATGATATGAAACATTTTTCAGTTCTAACATGCTACAGCCTCCCTAAGATTTGCTTTATTCATCATTATTCCCTAACACATGATATAAATAACCAATTTCTAAGAAAATATAACTTAACACTACCTGATTAAAAGTTATTTTAAAATAACAATCGTTATAAATGATATAAAATTATTTAAACTATGCAGCGTGATAGAAACGGCCAAATTCATGCCACTTTTTAGATAAACAAAGGCAAGACTGGCACCAATTATAATATAACTTCCTATTTCAAAAGGAGACGTGGCTCCCATAACATGTATACATGCAAAAAGGATTACTGATAGAACCGTAGCAAAACCATAGGTTATTTTTTTACCTAATTCATGAATTATTAAATGCCTAAATATTAATTCTTCAATAAAAGACGTTAAAATGACTATATCTATAAATAATAGTGGTAACATCCAATTATTATCAAACAACTCTTCTAATAACATTTGATTTTGAGTATCGCCATATTGAAGTGATTTAGGCAAAAAATCCGTCGCCCATTCATACCCAGTAATTAATACAATTGAAACGATATAAGTAGCCAAAATCATTAATAAATATTGTTTACTTTTCTTAAAACGATTCATCGCAATCGGTACTAATCGATGCTTCTTATGGATTAAATAAAAACTTAGCAAAATAATAATTTCAGAGATTACGGTACTTACAATCCTATAATCATTGTCTGCAACTGCATTTTTAATATTAAATAAAAAAGAAACGCCAAATATTACAGCTAAGACAATTAAAGGTACAACTTGATTGAATAGTATATAAAAAGGAATAAGCCAGAAATCTCTTTTCATAATATGCTTACTCTGCCATTTGTTTTTTTCTTGTAATTGCTTCGTGCTTTTTAACATTGATTCCTCATCCATAAGACACCTTCCTTTATATTTATATATTGCAAATATATCATGATTCAAATCACTTATATATATTTTATAAATTTTTCTATATCATTTCATTGTTTAGAACTTTAATATTAAGTGGCTTTTTCTTTAGCTATTTTATTGTAAAATGATCATTTTGTTGTAACATATAGTTATATGGGGGGATGTTTTATGACAATATTAACCGTACTACAGTTTATTGTTAATATAATCATTGTTTTATTTTTATTAAGTGGGCTTATTGTAGGTGCACTATTACTATTTAAAGATAAACGCCAAAAACAACATAGCGTATTACGTAATTATCCTTTATTAGCTAGAATACGTTATTTTGGTGAGAAAATAGGGCCTGAATTACGTCAATATCTCTTTTTGGCTGATACTAAAGGTAAACCTTTTTCTAGAAATGATTTCACTAATATCGTTTTAGCAGGCAAATATAATTCCAGAATGACAAGTTTTGGTACTCAACGCGATTATGAAGATGGTTTTTATATTCAAAATACTATGTTTCCATTACAATCCTCAGAATTACACATCGATCAATCACCTATGATATCTTCTTTTATTTATCAAATAGATAATGAACGTCTATTTGATCGTGACGAGCATAGAATAAAAACAGAAATCGACCCTTACTATTTATCAGACGATAATCAAATTATACTCGGACCAGAGCTTGAACAACCTTTCAAACTAAAACGTTTAGTCGGACAATCTGGTATGAGTTACGGGGCATTAGGCAGTCATGCTATTACTGCCCTTTCTAAAGGTTTGGGACAAGCTGGTACATGGATGAATACAGGAGAAGGTGGACTATCAAAACACCATCTTTCTGGTGATGTAGATATTATTTTCCAAATCGGGCCTGGTCTATTCGGGGTCCGTGATAAACAAGGTGATTTTGATATAGACGCCTTTACACATTTATCACGACAATCAAGAATTAAAGCTTTTGAAATCAAACTAGCTCAAGGCGCTAAAACAAGGGGCGGCCATATGCAAGGAAATAAAGTCACTGAAGAAATTGCAGAAATTCGTAAAGTTGAGCCATGGAAAACTATAAATTCACCTAATCGTTTTGATCAAATCGATAATCCGGTTGCATTACTTTCTTGGGTACATCAATTACAACAACTTGGTCAAAAACCTGTTGGCTTTAAAATAGTAATTAGCAAGGTCTCAGAGGTAGAAGACCTAGTGCGCTCAATGGTTGATACACACCAATATCCAAACTTTATAACAATAGATGGTGGAGAAGGAGGAACTGGTGCAACTTTCCAAGAGTTAGAAGATGGCGTAGGTTTACCTCTTTTCACAGCGCTGCCTATACTTACTTCTTTACTTGAAAAGTACGGCATTCGAGATCGCATCAAAATCTTTGCTTCAGGCAAATTAATCACACCAGATAAGATTGCGATTGCACTTGGTCTAGGTGCAGATTTAATCAACATAGCTCGTGGCATGATGATTAGTGTAGGTTGTATTATGAGTCAACAATGTCATATGAACACTTGTCCAGTAGGCGTTGCCACTACTGACCCAAAAAGAGAAAAAGGCCTAATTATTGATGAGAAAAAATACCGTGTCACAAATTTTGTAACAAGTTTGCATGAAGGTTTATTTAATATCGCAGCTGCAGTTGGTGTGGAATCACCGACACAAATTACTAAAGAGCATATTATTATTAAAAATAAAGATGGTAGTATTCAATCTATCCAAGACTATAAATTAAAATTGATAGAACATGTATAGAAAATAAAAACACTATGACAATCGTTTCGAATTGTTTGTCATAGTGTTTTTATTTTATTTGCTTAATTGGGTTATTTTGTCTGTAATCAATGCCTCTATTTCACTCTGTTCATCTTTTAATGGGTTAAACTCAAATTGAACTTCATTAATAAATACAGTTGGGATGCCTTTAATACCACGCTCAAATGTTTCTTCATTAATTGCTAGTGAACGTTCATCTGCTTCTTTGTTAGGTGTTAAATTAAGTGTTTGAGTCATTTTATCTTCAATTGCAGTAAAGCTCTTTTTCCATTCATCTTGTGTATCATATAAATCACGTATAATTTCTATCGTTTCATCAACTTTTTGATAATTTAAATGAATATTTGCAACCGTCCCTTTTAATAAGGCTTGCTTAGTTTTATCAAAATGTTTGACCACATGTTGCACTTTACCTGCCTCAATAAATGGTTTGAGTGCCTTGTCTGCAGCTCTAAAATAGTTCTTACAATATGGACATGCAAAATTAATAAAAGATTCGACTTGAATTGGCGCTTCATTTGAACCTAATGTAAGATGATTAACTTTTGTCATTTTAACCCCTCCAATTTACCTATTATATTTATTGAAACATGATTCCTGATTTATTGCACATTTTTAGTCTTAGTAAATTAGTAAGATTTATTTTTAGATTTATGCAGTTCTTATCAATTTTTATTTAAATCAAATGACTATATGGTATTAATCTTAAAATGGTAAAATATATCTATAAATCAAACTTGGGAGGGTTAATATGAATCAATCAGTAGAACTATTAAAATCTTTAACTGATGTCGATGGCATCGCAGGTCATGAAATGAAAGTGAAAACTTTAATGCATGATTATTTAAAACCTGTTAGTGATGAAATTGTAGAAGATAACCTTGGTGGTATTTTTGGTAAAAAATCCGCAACAAATGGTAACAAAACATTAATGGTTGCTGGGCATTTAGATGAGATTGGTTTCATCGTTACTAAAATTGATAATGATGGATTTTTAAAATTCACTCCAATCGGCGGTTGGTGGAATCAAGTCATGTTGTCACAAAAAGTTACTGTTACAACAGACAAAGGTAAGAAAATCAGAGGCATTATCGGTTCTAAACCACCTCATGTACTATCACCTGAAGAGCGTAAAAAAACAATTGATATGAAAGAAATGTTTATCGATATCGGCGTTAAAAGTAAAAAAGAAGCCGAGCAATTCGGTATAGAAATTGGAAATATGATTACACCGTATAGTGAATTTGAAACATTAGCGAACAACAAATATTTAACTGCAAAAGCTTTTGATAATCGCTACGGATGCGCGCTTGCCGTTGATGTTTTACAACAATTAAAAAATGATGCTATCGATATTAATTTAGTGGCTGGCGCAAATGTACAAGAAGAAGTTGGTTTACGCGGGGCAAAAGTTGCTGCTAATAAAATCAAACCAGACTTAGCAATCGCTGTTGACGTTGCAATTGCATACGATACACCCGGCATGTCTGGGCAAGTTAGTGATACAGCTATTGGCAACGGACCTGTTGTCATTATCATGGATGCTTCTAATATTGGACATGTCGGCTTTACCAAACATATTAAAGAAATAGCTAAGAAACATAACATTTCTATTCAATTAGATACTACAGCTGGTGGCGGTACTGATGCTGGTAGCATACACGTTGCGAATGAAGGTATACCAACTGTTTCCATTGGTGTCGCATTACGTTATATGCATTCAAACGTGTCAGTACTACACACTGATGATTATAAAAATTCAGTCGCACTTGTGACTGAAATTGTTAAATCTTTAAATGATGACGTTGTAGAAGAAATTATTTGGTAATATTTCTACACACTACGCTAAAAGATATAATACAATCAACACATACAAAACCTAGAGTGTGAATTTAAGCTACTGCCATTAATAAAGCGAGGCTGGGACAAATTAATTGTCTTAGCCTCGCTTCTTGATATAATTATTTTGTTTCTTATTAAAAATTGCTTGTTTTATTTAGTCGTGTTTTTCCAACTATCATCACTTAACATTTCACCAGGCCATGTATAGGCCATTACACCGCCATCAATGGTAATCGTTTCACCAGTAATAAACGAACTATCGTCTGATGCTAAGAATGCAACAAGTTTCCCAATTTCTTCAGGAGTTCCTAATCTGCCTAATGGAGTGACCCATTTTTGATTTTCTCTAAATGCTTTACCAGATTCTTCTTCAGCAGTACCAGTCAATTTATCAACAAGCGGCGTTTCAATAGTACCTGGTGCAATCGCATTAGCTCTAATATTTTCACGTCCATATTCTATCGCAGTTGAACGTGTAAAATTAATCACACCACCTTTTGCAGCATTATATCCAGAACGATTTAAGTCTGCAGCTAAACCTGAGAATGACGAAGTGTTAATAATAGAACCACCTTCATCCATCATTAATGGTAAGAAAAACTTAGTCATTAAAAAGGTACCTCTAAGATCGACTCCCATTATTTTATCGAAGACTTCTACAGGATATTCATGTATCCTACCAGCAGCATTATCAACACCTGCATTATTGAAGAGTACATCGATTGTTGAAAATTTTTCTTTAATAGCTTCTGCAAATCGTTCTACTGCATGTTCATCTGAAACATCAACAGTGTAACCTGAAGCTTTATACCCCGCATTATTAATTTCTTTAACCGTATCATGTACTTTTTCCGAGATATCTACTGCTATGACATGAGCACCTTCTTTAGCTAAAACATGCGCGGTAGCTGCACCAATACCTGTGCTCACTCCTGTTAATACAGCTACTTTATCTTCTAATCTTCCCATTGTTACTCACGACTCCTTTTTAAAATACACTTTATTTTTTAACGTATCTCAATTATGTACTTCCTTTTTTAATTGCCTACAAAACTTCATTTATTAGTTCTTTTAAATTAAAACGTTTACAAAATCTGAACTTTATACAACTCTAAATTTTCAAAATTTTCATTTAATTATTATCTTTAATTTGTTATACTTTCGACAACTTAATTGGGAGGTTAGGACCATGTCATTAAATTCAAAGGAAAAACCAACGCTTATCAATAGATTTTTAAATATAGTAGAAAAGATTGGTAACAGATTACCTGATCCTAGTATTTTATTTTTCTTAATGTGCTTAGGTCTCGCCGTATTAACTTGGATTATTTCATTTTTCTCTATCACAGTTAAACATCCTGGCACAGGTGATACCATTGCAATTAAAAGCATTTTAAGTAGCGACGGCTTATCAATGATTTTGAATGATGCTGTTAAGAATTTTTCTGAATTTCCTGCCCTAGGTCTTGTATTAGCTGTCATGCTAGGAATAGGTGTATCGGAAAAAACAGGCTATTTTGATAAATTGATGATACAAGTAGTACACAAAGCCCCCAAGAAAATTATAGTCCCTGTAATTATATTAGTTGGCATCTTAGGTAACGCTGCTGGTGATGCCGCTACTATCGTGTTACCTCCACTTACTGCCATGGTCTTTATTAAATTAGGTTATCACCCTATCGCTGGTTTAGCCATGGCTTATGCCTCAGCACTTGGTGGTTTCTCAGCTAATGTCATGATTGGTATGTCTGATGCTTTACTTTATGCTTTTACAGAGCCTGCAGCAAAAATTGTTGATGATAATGTGCACGTAAACGTCGCAATGAATTGGTACTTCATAGCTGCCAGTATTATTGTTTTATTACCAGCTGTATATTGGGTAACCATGCGATTTGTTATTCCTAGGCTCGGAACATATGATACATCCAACTCAGATATTAAAGTTGACGAAGAAAATACAGGATTAACACCTGAAGAAAATAAAGCAGTTTTTTGGGCAAACATAAGCTTCTTTGCAATGATTGCTTTACTCATTGTTTTAGCAATTCCACAAAATAGTTTTCTAAGAAATGCTAAAACAGGTAGTTTACTTAACGATGCACCAATTATTAATGGTGTCGGTCTAATTATTTTAGTCTTATTTTTAGTACCTGGTTTAGTATATGGAATTAAAATGAAAGCATTTCAAAATTCTAAAGACCTAGGTAAAATGTTGGCTGATTCTATGGGATCGATGGGTTCTTTTATTGTTATAGTATTCTTTGCAGCGCAACTACTAGCATTCTTAGAGTGGAGTAATCTAGGCGTTATCATTGCAGTCAAAGGAGCTTCATTACTCCAAGGACAAAATGGAATTGTATTAATCTTAGGCATTATTTTATTAAGCGCGATCATTAACTTACTGATAGGTAGTGCATCCGCTAAATGGGGAATTTTAGCACCTATTTTTATACCAATGTTAATGCTTGTTGGGTTTCATCCAGCTTTTACACAAATGCTTTATAGAATTGGTGATTCTATCAGTAATCCAATCACTCCGATGATGCCATATTTGCCATTACTATTATCTTATGCGCAAAAATATGACAATAATATGAAATTAGGTTCCTTACTTTCAAGTTTGATGCCTTATACCATCATTTTAAGTATTGTTTGGCCATTGTTTATGATTATTTGGTATTTATTAGGTTGGCCATTAGGACCCGGGGGACCTTTAAATATGAAATAATATATGACAATTATGCACATAACAGATAAATCTCTCATTGTTAGATACCTGACTGGTGGATTTGTCTGTTTTATATTATGTATTGTAATATATACGATTTATTTTAAATTAATTTCTATTGAGCAGTATGAAAATAATTAGTAACAAATTATTATATTTAATGTAATATAAACTTAAGAAATGGGTAAATAAAATACAACAATATAAATTACCTCATTAATATTTTAGGAGGCATTATGGAACGTATAGGATTAATTGATATCGGCTCAAATACCATTAGATTGGTTATTTTCGAATTTGATAAAAAAACTGGATTAAATGAATTATTAAATATTAAAACGCCAGCAAGGTTAAGCCAGTATTTAACTGAAGATTTGGCAATGAACGACGAGGGAATTGGAGTACTCACTGAAACACTAAGTAGCTTTAAAAAGGTAGCTGATAAATTTGAAGTCGATGCATTGCATCCTATAGCTACTGCAGCAATCAGACAATCAACAAATAGAGATAAAATTCTCGAAAAAATAAAAAAAGAACTTAATATCAAAATTAAAATCATAAACGATCAAGAAGAAGCATTTTATGGTTTTTATGCAATTACACATACTACAGACATTAATGATGGCGTTTCTGTTGATATTGGTGGTGGCTCAACAGAAGTCACACTTTTTAAAGATAAAAAACTAATAAAATCGCACAGTTTCCCTTTCGGTGTCGTTACTTTACAACGTAAATTTTTTGCTGGCAAAGACCATAACGACAAATCTGCAATTAAAGATATGGAAAAATTCTTATCTAAACAATTTGATCAATTACCATGGATAAAAAATCAAGAAGTCGCACTTGTAGGTATTGGAGGTTCTGCTCGTAACGTAGCACGTATACACCAGTCTGAACACTCATACCCTATCGGTGGCGTACACAACTATACAATGTCTGAAGATAACATTGAAGAAGTATATACAATCATTAAAAAGAGTTCACGTGATGATTTAAAAGATATTGATGGACTAAGTAGAGACCGTGTGGATATTATACTGCCTGCCGTAGCAGTCTTTAATACTCTATTTAATAAAATAGATGCCACTCAATTTACATTCTCTCGAAAAGGCCTTCGTGAAGGCTACGCCATGAATGTCATTGGCGAACGTCACCCAGAAGAATTTAAAAAAGAAAATATTAGAACAGATGCCTTGTATCATTTAGCAAATGAATACGGTATTGAAGAAGCTAGTGCTAACCAACGTGTAAAATTAGCACAATCACTCTTAGAACAATTAATTAAATTAGATAAAATTGAAGTTTCAGCAAAAGAAAAATCTTTATTTGCTGAGGGCGCATACTTGTATTACCTAGGTAGATTTATCGACGCTGATTCAAGTTCGCCCCACACGTATTATATTATTGCTAACTCAATGATTGATGGCTTCAAACACGAAGATCGTGTCAAATTAGCGTTGCTTGCAAGTTTTAAAAATAAATCCCTGTTAAAGTTCTTTAGTCATGAAACAAAATGGCTTCGTGGTAAAGAGTTAGATAATATCCAATACTTAGGAGGTATTATAAAGTTCGTCAATGCACTCAACATCTCTCATACAAATGCTGTTGAGCGTTTAAATCTCAAAAAAGAAAACGGTGAGTACATCCTTTACGTTTATTATAATGGCGCACCTATTGCTGAAGAATACCAAGCGCATAGACAAAAGAAACACATCGATAAAATCTTAAAGGAAAATATTTCTATAATCTTTACAAAATCTTAAAATTCTTATGATAAATTAAGTGTAGCAAAATATGTATCTAAGACTACTAATGAGGTGTAATAACAGTTATGCATAGAAATTTGGGAGATAAGTATTTAAATTCACCACAATATTATAATAATAGAGAGCTAAGTTGGTTAGATTTTAACTATCGTGTATTACAAGAAGCACAAGATAAAAACAACCCTTTATTAGAACAGCTTAACTTTGTTTCTATATTTAGCTCAAATTTAGATGAATTTTTTATGGTACGAGTAGCCGGTCTACAAGATCAAGTCAAAATGGGCTATGATAAACCAGAAAATAAAGCACAATTAACACCAAAGGAACAACTAGACCAGATTAAAATTAAAAACAAAAAAAACGTTGATTTACAGTATGAAATTTATAACGAATTAATCAATAATTTACGTCAGTATCAAGTAGAAATCGTAAAACCTCATAAGTTACCTGAAACGCTTTTAGCACAACTTGAAACAGAATTCAAAGTTGGTATACTACCTACTTTGACACCATTAGGTATCGATGCTTACCATCCTTTTCCTAAATTAAATAATAAGAGTTTAAACATTTTTGTAAATATAGATACACCTGATGAAATTAATTCTGCTATTGTACAAATCCCATCATTAATACCACGTTTTTACGCACTGAATGAAGGTGATAAACAATACATTATTATGGTCGAAGACATTATCACTTATTTTATAAATGATTTGTTCACAGGGTTTAATGTCATAAATACTTTTACCTTTAGAATTACAAGAAATGCAGATTTAACCATCCATGAAGACGGTGCAGAAGATTTATTAATTGAAATTGAACGTTTCTTAAAAGAGCGTAAACGCGGTACAGCAGTGCGTTTAGAAGTAGATGGTAGAGATACAACACATGAAGATATTATATGGATAATGAATCAATTAGAAGTTCATGATAATGATGTTTATTTCTTAGATGGACCACTTGACTTAACTATGCTTTCTGATTTAGTTGGTCATTTATCTAATAAATTAAAACACTTAAAATATAATAAATATGTACCACAAATTCCACAATCTTTAGGCGATAATAATATTTTTGATCTCTCTCTTAAAAGAGATATATTTTTTCATCATCCCTATGAATCTTTCGAACCTATAGTAGATTTTATACGTGAAGCATCTGAAGATCCTGATACGATTGCCATTAAACAGACACTTTATCGTGTCAGCAAAGACTCACCTATTATTAATAGCTTAAAAAATGCCGCAGAAAACGGTAAACAAGTTACCGTACTTGTAGAATTAAAAGCACGTTTCGATGAAGAAAACAATGTACATTGGGCTAGAATGCTAGAAGACGCTGGTTGCCATGTTATTTATGGTATGACACATTTAAAAACACATAGTAAAATTTCACTAGTAGTTAAACGTATTAATAATAAACTTACTTCTTTTGTACATCTAGGAACTGGTAATTATAATGATAAAACCGCTAAACTTTACACTGATATGGGGATTATAACTACGAACAATGAGATTGCTGAAGATGCAATTAACTTCTTTAACTATCTCAGCGGTTACTCAATAAAACCAATTTATAACAAATTAATTGTTGCCCCATTTGATATCCGTGACGTCTTTTTAGCGCGTATAGATAACGAAATCAAGGCGCAGCTACAATATGGTAATGGGAAAATTATTATGAAGATGAACTCTTTAACTGATAAAGACATTATACTCAAATTATTTGAAGCATCATGTGCCGGTGTTAAAGTGCAACTTATTATTCGTGGAATTTGTTGCTTAAAACCAGGTGTTCCGGGCATCAGTGAAAATATTGAAGTAGTGAGTATAGTTGGACGCTTTTTAGAACATTCTCGTATTTATTATTTCCATAATAATGGAGAAGATAACATTTATCTTTCATCTGCAGATGCGATGACGAGAAATATGATTAAACGTGTAGAAATTTTGTTCCCTGTTGAAGATAAAGCGATCGCAAGCCGTCTATTAGATTATATGAATCTTCAACTTTCTGATAATCAAAAAGGACGTTACCAAGATCAACATGGCAATTATCACTATATTGAAAATAATTTGTCGCCATTAAATTCACAAGCTTATCTTATGAATGAAGCTATAAAATTTGGTGAATCTTTACAAGAAAAATCTGCACATCCTCAAGTTATTTCAGCTAATAATCGTAAAGGCTGGTTTACTAAGATACGAAAATCTTTTAAAAAATAAATTCTTAACATAAAGATTTGATTTAAAGTCACGTCTCTAAAGCGTTCAAATTGTTGCATTAGTGAATATTAGACGTTATGTGACCTTATAAGAAGTGGAACAGCAATCAAATTAACCCTTGATGGCTGCTCCACTTCTTTTCTGTTTGTTAACTTTACCTATATTTCACTGACATACGCGATGAACGATTTTATTCAATAATTGTTAATGAAAGAGCATTTGTTTATTAACACTACCATAATATATAAGTCCATGTACCGATAAACAAACACAATTTGCTATAATATGAATGAGATAAATTCGTACTGCAGGAGGATTACCATGACTACACTCAATCAACTTAAACAAACTTTTCCTTTAATCAATAAGTTACAAAACTATACACCTTTATTCTGGGAAAACCCAAATTTTCACAAGTCAGAATCATTCCCTTTTTCTATAGACGATATTGAAGAAGCTGCTGCAAGATTGGATAGGTTTGCCAGCTATATTCGTATAGTTTTTCCTGAAACTGAGAAGAATGATGGCTTAATAGAATCACCTTTAAAACAAATTCCATTTATGCAAGATACATTAACAAAATCAGATTTTCAAACAAATATAGGAAAATTATGGCTTAAATGCGATAGTCACCTTGCAATTTCTGGTTCCATAAAAGCACGTGGCGGTATTTACGAAGTATTGAAACTAGCAGAAACTATTGCAGTAGATCAAGGCGGTTTAAATTATAGCGATGATTACAGTATTTTAGCTGAACCACAATATCAAGCACTATTCAGCCAGTATAACGTGGCGGTTGGTTCAACAGGAAATCTCGGTTTAAGTATCGGTATTATAAGCGCGAAACTCGGATTCAGTGTAACGGTCCATATGTCGAGTGACGCACGTCAATGGAAAAAAGATTTGTTACGCGACCGTGGTGTAGAAGTTATCGAACATCAATCTGATTATCAATTTGCAGTTGCAGAAGGCAGAAAAGCAGCGGAACATGACCCAACTTGCCACTTTGTCGATGATGAAGGATCAGCCGATTTGTTCTTAGGCTATGCCGTAGCAGCTTTAAGATTAAAATCACAAATTAGAGAACAAAATATACAAGTTGATGCTGAACATCCTCTCTTTGTATATCTACCATGTGGTGTTGGTGGTGGCCCTGGTGGCGTGACTTTTGGCTTAAATCGAATGCTGGGTGAGCATGTTTATTGTGTGTTTGTTGAACCTACACATGCCCCATGTATGTTACTAGGAATGATGACCCAGCTCCATGACACTATTGCTGTCACAGATATTGGTTTGGATGGTCGTACTGATGCTGACGGTTTAGCAGTATCACGTCCTTCTCGCCTCGTTGGACAAATAATGAATAACATACTTTATGGTGCGTGTACTGTATCTGATAAGCAAATGTATCGCTATTTATACACTTTGAGCCAAAAAGAACACATATTCATTGAACCTTCAGCAGCTTCTGGCTTTGCTGGTATAAAACCAACAACTCAATCAGCAATCAATAATGGAATTGCTGTAGAAAATGCGAACCACATCGTTTGGGCAACAGGAGGTAATATGGTGCCTAAAGATGAAATGCTCAAGTACGTAGATTATGGCAAGAACTTAGTTGAAAATAATAAATATTAATTTCACTCTTCACTACAACAATATACAAAAATCACTCAAGCAAAATAAATAACATTACTAGTTAAATTTAATTTGGTTACTATCAAAACTTAGAATTGTATAGTGGGACAGCGATCAATTTTTGGAAAAGTAATTTTGTTAATGCGCCTATTTAACGATGACTAAACACACTAAGTCCGAGACATCTATTTATGCTCGGGCTTTACTTTTATTTTTTATTAAAATGCATCATGTATATATTTTAAGGGGGCTAAAATGAACTCTGTCCATTATTTTCAGAATATTTATTGAATTACAAAAATATCTATGTTAAAGTGTTCTTTATCAATTCACTTTAGTTCGGTAGAGAAACAAAGTAAATGTAAAGGATGGTTATATTATGAATGCTACAACACTTATTAAAAACAAAGAAATTGAACTCGCATTTTTAAAGCATTTTCAACAAGCCGGATTTAAACTTGTCGATTTCAGCTTTATCGAATCTCTATCATGGCAAACACTTACAAAAGACGACCTTCAACAAATGACAGAGCGTAGTTTCTGGCAACATGACCATCATATCTTTGCGCTACGCAATGATTTTACTGATCAATTATTGCGTTATTATAGTAATTATCCACGACAGTTAAGCAATGTAGCTTATTCAGGACCTATTGTGCGTGATAATGAAGTCTATACTCAATTAGGTATAGAACACTACAACCCTACCATTACAGATATGCAAGAAGACTTTATGGCTTTTTATGAGTTTATAAAAACCTCACTTAACGATGAGATAGATTTTGTTATTTTAGGTCATTACCAGCTTATTGACTTACTTTTAACGACTAAAGAGCAAACTAATGAGATATTAAAACTCATTCAAGAACGCAATATTTCAGAGCTTACTTCGCAACTTGGTATCGCTCATCCAATCGTTCAATTACTAACTACTAAAACGACAGAACAACTAGATTTATTAAGTCAGATTTTCCAACATGATCATCGTACAATACAAGCGTTAAGACGTTGGGAACAGTGGTTCAAATCACTGGGTATTAATGATATACATCTAGATATTACGCCACAGCCACCCCGTTCATATTACAAAGGCGCATTCATGAGATGTCATCTTAAAGAAAATAAATATCAACAACTAACTGGTGGTTTTTACAAAGGTGATTTAGAAGGATTCGGACTCGGATTTATTTTATAAAAAAGGAGCGACGCACATGCTTACAGTAGCTTTAGCAAAAGGAAGATTATTAAAAAGCTTTATTGCTTATTTAAATGAAATAAATGAACAATCATATGCACAAGCGTTAGAACAGAGAGAACGTCAATTATTAATTACTGTTGGTTCTATCCAATTTGTATTAGTTAAAGGGAGTGATGTCCCTATCTATGTAGAACAAGGTGTAGCAGACGTAGGTATTGTCGGAAGTGATGTACTGGAAGAAAGTAATTATACAATCAATAACCTTTTGGACTTATCTTTTGGCAATTGTCACTTTGCTTTAGCTTCTAAACCAGAAACAACTACTTTCACTAAAGTTGCTACTTCCTATA
The DNA here is from genome assembly GCF_043107035.1 of Staphylococcus sp. 231237_7MaSpsaltlick. Classification (NCBI taxonomy): domain Bacteria; kingdom Bacillati; phylum Bacillota; class Bacilli; order Caryophanales; family Staphylococcaceae; genus Staphylococcus; species Staphylococcus sp. 231237_7MaSpsaltlick. The sequence goes on from NZ_JBICNX010000001.1 coordinate 304,371, forward strand.
TGAAAACCGCGCGTAAATATTTTGAATCACAGGGACTTGATGTAGAGCTTGTAAAGTTATCTGGTTCTATCGAGTTAGCTTGTTTAGTTGATATGGTAGATGGCATCGTTGATATCGTCCAAACCGGTACAACATTGAAATCTAATGGGTTAGTCGAAAAAGATACCATTAAGAATATAAATGCAAAACTTATTACCAACAAGCAATCATACTTTAAAAAATCAACGGAAATTGACGATTTAATTCAAACTTTGGAGGTGTCACTCATTGATTATAAATAAAGCGACATTTTTAAATGACTATTTAGATCAGTCCTCTTTAAATGAGGATTTGTATCCCCTAGTTAAAACAATTTGTGAAAAAGTTAAATTGGAAGGTGATCAAGCACTCAAAGCCTACAATAAAGAGTTAGACAAAGTAGATACACCTCAATTAGCAATTCCATTCTCAGAGTTAGAAGCAGCCTTCCACCGGTTAGACAATAACTTGCGAGAAGCTTTACAACACAGTCACGCTCGTATTGAGACTTACCAAAAATCTATCAAATGGACAGATCAGCAAGGTTCTATTGAATGTTATGAAATGTATCATCCTATAGAACGCGTTGGTGTGTATGTACCAGGTGGCAAAGCGAGCTACCCTTCAACTGTATTAATGACTGCAACACTTGCGAAAGTTGCAGGAGTCGAAAATATAACTGTTGTAACACCACCGCAAGCAGATGGCCTACCTGATATCGTTTTGGCCGCATGTTATATTGCTGGCGTTGATGATGTATTTCAAGTTGGTGGCGCGCAAAGTATAGCTGCACTTGCTTATGGAACTGAAACGATACCTAAAGTTGATAAAATTGTCGGCCCAGGCAATCAATATGTCGCTTATGCGAAAAAATATCTTTTTGGTCAAGTAGGTATAGATCAAATTGCAGGACCAAGTGAAATTGCTTTAATCATTGATAAGACTGCTGATTTAGATGCGATTACATATGATGTATTTGCGCAAGCTGAGCATGATGAATTAGCACGTACATTTGTTATTAGTGAAGATGAGGAACTGCTACAACAACTCGAACAAAAGATTCAACAAACACTCACTGACATTGAACGTCAATCTATCGTAAAGGCAAGTTTAGCTAATCACCATTTCTTGATTGCTGTTGATGATTTCACAGAAGCTTGTGATTTAATGAATCAAATCGCACCTGAACATGCATCAATCCAAACCGCTTCACCACGAGACTATTTAAATCATGTACGCTATGTAGGAGCTCTATTTTTAGGTCATTATTCACCAGAAGTCATAGGTGATTATGTTGCTGGACCAAGCCATGTATTACCTACGAATCAAACAGCAAGATTTACGAACGGTTTATCAGTGAATGACTTTTTAACGCGTCACTCGGTCATAGATTTGTCTCAAGATACCTTCAATCAAATTGAAAAGCCTGCTCGTGAACTTGCCCATATTGAACAACTATATAATCATGAACAATCTATTGAAATTAGAACGACAAAGGGGTCATATTAATGATAAGAATTAACAAAAATGAAAGTCCACTTCGTCCTTTAACAGATTCACAACTAGCTACAATAATACAAGATGCTGCCTTTAACTTTTATCCAGATGACGAATACGAACGCTTTAAAGACGCTTATGCAAATTATTATGGCTTTACTGCTGAACAAGTCATAGCTGGTAATGGATCTGATGAACTGATTCAAAAATTAATGCTAATCATGCCAGAGGGTCCGGCATTAACACTTAATCCAGATTTTTTCATGTACCAAGCTTATGCTGCTCAAGTAAATCGTCCTATTGAATTTGTGGAAGCTGAAGACGATTTAACATTTAATCTTGAACAGATTTTACAACGTATCGAGGAAGTGCAGCCTGCATTCTTTATAATGAGCAATCCACACAATCCATCAGGTAAACAATATGGTACTACATTTTTAACAGCTATCGCTGACAAAATGAACAATATTGGTGGTTATTTCGTAATAGATGAAGCATACTTGGATTTCGGTAAAGCTTACAACTTTGATATGCAACCACACGTACTACAAATGCGTACCTTGTCAAAAGCATTCGGTATCGCTGGCTTAAGGTTGGGCGTTCTAATTGGTACACCAGAGACGATTCAACATATACAGAGTATTGAGCATCCCTACCCATTAAATACGCTTACCCTACACATTGCTTTGTATATGTTTGAACATCCTGAAAAAACCAAACAATTTATAGAACATCAACGTCAATTAGCACTTAGACTAAGAAACTTATTTAACGATTATGTTGCAGATATTATGGTCGTATTTCCATCATCTACTAATTTTGTGCTTACTAAAGGAACGGAAGCACAAAACTTAGGGGAATATATTCAAGCACATGGTTTTTTACCTAGATTATATAATGGAACAGAAATGAATGACTACGTGCGTTATTCTATTGCTACGGATTCACAATTGGATGATTTAGAAGAAATTATTAAAACTTGGAGGTCTCAATATGATTTATCAAAAAACGCGTAATACTGCTGAAACACAATTATCTATCTCACTTGCAGACGACAATCGTCCAAGCGAAATAAACACTGGCGTGGGTTTTCTGGATCATATGTTGACTCTCTTAACCTTTCATAGCAACTTATCTATTACTATTGATGCAAATGGTGATACAGAAGTAGACGATCACCATGTCACAGAAGACATAGGTATCGTTTTAGGTCAATTGCTATTAGAAATGACACGAGAGAGAAAATCCTTTCAACGTTATGGGGTAAGTTATATCCCTATGGATGAAACATTAGCTCGTACTGTAGTTGATATTAGTGGGCGTCCATTCCTTTCATTTAATGCCAGTTTAAGTCGCGAAAAAGTAGGCACTTTTGACACTGAATTAGTAGAAGAATTCTTCCGTGCGCTAGTTATTAATGCGCGCTTAACAACACATATAGATTTAATTCGTGGTGGCAATACGCATCATGAAATAGAAGGGATTTTTAAATCTTTTGCGCGTGCCCTTAAAGTAGCCTTAACAAGTAATGATACGGAAGGCACACCGTCATCTAAGGGTGTGATAGAATGATTGCCATAATTGATTACGGTTTAGGCAACATTAAAAATGTACAACGTGCAATCAATCATCTTGGTTATGAATCTAAATTAACAGATAATCCAAAAGATATTGAAGCTGCTGATATGGTTATTTTACCTGGTGTCGGTCACTTTAAAGATGCCATGCGAGCTATCCATTCCCGAGGTTTGGTTGAAGTTTTGCAATCCGTTACAAACAAGCCTGTGATTGGTATTTGTCTTGGCATGCAACTGCTATATGAATGGAGCGCTGAAGGTGATGTCTTTGGATTAAAACTAATACCAGGTCGCATCATACCAATTGAAACGCCCTACCCAGTTCCTCACTTAGGTTGGAACAATCTAATTAGTAACCAATCGACACTTTCTCAAGATGTCTATTTTGTACATTCTTATCAGGCACAAATGTCTGAATATGTTGTAGCATTCGCCGAATATGGCACACAAGTCCCTGCAATTGTACAATTTAAAAATTATATAGGCATCCAATTCCACCCTGAAAAGAGTGGCGATGATGGCTTAGCAATATTTAATCAAGCACTGAAAGGCGGATTCCTAAATGATCAAACTATGGCCAGCTATTGATTTAATCAATGCAACAAGTGTACGTCTTACTGAAGGTAAATATGATTCAGAAGAAAAAATGTCACGAAGCGCTGAAGAAAGCATTCAATTTTATAACCAATTCAATTGTGTAGATCGTATCCATATCGTAGATTTAATCGGGGCTAAACAACAATCTTCTATTGAACAAGACTACATTAAAGCCTTACGTACACTAACCGATAAACCGATAGAAGTTGGTGGTGGTATTAGAAGCGTAGAAACTATTGAAGCTTATTTTAACGATGGCATTGATTATTGTATTATCGGTACTAAAGGTATTCAAAACTTAGAATGGTTAGCCGAAATGGCGCACCAATTCCCTAATCGTTTATATCTCTCTGTGGATGCATATAAACGAGAAGTAAAAATAAATGGTTGGGAACAAGATGCTGAACTAGATTTATTTGAGTTAATTGAAAAAATTGAGTCTTTACCTCTTGGCGGTATCATCTACACAGATATTTCAAAAGATGGACGACTAGAAGGCCCTAATTTTGAGATTACTGGTCAATTAGTCAACGCAACTCAAAAACCTGTCGTTGCTTCTGGGGGTATTCGCCATCAACAAGATTTAGAAGAATTAGAAGCGCTTGGCGTTTCGGCAGCTATTGTAGGTAAAGCTGCACATAATCCTAATTTTTGGGAGGGCTTGTCATGATTAAAAAGCGTATCATTCCTTGTTTAGATGTTAAAGATGGGCGCGTCGTTAAAGGCATCCAATTTAAAGGATTAAGGGATATTGGTAACCCTGTCGAATATGCACTGTATTATAACGAGCAAGGCGCTGATGAATTAGTCTTTTTAGATATTTCACGTACAGAAGCGGGCCATGACCTTGTACTCGATGTTATTGAAGAAACTGCAGACAAACTATTTATACCATTAACTGTAGGTGGTGGTATATCAACGATCGCTGATATTTCTCAACTCTTAAATCATGGTGCTGACAAGGTATCACTCAATTCAAGTGCACTTAAAAATCCATCATTTATTAAAGAAGCTAGCGAAAAATTTGGCAGTCAATGTATATGTATCGCTATAGATAGTAATTATGACGATGAATTAAATGACTATTTTTGTTATACACATGGCGGCAAGCAACGTACAGATAAACGTGTTTATGATTGGGTTCAGGAAGTTGAAGCTTTAGGTGCTGGTGAGTTACTTATTACAAGCATGACCCATGATGGTATGAAGCAAGGCTTCGATGTCACTCACTTACATGAAATCGAACAACTTGTAAATATTCCAGTTATAGCTAGTGGTGGCGGGGGTAATCCAGAGCATTTCGTTAATCTATTTAAGCAAACCGATGTTTCTGCTGGTCTTGCCGCAAGTATTTTACACGATAAAGAAACAACTGTAGATGAAATCAAAAAAACAATGGCACAAGGGGGTGTCCCAGTAAGATGAATACAGAACAACCTGATTTTAGCAAAGGTCTTTTGCCAGCTATATTACAAGACATTAATACAAATCAAGTGCTAATGCTCGGTTATATGAATGAAGAAGCTTATCAGCAAACACTCACAAGTGGTGTTGTTTGTTTTTATTCACGTTCCAAAGACCGTTTATGGACAAAAGGAGAAACGTCTGGAAATACTCAAATCGTTAAAAATATTCATTTAGATTGTGACCGAGATACACTCCTTATCGAGGTTGTACCAAATGGGCCAACATGCCATACAGGTAGTCAAAGTTGTTTTAATACGCCCATACCTTTCAACGTGCAACAACTAGAACAAACAGTAACTACTAGTGCCGAATCTAATAAAGAAAACTCATATACACAGTATTTATTAAATGAAGGACTAGAAAAAATCACGAAAAAATTCGGCGAGGAATCATTTGAAGTTGTTATAGGTGCAATGAAAAATGACCGTGAAGAAGTGACGAATGAAACTGCTGATTTAATGTATCACTTATTTGTGTTGTTACATGCCTTAGATATAAAATTTGACGACGTTGAACAAGTACTCGCTCAACGTCATCAAACCGCTAATAACTTTAAGGGAGAACGCACAGATATTAATCATTGGTAACAATGCCTTAAATATAAAGACGAGATAAATTTGGAACAAAAATCTATTTTTAATAAGATTTCTGTAAACCATATTCATCTCGTCTTTTTTATTTGTTTTTCAACAATTCTTTTTTAAATAAATCTGCCTGTTTTTCCACAGAAATTAAATCTGCATAAATCGCTTCATCCATAGCATAATAAACCACATTACCATTCTGTACAGCTTGGTTATTTTTCCAAGTATTTGATTTTACAAAATCATTATTAGGTTTCTGTCCGTCTTTTGTAGGAACTAATAAATAGTCTCCTGAGTACGTATTAAATTTTTCTTTAGGTACTTTCATAAACTTCTCTTTTGGCATAGCTTGTTTCGCTTCGGGATCCTCTTTTAAACCGAATCCTTCATAGATTGCTTCACTACCCCGACCAAATCTAGGCCCAAATTGATATATATCTTTTGCTTGAATATCCATAATTGAAAAAGTTTTATCTTCTCCAATTGCTTTTTTAATTTCTTTACCATCCTTGGCTAATTTGGATGATAATTTACTAGCTTGCTTTTTAGCTTTTGCTTCTTTATTCACTAATTTACCTATTTCTATATGTGTATCTTTATAATCCATATTTTGCACCTTAATCGGAACAGTTGGCGCAATTTTTTCTAATTTTTTGTTATTCTTATTTTCTTTATATGTAATGATTAAATCGGGTTTTAATTTTGCTGCTGCTTCCACATCTTCAGGATCTATCTTCTTAATGTTTGCCATATCTAAATATTTTGAATCAGGAAAAACACTCGTTATCGCAATCGGTTTAATACCTAACTTTTTAAAATTGCCATAATTAGCTGTTAAATCAAGTACCCTTTTAGGATTTTTAGGAATTTGCACCTTATCCCCTTCACCTGTTGTATATGTTTTCGTCTCGGTATTTTCTTTTGAAGCTGCATCTTTAGACTCATCATTATTACCACAAGCTGCTAAAAATAATAGTAAGCACAACATGAAATAAAATAATTTTTTCAAAATATTAACCCCTTCCATAATATTATACTTCTATTCTAATCGAAAACGATTATCAATTGCAATATAATAATATAGAATTTTTAATTATTTATAGTTTTGCATTTTTCTAAACTCGAAATTTATTATAGTCGTTTTATTTTTACACTTTTGATATTATAAGTACAAAAGGAGTTGCTATTATGGAAAAATATTTCATAGGCATTGATCATGTACAAGTTGCTGCACCAGCAAACCAAGAAGATTTAGCTAGAGCGTTTTATGCTGAAAAATTAGGATTCAAAGAAATAACCAAACCAGCTAATCTTGCACGAAAAGGCGGGGTTTGGTTTCAAATCGGACAACAACAACTTCACATTGGTGTTGAAACCAATTTTGAACCAGCCAAAAAGGCACACCCTGCATTTGCAGTACACAACGCGACGGAAGTAAGGAAAAACCTTGAATTACAAGAAGTCGAAATTATATACGGAGATGAACTTGAAGGAGCTGATCGCTTTTATATTTACGACCCATTTGGCAATAGGATTGAAATTATAGAATGGCTGTAAAGTCCCACTCTCTAAAGAACCACTTCTTTAAAGAAGTGGTTCTTACTCAGATGGCCTACTAAAACTTTACAATTATTGGAAGTTGGGCTATGTAACATCTCATCGCCAACACGTATCATATAATCATAAACAGATATTACTCAAAAAGATAGACGTCTCCCATTTCTTCATAATTGTTATAACTGCTTATTTCTTCAAATCCTAATGATTGGGCAGTCATAATAGATGGGCGGTTATCTTTTTTGGTGCGCACAAGTATTTGATTACTGACTTGTATGTCTTCTTTCACATACTCTATAACCGCTAAACATGATTCTTTGGTATAACCTTTGCGTGCAAAATCTGGGTTCAAGCGATAAGCTAAATTAAGATATGTTTCACCTAACATTGTTTTATATGTCAAACCACACATACCAATCATTTTACCGCTTCCTTTTTCTATCATTAATGCGTAACCAAAACGGTATTTAAACCAATGTTCAATCCATGACTTAAGCATCTCTTCTGTTTCTTCTATACTTTGGTGAGGCCCTGCTGGGTTATAAACATTTGTTCTTGGATCTGAATGTAAATTGTACAAGTCGACTAAATATTCGTGTGAAGGTCTCACTAAATATAATCTATCTGTTTCAATAATAAAGTTTGTCTCCATAATATAATCTGTCTCCATATTTTCCCCACCTTAGCTTAATATTTTCAACTGTTATATATTATAATTCCATGTACATTAAATCTTCATCATAATAATTAATTCCATCATAGAGTGCTTTAGGTTCTATGCCATAACGTTTAAATCCTAATTGTTCATATAATGCAATGGCACTTTTATTTTCGGACAGGACGCTTAATTCAATTATTTTCACAAACCCTAGTTCTTTTGTCTCATCAATTATTTTTTGAAGCAATAACCTGGCAATACCTTGTCGTCTATACTGGGGATCACAGTAGACCGCCACTAAGTTTCCTTTATGTTTTACCTTCTCTAGGCTTTCACTATAAAAAGCACCTATACAAACTAATGAGGTGTCGTCAAATGCGCCAATTGTAAATTGAGTTTCTGTAGGTATGATTCGTGATTTAAACTTATCTATGGAGAATTCAATCTCACGCTTGTAAGTAGATGCAAAACCTTTCGGATCAGTTTGCAATGATTTCAAACGCAGCTTGCGATATTCTTTCACGTCACTTTCAATTAAACGCCTATAATACATTGATTAACACTTCTTTCATAAATTAGATACAAAAATATAACTTTTAAGAGTGAGAGGAAAATCAAAATTTGTAATTTTATTTTCCTCTCACTCTCATATGGCTAACAGATAACAAAGAACATAATAAATAAAACAAGGCTTGTCTACGCGCTATTTTATACTGGTCTTACGGTAACTTCATTTATATTGACGTGACTAGGTTGTTGTAATGCATAAACAACAGCTTCAGCAATATTTTTCGGGTCTAACTTTTTACGAGAACCCCAATCAGTATTACCACTTAATGGCGTATCTACCATACCAGGTGAAATACTTGTGACCCTTACACCTGTTTTAGCTAATTCTTTTTCTAACCCTTGGGTAATAGTATGTACCGCCGCTTTAGATGCGCTATATAAGGTGCTTTGTTTTGTAACTTCAAAACCAGAAATAGAAGCAATATTTATAATATGTCCTGTAGATTGATTTAAAAATATTGGTAATACGGCATTAATACCATATAAAGTACCTTTGACGTTGACATCAATCATATTTTCCCATGCCTCAACATCACCATCTGTAATTGCAGAAGAGAGCATTAAACCTGCACTATTCACTAATATATCTACATGACCAAATTTATTTTCAGTCTCTTTTACTAATTTTGCTACTTCATTTTTTTGCGTAACATCAACGATATGTGTAGCAATTTCAGACTGACTATTTTCTTGAAGTTGTTCTGCTACATCAGATAAACGTGCTTCATTGCGCCCTGTTAACATTACTTTCACGCCATGTTGTGACAATGTTTCGGCAATACTTGCACCGATACCACTACTTGCACCTGTAACAATTGCAACTTTATCTTTTAATTCATTCATTCATATCTTCCTTTCTTCTTCAATTTAACTATTTATAAGGTCATTTCCCTATTTTCAATTATTTTATCATGTTAATTTATTTTTTATTAAAATTTTGTGTTATAACAATTATTCATTACCTATACTTCAATTTAATGTGGGTATATAATAGATATATATCAATTTAGCAACGTTTGATTAAAGGGGGATAAAATTTGAACTTTGATGAAAAAATCAATCATTTACATGCATTTAAGGGCAAAGACAACTTTGAATTTCGCTTTGAAGCATTGTTTGATCAAGAAGAGTGGATTCAAATGTCTTTAAATCAACGCAAACAACTAGAACGTGAATTCCGTATCTATGTAGAACACCATGATCACTTACGTATACCTTATGCGTCACAAGACCATATTCGCATGGGTATGTATAATTCCGTTTATGACTTCAATTCGGTTAAACATAATTTCAAGGCCTACATTTAAGATTAATCTTTCAATAGGTTTCGTTTAAATCAATATACAAAAAGCCTACACTACTATAAAAACAGTAGTGTAGGCTTTCTTAATACTGGGGGTGAGGGTGTTTAAATAAATCATGAAAGTTTTACTGGGGAGAAAAACTTGCACAAAGTTAATAGGTTTTTATTGTAAGCGCAGTTTAAAAACACTATTAAACCTCGATTTACATCGATGTATACAGCGTATTATTGATTAACTAATAGCTCTTTCTTTAAACCATAGTTGTAAATTTTCTCTGCATCAATGTAAGCTATATAGTCAATACTTCTGTATCCATCTTTAATGTCATTAATAATACCTTGATTTACACCTGTGTGTGTGTATATTTCGTAACTACTTTCGTTTGAAAAAATAACTGCTTCAATTACTTTTCTCATAATTAATCACTCCGTAGTTTTCTATTAAGAAGCTTTGTTTATCTTCTACACCCTTATCATAATGCATATTCTAATAATTTAAAAGGATTTTGTGATTATTTTCACAAATTTATCACTTTTGTTCTTTTTTCTTCTCCCATTCAACTCTTATATTTGACATTCCCTTTGCTCAACAAATATTAAGTTGTTGTTTACAATAATTACGCTTAAATTTTCATAAAAGCTGCGCTTATTTTCGAGGACTCTGTGCTATACAATTTTTATTTATCGCCTCATATAAACCATTTAAATATGTTGCGCCTAACGCCCGATCATATAAACCATACCCTGCTTTACCTGTTTCTCCCCAAATCATGCGTCCATGATCTGGTCTAATGGGTCCCTTATATCCAAAATCATGTAATGCCTTTATAACTTTATACATATCGATAGACCCTGATTCTGATAAGTGTGCAGATTCTTGGAATGACTTATTCCCAACTAATTTCACATTACGCGCGTGAACAAAATGTACACGTCCTTTTTGACCAAAATATGTTAACATTTCCGGAAAATCATTATGCTTATCCGACCCTAAAGAACCTGAACACATCGTTAATCCATTATGTTTAGACGGATGTATGCGAATGAACCTTTCCAGATTTTCTCTATTTGTAATAATTCTGGGTAATCCAAATATCCCCCAAGGTGGATCGTCTGGATGTATTGCCATCAGTACATCCGCTTCTTCTGCAACAGGTATTACTTTGTTAATAAAGTAACTTAAATTCTCCCATAACTTTTCTTCATCAATTGTTTTGTAATCTGCAAAGAGTGCAGCTAAGTCTTCTTTGGTGTAGCTTGAATCCCAACCTGGTAAAGAAAGTTCACCCTTTAGTGGATTCATTTTAGCAATTGCTTCTTCATCATATATCAATGCTGTCGAACCATCTGCTAAAGGAAAATCTAATTGTGAACGCGTCCAATCAAATACTGGCATAAAGTTATAACATACTACTTTAATACCCACTTGACCTAAATGTCGTAATGTTTGGCAATAATTTTCAATATATTTATCGCGCGTTGGCTTCCCTAATTTAATATCTTCATGTACGGGCACACTCTCAATGACTGAAAGTTCTAAATTGGCACTTTCGATTTCTGATTTTAATTCCTTAATTTTATCTAATGGCCAAGCTTCACCTACTGGTATATCATAGATGGCGCTGACAATGCCTCTCATGCCTGGTATCTGCTTGATATATTCTAAGCTGATTGGATCATCCTTGCCATACCATCTAAATGTCATTTCCATTCCAAATGACACCCCTCTCTATATCAATTTAAAGTAGTTATAAGCATTGTTATAGCAAATATTTTTAATTAGCTTCTCTAATAGTCTTGGATCCTCAGGTATTTCTCCTAACTCAACCAAATTACCAATATAAGTACATAGAATCCTTCTAAAATAATCATGTCTAGAATAAGAAATAAAGCTTCTAGAATCTGTTAACATACCAACAAAGTGCATTAATAAGCCTTGATCAGCCAAGGATGTCATTTGATTTAACATACCGCGTTTTGTGTCGTTAAACCACCAGCCAGCACCATGTTGTACTTTACTTTGTATATGTGCTTGATTTTGGAAATTGGCAATAGTAGACCCTACGATGTCGTTATATGTAGGATTTAAATTGTATAATATTGTTTTTGGCAAGTGCCTACTTGAAGCCATCATATTTAATAAACTATTTAAGTTTTCAGCAAGATTTTGTTGATCACGTATAGAATCAAATCCGGCGTCAGGGCCTAATTGTTCAAAGGCAGTAGTGTTATTATTGCGAATTGCACCAAAATGAATTTGCATAACCCAATCTTTTTCGTTATAAATTTTACTTAATTCATATAATAAGAATGTTTGAAATTGTGCATATGCTTTACTACTTACTTGTTGTTTTTTCAACGCTTTTTGGAAAATATCATCAATATCTGAACGATTATATGACTGATATTCAATAGAACTTAATCCATGATCTGCTAATCGTCCACCTTTGTCATGGAAATAATTAACTCGCATTTTTATAGCTTCTACAAAATCATCTACATTACTAATAGGGTGTGTTAAGCTACTTAATGTTTCTATAAATTCAGCAAAACTTTCTTCACCAACTTTAAAAGCAACATCGGGTCTAAATGAAGGTAATACCTGAGTCTTGAAGTCCATTTGTGTTTGTAGCTCATCATGATAACGCAAATCGTCTGTAGGGTTATCTGTAGTACAAATCACTTTAACATTTGATTGCGTAATTAAAGATTGTACTGTGATATTATAACGCTTCAAATAACCATTAACTTGATCGTATATTTGATCAGCATTGTTTTCGTTTAACACTTCATGCACATCAAAATACATAGCTAGCTCTAAATGAGACCAATGATATAAGGGGTTTGCAACCGAATTTTCTAAAGTAAGTGCCCATTTTCTAAACTTTTCTCGTGGTGAAGCATCACCAGTTATATAATATTCATCAATACCTTGCGCACGCATCGCTCTCCACTTATAATGATCTCCCCCTAGCCACAACGTTGTGATATTATCAAAGTGCGTATTCTCGCTAATTTGTTGTGGATCTAAATGGCAATGATAGTCATAAATAGGCATATCTTTTGCGTATTTATTATATAGCTCAACCGCTTTTGTATTTTGTAACATAAAACGATCAGTGATAAATTGAGTCATTACTGAAAACGCCCTTTCCTTTAAATTTCTTCTCTTAATGCTAGTTCTTTAACAATTTGTTTATGACGCTTGTCTGTTAGTGGATAACCAATTAAGAATATAATTAGCGCAATTAAACAACCTACACCTGGCACAGCAAAGAACAATACTTTAAGCCCTGTTAATGTTTCCGTAGTCTGAGCAACATTAGGTTGATAACCGATCATAGTTAATGCAAGCCCAGGAATAAAACCTGCCAAAGCTTGTGAAATCTTACGGGTGAAACTATAGCTTGAATACGTAATGCCTTCAGAACGTATACCAGATTTCCATTGCCCATATTCAACAACATCAGCAATAAATGCCCAAGTCACTGTATTAGGTATAACTAAAAAGAATGAAGAAATTGTATTTACTATTAAAAATGTTGTAATATAATCTCCAAAAAGTGCAAAGTTTAAAATTTCGCACACTACAAATCCTGCTATACCTACGATAGCTGTCATCTTTTTCCCTATCCTCTTGCTTAACAACGTTGTTATATAAAGCGCTGGAACAAGAACGGCAAAGTTCAAAGTACTAACAAGACCAACTAAATTAGGTGCATCCATAACATATTGGAAATAATATAATTGTGACGATTGTTTTAAAAACATCGACATAATTGTTAGTAATGTATAAATTGCTAATACTGCAAATGCTCCATTTTTCAACAAGCTCACAAAAGCTTTTTTACCCATTCCTTTTGTCTTAGGACGTTGTATCACATGTCTTTCTTTGACATTTTTATAACAAATTAAATGTAGTATAACGCCGACAATAGCTAATAATGCTACTGCAATAGGATATCCTACTGCATGATTGGGAAATTGATTAACTAATGGTATGACCACGATACCTGCCACAAATAACGCGGCTTGTGACCCTAAGTTTCTATACACTGATAGCTGCGTTCTATCTTCAGCATTAACAGTCATAGACGCAGAAAGTGAACCATAAGGTATATTAACAACTGAGTATGCCGCATTAAATAACATATAAGTCGCAAATGCCCAAATGGTTTTACCAGTTTGATCTAAATTTGGCGCAATAAATGATAAAACCGTACAAATTGCAAGTGGTACTGTACCGTATAAAATAAATGGTCTAAATTTACCTCGTTTACCAATATTCGTTCTTGAATCCACATAAGTACCTACACCAGTATCTACAAAAGCATCAAATATTTTTGATACAAGAAACACCAGTCCACCATAAAAAGCGGAAATACCTAGTATATCCGTAAAAAATTTCAATAAATATATTTGTCCCATATCAAACATCATACCGTTACCTAAATCACCTAAACCGTATGATAACTTTTCTTTGAATTTTAATTTTGGTGTACTAATATCGTCAAATTTTTCTTGCTTTGTTTGTTCTTTCTTCGCTGACATTGAAACCATAAGATGACCTCTTTCTAACGTTTGATGTCCCCTAAACATTTACTTAAGCATTAAAATTATCTAAATAAAACTGTCTTTGTCTTTATTTAATATTTGATTTGTGATTTTAGAAGCACTTTCTTCTATAAATACTTTAAACATAATTTGGAGCATAGATTAATTACAATAAGGGGTAATCAAACCTACCTATATTCATATTCCAATTACACATATATTTTTATAAGCTAAAGGTTCTATGACTTTATTTTATAATTCCAACAATATATGTAAGCGATTTCAATAAACTTCAAAATTTTTATTACTCATGCTCATGTTACATATACCGTTCCCTAATACAACAATTAGCGTTGTTTGTAATGTTATGCTATTTTCTTAAATAATGAGAATTGACAGTTATCAAAGTTAAAATATTAAGATTTTAAATTTTTAAAACTTTCCACAAATGCACGTGTCTGTTCTACAATAATTCGATCTGCTCCATCTTGAGCACCTTTGGTTAATGCACTACCAATACCTAAGGCAAACGCCCCTTTTTCATACCATTCATGCATATTTTCTATGGATACACCTCCTGAAGGCATCATTTCCACTTGTGGTATCGGGCCGTGTACATTTTTTATAAAATCTGCTCCTAAGCCATCTCCAGGAAATAACTTCACTACATCAACACCATGTTGTAAAGCAGTCGTTATTTCTGTAACTGAACTACATCCAGGTAAATAAGGTATCGTATATAAATTACACATCATTGCTATTTGTGCGTCAAAATGAGGACTCACAATAAAGTTTGCGCCATTCATAATTGCGATACGCGCTGTAGTAGCATCCATAACTGTTCCGGCACCAATCAAAACATCATTCTTATATTTCGTATTTAAAGATTTTATGACTGTTTCCGCATTTGGTGTCGTGAATGTAACTTCAATATTTAGTATGCCGCCTTCAATAATTTGTTTACATTTTTGCCATGCGTCATCCTCCGTATTACCTCTAACAACCGCAACTAGATAATTTTCTTGTAGTTGTTGTAAAGTTCGCATTTTATTCATCATCATCTTCCTTTTCTGATTAAAATCTCATACTCAACTCACTTTCATTATATTTTTTATTTATTTCCAGTCAATTACAATAAAAATATGTCTAAATAGTGTCATGAACTCATTTACAATAGAATCATTCGAAAGTACTTGATAAATCTAAGATCAATACTAATATCTCAAATTTCAAATGATGCAAAATTAAATAGCTCACAAATTTGTAGCAGCGCAGTTAACCATTTGAATTATTGAGATATATCCTCCTTTTTATAAACTTATTAACATTTTTAGAAATAAATTAGCCTAAAATAGCAATTTTGTGAATTAAATCACATAATCGCTGATTATTCTGTAGTTTTTTTGAATTCTAAATGCTAACTTTAATAGTGTGAAGAAAGCGCTTTATCATATGGATTAACTACTTTAATAGAACAATAATTCCACTCGTCTTTTACACTACTCAACTCAATTATGATTGTAAAAAACATTATGATAATCACTTTATTCAAACTTATGGGAGAGGAATTTTAAAATGATTCAATCTTTATCACACTATAAAGCTAAATATAATAAACTCATTTGCGTTGATTCAGATGGATGTGCCATTGATTCTATGACTATTAAACATGAACGCGCTTTTGGTCCAGCGCTTGTCGAAGAATGGCATCTCGAAGATAAATCTGAAAGGATCTTAGAACGATGGAATGCATTCAATCTTTATGAAATAACCAGAGGCATCAACCGTTTTAGAGGTCTTGAAAAAATGTTAGGAGAACTTGTTGCAGAGGGTTTAGACATTCAAGGATATGACGACATAAAACAATGGGTACAAACTACCCAATCTTTTTCAAACCCTAGTCTAGAAGAAGCTATTGAAAATAACCCAAACAAATATGGTTTACGCAAAGCTTTATCTTGGTCTCATAAAGTCAATGCACGTATTAAAGAACTTCCTAGTATCGGTCCTTTTGAACACGTACACAATACCTTAAAAGATGCCGCTTCATTTGCAGATATAGCTATCGTATCGTCAGCCAACCTTTCTGCAGTTCAACATGAATGGGAGTCTTATCATTTAACACCTTACTTGAGCGGCATGTTCGCCCAAGAATCAGGTACAAAAGAGCATTGTCTTGAAGTATTAAAGTCATTCTATGACTTAGAAAATATTATTATGCTAGGTGATGCCAAAGGAGATTTGGAAGCTGCTCAAATGCATGATTTATATTTTTATCCTATCCTTGCCGGCCACGAAGATCAATCATGGTTAGATTTTCACAATAAATACTTAAAACTATTCAGAGAAGGTCGTTTCAATCAAGAAATACAAACTTCTCTAATTTCTATATTTTATAATAATTTTGAAGGAGCGAAATAATTAATGGTAAAAGTAAACTTAAAAGCATCCCCTTATAATCTAGACGACACACAAATTGCTTGGGTTGAAGAAACACTAAAAGATTTATCAAGTGAAGAAAAAATTGGCCAACTCTTTTTCAATTTATTTTCATTGGAAGGTGGGAAAAAATTCCACGACGCAGATTTGAGTAATAAGGAAGTTTTAGAACGTTATCATATTGGTGGCGCACGTTATGAAGGCGGTAATAAAGTTGATGTACAAAGCTTACTCAATGACTTACAACAAAGTACAAAGGTTCCGGTACTTGTTGCAGCTAACTGTGATTCTGGAGGTAATGGCGCATGTAAAGATGGCACTTATATTGCAAGTGCAGCACAATGTGAAGCTGCACAAGATACTAAGGTTGCATACAATGCTGGGCTTGTTTCTGCACGTGAAGCTTCAGCATTAGGTGTACATATCAATTTCGATCCGTGCGTTGATATTCTTAAAAACTGGCGCAATACTATCGTAAATACACGCGCATACGGGACAGATGCACAAACTGTCATCAAATATTCTAGCGCTTTTATTGATGGTTTCAACTCAGAACGTGACATGATTACCTGTATTAAGCATTTTCCTGGAGATGGTACAGAAGAACGTGATCAGCATTTAGTATTAGGGGTAAACGAATTATCTACAGAAGAATGGGACAATAGTTTCCGTAAAGTCTATCAACACCATATTAATCGAGGCGTACAAATGATTATGGCTGGACATATTGCACAACCTGCTTATTCTAAAAAGTTAAACTCAAACTTAGAGGATAAAGATATTTTACCAGCAACATTATCAAAAGAACTTATCACTGATTTACTTAAAGACGATATGCATTTCAATGGTTTAGTCGTTACAGACGCTAGTCATATGTTAGGTATGACTGCTTCTATGCGTCGTGAAGATTACGTGCCACTTTCAATTGCCGCTGGATGTGATATGTTTCTATTCTTCAATGATTTAGAAGAAGATTATCAATTTATGTTAAACGGATA
This sequence comes from Staphylococcus sp. 231237_7MaSpsaltlick, assembly GCF_043107035.1. Lineage (NCBI taxonomy): Bacteria > Bacillati > Bacillota > Bacilli > Caryophanales > Staphylococcaceae > Staphylococcus > Staphylococcus sp. 231237_7MaSpsaltlick. The sequence goes on from NZ_JBICNX010000001.1 coordinate 322,190, forward strand.
TAACAATGGTATCATCACAGATGAACGATTAGATGATGCTGTTCGTCGTATCTTAGGACTTAAGGCACAATTGAATTTACACAAGAAACAAAAAGATGGCACGATTATTCGCACTAAAGAAGACTTGGAAGTTATCGGTTGCCAAGAACATTTAGATATGCGTGCTGAAGCTGCTGATTTAGGTATTACACTCGTAAAAAATACTTTGGATCAATTACCGATTCGTCCAGAAACACATAAAAACATTCGTCTTTATGTAATTGAAGGTGAAAAAGATGGCATTTATAAATCTGCTAATAATGTGCCTGAAGACATTATTAAAGAACTGGAATCGAGAGGTTTTAATGTTACTTTAAACGATGGTTCAACACGCGTTAAAGGCAAGACATTATCTTATCGAGAAGACGTTGATGCAGCACTAGTTTTCGCTAACATTATTGGTTACGCTGCTGAAAATAACTATCGAATCAAATGGGGTACTGCAATGAGCAATGAAATTCCTTGGTATGTACATGAAGTTCCAACGGTATTTGTTTCCTTAAACTTCACAACTCATTTACACGATGCAACGATGGTGAAAGCTTATATAAATGCTTATCATTCTAACCCTGAAACTATTAAACAAACGGTCGATAAACTTATGGGATTAAGCACTTTTAAAGGTACTTATAACGATTTGGTTTGGACTGATAAATGGCAAGCCAAATTATAATATAGACAACAGCATAATATAAATGAATAAATAGGGATTGGAACATAAATCCCAGAAAAATAACCACTTAGATGATTTGATTCAATTCATCTGAGTGGTTATTTTTTTATTCAATACTTCGCATTGTTGGCTCACTTTCTTAGGGAGACAGCTTCAACCTGTAATCTTCAGCTTGTCCTATCCTCTCAAGAGTTTCCCGAAAATACGTCTCATTCATATGGATTTTCACATTAAAACACTTAAAAAATAAGTCCCTTTCGTATAGTTTAATAAACACTACTAAGCTAAATCAACGAGCTAACTATAATCAAAACAATATTGAAAAAGACAATTTCTATTTTATTTCAATAGAAAACGCCTTTTTTCACTTATCCAAGAACTTTATGTCCCAGATTCTTAATCATTATATTGGGCTAGTGGGACTTATGCTTGAACTTTAACTCACAGTTAAGCCTGTTATGTTTTCACCCCTAGTTATCCTTATTACAGGTATGACCGAAACCTTTTTAAATAAATTATTTTTCTGTCTGACTCCCGTCCTCATCTATTATATTTTATATCCAAAATCCGGAATATTTGACCATCTTTCTTTGAAGTAATGAGCGACGGCTTTTGGCCTTCTTTCACGGGTGAAAATCCCTTTCTTATTTCCTTGAACTCTAATAATACCCGTAGAAGTTTCAAAATCTGCAAAATTCCATACCTGTTCTCCAATAAATTGTGGATACTTATCAATAACTTCATGATTGGCTTCGTAATAACGTATTTGGTATTCCTCTGTGAATAATTCATCGTTTATTGAATGCATTCCTGCCACTGTATCAGCACCATATTCAGTAAACATAATTGGTTTATCTGGTTGTTTAATACTCCAACCATCTAACTCTTCTGCTAGTGCCAATTTAGCAGCTTTCAAATCTGCTGTTTGAGTATACCAACCATAGTACCTATTTAAGCATAATACATCGACTAAATCTTGCACTTGGCATGTATCTGGTTGAGAAGTCAGTATTGTTACAATTGTAACAGGTCTCTGTTGTGGATCACACGTTCGTGCTAGATTCACTAATGGTTCGAAATACGCTTTAGCCCCCTGTTCGTCAGAAGCTGGTTCATTGGCAATCGACCACATAACCACACATGCATGGTTTTTATCGCGTTCAATTAACCCTTTAATCGCAGATTCATGCGCCGCTTTCGTACCTATTTCTTCAAATGTATTTCTTGCTTTTTCACCAGTTAAAATTGCATTAAAGTTTAAATGAACTCCTACAGCAGTCGTTTCATCAATCACCACTATACCCTGCTCATCAGCTAAACGCATCATTTCTTCTGAATACGGATAGTGCGAAGTTCTAAATGAATTTGCTCCTATCCATTTCATCAAATTAAAGTCTAATACATTCGCTACTTCATTCATACCTCTGCCATGATAATAACTATCCTCATGCTTACCAAAACCTTTAAAATAAAACGGCTCTCCATTAATTAAAAATTTACCCTTAGCTACTTCGACAGAACGTATACCGAAACGCTCAGAATAAGTATCAATTAACTCTCCATCTTCTATAAGTGACACTTCTAAATGATATAAATACGCATTTAATGGTTTCCAAAGATGTGGATTCTGAACCTTTATCGTACCTTCTACACCTGTTGCTTCTGCTATGACTTGTTTGTCTTCATCCACTAATCGAACCTCAACAGTCCCTCTGCTATGGTTCGTGCTTACTTTATAATTTACATAAGCATCCTCACCTTGTAATTCAGGTACAATTTCAATATCTTGAATATGGATCTTAGGTGTTGTATATATTTTTACAGGTCTATGTAAACCCGCATAATTGAAGAAATCAAAATTTGGTGTATTTTTCTTAATCACATTACCTTCTGCATCTGTTATTTCGCTATAATCTCCAACCGGTAAAGTTGTTTCATCTAATATATTATTTACGCATACCGTTAAACGATGCGTCCCAACTGTGTATGATTTATCTAATGTTACTTCAAATGGTAGGAAACCTCCTTGGTGTGATGTTACCTCTTTACCATCAATATATACGGTTGCCTTATGTGTTGCAGAACCAAATCGTAAGACAATACGTTCATTTTTTAAAACGTTAGGAACAGTGAATGTTCTCTCATACCAAACGTTCCCTACATGGTGGCGAATATTAGCAGTGACACCTTGGTCATTAAACGAACCTGGCACAGCCATAACTTGTTCAGTATTTAATGGTTGTGACACATCAATTTGATCTTCGTCCTCTTCTAATTTAAAACGCCAAATACCGTTTAAATTAATGATACTTCTAAATTCATTTACAACTGGATACAACATACTCAATTACTCCTTTCAATTTCATTAAATCTATCTACAATTCTTCTCTCAATGCTAACTCTTTAACAATTTGTTTATGTTTACGGTCAGTTAATGGATATGCAAAGAAGAATAGTACGACTGCAATTAAACAAGCTGTCGCAGGAACGATAAAGAATAATACTTTCAATCCATGTAATGTATCTGCTGATTGAGTAGCATTAGGAACAAATCCAATAAGTGTTAAAGATGCACCTGGTATAAAACCTGCTAAACCTTGTGATATTTTTCTTGTAAAACTATAGCTCGCATATATAATCCCCTCAGATCTAAGACCCGATTGCCATTGCCCGTATTCCACAACATCAGCAATAAATGCCCAAGTTACAGTATTAGGAATGACCAAGAATAATTGTGCAATCGTATTAATAACCAAGAACATTACGATATGATCTGAGAAAAAAGTAAAGTTGATGAATTGGAATAGAATAAATCCTCCTACACCTATAATCGCAGTCATTTTCTTGCCAACCAATCTACTTAAAAACGTTGTTAATATTAACGCAGGAATTAGCACAAGGAAGTTTAGCGTACTAACTATCCCTACTAAATTTTGTTCTCCTAATACATATTTAAAATAATATAATTGAGAAGCTTGCTGTAAAAATAGTGCACTAATTGTTAAAAGTGTATAAATTGCCAATATGATAAATGGTCTATTTTTCAATAGATTTAAAAACGCCTTACGACCAATCCCTTTCTCTTTCGGTCTTTCAATCGTATGTCTTTCAGTTACACCTTTATAACAAATCATATGGAATATTACCCCAGCAATAGCTAGAAACCCTACTGCTATTGGATAACCAATTTGATGATTTGGAAATAAACTAACAACAGGTATAACGACAATACCAGATATAAACATCGCACCTTGAGAGCCCATATTACGGAATACAGATAATTGCGTACGATCATCCGCATTAATAGTCATTGATGCAGATAATGAACCATATGGAATATTTACAAATGAATAAGCTGCATTAAATAATAAATACGAACCAAAAGCCCATATAATTTTTCCGGTTTGCCCTATCTCTGGTGATAAAAAAGTTATGACTGTAAGTGCTGCTAGCGGTATACTGCCATATAAGATAAACGGTTTAAATTTGCCACGTTTAGCAAAATTAGTCTGATTATCTACAATTGTACCTACCGCTGTATCCACAAAGGCATCAAAGAATTTCGAAACTAAAAATACCAAACCTCCTACCCACGAAGGTATACCTAAAATATCAGTGTAAAATAATAGTAAGTAAATCTGACCCATGTCAAACATCATACCGTTACCTAAGTCCCCAAATCCGTAAGATAACTTTTCCTTAAACTTCAGCCTTGGTTCCTGAATTTCTTTAAAACGCTTTAGTTTACTGTTTGCTGGCTTTAATTTTGCTGTAACCATATCGATTACCTCTTTCCACTATTGAAGTTATTGGAATAATTGATTGTTCCAATAACTTCTTAGTATGTATTAGTAACTGTATTCATAATTAACACTCAATAAGCACGCGCTTCTTTGTAAGCGTTTTCTTATGTGTGCAAAAAAAGTAACTCTACAAATTTCTCCATCATATAATATGGTTGAATACATCCCCTGTAAGTAATTTATAGAGATCTTTCTTTTATTATATTTTTTAAAATAAAACAGTCAACACAAAAATAACAACGTTGTTATAATTACATAACATACAGCCTTGTGTTCTAAACTGAGATAATACGAATAAAAGCTATAACTAAAGTATGTTGAAAAATTACATAGACTGGGACCATTTATTACAATATACACAACTTAAATTATTTTCATATATTGTAAAACTGCATTTTTCATTCCATTTTGATTAATTTTTGAGATTATTTTTACATTTTTTATAAAAAATTTACTAAAACCGCAACTTTTTTATGATTTTAAATTTTTGAAGTTAATTTCTTAGTAAAATTCTTTATGCTCAGTTCTATATTTCAATGGAGGCATGCCATATTGCTTTTTAAAACATTGTGTGAAGTAACTCTGTTCTTTAAATCCTACATACGAAGCAACTTCAGCAACCGTCATCTTGGTTCTCGCAATCAAATCGCGGGCTTTTTTAACTCTTAGTTCAATGATATATTGTGAAATTGATTTGTGTATTTCTTGATTAAATATTCTAGACAAGTAACTCGGTGCTAAATCTACATGACTAGCTAATTCTTTCAAAGTAAGTTGATTATCTAAATTTCTTTCTATATACTGTATTACTTTACTGACCTTTGGGCTGTAGGCATTCGCTTTTGTCTTCATAGCTCTTTCTGCATATTCTTTAACAATTGCATGAATGACTTCATCAAGCATCTCACCGTCCATAGTTTGATCAATTATACCAGCATACCTCTCAGACATTTCATCGATGTGAATTAAACTAATACCTGCTTTTTCACCCGCTTTTCTACATAACGTGTTGATGAGAAAAGCTTTATATTGTTCATTAGAAATGTCATCTTTAACTCTGCGTAAACCTGACACAGATACATTCATTTCATTTAAAATTGATAAGGCTTCTGTCACATTCCCATTTTCAATTGCAGTAAGTAATTGGTTTTCTAAATTATAGCGTTGTTCTATTTCTTGCAATGTATACTCCATTTGTACTCTCGATTCAGCTAATACTTCTATAGTAGAATGAAATTTGAAATCAATTTTCACAGTTTCATAAACAACGTTTCTATTTTTTAAAAAGCGTATTGCTAACCGACACATCTTTTGAGCTTTAACATGATGACACAAAGGTATACTGAGTAAATACTGTTTTAATATCGATAACTTTGATATTTTAATATCTGCTCTTTGCAATAGTTCATTACAACGTCGTTCATTCGGTCTTTGCTCCATATACGGTCCAATAATATAAATCTGCTTATTTTTCTTAAATTTAAAAATCAAAAAATTAACATCAAAACTATTAGAATAATGATAAATTTTATTACTGTTCATATGAACAATAAAGTGTTTTAACTCATTCTTAAACTGTTTTCGCGCAGTATTTGTAAATGGTGTTTTAATATGCGTGCTAATACCCTTTATATCACTCATATCATAACCTTCTAATTGAATACCTAATAATTGAAGAGCATTCATTTGTAAAATTTCTAACGTGTTCTCGTTCATAAAAAATCACCCCATTTCTTTATTTTATTATAACTAAAAATAAAGAAATGGGGTTGTAAATTTTATTTTATTAAGCCTGATTTTTCATTTTATTTTAGTAGCATTTTTTAATTTGCTTATGATTTTTTATTATTAAACTTAAGTTTTATTGGAGCATAGAATAAAACAAATATAAGTACGAGTCCTAAATAGCCAATTAACGGATAGAATATAGCTACTAGATCTGTAAATCCAACAAAACTTAAACATAACCCTACGATAACTGCTATTGTATAGAATATTTTAAATCTCATTGTATCGACTATCGTAAAACGTGACGCAAAAGCATAAAACATACCTAATCCAGTATTGAATATCATAGCAAATATAACAATGGCCATAATAATACCTAACACAGGTGAAATATTATTTACAATACCTAACATCGGCATATCCATATTTCCCACAACATCAATTTGGGTGAAAATAGCCAAGTGACTCAGTACAATCATGATACCTAAAGCAAGACCACCAATTAATCCACCAGTCGCAGCAACCTTTGTATTCTTTTCTGATCCTCCCATAACTATAGCCATTGAAGCACCAACAGCAGTATTAAAGGAAGCATAGTTCACTCCAGCTACAAACCAGTTTGGCAACGTTGACGGTTTAGCATCTGATAATGAATTAAGCTGTGAAAATGGTGTGTTTGTAGTAATAAAACTATAAACTGAAATAATGATAATAAATATAATTAAAAATGGCGTTATATTGCCAATAACTTTTACCACACCTTCAACTTTTAACATGCCTGCAAGCAAGATTAATGCAGTCATTAATAACGTACCAACAATGGAAGGTAAACCAAATTGCTGATTAAGATTTGAACCCGCGCCTGCAATCATCACTACACCTACACCAAATAATGTAAAGATAATAACTAAGTCAATAATCCAGCCGAGTACTTTTCCTACTAATGATTTTCCTGTTATATTATGTATCACTTCTTTATGAGAATCTGTCTTGAATTTACTACCTAACCATACAAGCATCATACCAACATAAGTAAATAGTGCAGTGGTAATTATCGCACCAAACGTACCCATAATACCGAAACTTGTAAAATATTGGAGTACTTCTTGACCAGATGCAAAACCTGCACCTACAATGACACCAATAAACGCACTTGCAATTAATAATATCCTTTTCATAGTGTAATCCCCCTATAATAAAAAAACAAAATAACTTACCCCTTAAACCATCATAATATGACTGAATTTATATAGCCTAACTTTCTGACTCATATATAAATTTATCTCCCATTTACCATATTTATAAAATGAGCAATCGTTTCTACATTTTATCATTTAAAGCGTAATTAATGTTGTATTTTCAATAGTACACCTCATACAATGAGCATTTATTTTATTATTAATTCTTCAATATTCTATAAAAAAGAGGCAAGTACAAAACGATGTACTCGCCTCCTATAACTAAATTAGTAATACGCTTTTATTATCTTAATAAATAACCACCATCAACAGGTAAAGTAGTCCCTGTAATATAATCAGATGCACTACTTGCTAAGAATATTAATGGTCTCATTAAATCTTCGGGTACGCCCCACTCACCAGATGGTATATGTCCTTTAATTTCTGGGCCTCTTATTTATTGGATCTTCTTCTAATACTTTAGTCATATCAGTACGAATGTAACCAGGAGAAAGTGCATTCATTTGTATGTTATAGGGTGCTAATGCATCAGCATACGCGCGAGTAATACCAACGACACCATGTTTACTAGCTGCGTATGGAAAGATGTTTTTACCTGCATGGTATGACTGCATAGAACCTATATTTATAATTTTGCCTGATTGCTGTTCTGACATGACTTTAGCCACTTCATGTGCCATATAATACGTTGCATTCAAATTGATATCTATAACATTTTGCCAGTCTTCATCTTTATAGTCTAAGACATTATTTCGAATTTGAACCCCAGCATTATTTACTAAGATATCTAAACTTACCCAAGTTTCTACAGCTTGTGTAACAATTTTTTCTGCAGCACCTTGTTCTTTGAGATCTTGTTGTATAATTAAGACTTCACCTTCATTTTGTACTACGCTTTATTTTAACGCTTCCCACGCTTGGTTTGAAGAACTTACAACCGTTACGTTGGCGCCATACATCGTTTATGCGATAGTGTAATATTTACCTAGTCCTCTAGCACCGCTCATAATATTAATTACTTATATTATATAATTTTACATTGTCATTGTGTTGATAAAAATATAGGAGACAGGCAGAAATCAAAGTTTGATTTCGCATACCTGTCTCCCTAAATTTTCATCTCATTATTTGATTTTAATTTTCATTCTAATTTTCTGCTGTAATATACTTAAGCATATTATAATCGTTTACACAAAAATACTTAATATTAATATAAATACAAGCCCAGAAACTGAAATTACTGTTTCTAGTAATGACCAAGTTAAAAATGTTTCTTTGACTGTTAAGCCAAAATATTCCTTGAACATCCAGAAGCCGGCATCATTAACATGAGATAATATAACACTACCTGCACCTATAGCAAGCACTACTAAAGCCACGTTAACATCTGACGCTTGTAATAACGGTAATACTATTCCTGTTGATGAAATCGCCGCTACAGTTGAAGACCCTAAAGCAATACGTAGTACGGCAGCCACAATCCACGCTAATAGTATTGGAGACATTTCTGTACCTTCAAATAATTTAGCAATTGTATCTCCTACGCCGCCATCAATTAGTACTTGTTTGAAGGTACCGCCACCTCCAATAATTAAGATCATCATACCAATTGGATAAATTGCATTAGAAACTGAATCCATAATTTCTGAATTGTTACGGCCTTGTTTAATTCCCATTGTAAATATGGCAAATAATACTGCAATAAGCATCGCGGTTCCTGCTGTACCTATAAAGTAAACTACAGATTCAAAACCATTTGTTGCTGTTTCATTTCCTGTAATTAACTGGACGATTGTTGAAAATAACATTAGTATAACTGGCGAAATAGCTGTTAACAAACTAATACTAAATCGTGGCATCTCATCTTCACTAAATTCTCTTTGTGCACCTAATGCTGATATATCGCCTTCACGTGTGTAAGCAGTTGGCGCAATTTTTTGTGCAATTTTATTAAATAATGGACCCGCTATCAATGTAACAGGAATCGCAATAATAATACCGTACATTAATACATGACCGAGGTTAGCTTCCAATTCTTTTGCGATAACTACTGGGCCTGGATGTGGTGGCAAGAAGCCATGTGTCACAGATAAAGCTACTACCATTGGTAAACCTAGTTTTAATTGTGATACGTTTGCACGCTTAGCTATTGTAAACACTAATGGTATTAATAATACTAATCCCACTTCAAAAAATAGTGCGATACCTACAATAAACGCTGCAACAAGCATTGCCCATTGTACATGTTTATTGCCGAATTTTTTAATCAACGTGTCAGCTATACGCGTCGCGCCGCCACCATCAGCAAGTAATTTACCTAAAATGGCACCAAGTCCAAAAATCAAAGCAATATGACCTAGAGTACTGCCCATACCATTTTCAACAGTTTCTATTATTTTATCTAAAGGCATTCCCAGTAAAATTGCAGTTACAATAGATGTAATTATTAATGAAATAAAAGTATTTAATTTCAAGAAAATTATTAATGATAGTAATACGATAATCCCTATTACCACCGTAGCTAGTGGCCAAATTGTTTCAAACATCTTCGTTCTCCCCTTTCATAGTAAAGAGTGAATATAGCTAACAGACATAGCTATTTCCATTCTTGGTAACGCTTTCTTTTTATTCTAAAAAAACTTTACTAACTGTAATATTTGTAGGTATGTAGGAAAGGTAATTAAATAATTTGCCACCCAATGACAACAATTAATTACTGCTTTCCTTCTCCTCCAACCTACATACTTACTTGATTATCATTAATCCATATGTTCACGTTGGAACGCTGAAATTTCTGTATAACGCTCCTCTAGTGAACGGCTTAGATTTATAAATATTGAAATTAGTTGTTGGTATATTTTCACATTGTCCTCATTTGGTTTATGTTCGTTAGTAGTACCAACCATTTCCTCAATAATTGAGAAATCTTCAATTTCTCCTAACGCTTTCATTCCTAATACACAAGCGCCTAAGCATGAGCTTTCATAACTTTCTGGGACGCTTAAATTAGTATCGAAAATGTCTGCCATCATTTGACGCCAAACTTCACTTTTAGCGAAGCCACCAGTAGCTTTAATAGTTGACGGTGTCTCATCCATGACTTCAATCAGAGCTAAATAAACTGTATATAGATTATAAAGAACACCTTCTAAAGCAGCTCTAATCATGTGTTCTTTTTTATGAGATAGTGTTAAGCCAAAGAAAGAGCCTCTCGCATCTGCATTCCATAATGGCGCACGTTCTCCAGCTAAATACGGATGGAATATGAGACCTTCTGCACCAGGCTTAACTCGGTTAGCAATTTTAGTAAGCACATCATATGGATCAACGCCTAAACGTTTTGCCGTTTCAACTTCACTTGCTAATAACTCATCACGTAACCATCGTAGTACTACCCCGCCATTATTGACAGGGCCACCAATAACGTAATGATCATCTGTTAATACATAGCAAAAGATTCTTCCTTTATAATCTGTACGCGGTTTGTCTATAACAGTTCTTATCGCACCCGATGTGCCTATGGTTACAGCGACTTCACCTTTTTTAAAGGCATTCACGCCTAAATTAGATAGCACCCCGTCACTTGCGCCAACCACAATTGGTGTATCTTCATCAATGCCCATCAATGTTGCATACCGACGTTTCATACCTTTTAATATATGCGTTGTTGGTACAAGTTTTGGCAATTGAGATTCGTTAATACCTAATAGGTCGAGCGCTTCTTTATCCCAATTTAATGTTTCCAAGTTCAACATACCCGTTGATGATGCCATAGATTTATCTATTACAAATTCTTCGAATAGTTGATAAAAAATATACGTTTTGATATCAGCAAATGTAGCTGTTTGATTATATATTTCTTGTTGCTCATGCTTCATCCAAAAAATTTTAGATAAAGGTGACATCGGGTGAATTGGTGTACCTGTTCTTTGATAAATAGCATCGCCATTATGCTTATTTTTAATTTCTTCCGCGTATTTACTCGCTCTGTTGTCAGCCCATGTTAAGTTTTCAGTTAGACGTTGATTGCTAGCATCCATAGCTATAAGACTATGCATTTGAGCGCTAAATGAAATAAGCTTCAAATCTTTTTTATCAATATCAGCCTCTCTCATGACATATTTAATCGTCATTAATACCGCATCAAATAACTCATCTGGGTTTTCTTCTGATATTTCAACATTCGGTGTATGCAATGGATAACCAATATTATGTTTCATTATAAATTGACCTTTTTCGTCATAAAGTACTGATTTTGTACTTGTTGTGCCTATATCGACACCTATCATGTATTTCATGTTTTTGCCTCCCGATTCTTCACTGCGTTAAAATGCTAAGTTAACCAAAAGCTTTCGATATCATCACCTACGTCATCAAAGTTTAAATGAAATGCTTCTTTCAATTTGTGCGCATCTTTATTTGCAATCGCTTCGATAAATACTTCGTGGTTTTGGTGAATCCTTTCAAAGTCTTCAGGGTTTTCATTCATACGTTTACGCATAGATAACAAAATAAGTGCTTCCATTACCGGGCGTAAATTATTCCAACATGTTTTTAAGTATTGATGTTTAGATGCCATAATTGTTACTTCATGAAATTTCATATCATGTTCTGTAAACGCTTCTGCATCTTCAAATTTCACCGCTACCTTCATCATTTCTAATTGCTTTCTTAATTCTTTTACAATTTGATTATGCATTAAGGGTTTAATTCTACTGAACGCAAAAGATTCCAACATAATTCTTAAATCATAAAGTTCTTTTTTCTCATTATCATCAAATGGTAGAACTTCTGCACCCATTCTTTCTAGATGGATTAACTGATCTTGTTTTAACAATTTAAAAGCATCTCTAACTGGTGATCTACTGACGTTAAATTCTTTAGCAATTTGATTTTCTGTTAATAAAGTGTCAGGTGTTATCGTACCATCAACAATTCTCAAACGAATTTCAGCTGCAATCATTTCGCCTTTTGATACACCGTCTAACCATTGTTCAGGATATGAATAATCCACTAAAACATCACCTCTTTATCAATACGATATACTTGTATACAAGTATGGTAATACACAACTATCAATATTGCAAGCGCTTGCAACTATTGATTGATATGCTTTACATCATAAAAAACCGACACATCAGGTTTTTCAAACCTAATATGCCGGTAAAAATTTTTTTAGTAACGCTAATACAGATATGTAAACTCTTGTATTCTTTAATATAATTAAATTTGTTTTAGTGTGTTTAAATTTTCATATTTTCTGTCCTATTGCCATACAATGACTAGTCTCACAGCAATTAGGACACTTCAGTTTTCTAGTCTTTGGTGTGTGCGATGCAAAGAGCCAAAACTTTATATTTGGCTTGAAAACCTCCTGGCAATTTGGACAAACATACATCAAATGCTTATAGATAAAACGTGTAAAATAGACAGCAAAAGCTATTAAAAACGGTAATACAATAACACTGGGCCACCACTTTCTCGTAATAACGCTTGTTACTAGCGCTGTATATTGTACAATCGCAACTGGTAACACTCGATATATGATTGAGCGAGTCAATATGTTCATGTTACCTTTATTTGTTACATATTGATTAGTTTCTAATAATTTATTTAATGGTGCCTGAGAATCTTTATCGATATAATTTTTAAATTGCTTTATTTCTGATAAAAGCATTTGGTTTCTCTGAATTTCATGTTCTATATTTAATGCTCTTTGTTCAATCATTGATCGTACCGACTTTAATTTATTCTCTTCTATGGTAATTTTTTTAATATCTTTCAAACTAAATCCAAACCGCTTAAGAATTAAAATTATTTCTAAGTCTTGCTTACTTTGATCGTCAAACACTCGTCTTCCATTCTGTTCAGTCTTAGTTGAAGTTAAGAGACCCTTTCTATCATAATATTGAATTGTTCTTATTGAGACATCACATTGCTTTGCTAATTCACCTGTTTGATACTGTGTCATATTTTTATACCTCCTCAATAAAAATATACATGGTGACGTTACGTAATCAGCAAGCAATTCATTTAATTTTTAAATACTTCTGAATATATATCTTGTAATTTACCTTCTACAGAAGTAATATCTGTTGCACATTGCTTCAATACAGCTCTATATTTTTCTGTATTTTCACTATTTTTATAACGGATTTTATGTTCTAGGCTAGCCCACATATCCATTCCTATTGTTCTTATTTGTATTTCTACTGGTACAAGTTCCATAGAATGCGCTAAGTAAACCGGGATAGTCACTACAATATGCAAACTCCGATATCCATTTTCTTTTGGATTTTCAATATAATCTTTACGTTTTATCAAATTAACATCTGCTTGTTTAAGTAATAAATCTTCAATCACGTATATATCATCTAAATAATTACAAACGACTCGGATACCGGCAACATCTAAAATATTCTCTTTTGCAGATTCTGTACTTATCTCATAACCTTTGCGCGCTAATTTGTTTATCAAACTCCGCATTTCTTTAACACGGCGTTCCATATGATGTATTGGATTATGTTTATACATCTGCTGAAATTGGTCATCTAATATATCTAATTTTGTACTTACTTCTTTTAAAGCTGAAGAATACAGTTGTTCTAAGGCAACAAAACCCACAACCATTTCTAAAGCCTCTTCCGATTCATTAATATGATCAATACTTTCTTTAAATTCTTCCTTCAAGTCGTCAACATTCAGCGAAGGTTTACGTTCTATGTACATATTTCGTACCTCCAATTAATAACTTCTTATAAAACATTATAGCTAATTCTAAATTACAATTTAAATATAAAGATAAACCACTTATATTATTCGCCATCCTAAACATGTTTTGGTTATTAAATTTTATGTATCCTATTCAATTAATATTTAAATACAAAAAGAGGGGCAAGCCAGAAATCAATTTTTGCTAAAATGATTTCATCGTCCCGCCCCGGTGAGTATGACTTGGAATGAAGGACTACGTAGTCCACAACATCTATTTATGTCAAAAACTGTTTTAACGCTTTAACAAATACATAGCATTATTAAATAGTAAATATGATTATTCATCTTTTTTATGCTCTATAATTTCTGTTTCTCTATTATCCGTAATATTACGTGCTCGTTTCATTGCATCTTCTTTTTTAGGAAAGGTATCTGAGGCTTGTTTCGCTCCATCTGATTTAACTTTCCATTCCTCGTCTTCATAATATACGTGTACGTCTTTTTGATTTAATTTCGGATTGGCTGAGTCATCTTGTTTGTGATTAGTGATTTTTTTGTTTTTTAATTCTTTTAATTCGCTGTCTGAGGCGTCTTTATACCATGATTCAGCTTGTTTAGTTGCGATAGGAATTATGTTTTCTTCTTTATAACCATCTTTTAACATAGCGTTACCTATATCAATTGCCTTTTTACGTTCTAACTCATCAAAATTTTTCCAACTTTGAGGATAATCTTCCATTGTCCAAGGCATGAACACCACTTCCAATCTTTTTATTCTTGTTTATTGTTTACCACTAATAAATTAGTGTAAACTGTTCGTTGTACTCAATTCATATTAAAAGTCATACAGTTAACAATGATTAATCATTGTCATAAAGGGAATTGTAGTACATGTATTAATTTGATAAATCTCATACATATTGGAGGGACTTTTATGGCAAATATCACAGTTGGTTTAATCCCTTCACCTGATATGCCGCATAAAATTATAAATAAAATATACGACGAATTACCTAGAGCAATTCAAGAACAGACAGATTATGACGGCTGGCACTTTGATAAACATGTAGCTTCTATTGTTGGTACTGCTGAACATATGGATAAAGCCATGGATATAGCAGCTAACATGAAAAAGCAAAAAGAATGGGATTACGCCATTTGTATTACTGATTTGCCCAACTTTTCTAACCATAAAACAGTTATCTGTGATATAAATTATGATAATAATATTGCACTTATTTCATTGCCCGTCTTAGGCGCAGTCAAACTTAAAAAGAAGTTGAAACATTTCATTACCTATGTCATCCAATTATTACACAATGGCAGTTCTGACCAGCAACTTCTAAATAAACGACACTTTAAATTAACTCAATTCAATACTGTAATACCTAATGAAGACACCGATGATCAAAATCATGAACGCATCGTTGTAAAGTCTACCACTTTAGGATGGTTTCATTTGATAGCGGGAATGACTTACGCCAACGAACCATGGTCTGCAATTTTTGATTTCAAAAAAATAATTTCAGTTTCTTTCGCTACTGGAACCTATATATCGATTTTTTCTACCCCATGGGATTTAAGTTTAGATTATAATTATTGGCGTTTTATATTACTTACGCTGTTGTCTATATTCGGGATGGTTGGCTGGCTAATTTATTCTTATAGTTTATGGGAACGACAAAGCCCTAAAACTCAAAAACTATATAGATATATTTATAATTTCACTACAGTTACTACTTTAACTACCATCACACTTTTTAACTTTTTAAGTTTATTTCTACTACTAACAATTAGTACCTTACTTTTTGTGCCTCCAGAATTATTCTCAAACTGGACAGCACTTAACAGCAAAGAGCCTACTTTATTAAACTATATTAATTTAATATGGTTTATAACTTCTCTAGGTATTTTGGCAGGAGCGATGGGTTCAACAGTAGAGAATGCAGATAAAATTAAACGTGTAACTTATTCCTTTAGGCAATATTATAGAAATAAACAGTTAGAACAGGAAGATGAGGATATTTATGATAAATATGAGGAAAATCATTCTTACGTAGGGCAAAAACAAACACATAGAGAGGAGCGTAAGTAATGTGTAGTAATATCGTGAAAATCGGTTTAGTTGCAGCGCCTGGTGTAACTGAAAAAATTGCTCAACATTTAAAAAAAGAGCTGCCAGAATTGCTTGCTTCACATTTTACCGAAGACAAAAAATGGCAAATCGAGACTATTATTGATCCTCTTACCGGTTCGGCAGAAACTGTCCAAAAAATATTTCGTAAGATTTCTGATTATCAAAATAACAATGAATGGCAATATACAATTGGCCTAACCGATTTACCGATTATCAGAAATGGGAATGCTGTCGCATTTGATATCAATAGTAGTAATGGGGCAAGCTTAATCTCTATACCTGCTTATGGTTGGCGTCCTATAAAAAAACGTCTCCAACGTTCTATATTAGGTATTATAGAAGCTATTAATGAAGATAATAAATCGACTATGACACAAACACAAGATAAAAGTGAACAACAATTAAATGCTCAGTTTCCTTTTTCGAATTTA
The DNA here is from genome assembly GCF_043107035.1 of Staphylococcus sp. 231237_7MaSpsaltlick. Classification (NCBI taxonomy): domain Bacteria; kingdom Bacillati; phylum Bacillota; class Bacilli; order Caryophanales; family Staphylococcaceae; genus Staphylococcus; species Staphylococcus sp. 231237_7MaSpsaltlick. The sequence goes on from NZ_JBICNX010000001.1 coordinate 338,914, forward strand.
GTCACAACAACTGAGTATTTTGAAGATACAAATTCTCAACATACGTTGTATTACGTTTCTTCAAATACGAAAGGCTCATTTCGTTTAATTAGCGGTATGACCTTTGCCAATAATCCATTTAATATGTTAAAAAGTCTTAGTAACGTAGTTGCAATTGCTTTTACCACAGGAGCCTTTGGTATCGTTTTTACTACTATGTGGAATTTAAGTTTTGTCTACTCTGCGTGGCGCATGCTATTGATTATGCTAGCCGCCATTTTAGGAATGATGGTATGGATTATTGTTGCACATAACTTATGGGAATCATCCAAAGAGAGTAACAATAAGCAAATAACAATGTTATATAATTTAACAACCACTTTGACTTTAACTGTATCTATTGTTTTTTACTATTTAATTTTATTTTGTCTTTTCTTGTTGGCTTCACTAGTAGTGTTACCGTCAGGCTACTTAGGACAAACATTGCAGTTAAATGGGCCAGCCAACTTCATTACTTATATTAATCTCGCATGGTTTGCAACATCTATTTCTACCGTTGCAGGGGCGATTGGCGCTGGTCTAAATAATGAATCGCAAATATTAGAAAGTACGTATGGTTATCGACAAAAACAACGATATCAAAAAATGAATGAAGATGAAAAAGAACGTGCTGAAAGAGAAGAAGATGCTCAAGATGAAATAAAAGCAAAAAAACAAGAAAGTGAAACTAAAGCCAAAGAATATAACAATTAGTATTCAACACTCACCGATAGCCTAACCTGAGACAAACCTCAGTCTCTTTTGCTTCTTTATATTCAAAGTAACGACTAACTTTTTTATAAAACAAATAAGCCATCCTTAATGCTGTCGAAGCAGCAAAAGGATGGCTTACTTTATACATTTAATTATAATATCGCTTCTTGCCTCACATTCATACAATTATTTTGAATACTCAACAATGAAGTTTTTATATGTGCATACTGAGGTAAATCTGGTAATGCTTTTAATTGAATATGGTTACCTCTTTCAAAATGTTTAGCAATGTTTTCAAAAATCAATAAATAATCTCCCATAGTATCATCATCTATGTGATAACGTTGTTCATTGCTTAACGCTCTCGTCAGCATAAAACTAATTTCCTCTAAAGCATAAATACTCGGATAATAATTTTGTATTACCATTTTATCACTAAATATTTCACCATTAGCGCTATTATAAACTTGCGTCATATTATTTAACTTCACACTGAGTTTTAACATTTCACGTTTATCTTGTTCTCTTGAAGCGTATTTATTACTTGAAAATAAATAATGGAAAATAACTGCCTCATCTCTAGCAACTGCAGCCAACGTATCAGGTAGCATAGATGAAGCTGTTTTTCTGCCAATGAATAGCAAACAAATCACAGCAATGAGAATACCTACTATAACATCTATCACTCTTGGTAATGCAATTAAAATGGTTAGATGATTAGAGGCAAGCCCGTTTAATAAAATAACTTGTATTGTAATAAATATCACTGCAAACGAATAGTTAGCACCGACAAACATTTCAGTTATTCCTGCTGCCACAGCCAATAATATAATTGCTACAGGAATTGGTGGTGTTGCTAATAATATTAGCGATAAGAATAATACACCGATAATGGTGCCAATTCCTCTTGCCCCTGCACGTTCAAAACTGTGTAACGTAGTCGATCCTAATAATACAGTATGTGCACTTAATGGAATCCAATATGCTTTTTCAAAATCAAACATAAGCGCAATAAAAATAGCAATTGTCATGATAACGATATAACGTATCGTATTTCTAAATACAAATGAATCTAAAGTTAAATTCTGCATCATACGATGGCCATAGATAGGCACTCGAATATCTATTTCATGTTCAACGCGTTCACTATCTGCATTCATAATTGCATCCACTTTAATAATACTATCAACTAAATTTTGATATACAGAATCTACTTCTACTTTTTGTGTCCATTGACGCGTTGTATTACCTTGTGAATAAACCCGTTTAATTACATAATCGGCCATCTCTTTTATTTCTTCTGGCAAAGAGCGTGCACCCTTTTCATTTAACTCTAATAATTCTGAATGAATACCTTGTGCCGTATTATGTAACAATAACAGACGCTGAAACTCTGCTGATTCTTTTGATTTTGCTGTACTTGATGTGATGAGTTGAATATCTGAATTTCTGAACGCCGTTACTGCAAATTGTGACGCCTTAGCAAATGCTTTTGAATCATCAAAATTATAAATCAACTGTTTGATAATGTTGTAATCATTTTTGATTGCTTTTGATTCTGTAGATTCTTTGGATAACAATATTACTAATATCACAATAACAGTTGCTAGCAAACCTCCGACAAACATTGCGCCCCCTCTTATTAAAGCTTCTTCTGGCGCTATAGGTAAGTTAATTGGCAAACTAAATGCAACGATAAAAAACGTGGAAGATGGTCCAGGAATATTTAAGGAGCTAAAGATATAGTACGGTATTACTGAAACAACCAAAAGCAATACACCAAATATGATAGGTTGGCTAACAGTTAACGTCCCTAGAATCATAGCTAAAGACAATCCTATTGCTGAAAATAGCACCGTACGTAATTTAGATTTAGCTGGTCCTCCAAAAACATAGATATGTGCCAAAGTACCAGTTGAAATTAATAATCCAATAGAAAAATAGCCAGTGGCATAACCAATAAGTAAAGGAATTAACATTAAAATACATTGTCTAATCCCTTTTGTTACATCTATTTTCATTGAATTAAAGCGTAGTAAAGATTTTATATAATTAGCCAATATGATCAAACATCTCCTTTTCTGTTTTATTTTACAACGATATGTATCATTTTATTAAGTCTATCACCACATAAAGAGAGCGGGACAGAAATCAACAATGAGATGATTTCGTATTCCCGCCCTCATAAGGCCAATTAAATAGCTAAAGCGTCCTGTATTGAAACATGCCAACCTAATTGTCGGATGACAAGTTTGTTATATTTGCTTTAAATATCAGTGACTACCATTGCTTACTATAATTAATATGCCCGTTTATTAAAAAGCCATATGATTTAGTGAATTTGTTATTTACCTATTTAGTTTAATAAAATATATAGCGTCATCTTTAATATATACTCATACATTAGAAATATTACTTCTCTATTTTAACACTTTTTCTAAATTCTTCTAGATGTGATTCGTATGAGCACTTTTCATCTTATTCAACTAAAAATTAACGGTTGCTTTTGCTACTCTGCTTCTTTAATGTCTTCTTCCACATTTGAATAATCAATATCCGCTTCTAAGAAAGTTTGATTATTTACTGGGAAATGTTGTTCTAGTGTCTCTATATTACTCAATTCAACACTACCATGATTCATTTCAAAATCTAGTACGTGCCCTCCGACTGATTTATAATCATCTACAAAGTGTAAATGGAAGCCACTAGCAGCTATTCCATGAAATAGTTGTGGGGCATAAAAGCCAACAATTGTACCATCTATTTGTTCATGTGTAAATTCCGGTTGACGTTTAGCAGATTCAATAAGTTTCGTATATGGTTGTTCTTGTTTTGGCATCATACGTACATGCACCATTTCAAATTTACCAGTTATTTTTACAGCAATAAAAATATTATCACTTAAAGCTTGTTGTTGTACTTTATTTAATAATGTTTCAGAATCAGTTATATTACGAACATCAAATTGTTTATCTGGATTGAATGGTGTAACTGTAGCAAAAGGTGTTAGCTCGTCACCATTTAACTCTTTAAATTCTCCATATTCATTTGCATGAAATGCTTGATTGTCTAAAATAATCACTTCACCATCAGAACCTGTAAGTGTACCGATACCTAAATCACCGTGTTCTAAAATTTCATTAATTGTTGCAGTACCCTCTAATAAACCGGCCATTAACGTTCCTAAAGTCCCGTGTTGATATAACATTATTTTTACACTCCTAAAACTACTTTTCTCTACCAAAATCATTATTATATTACCCGCAACATAAAATTATACACTTATTAATATGATTAAAACAGTATGTTGCTTATATTTTCTAAGATAAAAGAGTGGGATAGAAATCAAAATTAAATTTTGATTTCTATCCCACTCTTTTATTATTTATGTTGTTTGATCTTGTGAAACGCTAATATCTGGTTTTTCAACTAAATATTGGCTTACTTCAGCAAAGAATGCTTTAAAATGATCAGAATTGTTATGTGCTTCAACAGCTGCTTCATCTTTGTAACGTTCTATGAATGCGAAAGTATTAGGTTCATCAGTTTGTTCGAAATGTTTATAGAATAATGATCCTTCCTCTGTGCTAGCACCTTCAAGTAATGGTTTTACTAATTCTAAATAATCATCTCTTTTAGCTGGGTCAATTTTCATTATTGCGTTAATAGTAATCATATTTTTCTCCTCCTCATAAGTATAATTATTATACTAGGAGCTAAATAAAAAATACAAATAATTAAACTTTATAAATTTTCTTTTTCTATAATTAAAGGTTGATCAGGTTTTACAAAGAACCACATAATAATTGCAAACACTACTGGGATAATTACTAATTCTAATGTCATTGTCCAACCCACGATGTCAACCATCATACCAGCTAATAAGGGGCTTAATAACGCACCGATGTTCCCCCAAAGATTCATCCAACCTGATACTGAACCAGAGAAATTACGTCCTAAATCCGTTGCTGCTGCCCAACTCATGCCTGTAGCAATACCAATACCACCAAGACATAACGACAACCAAAATACATTAACTACTAAGTTCTCTGTTTGTAAAGACATAAATAGTGAGATACAAAATACTAGAAAACCAATAATCGCAATTGATGCACGTGCTACAAAGCGAGATTTACCACTTTGTAATAGCTTATCTGAAATAGCTCCTCCACAAAGTATAAGTAAGAACATCGCTATCCAAGGGGCACCTGCTGCCCATGCCATATCAGGATCAGTAAGTTTCACCTTATACTGTTCTGTAAGATACGTTGGTAACCAAATTAAAAATAATGAGACTACAAACTGTACTACAAAGTATTGTGCTGCTATCGCATAAAAACTAAAACGTATAAAAAAGATATTCCACGGCGCATTCGATTTTTCTGTCTTGATAACATCCCTATTCTCAATAATATAATTTTTCTCTGCTTCATTTACCATCTTGTGTTGCTCCGGTAAATCTTTAGCAATCACCATCCATAATATAGCAATAACAAAACCTACCGCACCAAATATGTAAAATACCGCTTGCCAACCAAACATATTTACAATTGCTATCGTTACCACTGGCGCAATTACTGGACCAAAGTACGAACCAGCGAGCAATGCACTAGACGCACGCCCTTTTTCACCTTTTGCAAACCAGTTTGTATTAAATACCGCATTAGAAGGATACATTGGTGCTTCGCCAATACCGAATAAGAAACGTACCGCGTAAAGCATACCATGATTTTTCACAACACCAGTTAAAATTGTAAAAGCACTCCACCAAACGAGTGCGATTGTTAATAATTTTTTTGAACCAAATTTTTCTGCCAAAAACCCAGAAGGCACTTGCATCAATGCATATCCTAATGAGAAGAATGACGCTAATAAACCAAATTGTGTTTTATTTAAGTTTAAGTCTTCCATCATCGGTCCTGCAATTATAGATATATTGGAACGGTCCATATAAGCAATTACCCCAATAATAAAAAATGCTATTGCAAAATACCATCTAATATTCGTTCTTTTTTCTTTCATTTCTCTCCAACTTTCTCCCTTAAGTCACTAGTCATCATATGACCTATTGTTTTTAATGATATTATCACAATATGAAATCGCTTACAATATTTTTTTACTTTCTTCTTAAATAAATAAAATCAATCATAATATCATACTTGAGCCGTATATAAGTTCCATGGACAATTTAGTATTTTAGATTATACTTAAATATATACAAAAAAATTTTGAATTTTTGAATTTAAAGGAGCCAATCTTAGAACTATGGAACAAATACTTACTGACTTTATTAGCACATGGGGCTATGCTGCCATTGCAATATTAATATTATTTGAAAATATATTACCTTTCATACCTTCTGAAATCATTCTAACTTTTGCAGGGCTAATGTCTGTTAAATCTGGATTATCTATACCAATACTTTTTATAATTTCAACAATTGCATCGTTAATAGGTTTACTTGTACTTTATTATATAAGTAGACTTGTTTCTGAAACACGTTTATACCGATTTGTTGATAAGTATGGTAAGTGGATCAAACTAAAAGGGAAAGATGTTGAACGTGCGAATGATTGGTTTAAAAAATATGGTGCCGTTGCAGTATTCATTTGCCGCTTCATACCAGTTTTACGTGTACTCATTACTATCCCTGCAGGAATTAATCGTATGAATGTTGTAGTTTTTACGATTCTTTCATTAATTGGTACAACCATTTGGAACTTCGCTTTAATTTATTTAGGCAAATTATTGAGTGGCAGTTGGGATATGCTAATGAATGGATTACATACCTATTCATATATTATGTATGTCATTATTATTTTAGCGGTGATTTTTGTCATTTATAGACTTTTCAAAAAAGACAGCGTCCAATAAGAAAACTTTCCAATTGAAAGTCTAATTCAACTAGCCTAAGGCTAACAAAAAAACATGCTCTTGCCACAGTAATCAAATATTGTGGCAAGAGCATGTTTTATATATACGTCTTTAGTTTTGAAACTATTATCAATATTCGAACGTAAAAAAGACTAACTTCCCCTTTGAAGTTAGCCTTTTACGATTTATATAAAATTTCTCCCATTTAATTAAAACTATAATGTTTCATTGAACATGTGAACATCAACCATAATTTAAACCCCTTTTTAAATTATGATTCACTCTGTTCATCTTTATTTTTAACAATTCGACGTACATCAGCTAAATCAGTCGCTACATCAATTTGTGGTTTTTTAGTCAATTTACTGACTATGAATGTAACAATCAGACTTGTTAAAAAGCCAGGTATGATTTCATATAAATTAAAGAAATCATTTATATCTCCTAGTGGTTTAACAAACGCAATCCAAATTATAACTACTATTGCACCTGACACCATGCCACTTATCGCACCAGTACGACTTAAACCCTTCCAATATAATGACAAGAGCACTAGTGGTCCAAACGCAGCACCAAAACCTGCCCAAGCGTTACCTACAAGATTTAATATCGTATCATTAGGCGACCATGCAATGCATATAGATATAATTGCGACGATTACGACTGATAGACGCCCAACCAATACAAATTCTTTTTGATGTTCTTTAGCGGCTTCTTCACCACGAAATAGTTTATAGAAATCTTCAGTTAATGAACTAGACGTTACTAACAATTGTGAAGAAATTGTGCTCATAATAGCTGCTAAAATTGCAGCGAGTAAAAATCCGCCAACGAGTGGATGGAACAATATTTGTCCCATTAAAATAAATAATGTTTCAGGATCTTTTAATTCAACACCACCGCTATTTACAAAAGTGATACCTACCAGCCCAACACCCACTGCACCAAGTAAGCTAATCGCCATCCAACTTATACCAAAACGTCTTGCTGTCGGTAATTGTTTGATAGATTTGATAGACATAAAACGAACAATTATATGTGGTTGACCAAAATAACCTAACCCCCAAGCAAAGAAAGAAATAATACCTATAAACGTTGTTCCTTTAAATAAGTCTAAATTTGTAGGTTTTAATTCTGCTGCTTGCGATATGGTATCAAGACCACTTAATTGCAACATAGCCACTATCGGGACCATAACCATAGCAATAATCATAACAACCCCTTGGAAAAAATCTGTTAATGATACTGCTAAATAACCTCCGAAGAACGTATATACAATCACTATAACCGCTACTAATAACATACCGAAGTGATAATTTAATCCAAAGGCACTTTCAAATAAAACCCCACCTGAAACCATTCCAGAGTGAGTGTAAAGCGTAAAGAATACAACGATTATACCACCAGCGATAATTTTAATAAGATTTGATTTATCATCTACGCGATTTTTAAAGAAATCTGGTAATGTAATTGCGTCTCCAGCCTTTTCTGTATATACACGCAGTCGAGGTGCCACAACTATATAGTTTATGTATGCTCCAATGGTTAAACCAATGGCTAGCCATGCTGCAGATAATCCAGTCGAATATACTTCTCCAGGTAATCCCATAATCATCCAACCACTCATGTCAGATGCTCCTGCAGACAATGCCGTTACATATGGACCAATATTTCTTCCGCCTAACATATATTCACTTACGTTACTCGTAGATTGTTTAAATCCATAGTATCCTATGCCTAACAAAATAATAAAGTAAACGCTCAACATAATATACGTTTGCCAATTCGGATCTACTTGACTCGATAATGATGTCCCCAATATAAACATGTAACGAACTCCTCCCCTTATAATTTTGTTACATGCATATATTATACAAAAATAATCAGCAAATTAAACAATAAATCACAATTTTTTTGTTGATTTCTATACATAACGACCCAATATAACGCTATAATTACTGTTATTACAATATTTTAACACCTTCAAATTATAATTGCATTTTTACATTTATATGATAAAAATACCTATAGTAACATTCGTAAAAATGTATGTTTATCACAATATTTATATAAATACCGAAAATAATATATTTGAGTAACATAACAGATTTTTAATTCAGATTTTGCTATTTATAGTTCATAATAAAGCACTTTTTGACAATAGATTATACAATTAATCCATATCTTCGAATTTAATTAAAATTCATAATATAATAAGTAGTAGACATAAATTTGTATTTTAATGCTACAATAAGAGACATATAATGGAAGCGTTTTATTGATTTATATTTTATACTTTAGAAATTTATTCAACTGGAGTGACATAAATAATGCATAATTCAACAGACAAGAGTGTAAAAGAAAGATTTTTAGATTTACTTTCTGAACAATTTGATACTAAAGAAGCGCTCGCAACTGAAATCATCAATTTAGAATCTATTTTGGAACTTCCAAAAGGGACAGAGCACTTTGTTAGTGATTTACATGGAGAATTTCATGCTTTCCAACACGTTTTACGAAACGGTTCAGGGAATGTCCGTTCAAAGATTAATGATATTTTCCAAGACACGTTAACACGAAAAGAAATTAATGAGTTTTCTGCTTTGGTTTATTATCCTGAAGAAAAGTTACAGCTCATCAAAAATAGTTTTAGTTCAAAATCAGAATTAAATGAATGGTATATCACGACTATTAATCGTCTCATTAAACTAATTACTTATGCTTCATCAAAATATACACGTACAAAACTACGTAAATCTTTACCAGAAAATTATGTTTTTATTGTGGAAGAGTTATTGTATAAAAGTAATAAATATAATAATAAACACTCATACTATGAAACGTTAATTAAACAAATTATAGAGTTAGAACAATCAGATGATTTAATTATTGGGCTTTCTTTTACTGTGCAACATCTCGTGGTAAATCACTTACATGTCGTGGGCGACATCTATGACCGTGGGCCTGAGCCAGATAAAATTATGGAAACACTCATAGACTACCCTTCTGTAGATATTCAATGGGGTAATCACGATGTACTATGGATTGGAGCCTATGCAGGATCTAAGGTTTGTCTTGCAAACTTATTGCGAATTTGTGCACGTTATGACAATTTGGATATTATTGAGGATGCATATGGCATCAATTTACGTCCTTTATTAACCCTTGCAGACAAATATTATGATGGTTCAAATCCAGCTTTTCGTCCTAAAAATGCTGAAGGATTATCTGAGTTAGAGTTAGAACAAATCACTAAACTTCATCAAGCCATCGCTATCATCCAATTCAAATTAGAAGCACCGATTATCAAACGTCGCCCTACTTTTGAGATGGAAGAACGTCTAGTATTAGAAAAAATTGACTATGATAAAAACGAAGCAACACTTTATGGAAAAACATATCCATTAGAGCACACTTGTTTCCAAACAGTTGATCCTAATGACCCTAATAAATTAACTGATGAAGAAACAGATGTAATCGATAAATTATTATTATCGGTTCAACAATCTGAAAAATTAAAACGGCACATGACTTTCCTTATGCAAAAAGGTAAACTTTATTTACCTTACAATGGTAACTTGCTTATCCATGGTTGTATCCCTGTCGATGAACAAGGTGAAATGGAATCAATGGTTATTGATGGCGTGGAATGTTACGGCAGAGATTTATTAGACCATTTTGAAGAATATGTGCGGATAGCTTTTGACCATAAAGACATTCAAGATGATTTAGCTACAGATTTAGTTTGGTATTTATGGACTGGTAAATACTCTTCTCTATTTGGCAAACGTGCAATGACTACATTCGAACGCTATTTCATTAAAGATAAAACGGCACATAAAGAAACTAAAAATCCTTATTATTATTTGCGCGAAGATGTAGATATGTGTAAAAAAATGTTAAAAGACTTCGGTTTAGATCCTGAACAAGGTCATATCATCAACGGCCATACACCAGTGAAAGAAATTGATGGTGAAAACCCAATTAAAGCTGATGGTAAGATGATTGTTATTGATGGCGGTTTTTCAAAAGCTTACCAATCAACAACAGGTATTGCAGGGTATACCTTACTTTATAATTCATTTGGTATGCAGCTCGTGGCTCATCAACACTTTAATTCTAAAAATCATGTATTACTTAACGGTGCTGACGAACTCTCAATTCGTCGAGTCGTAGATAAAGAGTTACAACGTAAAAAAATTCGTGACACAAACACAGGTCATGAAATTCAAGCTCAGATTGATATCTTAAAAGAATTAATGCATGACCGTTTTGTAAACTAGATACACACACATAAAGACAAATATTTCAAAATAATCCGAGGCATTAATTATGCCTCGGATTTTCTATGAATATAGGTAACAGCTATGAAAAATAAAAAAACTGTCGACAAAGACACATGCTTTGTCGACAATTCAGAAAGAAAACTAGGTTCATTTTTATATATTTTGATGTAAGTAAGCATCTTTTAAATATCCAATTACCCCTTCTTCAGCTTCAGAGATAAACTGATTACTACGCTTAAATGTTACTACATTATTATTATCTATATGATAGAGTACCATGTCATTTTTAGTTAATTGATTTTTTTGTTTCGCTGGGATTTCTAAAATATTGTGTTCACTTATAAAGCGATTAAACCAACGTGATGTGAAATTCCAATCAAAAAGAATATGATTTCTAATAGGACCATCCACGTTACTCCGCTCATGTTCATCGCTAAATGACACTGGCATCATATCCACATGTTTCAAACCAAATTCTGGCACTAACTCATTAAAAGCTAAACTGTTGAATATGAAGGATTGTGTCATCAGTAAACATTTATTATACCTTGTCATATCCGCATATATTCGATCATTACTTGATAATAAGTTGCCATCAAAAACTTCAAATCCCAATTCTTTTGAACGTTGTGTTGTATTACTAAATAGATTAAATGTCATAACTGGTATATTATGACTTCTTAATTTTGCTCCAAGATGAAAAGAAAACTCACTTTCTCCTACTATAATAATACCAGGAGGTTCGGTACTAGATATATGCATAATTTTACTTAACGGTAAAAAGCTAAAGCCATATATTACAACAGTAATAAATACTAAGCCAAAAGTCACTGGCGTTATATATTCTGCCATCGGTGTACCTTTTTCAATAAATAAGCCACCGAAAAATTGTGCTACAGTTAGAACCACAATACCTCTCGGAGCCATCATTGACACCATTGCTCTCTCACGTTTGGATATCTCAGTGTTCACTGTAGACAATAAGATAGAAATTGGTCTTACTAAGACAATCATTATTGCACAGAAAACAAATAGTTTCCAAGACATGACACTTTTTAATACTTCTAAGGTTAATGAAGAAGTAATTAATATAAAGACAGTGGAAATCATTATAGATGATGTATTTTCAATAAAATGATCGGATTCCTTGAAAATTAAATCGTGTCTCTTCATACGAGCCATCATAAGACCAAATATTGTGACTGCTAACAAGCCAGATTCCGGTAAAATCTCATCACATATTGAAAAAATTAATAAAATAAAGATTAATTGTATCGGTGGCATTAAATTTTGCGGTATAAGATCTTTTTTAATTAACCACATAAATAGGTAAGATGCACCAAACCCAATAGCAATTGCAATGAATAAGCTTATAATGAACCTAGCTATTAATTGCAAATCAAATCCTTGTTCTATAATTTGAAAAATATAAAATGCACCTAAAGCAAGCATCGGTCCAATAGGGTCAAGGATAATACTTTCCCATCTTAATATTGAATCTACACGCTTTTTAACTTTAGCTTGTTTTAATAAAGGTTGAATAACAGTCGGCCCTGTGATTAAAAATAACCCGCCTAACACTAACGAAATAGATAGTGAAAAACCAATTATATAATGTAGCGTGACTGCTCCAAGTATCCAAGCAATGATTGCACCTATTGTGATAATACGTATAACCGCTTTAGAAATTCCTTTAATTTCACGAAAATCCAAATTACTACTGCCCTCAAATAGGATAATTGCCACTGCTAATGAAACTAAGGGACTGAATACTGCTTCTCCCAAGCTTTCTTGCGGATTGATTAAACCAAATACTGGACCTACAAGCAATCCGACGATAGCCATAACTACGATAGATGGCCATTTTATTCTATTTGCAAACCATTGGCTAAAAACACCCAATGCCAAAAATATAACAATGAGTAATGTTAAAGGTAAATTTAATAATGACACATGACTCACACTCTCCCGATTCTTTATATTTATTACCCAGTATTTTTATGTAAATTAGCTACTAAATTAAAGCATAAAATAAAGCAATAAGAAGATATATTATCAAAAATTTTATATTAACGCACTAAAAAAGTTTCTCTTTTATTAATTGCTTTAGTTCACTTCCAAAAGTTCACTCTATATACACAATTGTATTCACTATATAAACTTTAGTGTTTAATTTTACTTTATTTTCATATAAAATGATTCATTGTGATACTTTTCTTCAAAATTTTACAATCTAAAATAATGAAAGGATTTCAACTTTTATGACAAACTTGAAAGAAATTATTATTGTAGCTTTTGCATTCGTTGGTGTCGTTGTTGGCGCAGGATTTGCAACTGGTCAAGAAATTTTTCAATTTTTTACAAGTAATGGGAATTTTAGTGTTTATGGTGTGTTTATTACTGGATTAATCATTACAGTTGGCGGTGTCTTTGTACTACATACTGGTTATCGCTTGCGCTCCCATAACCATACTGAACCCATTAAACATTATTTACCGCGTCCTATCGCAACAATATTTGATATTATTTTGACATTATTTTTATTTGCGCTTGCTATGATAATGACAGCTGGTGGGGCATCAACAATTAACGAAAGTACAGGAATGCCCTATGTATTTAGTTCATTGATTTTAGTTCTCGTTATCTTACTAACACTATTTTTAAAATTTGATCGGCTCATTACAGTTTTAGGTATAGTTACGCCATTTTTAGTAATTATTGTTACAATCATTGCTGTTTATTACTTTTCTACAGGACAGTTAAACTTTAATGCCGCGCATCATTACGCGAACAGTGAAGGACGCTCAGATCGATGGTGGTGGTTCGATGCAATTAATTACGGTAGCCTGCAAATTGCCGCCGCTTTTAGCTTTTTATCAGTTATGGGTGGCCGCTTAAAATTTGAGAAATCAACAATTTGGGGAGGTATATTAGGTGGTATTACTATTACCTTCTTACTTTTGATGCTCAACTTAGGTATGATTACTGAATTTACGCAAATTACTGGTGTTGCGCTACCTTCATTATTGTTAGCAAAACAAATTTCTCCAATTATTGGGATTTTTATGTCGGTTGTAATGGTATTGGTTATTTATAATACAGTCGTTGGGCTTATGTACGCTTTCGCATCAAGATTCACTACGCCTTATAGTAAATCTTATTATCGACTTATCATTGTGATGATAACCATTACATTTGCAACAACCTTCATTGGATTTATTGAATTAATAGGTAAAGTATTCCCAGTTATGGGTGTATTTGGTTTTATTCTATTAATCCCAATTTTGGTTAAAGGAATATTACGAAAATAGACACATTTAATTTTGTATGGGGATTTTAAGCTCAATACCATGCTTTAAAACCTTATTTTCTATATTTTAAAAAATTCATCTATTTAAACACCAACTTTACAATATGTATTGTCATAATTATAATTATTATGACAAATTTATAAGAAATTAATAGGATATCAAAATATATGGACACTATAACTTATATTTTCTATTCCTATATTACTTTTTTTATCACAATCATACGTAAAGGAAGATGATTCTAATGCACGAAGGCATTAATTATAAAAAATTTATTTTTCCTATCGCTGCAGGTATCATCATCTGGCTATTTACACCGCTTAGACCAGATGGTTTAGATTCTGCTGCTTGGCACATGTTTGCTATATTTGTAGCCACAATCATTGGTTGTATTACTCAGCCGCTACCGATAGGTGCAATCGCTATGATAGGTTTTACGTTAACTGTGTTAACTAACACGGTTAAAATTGATACTGCTGTAGCTGGATTTGGTAATAGCAGTATTTGGTTAATTGCAATGGCCTTTTTCATTTCTAGAGGTTTTGTGAAAACTGGTTTGGGGCGACGTATTGCATTACAATTTGTTAAACTATTCGGTAAAAAAACGCTTGGTTTAGGGTATTCACTTATCGGTGTAGATTTAATCCTTGCACCTGCCACGCCGAGTAATACTGCTAGAGCAGGTGGTATTATGTTCCCTATTATCAATGCGCTATCCCGTTCATTTGGTTCAAAACCAGAAGACGGTACGCAACGTAAAATGGGTGCTTTTCTTATCTTCACAGAATTTCACGGTAATTTAATTACTGCAGCTATGTTTTTAACTGCTATGGCTGGTAACCCACTTGCACAATCACTTGCAAAACATCAAGGTGTCGACATCACTTGGATGCACTGGTTTTTAGCAGCATTAGTCCCGGGTATTATTTCATTAATACTAGTGCCCCTTATAATTTATAAAATGTATCCACCAGAAATTAAAGAAACACCAAATGCCAAATCATGGGCTGAAAATGAACTCACTGATATGGGCATCATGGCTAAAAGTGAAAAATTCATGATTGCAATCTTCATCATTGCACTTGGACTTTGGGTTCTAGGTAGTACTTTAAATATTAATGCTACTTTAACTGCTTTTATTGCACTATCTCTATTGCTCATTACAGGTGTGCTTACTTGGAATGATATTCTTAAAGAAACTGGTGCTTGGAATACTTTAGTCTGGTTCTCAATCCTAGTAATGATGGCAAATCAACTTAATGAACTCGGCTTTATTCCTTGGTTAAGTGAATCGATATCAGGTAGTTTAGGCGGCTTAAATTGGCCAATCGTTTTAATTATTTTGATACTCTTTTACTTCTATTCACACTATCTATTTGCAAGTTCAACCGCACATGTTAGTGCAATGTACTCAGCCCTACTTGGTGTAGCTATTGCTACGGGCGCACCACCATTATATAGTGCATTAATGTTAGGTTTCTTCGGGAATTTAATGGCTTCTACTACACACTATAGTAGTGGTCCGGCACCAATCCTGTATTCAGCTGGCTACGTTTCGCAAAATCGTTGGTGGACTATGAATGCAATACTCGCCTTCTTCTATTTTGTAATATGGTTAGGCGTTGGATCACTATGGATGAAACTTATTGGCCTTATGTAACAGCTAATCCCCAAGTCATGTTTAGTTATTGTAAACATGACTTGGGGATTTTCAGTTAATTTATTTATTCATCCATATATCTGTCATTATATCAGCAAAAGTTGATTAAAATGTATAACACTATTTTGCCGTTCTAATCCACTCACTATTCCGTTTTATATACCCATGACAATAAGCATTCGACTATTATCCATTTATTAATTCCTTCTTTTTATTCTATTAACTATTCATCAGATATAATAAATAATTTTATAATTCCTAACTCAAATTGAACTCATACAAAATAAGCCACCGAACATCATACTTTACTAATGTATGATGTCGATGGCTTATTATTTTATTAATCTAATAATGATTGTCCTGCTGCTACACCAGCTTGTGTTAGTTCATGACTATTAACCCAAACTTGCTCTACTCGAGCGCCACGACTTTCAAAGATATTAATTACATTTTCACTCGCTTCGACAGGAACAATTGGATCATGCTGCCCCATTGAAAGCAATACATTCATATCACTTAAATCTTTATTATCAACAAGGTCTACTGGATATAATGGCGCATATAATAAAGCTTTTTTAAAAGATGTGTCTGGATGTAAAATCATGCTGATTGCAATATTCGATCCATTTGAAAATCCAACAGGTACTGCTTTTGACAAGTCAAAACTATAACGTTCAGCCGCTTCTTTTAAAAATGAGATTAATCTATCAGTACGGTATTTTAAATCTTCTAAATCGTATTTTCCTTCTCCAAGTCTTTTGAAGAAACGATTCATTCCATTCTCAGAAATTTCACCTCTGAGACTGAGGACATTGTATTTAGGATTAAGTGCTTGAGCTAATGGTAATAAATCATTTTCGTCTCCGCCAGTACCATGTAATAAAATGAATGTCGGCGCGTTAGCTTCACCTTCTCTAAAAATATGTTCCATAAATTTCCATCTCCTTTTTAATTACTAATGTTAAACGCGTATCTGTGGTAATAAACGTAATAATTCATCTCTTCTATCTTCGTATTGTGGTGGTAGCACTAACTGATGACCTAACTGATCAAACGGTTCGTCTATCGTAAACCCAGGGCCTTCTGTTGCAAATTCAAAGATAATACCACCGTGTTCTTTCATGTAAATTGCATTAAAATAGCTACGGTCTTTAACTTCTGTTACGTGATAACCTTTGTTACTCATATATGCTTGCCAATCAAGATGTGCTTGGTTTGTTGGAACTGACCATGCAATGTGATGAACGACGCCAACGCCCCAACGAACGTTTGTGTCAGCAATTTGTTTTTTTACTATAACATGATGACGCCACTCACCTTGTGTTTCAATATGAATATATCCTTCATCTTCGCTCGTTTTAACCAGACCCATATCAGTTGTTAAAGTTTTTACTGTTTCTTGCGGGTTTAAAGATAACAGCGTGACGCCATGAAAACCAATAATGGATTGTTGGTCACTTTGAACTTTATCATCTTCCACCAATGCTAAAGGCAAACCGTGTATATCTTCAAACTCTAACGTTTTAGATTCAAATAATTGCGTAATCATTATTTCTATTTGGTGTGCTTCTAAATACTGTGCCCATTCATCAAGGGAGCCTTTTGGAACTCTGAATGCAATACGTTCTACTTGGCCATTACCGATACGTCCTTTATGTGTATTTGGCCAGTTGAAGAAAGTAATGATTGTACCGTTATCTACTGAATTGTTCGCAAAATATAAATGATAGGTTGAAGGATCATCATAATTTACTGTTTTCTTGATTAGTTTCAAGTTCAATATATCTCTATAAAATTTTATATTCTCTTCAGGATTACCAACAATTGCTGAAATATGGTGGATATGTTGAATTGCTTCCATCTCGATTTCCCCCTAACTTTCTAATTATTTATTTTTACATTTCTTTAGGGATTCTTTGTTATTAATGTTGTCTTTGCTAAACTATCTTTTTGTATCAAATGGACGTATTTCTGATTCAATATACTCACGCTGCTCTTCTAAAAATGGTGGGAGTGCTAAACTTTCACCTAAAGTTTCATATGGCTCGTCATCCATAAACCCTGGTCCATCTGTTGATACTTCTATTAAAATATGACCAATGCGTGCATATAGTGCCTCGAAATAAAATCTATCAACTAAACCTGAATTACCTATACCAGCTGCTTTATATTTTTCTAACCACTGTTCAATTGCTTCATGATCTTTCAATCTAAATGATACGTGGTGCACTTCACCATAGCCTTGTCTTGCTTCAGGACCTTGAGTATCTTGTCTTAAAATAACTTGACCACCATTACCGCCTTCACCAACTTCTAAAATGGCTACGTTTTCTTCTTCAATAATTGCTTTCATACCATAAATTTCTTCTAAAATTTTCTTAAAATCATCAAAGTAACTTACAGTAATTTCAATTGGCCCTAAACCATAAATCGCTTTGTCAGTTGGTACTGGCCCATTTTTCCATGGTTTACCAGGTGCAACGCCTTCATTATCCTCATCAGATACAAGTTGATAACTTTGTCCGTCTTCTTCTTCAAATGGTAATACTTTTGTGCCAAATAATTCTTGTATACCTTCATGTTGCACTCCGAACTCATTAAAACGTTGTTCATAGTATTCAAGAGCCGCGTCATTAGGTACTCTGAATGATGGACGTGTAATGGAGTTTGTACCAGGTGCACCTTTAGGTACATTAGGAAAATCGAAGAATGTCATATCTGTACCTGGAGAACCTTCATCATCCGCAAAAAATGTGTGATAGGTATATATATCGTCTTGGTTAACTGTTTTCTTAACAAGTCTCATGCCTAGAATTTCAGTGAAAAATTTATAGTTTCTTTCAGCGTCATCTGTCATAGCTGTTACGTGGTGAATGCCCAATAATTGATTATTTGTCATAGTAAAACTCCTCTTTATAATTTTACCTCGATTTCGAAGTAATTTAAGTTAAAATTTTAAGCGCTACTACTATTCTATAGGTTGAGCACTTAGTTTTTTTAAAGCTTGTTGCAATACAGTTATTTCATCATCAGTTAATACTGAAAATGTTGATTCTAATGTTGAAGCATGATCAGGAAAAATTTCATCCATCATTGCATAGCCTTTTTCAGTTAATGATGCGTTCGTCACACGTTTATCTTGTTCATCTCGTTGCCTAATGACGCATCCTTTTTCTTCAAGTTTATCCACAACATAGGTAATACTACTACTTGCAATAAGTACTCTATTACCAATACGCTGTATCGGTTGGTCGCCTTTGTTATAAAGTAATTCCATAACTGCAAATTCAGTTACATTTAAACCATGCCTTTGGACATCTTTTCTAACAATCTTCATTAAATGATCTACCGTTCGATTTAAACCAACAAATGAATTTAAAGATTCTTTTGTACGATTCATTGGAATCACCAACTTTCCGAATTTTATTTCGAATTCGAGATAAATTATAACCCCTCTTTCCAAATTAGTCAATGATTTAGTATAAAAAATATACTCTCGATTTCTGAATATTCTTCTTTACGGTATTTACGGTTTATTATTTCTGATTTTCTAACTAACTATGGCTACTTACTATTATATAAAAATAAAGTATGTCGTTTTCAGAAGGAACATAAGTGGTATGCATAGAGTGTGGAGGTGTCAAACATTGAATCAATTATTTATAAACAATGAATTTATAGAAAGTAAATCAACAGACACGATGGACGTTATTAACCCTGCAACTGGAGAAAAGATAGATACGATAACTTTTGCAACTGAGAATGATGTTAATGATGCAGTTGCTAAATCAAAACAAGCGCAATTAGAATGGGAACAAACACCAGAACCTACACGCGCAGATCACGTTAAGTTATTAATTCCCCTACTCGAAGAAAACAAAGATGAACTTGCAACATTATATGTTAAAGAACAAGGTAAAACGCTCGCATCTGCGAAAGGAGAAATAGATAAAGCAATACACTTTATTGATTATATGACAAGCTTAAGCATGAACAATAAAGGTGAAGTTTTACAGAACACTAGAGAGAACGAGACTATCTTACTAACTAAAAAGCCAATTGGTGTTACTGCTGGTATCGTTCCATGGAATGCACCTATTATGGTATTAATGAGAAAAGTCATCCCTGCGATTATCACAGGTTGTTCTGTCGTTATTAAACCGAGTGAAGCGACTTCATTAATCACATTGAAAATTGCAGAACTTATTCGTGCTTCCACAATACCAGCTGGACTTGTCCAAATACTTCCTGGTACAGGTGAAACAGTAGGTACTCAATTAGCACAACATCCTGATATCCAACTCATTTCGCTTACGGGGAGTATGAGAGCTGGCAAATCAGTATACGCTGAAAGTGCCAACACAGTTAAAAAGGTGAATTTAGAACTTGGTGGTAATGCTCCTGTACTAGTAACGCCTAATGCTAACTTAGATAAAGCTGTTGATTATATTGTTACAGCCAGAATCAATAACGCCGGACAAGTATGTACATGTCCTGAACGTATTTTTGTACACGAAGACGTTCACAAAGATTTTATAAATAAATTAAAAGCCAAAATGGAACAATTAACAGTGGGCGATCCATTTGATGAAACCACTGATTACGGCGCGATCATTAATCAACAACAACTTGATAGTATTGATGAAAAAGTACAAAACGCCGTAAAAAATGGCGCTACTTTAATTACGGGTGGACATAAGATAGAACGCTCCGGTTTCTTCTATGAACCGACTATTTTAGATAACGTAAACAGTGAAGATGAAGCATTTAAAAATGAAATTTTCGGACCTGTTTTACCTATCGTAACTTATCAAGATTTTGATACTGCAATTGCTCAAGCCAATGATACAAATGCTGGCTTATCATCCTTTATCTTCTCAGAAAATTTAAAAGAAATTATGTTAGCCACTGAAAAGCTTAAGTTTGGTGAAGTTTATGCAAATTGTGAAGCCGAAGAAGTAGTAAACGGTTTCCACGCAGGTTGGAGAGAATCCGGTATTGGTGGCGCCGATGGTGTACACGGTTTAGAAGAATACTACAACACAACTGTTTCCTATATAAGATATGACTAAAAACATAACACGAGAAACTTTAAAACAATTATCTTTTTTAATAAAATAAACCTATTGCGCAAAATCATATTCTAGTATAGCAAACCCCCTGAGATATTTTCGGTCTCAGGGGGTTGCTAATGTTATTCATTTAATGCTTTATCTAATGATTTTATGTTTTGTTTCATTAAGGATTGATAAGTAATATTGCTCTCTTTACTTTCTTCTTTTGAAAGTGTTGCCATATTGTGAAAGCTTAAGGGTGTTGAATTAGATTCTTTCTGTATTACATCCGTAACTTTAGATGAAATATTTTGTTCATAAAGTACATAAGGTTGTTTAGTCTGTTTGATATTGTTAACAATATTCATCAAGTCTCTTTGACTAGGTTCTTCGTTATTCATACCGCTGACACCTTCTTGTTTAAATCCATAACGATTTGCTAAATAACCAATAGAGTCGTGAGAAATCACTACAGTATCACGCTTTGGATGCTCTGTTATTTTAGTTAGGCTTTGGTTTATGTCATTTAAGTCATCAACGACTTGTTTATAATTGTTCTCATAATAAGTTTTATGTTGAGGGTCTTTTTTCACTAAATCATCTTTGATTGATTTCACCATTTTTTTATTTAGAACTGGATCTAGCCAAACATGTGGGTCTTCACTGCCTTCTTCATGATTATGCCCATCCGCTTCGTGGTCATGGTCATGTCCTTCATGTTCGTGTTCATGATTTACAACTAGATCATCATGCGTAAAGTTAGCCGTTAATGCTAATTTTAAATCCTTATTATTAATAGAACCTGCGATTTTTTTAGCAACTGGATCCATCTCTTTGTTAGAATAGATAAATAAATCACCTTTTGCAATATTGACCATTTCTTTTTGTGTTGGTTCAAAAGTATGCATATCGGCGCCTGGTGGATAGATAGATTCTACATCTACGTATTTACCGCCTATTTGCTCAGTAAAACTTTGAAACGCAAATGCCGTAGTATAAATTTTAAGTTTATTCTTTGAACTGACGTCTTTGTTTTCGCCTTTATTGATATTACCACATGCACTCAACATCACGACAACTACACATGCCATAATGAGTATTATACTTTTCCTCAAAAAACGCCCCTCCAAATCGAAATTATTCCGTTAAAACTATAAACTTATTTTTAGGATATTTCAATGGTTTTTACTTAATCTACTAATATTCTTTTTTATTCACGACTCGTTTTGTTTAATAATCACTAAAATGTGATATTTAATATATATGACTTATAATTAGGAGAGATAGTATGGCTGAAATCAAACAAGGTTCAAACAAGTTTTATATTGGTGACGACGAAAATAACCCACAAGCACAAATCACTTTCCAACCTCAAGGAGATAACCAAATCAATATTGATCACACAGGTGTGCCTGATGAATTAGGCGGTCAGGGCATCGGTTCACAATTAGTAAAATCTGTAGTTGATTATGCACGCGAGAATAACTTAAAAGTTGTCGCTTCTTGTCCATTCGCCAAAAGTGTGATTGAAAAGAATGATGAATACCAAGATGTATACGCAGGTTAAAGTTTAATAACCAATCAATCAAATAGGATTACATGTGATTGATGTGGTATACATTTATGTAATTTATATACAATTAAAAGGTGAAACTAAGTATAAAATTAATGCCTTAGTTTCACCTTTTTTATTATGTTGCTTATTAATTAAATCAATCATAATACGCATTAATATACTTACGAACAAAGCCTTAACCATTTTGAAGTAAATACATATTATGATAAATCCCTTTTTGCGCAATTAGTTGCTCGTGGGTGCCACGTTCGACTATCTCGCCTCGGTTTAACACAAATATCTGGTCTGCATCTTGAATTGTAGATAACCGATGGGCTATCGCTAACGTTGTTCGACCTTTACGCATTTCATTTAATGATTGTTGTATTTGTTCTTCAGTCTCAGAATCAATGTTGGCAGTTGCTTCGTCTAAAATCAAAATTTTAGGATCCGTAGCAATTGTTCTAGCAAATGCAATTAACTGCCTTTGACCACTTGAAAAAGCGCTACCCTTTTCAATTACTTTGTGCTGATATTGTTCAGGTAGTTGCTCAATAAAACGATTAGCATGAACAAATTCTGCTGCTACCTTCACTTGTTCATACGTCATTGTAGGATGATATAATTTTATATTAGACGCTATAGTTCCATAAAAGATAAATGCATCTTGTAATACTAAGCCTATCTTTTCTTTTAATTCTGCTTTGGGTATTGTCTTGATAGAATGTCCGTCTATCTTAATATCTCCTCGTTGATATTCATAAAATCTCATAAACAAGTTGATGATTGAACTTTTACCAGATCCCGTATGACCAACAAGTGCTATCATTTCACCAGGATTTGCAGTAAAATTAATATCTTTGAGTACATCTGTATTACCATCATAACTAAAACTTATATTTTCAAACTCTATTTTGCCGGGTCCTATACAATTTGACGCTATTTCATCTTGTTGTGGTTCATAATTATTATCATCAATTAATGCAAAAACTCTACTTGCTGAGACAAGCGCTTGCTGTAAAATATTTAGATTTTGGCTCACTTGATTAATCGGTTCAAAAAAACGTTCCATGTATTGAATAAATGCAAAAACTACACCCGCTGTCACACCTGTCGTAAAACTAATTACTCCGAAATAACCAAGAATCATTACAATAGCAAAGATTGAGATAGAACTGATAGCTGGTCTTAACAATAAGCTGTCTAGTTTCACAGTTTTTAACATATATTGATAATGCTCATCATTAATTTGATTAAATTCTTTATTTAAGCGTCTTTCTTGATTAAAAGCTTGTATAATTCTCATACCTTCAATTGACTCTGCTAATTTTGAATTCAAATCGGACAAACGCTGCCTTGATTTTGAAAATAAATACGCTGAATACTTACGATAAGTAGACAAAATCACAAAAATAATTGGCAAAAAGACAAGTGCTATCAAAGCTAATTTAACGTCTAGTACAAACATCATGACATAACTAGATATCATCATAAATAATGCCATAATAAAAGTTGAAAACACGCCAACAATCATATCCACGATGGTTTCCGTATCATTTGTTAATCGTGAGACAATACTTCCACTTGGTACTTCATCAAAATATTTCATACCTAATTTTCCTAGTTTATTAAAGGCGTCAATTCTCAATTGTTGTATCACTTTAAAGGCTAAATATTGAAAAAGGTATTGGCTAAAATAAAGTGTTAATGCGCCAATTATTTGTACACCTAAGAAAATAACAATGAGCCAAATCATACTACATCTTGGAAAATTTTGCGGTGTTAAATAATCATCGATAAATATTTTTACCATATAGGGCGTCATCATACTTGCAACAGTTGCTATGATCAATGTTAGGAACGCCAAGGCAATAATCCACTTATAGGGTAATGTATATTTAAACAACCTTATCAACACACTACCTTGATCTTTAGCCGTTAAG
Organism: Staphylococcus sp. 231237_7MaSpsaltlick; assembly: GCF_043107035.1. Classification (NCBI taxonomy): domain Bacteria; kingdom Bacillati; phylum Bacillota; class Bacilli; order Caryophanales; family Staphylococcaceae; genus Staphylococcus; species Staphylococcus sp. 231237_7MaSpsaltlick. The sequence continues at coordinate 363,329 of NZ_JBICNX010000001.1, forward strand.
TTAGCGTGTTCGTATTCAGTCATCTTCACCATCCCCTTTCGTAAGATTGTCTAAGTCGCGTGACAGTTTGGCTTGTAATGCTTGAGCTTGATATGTTTCATAATACCAGCCTCGTTGTTGCATTAATGATTCATGGTGACCACGCTCAATTATTTTCCCTTCATCCATAACAATAATAAGATCAGCATGTTTCACGGCACTCATACGATGTGCTGTTATAATATTAGTTTTAAACTTTCTCAAATGTTCTAAGTTCTCTAATATTACTTCTTCAGTTTGTGCATCAACAGCAGATAATGAATCATCCAAAATCAATACCTCAGGATCTAACAACAAAGCTCTGGCAATAGAAACACGTTGCTTCTGACCACCTGATAATGATACGCCTCGTTCCCCGACAATTGTTTGATATCCATTAGTAAAATGCATAATATCATCGTGGATATGACTTAATCGACTCACTTCATATATTTGCTCATCCTCTATAGTTTCGTTGCTAAACGCGATATTATTTCTAATCGTGGTAGAAAATAAGAAGTGTTCTTGTGGCACATAACCAAATTGCGTTCTTAATAATTCAACTTTATAATCACTCAATGGATGACCGCCATACGTTATATCTTGAGCATGTTTAGTGTCAAACTCTCTCAACAATAGTCTTATCAATGTACTTTTACCTGAACCTGTTCGCCCAACAATACCTACTGTGGTACCTTGTTCAATTGTAAAATGAATATCATATACACCTTGTTTATCATTACCCGGGAAATTAAATCGATTGATATTAAACTGAATATCGCCTTGAGGACTTTTATCAATTTTATAATGCGTATCGATACCATTAGGTAAGTTTCCAATTTCATCTATACGTTCATAAGAAGCTTTCGCTCTTTGCACAATGTTAAAAAATAATCCCAACGCTAACAACGGCCATACTAACATCCCGAGATACGTCGTAAACGTTATGAGTTGCCCTAAGCTTATCTCATTACGAAAGACCATTTGTGCGCCAAACGCAATAGATAAAAAGTAACTTGTACCAATAACTAGCGTAATTGTCGGGTCAAATAATGCGTCTATTTTAGATACTTTCAGATTTTTATCTACTACATCATCGCTTAAATCTTTAAAGTCTGCTTGGTCACTTGATTCATATCCAAAGGTTTTAGTAACTTTAATACCAGCAACACTTTCTTGTGTCTTATCATTTAATTTACTAAATGCAGCTTGAGCCTTTTTAAATCCTTTACTTAAAAGCGATCCATAAAAACTTGTTAATAACACCATAAATGGTAATGGTATCATAGCAATTAATGTGAGTTTCCAACTTACTGTTATAGCCATCGTTATAACAACAGTGCCCCCTGTTATCAATGAATCAGCAATCATGAGGATTCCAGCACCTGCAGCATTTTGTACAGCTCGGATATCATTTGTAGCATGTGCCATTAAATCTCCTGTACGTCTATTTTGGAAAAATATAGCACTCATATCGGTATACTTTTTGAAAAGATATGTCCTTAATATTTGCCCTAACTTTTGACTCGTTCCGAATATAGACAACCTCCATACATATCTAAGTACATAAGTTAATATGGCAACTACAATTAATATAGCTAAATAAATCATTAATAACTTAGGTGTTAATTTATGTGTCGTCATTTGATCTATCGTACGCCCGATAATCTGTGGTGGCACAATTTCAATTAATGCAATTAACAATAATGTACCTAAACCAATGATATAACTCAGTTTTTGTTGTTTAAAAAACCATCCCAATTTCCAAAATACTTTCATCCCGTCACCCCCAATGATGTTTTTATTCTATATTCTCATATCTTACCACATGAAGATATATGTAAATAGAATGGATATTTTACACAGAAATTCCACTTACTGTTCACTAAAAAACGGAAACATGAAATCTATACAAATGCGTTTGAGTTCATGTTTCCGTTTTCTATTAGTAAAGTTAAGCTAAAAACGTATGATTTATACCGAGTTTGTGCCACTTAAAATTAATTTGAATTTCTTCTTTGTTGTTCTTGAAACTCATAAAAAACTTGGAACAGCATGATAAGCATCGCTGGATTATATGTTTTAGTTTCAATATACAAATCATGTCTCGAGGCTAATTTAAAACGTTCTGATTTAGTTTGCATCAATTTGTAATGACCATCAGAGACAGTAACACTTCTTGAAAAGAATCCAGATTGGAATTTTAATATATCCCCTTTATCACCTTCGAACTGCATAGATGGTTTAAATCCCATCTTAGAGCGAAAAATTCCAATCTTCTCACCGTTCTTTTCTACTTGCCATACTGTTTTAAACGGTGTTTTAATTGCACCACTAATTGTTCTTTCTTGTAAAATTCGAAAAGTATCATGGCCATCTGTGATTTCAAAATTCTGTTTACTATTACCAAACAAAGCCATCGCTTCCTGTCCCGCAGATGTATAAAATAATTGTAATTTAAAAGCTACTTCCTTAGTATCGTCATATATATCGATTATAGACTTTGATGCATTAAAAAAGTTTTCTTTAAAATAATAGTGTTTCATATTTAACAGTCCTATCTATGTATTTACTGACGTAACGTTATATCCATTTTATACAAGATATACACTTTTTGAAAAGTAATATTACGCTAAGCATTTTTCATTGACTAGGTATACTTTTTATACTAAAGTAATACTTGTAATTAATTAAAATACAAGCATTCGATAAGGAGTAGGACAATGTCTTTTCACGATAATCAATCCATTCAAGTTACTAATATTACTTTGAACGTTGCCGATTTAACAAAAATGACCATTTTTTATACACAAATTTTAGGTTTAGCTATCAAATCAGAAACAAATACAGTCGTTACTTTCAATATAGGAAGTAATGGTCACACCTTAACGTTACAGGAAATCAATAATGATAGACGTCCTTCTATTAGGGAATCAGGGCTATTCCATATCGCCTTATTATTACCTAATAGACAAGATTTAGGTAACTTTTTATATCATGCTGCAAGTTTAGGCGTACAAATTGGTGGAGGAGACCATCTAGTTAGTGAAGCGTTGTATTTCGCTGATCCTGAAGGTAATGGTATCGAAATCTATGATGATCGACCTAAAGAAAATTGGCTATGGGAAGATAATAAAGTCAAAATGGATACTCTTGGGGTAGACGTCGATGACCTAGTGGCACAACGTAGTGAGACTGGTTGGCAAGGCATGCCAGATAATGCAAAAATTGGTCATTTACATTTGAAAGCAGTCAACTTGGATGAATCAGAAGATTTCTATATAAATAAACTAGGACTTGAGCACATTTCTGATTTTCCTCAAGCGCTTTTCATGTCTATGAACCACTACCATCATCACATTGCTATCAATACATGGCAATCTAACATCGTACGTCAAGATAATGATAGCAGTCTTGGATTATCAAAAGTGTCAATTTACAAACCAAATGCGGATAGAGAACAATTCGTTGGACCAGAAGGCTTTGAAATTATTATACACAGCAATGAAAACTTAGTAGCAGATAAAAATTAACTTACTTGTAAAAAATAATTATTAAGGTAAAGTTAACATCAAATCAAAAAAGGAAGTGGGACTGTAATTCAATTTCAAAAATTACTATCCCACTTCCTTTTTATCGTTTATTCTAACCATTTAACGACATCAGTTTGCGGCTGACGTACTTTAGCTTTAGGTTCAGCTTCTCTGTATCCAAAAGCTACCATAACTGAAGGTGCAAAGTTTTCAGAATCAACAATGCCTTTTTCTGACAAGTATGCCGTAACAGCGTCTAAATCAAATCCTTCAATTGGACATGAATCTATATTTAGCAATGCTGCACTTGTCATCATATTACCAAGAGCAATATAAGTTTGTTTTCTCGCCCAATCTAGTAAAGATTGTGGTGTATCATTTATATGAAAACTAGTTTGGAAATTATCAAATTTTTGTTCTGTAGCAGGAATACTCTCTTCACTATATTGTTTAATATTTCGTATCATATGTTGTACATATGGTGATTGTGAAGTCACATTTTTACGTGCTAAAATCAAAACAAAATGGCTCGCCGTATCTAGTTGGCCTTGTGCTCCCCAACTGATTTCTTTAAGTTCATCTCTTATTTCACGATTTTGAACCACGACGAATTTCCACGGTTCTAACCCTAATGAACTTGGAGACAACCTTCCTGTCTCTAAGACGGTATTAAAATCACTATCAGAGATTTTTTTATTAGCGTCAAAACGTTTTGTTGCATGCCTAAAATTAAAAGCATTTAGCAGCGTTTGTTGCATTTGGTCCATAACTTTTATACCCTACCTTTCAATTTAAGTACTTTTAAGTATAGTCAAATTTCAAATCTTATTAAAACGATATGTTTATAAATTATGCACTAAGATATGACAGTCTTTATTTGTCATTAATTTAATGGATGAAGTACTTTTTCTTCAATAGTAGTAAGCACACCCTGTTCATCATGAGATGGTGCCACATAATTAGCAACTTTGAATAATGTTTCATCTTCGCTATTTGCCATAACGTAACTATGCTTAGCTAGTTGCAACATGTCTAAATCATTATTGGCATCACCAAAAGCCATCAAATCTTCTTCATTTATTTCCCAATATTTTAAAAGTCGCTGTAAAGCACTGCCTTTAGTCATGCCTGGTATAATTAAATCAATACTATCACGACCACTAGACACTAATTTTAAATTTTCGCTAAATTTGTTACTTAAATCTTCATCTAACGATGGATGAGATTCCCTATTAATATTAAGCGCAATTTTTACATATTCATCCTTTGGTAAATCTTGAAAAGAATCTATTTCTTTTAGTTTACGATAATAGAAATGTGCATCTTTTTTAAATGCATCTGTATTGTCTTTTAAAATATAGGCACTGTTTAGCCCACAAACAATTAAATTATTAATTCCACGGTCAATATTTAAATAGTCAATAATTGCTTGGTAAAAATCTCTGTCAAATGCCTGATAGTCGTATAAAGTATTACCTTCATAAATGACGGCCCCATTTTCAGCTACAAAGAACATGTCACGTTCGCCAAATATTGACTTTAATTTTGCATATTGATTGCCACTTGCTGCTATAAATTTAATATTTTGAGCTTTAAGTTGCTGGAATATCTTATCAAACCTTTGCTCATCATACATTTTATTTGAATCTAAAAACGTACCATCCATATCAACTGCGATTACTTTTATCATATTGTCCCCTCAAATCTTCCAATTTATATGTACGCCCTTTCATTATATCGACAATACTAATTGTTTCAAAGTAAACTTATGAACTCTATAACAATTACTAACATAATTGAGCGTAAATTATTTAAACTATATTTTTGTTTTTCTCTACTTTCTCAAACTAAATTAAGTAAATACTATTCAATATAAGTAATATTTATATAAATTTCTTTTACGTAGCCTCACCTTGAAAAGTTATAGATTTAATTACTGTTAAAAATAAAATTTGAGCCTGTGACATGTTTATATCACAGGCTCACTAATTTTATATTTGTTTGATAAATTCTAAATACGTTTGTGTATTTTCCGCTAATTGACTCGGCGTAACTGTAAATGCACTGTATAATTTATGCGCACCTACATAATTTGCTTTTACAAAACGCGTTGTCGCAATCATTGGGCTGACTAATTCATCAATTGTAAATTGCACGTTACCTTCTGATGTATAAGCTTCAGGCACGCTTCCGATAGATATCGCTAATCCAATTTGCTTTCCTTTCAGCGCATTTCCTTGTGAGCCATATGCCCAGCCATGAGTAAATACTTCGTCTAAATATTGTTTTAATAATGGCGGACAACTGTACCAATACAATGGGTATTGAAAAATAATATGGTCGTGTGCTTCAAGCAATTTTTGTTCCTTTTCAATATCAATTTGACCGTGTGGGTATTCTGGGTAGATTTCGTGGACGGTTACCAATTCCTCATGTTGAGATAATTCATCTCTCCAAGCTTTATTAACAGTTGAATTATTAATATCTGGGTGTGCAACAATAACCAATGTAGACATAAAGTTCATTCCTCGTTTCATTACTAATTTAATAGCTTTATATTAAACTTCCCTTGTTCAAAAATAAACTGATATGCCTAAGAAAATAATTCATCCACTGTAACATTAAACTGTTTGGCTAATTTAAATGCTAACGTTAAAGAGGGGTCATATTTATCATTTTCAATCGCATTTATGGTTTGTCTTGAAACATTTAAATTTTTACTTAACGTTTCCTGTGATAAACCATTCTGCTTTCTATAAGCCTTTATTTTATTTTTCATTTGATCAACCTTTTTTAAGTGTATTTCTTTTTGGTCGTAAAATAGTTAAATACTAACAAAAATAAACCTATTAATATAAATATAATTTCAGGATAAGTTGATGTTAAAGCGCCCTCAACATCAAACCAACCAAAAACTCTTAATATTAATAAAAATAGCAATGCATATATAAGCCAAATAAAACTCTTGGCCAAAATCTCTATAAACATTTTACTTTGTCTTTCATCATACCGTGATTGTGATTTATTTTTATCTAAAGTTTCAGCTGGCAAAAATTTATTTGTAATGCAAGTCCAAAAGCAAGAAAATAGCAACACTCCTATGAACAACATAATATTCATAATTCCATCTCCTAAATGTAAAAAGTTTTTAACATAATTAATATAGAATAGCCTTTACCAAATGTCAAACTTCTTTTACATTCTACTATGATTTCATTTTTATTTATTAAAATAGATTCTCTTCCCTATAACAAACTAAAAGCCGAGACATTATGTCCCAGCAAAATTATTTTTTCTTATTCTTTTTTTCATAATATGGTATTAAAAATATTACAAAAATTGCGCAAAGAATGGCTACAATTGAACCTAAAGGCATAAATGCCCTTCCTTATATTTGAGTAATTTATAACTAATTATTACACTAAGTACTGTTACTATAATATCATTACCAATATAACTAATTCTACAAACCAAAGTATTAAATGATAAAACAGACAACCTTAAAAAACATATAAAGAGCCTGAATTATTTATCCAGCCTCTTTACTTAATAGTCCATTTATGACATTAAACTACTTTTCTTTTTTATCATGAACTTTCGCAATATAATTGGTATTTTCTTTAATATCAAAAATTGTTAAGCCTTTAATGTCTTTTTGTTCACCAGGTATAATAATACTAATAATGTAAGAACAGATAAATGCAACACCAAATGAAATAATAGATACAAAGAATGGTGAGTTGCCACCGCCCATACCATTAAAGATATAAGCAAAAATAATTCCTAATATCAATCCTGCTATAACACCAAAAGTATTTGTTCTTCTTGTAAAAATCCCTACAGCAAACACACCTGCTAATGGTACGCCTACAAGTCCTGTAATTAATAAGAATAAATCCCATAGATCATTTGAATCAGAAGCTATCAAATAAATAGACATACCAAATCCAAATAGCCCAGAAATTATAATCATCCATCTTGCTGTTCTTACCTCATCTTTTTCCGCGCCTTTACCAAAGAATCTATGTTTGATATCGACCGATAGACAAGCTGATATTGAGTTTAAACTCGATGAAATAGTAGACTGAGCTGCAGCAAATATCGCTGCAATTAATAGCCCTGCAATAAATGGTGGCATTTCAGTAAGGATAAAATACGGAACGATTGAAGATGTATTAAATCCTTCGGGTAGCGAACTTTCGTGATTATAGAAAGAATATAACATCGTCCCCATACCATAAAATAGAGGAGCTGATATTAATGCTAATGCACCATTCATCCATAATGATTTTTTCGTTTCTTTCATGGACTCAGATGCCTGATAACGTTGTACAACATCCTGACTCGCTGTGTATTGATGTAAATTATTGAAAATATTACCTAGAAAAATAATTGGAATAGCCGCCGCTGCAGTGTTAAGTTTCCAATTATCTACGCTGATGACCTTTTTATGTTCAAGAGCATCGGATACAACCGTTCCCATGCCACCTTGAATATGCACGACACCTAAGATAATAATAGCTGCTGCGCCACCTAGTAAAATGACCCCTTGGATAAAATCGCTCCATACAACGCCTTCAAAACCACCTAAAAATGTATATAATATACATAAAATACCTACTAAACTTGCAACGACATACGGATTCATATCCGATACTGCTGTAATTGCAAGTGTCGGTAAATAAATAACAATTGCTACTCTCCCTAAATGAAAGAACACAAAAAGTAATGACCCAATAACACGGACACTAGGTCCAAATCTCGCTTCTAAATATTCATATGCCGATGTCACTTTTAACTTTTTGAAGAATGGTACATAAAAATAAATGAGTAATGGAATAATAGCGACAATTGCTATATTACCTGCTATATATGACCAGTCCGTCAAAAACGCCTTTTCAGGTGTCGACATAAAAGTAATTGCACTTAATGTTGTAGCATAAATAGAAAAGCCTACTGCCCAAGACGGTAATCTACCACTTGCAGTAAAAAAACTATCTGTATTTTGACTCGCGCGTTTCGTAAAATAAGCCCCAATTAATAACATAACGACAAGGTAAGCAATGACTGCTACCCAGTTCCAAGCACCAAACCCTACTTGCTGCATTTACTTCAACCCCTAACGTGATGTCTTATAAGTTATAGTCTTTGATTAACTTTGCTAATTTACTTCTGTTCGTTTCATTAAATGGTTTAAACGGGCGCTTCGGTAAACCACCATCTATACCACGTGTCGCTAAAATTTCTTTTAATGTAGAATATATCCCCATAGATAGTACTGTCTCTATAATGTCATTTGTCTCGTGTTGAATTTGATAAGCCTCATCAATCGACCCGTTTTGTGCTTTATCAAATATTTGTCTTGCACGTTTACCATTTACGTTATACGTAGAACCGATAGCTCCATCTACACCTGAAATTGCAGCTTGTACAAGCATTTCATCAAATCCAGAAAGTATTAATTTATCAGGAAAAGCTTTACGTATACGTTCTAATAAGAAGAAGTTGGGAGCAGTATACTTAACACCAATTACTTTTTCATGATTAAAGAGTTCAGCAAATTGTTCAATAGAAATATTGACACCTGTAAGGTCAGGAATCGCATAAATAATCAAGTTATTTTGTGTTGCTTCAATTAGTTCAAAATAATAGTCTTTGATTTCCTCGAAAGTAAATGGATAATAAAATGGTGTGACTGCAGAAATAGCATCATAACCTAATTCTGTTGCGTATTTCCCTAATTCAATTGCTTCATTTAAATCTAAAGATCCTACTTGTGCAATCAATGTTACTTCGTCATTAACCGCTTCTTTTGCAACTTTAAATACTTGCTTCTTTTGCTCTTTGCTTAGTAAAAAGTTTTCCCCTGAACTGCCGTTCACGTATAAACCGTCTAAGCCCTCAGTTTCAATTGCATTTTTAGCAATTTGTTGCAGTCCTTCTTCTTTCACTTCACCATGTTCATCAAATGGTACTAATAATGCTGCATACAAGCCTTTAAAATTCTCTTTCATAAATTTCCCTCCAACTTATGTTTATATATTTTGATTAACCCTTAAAGTCCCTCTTGCTGTAAGTTAAAGCTAAAAATCTTTTCTATTTACAGTTCAAATTGTAAACGCTACCATTAACAGTATCAATAGTATTTTGAAAATATTCATCACTTATATTAAATTTCGATGAAAATATTTTTCATAGTTATTATAACTACACTTTTAAATTAAAAAATGATACATATTAATGTAAATACTACGAATGGAGGTATGAATAATGACTAATTATAAAATAGCAATTGATATCGGAGGTACTGATATTAAAGCGGCTGTATTAGATGAAAATTTAAAGTTCATAAATTATCAAAGAATACCTACTCCAAATAACATCAATGAATTCATTGCTGATGCAATCTTTGAACTTGTGTCTCATTTTAAAGAGATTTATAGAATACATCCTTTGCAAGTAGGCATTTCTAGTGCTGGTGTTATCAATGAAAAGAAAGGAACTGTGGTATATGCTGGCCCTACAATTCCAAACTTTATTGGTACAAACTTTCATCAGTTACTTTCACCACTAAATGCAGAAGTAAAAGTGTTTAATGATGTAAATGCAGCATTACTAGGAGAGCTTACTTTACATGATTATGATGCAGATAATATTTTTTGTCTGACATTGGGGACAGGTATAGGAGGAGCTTTTTACAATAGAGTTGGAGGCTTATACAACGGCAATCGTAATAGAGCAAACGAAATCGGTTATTTATTATATAAACCAAAAGACAGATTAACTTTTGAACAACGTGCTTCAACTAATGCATTGAAATTTCTAATGAAAACACATGCGTTACCCTACTCAGATGATGTGCCCAAACTCTTTGAATTGGCTGAGCAAGAAGATGCGTTGGCAATCTCCATTCTCGATCGCTGGAGTACGCATGTCGCGGAAGGAATTGCACAAATTCAAATCGTATATGATCCAGGATTAATTTTAATTGGTGGCGGTATATCTTCTCAAGGCGAAAAATTACTAAAATATATCATACCTAAAATCGAAGAATATTTACCACCAAATTATGGTCACGCAACAATACAAACAACTAAAACCAAAAACCATGCTTCATTATATGGTGCTGTATCAAGGTTTTTATAATAGTTGACATAAATTTTATTGTGGAAGCGAAACAAAACTAAATTTCATTATAAAATGAACTTATCGTTTCGCCTCCATTATTTTTATCAATACTCGTATATACAAATGCAATATCAACAGATTTGTATGTTGATATTGCATTAATTACTTTACGGTATATTTAATAAATTCACGTAACGTTGAAGCTATTCGTTTAATACGACTTTTTTGGTATGCTGATAGACATTATGCATATAGTCATCATCTAATAGTAAATAGCTGACAATATCAATTAAGAAAAGTGTCGCTATTTGTGTATTAATAAACCTTGTATCATTAATTCTAGATTGATCTGTGGTTATTAATACTAAATCTGCACTTTGCGTTAATGCACTGCCCTCGTAATTTGTAATAGCGACAACAAATGCGCCACGTTCATGAGCAACCTCGGCTGCCGCAATAAGTTCAGTAGTTTCTCCACTATTTGAAATAGCTACAAATGTATCTGAAGCTGTTAATAGTGATGCAAAAATTTTCATTTGGTGTGCATCTGTAGATACATTGCCTTTTAACCCCATACGCATCATACGATAATAAAATTCAGTTGCAGACAAGCCAGAACTTCCTAGTCCAGCATAAATAATTTGTCTACTACGCATAATTTGATTTACCAAATTTTGAATTTTTTCATCAGAGATAAACTCCCCTGTCTGTTGAATAATATCTTGATGGTATTTATGAATACGTTGAATAAGCGGACTATTTTCTATAACGTTGTCCGTCATTTCTTGTTGTAAATTAAACTTTAAGTCTTGAAAGTTATCATAATCCAACTTATTACTAAAGCGTGTAATAGTAGCTGGTGATGTACCTATAGCATGCGCCAATGAATTAATCGTCGAAAAAGTATCATCAAATTGATTGTTTTGAATATATTCAACAATTTGCTTATCTGTTTTGGTAAATAAGTGACGATAGCGTTGCACACGATTTTCAAATTTCATTAGAATCCTCCCCTTTCAGATATAGACATACACTCAGTAAAAATGAAAATATTTTTCATAAAGATTAAATGTATTGATTATTATTTTCTCAATGTTATATTAAAATTACAAATCTAATGGAGTTTAATGATTTATTAAATTTATCAAAGTTATGGAGTGTATATTATGTTACCACAAGGATTAATTGTGTCATGCCAAGCATTACCTGATGAACCGCTTCACTCGTCATTTATCATGTCAAAAATGGCGTTAGCAGCGTACGAAGGCGGAGCTGTTGGTATCAGAGCAAATTCTAAAGAAGATATTATTGCGATTAAGCAAGAGGTCGATTTACCAGTAATTGGTATCGTCAAAAGGGACTATGATCATTCCGATGTTTTTATTACTGCTACTAGCAAAGAAATCGATGAATTAATTGAAAGTCAATGTGAAGTCATTGCTTTAGATGCTACAAAGCAAACACGTCCTAAAGAATCATTACAATCTCTTGTATCCTATGTCCGAGAAAAAGCGCCTCATATTGAACTTATGGCAGACATTTCAACTCTAGATGAAGCAATTAACGCTGATAAACTCGGTTTTGATTACATTGGCACGACATTACATGGTTATACGTCATATACTAAAGGTCATCTTTTATATGAAAATAACTTCCAATTTCTTAAAGATGTATTAACACATATCGATTCTAAAGTCATAGCTGAAGGCAATGTCATCACTCCTGATATGTTTAAAACCGTCACTGAATTAGGTGTACATTGTACTGTTGTTGGTGGCGCTATTACCCGCCCTAAAGACATTACCAAACGATTCATTGACGTTTTAAACACATAAAATTAAAGTGGTCGAGTCATCCAAGAGGAATGTCTCGACCACAAATATGATATAAACAATTATTAAGTTAATAATATCAAAGAATCAGTTACTTGGTTTCTATTACACCGCTTCAGCAATAAATATTTTACGGTCTTCCCATTGATTCGTTTGTTCATTATAGTTGTCACACGTTATTAATGTAAGTTGTTGTTTCTGTGATTGATGTTCTTCAAGCACTTCTACCTCTTCTGGTTTCACGTCAAAAATTTCAACAATTTTATACTCATTTTTTTTATTTCCTGTTGTAAAATACACTTTACTCCCTACTTTTGCATCTGGTAAGTTTGAGAATTGATAATCTGAGCTACCTGTATAGGTATGGCCAGCAATCGCGATGTTTTGATCTTTTAATGATTCATCAGCTTCAGCAAAGCTGACACCTCTATTGAGTTGTTCAGGTGTAGCAGGCCCTGGATAGACCGGCGTTTTAATATCTGCCTCTGGTACGGCTAAATATCCGGCCATTTTTGTTTTATCTTTGGGGATTTCAACTTCTTGATTTTTATTGTCTAAAGTATCTTTATTATAATTTTCTATCTTTGTTTCATTATCTTTTTTAGTCAAATAATCATCAATATGTGGTTTAGCGAAAAGGTAAACCGCAACTAAAATAAGTAATACTCCCGCCACAGTAATCAGACGATTAACCCATTTCTTCATCCTTTTGTTTCTCCTTTTGAACAATTTCACAATTAAAAATTCACATCAAGTATAGCACAATGCATTAATTATATTCATTAATGACATTAATTTATATCTCTTTGTTAATTTTCATGACAAAAAATTGCACCTTTTTAAAAATAAGTGTTAAATAAGTCTAAGACATTATATAAACGATTGTGGGGAATTTTCATGATAAGACAAGCAGTTAAATCAGATTTACCAAATATTTTAGACATCTACAATGATGCTATTTTAAATACTACAGCCGTGTACACCTATAACCCGCAAACACTTGAATCGCGAGAGGCTTGGTTTGAAAATAAATTAAAGAATAACGAGCCTATTTTTGTTTATGTGGAACGTGATGAAGCCGTTGCCTTTGCAACTTATGGTTCTTTTAGAGACTGGCCAGCTTACCAATATTCTATAGAACATTCAATTTATGTAAGTAAGCATCACAGAGGAAAAGGTATCGCTTCAAAATTATTACTAGAAATCATCCATCATGCACAAAAAAGCGGCTATAAAACATTAGTTGCTGGTATAGATGCGACAAATGATTATAGTATTTATTTACATAAAAAATTTAACTTCACGCATTCTGGTACGATTCAACAAGTAGGTTATAAATTCGATAAGTGGCTAGATCTTGCATTTTATCAGTTAGATTTAAATAATTTTGACAAGTAATATTTATTTTAAAGCATGTTTTTCAAAAATCAATATACTTCTGTTTAACACATATAACTTGGAATGGTACAAAAATCTAAGCTATCTAAAAAGATTTCGTCAATACATCTTGGCAAAAATGACAAGGGCTGATAAAGATAAAAGGTTAACCTGAGTTGAAGCTTATACATAAGCCACACTAACTTGTTCTATTATCAAATTGAAAATGTGTTTTGCAATTTAAACTTAGTGGTATTAACTATAATGTATTGATTAATTTTGAAGGAAGTGTTTACATGGCAGTATTTTCAAAAGATGAACGTGTAAAAATATTATCAGACATTATTGAAATTCAATCTGTGAATGAAAAAGAACTCGATGTTGCCCATTATTTACAACAACTTTTTAAAAAGTATGATATCCATACAGAAATTTTAAAATTAGATGGTGAATCTTCACGCGCTAACCTTGTTGCAGAAATTGGTAGCGGAAAACCAGTAATCGGCGTTTCTGGACATATGGATGTCGTCACAACTGGTGATAGCGATAAATGGCACTATGATCCTTTCAAATTAACTGAAGACAATCAAGGAAGATTACACGGGCGTGGTTCAGCAGATATGAAATCTGGACTTGTGGCTTTAGCAATCAGTTTAATTGAAATTAAAGAAGCAGGGCTATTGAAACAAGGTTCGATTCGCTTTATGGCTACAGCTGGCGAAGAAGTTACTAGTAATGGTGCTGCTCTACTACATGAAAAAGGCTATATGGATGATATAGACGCATTATTAATTGCTGAACCATCCCAAGATGGCATTGTCTATACACACAAAGGTACAATGGATATTCAAGTTACTTCTAAAGGTAAATCCGCACATAGTTCTATGCCAGAACTAGGCTTTAATGCGATTAATCCTTTAGTTGATTTCATACATGACTTAAATGCAGAATATAACAAAGTAGATGTAAGTAGTGAGCTATTAGGTACGCCTACGATGAATTCAACTATTATAAACGGTGGAGACCAAGTTAACTCTATTCCTGAATATGCTGAATCGCTATTTAATATGCGTACAATTCCACAATTCGATAACAAAAAATTCGAAGATTTATTCAATCGTATCAAAGAGAAAATTGAAAAAGAAAGTAATGGGGATATTACTGTAAATCCATACGTTAACCGTGACCCTGTATACACTACAGGTGATAACTCATTTTTAAAATTAGCTAAATCTCTAGGCGATGAATACTTCAATAGAAATTTAGAAGTAACCTCTTCTACTGCTACAACTGATGCTTCTTATTTAATGAAAGACAAAGAGGAAGACTTCTCATTTGTAATGTATGGGCCAGGTGAAACAGGACAAGCACACCAAGTGGATGAATATGTTTATAAAGATGTATACCTTTCATTTATTGACCTCTACGTTCAACTATTAACACAGTATCTAAATCAATCTAAATAAGTTTGAACCCATGTTTATTAAATATAGGGCAGTATTAGTATGAAAATTACTTAGCCTTGTTGGGGGCGGGAAAACGAATCAAAATTTTGATTGAGTCTTCTCGCCCCCTATTTAAAAATATTTATTTAACTACTTATGTCCTATCTTTTATTCATTTCTAACCACTTAACCATTTCATTTAGATTATTCACTGTCATAGTTGGTGATTGTCCATTATAGTCAAAATATGATTTACTGCGATTTACCCATACTGTATCAAACCCAAAGTTAGCTGCTCCAGAAACGTCCCATGCATTTGAAGAAACGAATAAAATATCCTCACGCGTCATTTGATAATATTTCAATATTAAGGCATAGCTAGCAGGACTCGGTTTGTATTGCTTTATTTCATTTACACTAATAACAGTATCTATATACTTATTAATTTCAGAATTATCGACTAAAGGCATTAACATATTATCATTAGCATTTGATAATACACCAATTTCTAAGTTTTTCGCATTCAACTCCGAAAGTACTTTTGGAATTTCTTTAAAATAATCCAAATCTAAAAATGCATCAAATAGTTGATTTACATCTTCTCTATTGTATTGAATTTCATGAACATCTAATACATAGCGTAGAGATTCTTTAGTCAATTCATCAAAAGGAATATACCTTTGCATTACTTGTCTTAAAAACATATGCTCTAACTGAGTTTTACGCCAAAGTTGCGAAATGGACTTTGCTTCTACTTCATTGAATTGGTCCATATCGTTTTTTAGTGATTCCATATCAAATATTGTACCGTACACATCAAAAATAATAGCTTTATACATATACAACCTCCCTTTCTTGAGAAAAATCAGACTTACTTACTCTTTAGCACGTTTAGACTACATTGAAACAGTTTTAACTTAATTTCAATTAATATTTAATAATTAATTTTACTTTTTACATTTATTTTATAAATTTTCGTGTATTCTAAAGCCAAAATGTAAAGTAATAAATTTTTACTGCCATTTATAAATTATCTGTAAAATTACACTTGAATGAGATTAACTCCTTATAAATGGGATATAGAAAAGTAAGGGAGGAGGCTGGTTGTGATGCGAAAAATATTTTTAGTTGATTTGTTAAACCTATTTTTTATTGCCATAGGTTACATGCTGTTAATCACGTTAGTTTTATTTTCATTTGATTTATTTGAGATTGAAACGACCGGTTCACTATTTTTAAATACACTAAGTAGTGCCACAGTTGTTAGTCTGTTTAACAACGAAATATTTAATGGTTTATTCACGCTATTTTTCTTTATCTCTGTATTAATATTTCTCTATAAAGCAATAGATCTTTATAAACAAAACAGATAGATTACCTTGACTAATATGTCCACTAATAATAAGTGACGACAGCATCCAATTATATTCAAAGATTTTCGATTCACGTACTATTTAATTTTATATTGTAAGGTTTTGTTTTTGGTTATATAATATTAATATAGAATGTTATATATCATAGAATAGTAATGTGCCGTTTATCATCATAGTTATATTCCATTCCCAGAATTAGACTTCATGCACCCATTTTAATATATGATATATCACAACATTCTACTCAAGTAGCTTATTGACTACTTGAAAAAATAAGATCTAAAGTTACTTTCAGGCAGTAACTTTAGGTCTTATTCATGTTTTGACTTCTTATAAAATCCCCTACATCATTTATTGCTTTATCTCGTAACTTCATTTTGTTCTTTTTTAATACTAATTATCTAGAATAACTACGAAATCCAAACCTCTTTCAACAAATCAACCCTTTTCATCCTCTTTGTTATCACTTTGCTCTTTATAAAATATTTGATTTGATCACTTTTATAAACTTTGTTCTGTGTTATTCATTATTTTCCCATTAAAATCTTTTATTTTTTTATTATCTCACTGATATTTTATTAATAAATATATCCTTAAACGCTTTTCACAATGACATTTTATTAATTCAAGTATTCATTTTATTAATTTTGTTAGTTGATTGCCTTTTTTAAAGTATAGAGTTGTACAATAGGCTTACTACTATAAGGAGCAAGCCTCATATCTAGATAAAGGTGATATTTTTTGATTAGTACGCTATCTATTAGGAACCACTATACATCTGAATTAGCAAGGTGTATCAATGAAGTTATAATACTCCTCCCATTAAACAAGCCTTGCAAAATTAACTTAAATGGAACAACCATTACAGTCACTGACGGCATAATTGTTAATAATGCAGATTTATTTCAAATTTTAGATGTTCAAGAGCTGTTAGAGTTGAAAATTCCTTTACCACTTTTTATTGAAAAAGATATCAATATTTCAAAATCATATTTCGATTTTAATCGTATTCATTTTGTAGAGCAATTTAGAAACCTAGTTCTAGAAGCTATCCATCAGCCTATTCAAGATGAGTTCAGTATGAATATGTATATTTCTGGCATTATCGAGTTCTTATTAAGGGAAGCTCGTGTCGTGTTAAAGAGCATCTATATCCCTTGTTTAAATACTAAACACCCCTTAGTAGCACGTATTACTAAATATATTCATGACAACGTTTGTAACACTTTGAATACAAAACATTTATCTCAAACATTTTATATTTCACAATCGTATATATCGATACTATTTGCTAGTAATATCAATATGAATTTTAAACGTTACACAACTTCATTAAGAATTGCCTTATCCCTTTATGATCTAATTCAAGACAATATAAGCATCTATGAAGTAGCTATTAAATACCAATTTTTAAATGTAACAACTTATTCTAAACATTTTAAATATTACATCCAAATACCACCTAAAAAGTATATTTACTTGTTTAAAAAAGGTTATTATAAATCACCATATAAAGTGGCCGTAAATAATGTAACTTCAGCAGATTATTTAGATAAATACCAAGAAGCAACTATACATACAAATAACTCTGATTATTCGTTAAATCTCTCAAAACTGTCGTTTAATAATTGTTTTAAATCCATGACTGTGCTCATTCAATTAGATGACATATATGCCTTACATCATTTTTATGAATATCATATGGTACGCAATGAAGCTAAGACAACATTTTCAAAAATAAACTTTTGTATATTAGATACACATATGAAGCAATTAAATGCACTGAGTGCACAACACTTCTTAAATACGATCAAACAGTTATTACTTAAAGGACACCATTTGACTATTAAAATAACTAATTTAACTTTATGTCAAACTCAAAACTTTTCGGTTGGCAAATTACTAGCTGAACTAGAAAATGATTGGAATCAGATTACATTACAGTTTGATTTTTCTTATAATACTTTTAATGATCTTTCGAATTTTATTGAAAAAATTCGTCACAAGTATCCACTTATTAAAATCGGAATGACGATTGACACTATAATTAAAAGTAAAAATACTTTATCGCAAATGATACATAACATCACTTCAATTAAAGTAGATTTTCACTATATTAATTTAGATTTAAATCTCTTTTGTAGACTAATTGCTGATAAAGTAGCTCAGTCGTCAAAAAAACATAACTTAAAACAAGTATTTTTAATATTTATTAGCCAATTAGGTAATGAGCACGCAAAAAAATTAATTTTAACCAATTTAACTCATAAATCTTTACAAGATTACTACAATACACCTAGCCAACACACACATATATTATTAACGCGATTTTTGGTTGAGTTAAATCAGAAAATCTGTGGTTTTGGTTTTCCATACTATACCGACGATAATGATAGAATTATGCTGTTTAATAAATTTCATTGTCCAATGCCCATTGTCCATATATATAGCTTTTTAAAAGTTTTTTTCAAACAACAAGTTGCCTTACTACCTCACGCAATTATATGTAAAACAAATAGGCGTTATCATATTTTATTATTTAGTAACATGCAAAAAACATCATTTGTCGTTAAAATAAATCATCATTTCATCAAATCATTTCCAGTGTTTTCGAGGCTTTTAAATAAAGATCATGGAATAATCACAAATTTGATACCTTCAAATATAGATCAAAAATTTTTCGGATTGAGCTATATCGAGCAAATCAATAACGCTAATTACCCTTTATCGAAATTAAGTTTACATTACTATAAAGAACCTTTGATTTATAAACTTTCTCAATCATCGATTCAATATATTATGATCGCTATAAACTAACAACAAAATCGGGGTAAAAACAAATGGTTAAGTTTGTTTTTACCCCGATTTTCAATTGCAATATTTAATTTTGTTTATTAAAACATCTGAAACAACGATGCTACTTTACCATTAATTTATTGTTTGGTTATAATCGTTTAAATTTCAAAAAAGTTTTGTAAATCGTCTAAATGTTCATTATCCATTTGATATTGGTCTTTAACACAACCATTTTCAAGGTGTAATACTTCATCTGCACATGACATCAATAACTCATAATCATGTGTAATAAGTAATATCGTATACCCTTGGCTAGCTAAACGATTAAGAATATGACTCATGTCACGCATACGTTGACCATCTAATCCGCTAGAGGGCTCATCAAAAATAAGCACCTCCCGTTTAGTCTCTATAGCACTAGCAATACCTAAGCGTTGCTTTTCTCCTCCCGAAAGTGACAATGGGTGCCTATCAATATGCTCTGATATCCCATACTGTTGTAAACGCGATTGTATCGATGCATCATCTAGTTGGTTATGATTTAAACGTAGTTCATCAGCAACACTTTCAGCAAATAATTGATTATTCACATCTTGAAAAACCATATATATATGATTTAACCTTTGATTGCGTTTTAATGTTCTCCCATCTAATTCAACGTGTCCCTTAAATTTACGTTCTACGCCAGTTAGACAGCGCGCAAACGTCGATTTTCCAGAACCATTGCGACCTATAATTGCTGTTACTTTGCCTTTGGTGAGTTCGACTTTAGGAATGTTAAGTGCATATGGTTGCTTGGCTTTATAGTTAAACATAAAATTTTGCAACGCTATCTTTTCTTCTATATTGGTATAATTTGAAGTTTTAGGCTTCATATGATTTAAATGTATCGCTCTTAATCCTAAATATCTTAAAGTATCACTTGATAATGCATTGAAAGTGATATTGTCGTATACCGTACTAATCTCTCCTTGTTTCATAACTACAAAGCGATCGACAACATCTACCAAATAATGCAAACGATGTTCAGCAATTATAATTGTTTTACCTTCATTCTTCCACCTTTTCAACAACTGACGTAATTTAGTAATTGTAGCAAAGTCTAAATTAGATGAAGGCTCATCTAAAATGATAATATCGTGTCCGCTTACTTGTATTGCTGTACAAGCGATAAGTTGCTTCTCTCCACCTGACAAGTCAAATATATTTCTATCTAATAAATGGTTCATTTTCAATACTTCAACGCTACGGTTAATATTAACTTCTATATGTTGCGGGTCAACACCATAGTTTTCCGGTTCAAATGCTAATTCACTCGTTGTATTCAAACAAAAGAATTGTGAACGAGGATTTTGAAAAACCGAGCCACTTATCTTGGAAATCTCATAAATGGATTGCTGACGTATATCCTCTCCATTGATATGCACATTCCCTTCAATATTACCTTGATATAAATGTGGTATAGTGCCATTTAAAATTCGTGTCACTGTAGTTTTGCCACTGCCTGAAGCACCCGTTAAACAAATAACCTCACCACTATCAATAGTAAGATTAATATTATTTAACACTTTTTTTCCATTTTCATAATTAAACGACATATCTTCAATTCGAATCATTTTTCAACCTCACACTATATAATAGGTTACACATAAAATCAGCGCCATACTAATAAAAAACCAATCTAGCCAACGCATTTTTAGCGATACTATAGATGTTCGTTTATATGTTAAATTCAAACCACGTGTAATTGACGCAACGGTCAATTCGTTCCCAATTTTAACGACACTATTTAATAATGGGACAACACGATATTCGAAGTATTGTAATGGCTTTTTAAATGCCAAGCGTAATGAAATTCCCCTCATCTTCATCGCATCTTTAATGGATGCTGACTCTGTCTTGATAGTGGGAACAAATCTGAACATTACAGCTATGGGAATCGTAATCTTCCTTGGTATTTTCAGACGTTCTAAACCTGCAATAAGCACTTCAACTTGAGTGGTCTTAAAAAGATAATACCCCATTACGAGTGATGGCAAGAAACGTGTAATGATACCTGCAGGTACAAAAATGAGTAAAGTAGTTAGCTGATTATGATCTAATGTAACGAATGCTTCGCCATACCACGCACTAATTGTAACAATGATGCTTATCCATCCAATTAGATGTTTATCAATAAGTAGAAGTAGAACAGAAGGTATTAACATTACAAGTAACCGCAAGAAAATTTCATTTCCCGTTACACCACCAGTTAATGAAATAAGTGAAATAATTATCATGAGACCAAGCTTTACTCTAGGGTCTAAATTAAATATATAATTTTGATTTATTATGCCGCTCTTCATATTAAATCATACCTGCACGTTTAAAATGTTTCTTCAATATGGCTTTAGCGATGTAAGCCCCTATCAACGCTCCAATAATTGTTGTAACGATTATGATTGGAATCATCTCTATTGAAAATAATGCAGCTACTGTAGATTCATAACCTGAACCATATTTCTCCTGTATAAAGGTTAGATACGATTGTCTCATAAAATAAAATGGTAATAGATTGCCTATTGGCCAAAACGAGAAAATAATATAACCTATGCTATTTAATTTCCAATCTTTATAATGGCCCAACGCCATAATAACATCTGCTAATATAATAATTGGTACACTTAAAATCAACGCCATCCATGGATGACCCATAATTGCTAATATTAAGCTTACTATAATACCACAAAGGGATAGTGGACCAAATTTTTGTGTTTTCGTAATAAGCAACATAATCGGTATGCCGCCAACCAAGCCAATCATAGCAGGAAGTAATAACATAAATATTGGTATAATGCCTAAAATACCTGGTGGTGCTATAAATATAAAGTATATTGCCGTGAAGAGACCTATATTTATTAAATCTTTCACATCTATTTTGCTTTTTTTCATCAGTAACTCCCTCTTCACATAAAACTAAATTGGAATGACACAAAAACTTGTTTTTAAATAACGCTTCTCACAATTCCATACCGTAACTAGAAAAAGAATACAAGAGCTAGCTCATTTCTCATGCCCAAATATGAGTATAAGATGTTAATTATGCAACTCACCCTATGTTTTATATTCCAATTAAAAATACATTTATTTCAAAGATACTATAATTGAAAACTATTATCAATGACATCGGTTTATAACACTCTAATAGCTTATAAAGTAAATAGTATGGTATTGAATTATCTATGCCACATCATACATGTAGGTAGGAGTTAATATAACTTTCGTTTCCAAGTCATCACTTATCTATATTAAAAGGCTCTTTGACAAAGAACTTGTTAACATTAAGGGGCAGGACACAAATCAAACTTGAAAATTGATTTTGTATTCCCACCCCAAAGGTGATTTACTATAATCTAAACACTTAGTATCTAAGCATTCATTTTTGTATCATATCTTACTTATTATATACTGCTTAATATCTCAAATTAAAATATGGCGATTCCAAACTGAAATTCTTTTTAAGATTTTTAACTTTAATCTTATCATTAAATATTATATTATAAGTCATTCTCTCTTTAGACTGAAGAGAGGTCAGATAGCCATACGTAAATGTATCTGATAATAATAAAGTTGTTAGCCCTTCCGACAAGATATAGTTAAATTCTAAACAACGCAGTTGGATCGTTTTACTATCTTTTATCGTAACTTCAATCATATCGCTTAATTTATTTTGTGTTACATAAAATGATAAGTTATCAAAATCTTTTGTGAAGTACGGTGTAAAACGATAATACTTATCATTTAGTGAAGCGATCGTGCTCGTCTCTTTTCCATACGGATACGTTAAGCGTTTACTACCAATACGTTTTTCAACACTCATATTATCTACGCGCATTTCTAAAAACGTATCCCAAACTTTTTCTTTAGTTAAGTATGGCATAATATCCTTCATAGAAGCATTAAATTTAAAACGTGTTTGATCATTAATAGCTAAAGGTATATAAATCAATTCTTTTTTATTACGTGATACTAACTTTAGTTGTATCATAGAAGCTACATGGTTAGGATTGATGATTGAACTTAAAAATTCTAATTCCAATTCAAAGCCTTGTTCATTAAAGTTAAACTGCGTCATTCTGATATCTGGTTTCATCAATTTATTGAATATAAAGTATGGTTCTTCATAGTCAAATTGAATTTGCAATACACCTTGTTGCGCACTAAAATTATAAAATTGGCCATTATTAAAGCTTTCTTCAACAATTTGATAATGTTTCATATCTTTTTTGCGTGCGTAATATAACAATGGTTTCAATGAATCTCTCACGATATTATCTACTTCGGTAGGTACTTTTTGTATAAAGTCGCCTAGCGCATCCATCCAAGCTTCCTTTTTATCATCTGCTATTTTAAGTGAAAAATTATTTGTTCTTGAAAATGAAAAATGGCGATCTAAAAAATAACCTAATATTTCATGTCTGTTGTCTAAAGGGCTATTCAGAATTTCTTCTGTAATTAATCCCATAACTTTATAAAAATCTTTAGGCGACACATATGCCGAGCTCATATGTTCCCCTTCTCGCTTAGTCGCATAGTAGTATGGTTTATCTGCCAATATGGCGATTTTCTTTGCGTTAACGTATGCTTTCATTGTAAACAGTTGATCCTCTGCACTACGTAAATCTTCTGGGAACTCAATGTGATTATCAAGTAGTAATGATGTACGATAAAATTTAGTGGGACTTAATGTATAAATAATGCGTGAATTAGCTAAGGTAACATCATCGTTGGTTTCTTTAAACATAGATTTAGGAACACCACGACCATTTACACCTTCCATTTTAACTAGAACCACATCAGCTTGATTCTCTTCAACAAATTCTGATACATCTTTCAATGTATCTGGATGAATATAATCGTCTGAATCTACAAAGAATACATACTCTCCTTGAGCCATATTTAGAGCTGTATTTCTCGGTTTTCCAGGACCACCCGAATTAGCTTCAAGTTGCTTTATAGTTAAATTTAATTTATTTTTATAAGACGCTACTACATCCAAAGTATTATCTGTAGAACAATCATCGATCAATAGAACTTCAAAATCTTTCTGATCATATTTTTGCTCCTGTAAACTGTTCAATAGTTCTCCTATATACTTTTCAGAATTGTAACTTGGTACTATGATTGAAAATTTCATTAATATATCCACCTTATAAAAATGAGCTGAAATACTAATAACATAGTTAGCTCAATGATACCTAATCTATGAATAGATTCGTTATCTTACCTTTAGTTTGTTAGTTATTGTTTCAGCTCATCATAATTTTTGTTTTCAGTTTTTCTTAGCTTCCAAATACGTTTCTTACTAAACGTTCAGCCGAACGACCATCTTGATATTTAAAATGTTTATTTAAGAATGGTTCCACTTTGTCTACTTCAAAATCTTCGTTATCTAATGCTGTGATTAAATCATTAAATGACTCTACAATTTTCCCTGGCACAAACGTTTCATATGGCTCATAAAAATCACGTGATGTAATATAATCCTCAAGGTCAAATGCGTAAAAAATCATCGGGCGTTTAAACACCGCAAATTCATAAACAAGTGATGAATAATCACTAATTAAAATATCTGTAACAAATAAAATATCATTAACTTCTCTAAAATCAGAAACATCCACAAAGTATTGCTCATATTCTCTAGGAATATTTAGTCTATTCTTCACAAATGGATGCATTTTAAATAAAACTACTGCATTATTTTCACGACAATATCGTGCGAATCTAGCAAAATCAATTTTAAAGAATGGATAATGTGCCGTATGATGTCCATTACCTCTAAATGTAGGTGCAAATAATATCACTTTCTTATCTTTAATGATTTGTAGTGCCGCCTCCATTTCGGCTGTAACTTGTTGTTCATATCCCTCGTCAAATAAGATATCTGTTCTAGGGACACCAGTCGGAATTATATTTTGTTCTTTAATACCAAAGGCTTCACCATAAAATGGAATATCTGTTTCTGAAGAAACAAAGGCCTTAGTATAATTTCTATGGTTTACAGAATTAAAGAATGGACCACCTTTTTTTCCAGCTCGGCTATAACCAACTGTTTTAAAAGCGCCAACCGCATGCCATACTTGAATAATTTCCTGACTTTTTCTGAACTTCACTGTATAGAGCAATGGATGAAAATCATCAACAAATATATAATCTGCTTTGCCTAATAAATATGGAAATTTAAATTTATCGATAAAATTACGACGTGCCGAAATATTAGATTTAAACAATGCATGAATTTTATATTTTTCGTCTAAATTTTGGCGTAACATCTCGTTGTAAACATATTCAAAGTTCCCTGACATTTCAGCTCTTGAATCTGATGTGAACAGGACGGTATTCCCCTTTTTCAAATGGAAAAATTTTGTCGTGTTAAATATCAATTGAAAGACAAAATTACGCACATTATACGAATAACGATTATACTTTAATTTCAAATCTGCAATCTTTTGTTTAAGAGGATTTAACTTAGGTGTTGGAGCTTTAAACAAGATATCTAGTACGAACTCATTAACTTCACTGGATATCATCGGCCTTACAATATACTCTGTTTTATTAGAGCTTCCACCTTTTTTAAATGTGTACATAAAATGTTCTAATAGCAAATTATTTTTACCATTTTGAGTAGCTTCCTCATGGTATTGTTCTAGCTCTTCTTCCTCTAACGTATACTGACTTGGATTTAGCAACGATGGGTTGATATTTGCTATATAATCAAAGTCGTCTTTATAAACAATTAAATATTCACCTGAAGGTAGATAATTTCCATCATCCAATATAGCCACATTAAAGCGTGCTACGAATTGATTGCCATTAATTTTCACATCGTTTGCTTTCAATTCTTTGGTCTCAGTTAAATTACGAAGAACAAAACGCTTCTTGTTCAATTCGATATCCTCAACATGACCTGAAATAAATAATTGAATACGTTCCCAATAAATATTATCAATTATTATTTTAGATTTACTCAATTTAAAAACCCTCTCTTTATCCTGTTCATAATATCATTTTAAAATATTATTACTGATTGCTTATTTTTAAAAGTTTACATCGTCCATTTAATAACAGTCTTACCCCACGAAGTAGATAAATCTTTTTCAAATGCATTGACTGCGTCATTAATAGTCTTAACATCAAATTCATTACCTTTTAATAGTGCTAGTTTTTCCACAACATCTGGATGATCTTTATAGAATTTCGCAATATCCTTAAAATCTTGCGCGCCACTTCTACTACTTCCAAACATTGTTAAACCTTTTTCTAATACTAATCTTGTGTTAACTTCAACAGGATATTCACTTACACCCAGTAAGCTAACTGTACCTTCAGGTGAAATCAAATCGATGATTTGGTTTACTGCTGATTGGCTGCCTTTCCCACCTACACATTCAAAAGCATGATCAAAAGCAACACCTTCAGGCACTTCATGTATATGGTATATTTCATCTGCGAAAGAAAAGTGACTTAATTTGTAATCTGTTTTTCCAAAGATATAAATTGCCGCATTAGGGTAGAGTTTATTTAATAAAATTGCAGTAATATACCCTAAATTGCCATCGCCCCAAATACCAAAGCTATTTTTATTTGCATTTGACTTACGCTCAAACCTTTGAATTGCATGCCAACTCACGCTTACCAATTCAGAGTATGCAATTGTACTTAAATCTTCTATACTTTCGTCGATTTCTACGACACGATCATGATCCATAAAAACATAATCTTGCATAAAACCATCATATCCACTAGATCTAAATTTACTACTAGGTAAATAGTTTTCTGCTATGACCGCATCTGTTTCTACGGGTGTATTCGGTACCATAATAACTCTTGTACCAGTCTTAAATATACCTTTGTTATCATAAACAACTTCACCAACACCTTCATGAACTAGAGACATCGGTAATTTTTTCTTAAGTACCTGTTCATTTCTACTACCCGTATAATATCTTTGGTCTGCCGCACAAATTGATAAATATAATGGTCTTACAACAACTTTATCACTTTTAATATTTTCATTATTGTATGTTACTTCAAATTGTCTAGGCGCTACCAATTGATAAACTTGGTTAATCACTCAACATCCCACCTTTGATGATAGAGTTCGCTACTTTAAGATCATAAGGTGTCGTAATTTTAATGTTGTATAGTTCTCCCATCACTAATTTCACTTTTTTATTAGCTACCACAAGAATTTTACATGCATCTGTCATTATTTCTTTATCTTCAAAAGATAATGCGTTATAGCTATTTCTCAATAAATTCACATTAAATGATTGCGGTGTTTGTCCTTGGTACATTTCACTTCTGACTGGGATAGACTGTATTTGTTCTCCATCATTCGACGTGATAATTGTATCAGTTGCAGGTATTACAGTATCGACAGCGCCATGTGCTAATACACTTTCTATATTTTCTTTAATGATTCGATGCGTTAAAAACGGTCTAACCGCATCATGTGTAACGATTACATCTTTATCAGTGATAGGATGTGTTTGTTCAGCTTCATTTATAATATTCATAATTGTTTCGTTACGATCTGAACCACCTTGTACCACTTCAATTCTATCATCATTAATTTGATGTTTACGCAATGTATCCTTTGTATGCGAAATCCACTTTTGTGGCGTCGCGATAAATATTTTATCAAATTCATTCGTAAGCAAGAATTTTTCAACTGTATGAATTAATATAGGTTTACCATCTAGATCTAAAAATTGTTTTGGCAGTGGTACGTTACCCATTCTAGAACCAATACCGCCTGCTAATATACCAGCATATATCATATATTTCCCTCCTATATATCTTAAATCTTATAATTTACTTTTTAATTTTAACTTTAAATAGATTTAAATTTTCCCAATTTGATAAATAGTTTAAAGATTTACCTTTTTATGATATAGATATAGATATTATTTCTTAAGCACAATATACCAATTTTCATCATTCATTTCTACTTATAACTGTTTTTTAATTTTAATTTGTATAAGATTAACTCGTTTAATATATATTGTTTTCCAATTCTAGTTAAAACAAATTAAAATTGGGTTATATGTTTAATATAAGCGTTATTTTACACTTAAAAGGCGTTATTCAACTTTAATCTTTCAGAATATATTTACAATTCTAAATTTTCTTAGTATATTCGACATATTAGCTATTATTAACGTAACAGTTCATCATGACTTTATACATATCGATACATATTACGTTATATTATGGGAGGCGGATTAATTATGAACAAATCAGAACAACTTATTAATGAAGATAGTAAATACTTTGCCAAGCCAGGAAGAATTAAGTATTATCCATTAGCTATTTCACACGGCTATGGCGCAACGCTAGTAGACGTTGAAGGTAAAACCTATATTGACCTGCTATCTAGTGCAAGTTCTCAAAATGTCGGTCATGCGCCTAAACAGGTCACTGATGCTATCAAAGCACAAGTTGATCAATTCATACATTACACGCCTGCATACATGTATCATGAACCTTTAGTTAAATTAGCTAAAAAAATATGTGAAATTGCGCCAGGTTCATATGAAAAACGTGTACTTTTCGGACTTTCAGGGTCAGATGCAAATGATGGTATCGTCAAATTAGCTCGTGCTTATACAGGAAGACCATATATTATTAGTTTTATCAATGCTTATCATGGTTCTACATATGGATCACTTTCTATGTCCGCTATCAGTTTAAATATGCGTAAACATTATGGTCCAATGCTACCGGGTTTCTATCACATTCCTTTTCCAGATAATTATCGAGGTATGTTTGAGCATCAAAACCCAAATACAATTGAAGAATACCTTGCGCCTCTAAAAGAAATGTTTGAAAAGTACGTGCCGGCCGACGAAGTAGCCTGTATTATGATTGAAACTATCCAAGGAGACGGCGGTCTTCTTGAACCCGTAGATGGATACTTTGAGGCTTTACAAGATTTATGCCAGACGCACGGTATATTATTAGCTGTAGACGATATACAACAAGGTTTAGGTAGAACTGGATATTGGAGTTCCGTATCGCATTATAATATTGAACCTGACCTTATTACATTTGGTAAGTCACTAGCAGGTGGTCTACCAATGTCCGCTATCGTTGGGCGTTCAGAAATCATGGACTATCTAGATGCTCCTGCTCATTTATTTACTACTGGTGCCAATCCAGTGAGTTGTGAAGCCGCGTTAGCTACAATTTCTATGATTGAAGATCAAAACTTATTACAAGCTAGTACTGATAAAGGTCATTACGTTCGCAAACGCCTAAACCAATGGCCTGAAAAATATAAATCCGTCGGTAATGTCAGAGGAAAAGGTCTGTCTATAGGCATCGATATTGTGTCAGATAAAATAAAAAAAGTACGCGACCCTGAAGCAGCTTTAAAGATTTGTAATTGCTGTTATGACAATGGAGTCGTTATCATCGCTGTTGCTGGTAATGTACTTCGTTTCCAGCCGCCTTTAGTCATAACTTATGATCAGTTAGATACAGCATTAAATGTGTTAGAAGCTGCAATCCAAGACTTTGAAACAGGAAAATTAGATAACTATGATATAGCGGGGCAAGGTTGGTAATACAAATTGCTTAAATATTTAGTAAAAAAACGGGTAGATATCTCTAACTGATATCTATCCGTTTTCTTTTGTTATTGATTCTATATAGAATTTCTACATACCCCTTTATTACTACCTATTACCGACATCGTGACCAATTTCAACAGTTTTATCATTCTTATTATAAAGTGCGGCTTGAACACTACCAAAGTTCGGATCATTACGTTTTTCTTCAATCTCAAAACCTAAACTTTTGAATATATCTATATCTTGTTGGCTTGTAGCATTTTCATAAAAAATTTCTCCCCCATCATTATAAAAACGTGGTTTATCTATCGATTCTTGTAGGGTACCATCGCCTCTTAAATAATCTACTAACACTTCGTTTAGTGTAGTTGGTATCTTGTTACCACCTGGTGTTCCTATCCCCATATAATAATCTGGGCCTACAACAATACTTGGTGCAGTAAATGATCTTGGCTCTTTATGTTTATCGCCATAGTTTGGACTTGCCGGATCTGATGAAAAGTTGTCTAATGAGTTATTCATATAGAATCCCTCTTTCATAAATTTACCGGAACCAAAGAAACTGGCTAAAGTATTGGTAGTGCTTGTTAACTTACCGTCTTTATCTATGACTACAAAATGCGTAGTACTCGTATTGTCCACATTATTTGTATTGAAATTACTATTGAAATTAACTTCATTCAATTTTCCTAATATATATTCTTGGGATAAGTATTCATCGTAGTCTTCATCTTGACCGTTAATAATATCCCTATTTCTATACATTAACGCCCTAGACTTTAACATGCCTGTAATATAATCTAATCGATTATCAGGTGTTGTATCATTACCAGTTGCTTCATCAATTTCTAAACCTTGAAGCATCAGCGTGCCACCTAATGGATTAGATGCAGAATAAACTTTATTATTTAAGTAATCCGTGCTTACTGGTTCCTTTTTCTCTGTTTTATAACTAGTGAAATCTTTTTCACTAATTTCTTCATCTACTTGTTTAGAAACACTTTTACCAACTTTCTCATAAAAGTATTCCGGGCCATGGTCTCTAATACCTTTAATTGTTTTAGCTAAAGCTGGTTGTTTTACGACGTCACCTTCCCTTTTTGTCTGACCGCTATCAAAGAAAGGAGAATCTCTTTCAATATCTGAACCATAAAGTTTCAGACTGCGTTCTAGCTCTGAATCTACTTCAAAACCATCTTCAGCTAATGGTATAACGTAGTCTAATATTTTTTCCTCTTCCATTTTGCCCCCTTCATTATGTGCATCGTGTAAGCCACGTACAAAACCAGGTGTACCTATCTCGTCTTTTTGTTCAAAGTCAAAAGATGAAATGTCTTTGTATTGCCATTGCTTGGGCGCAACGTTTTCTTGTCCATCATAAGCTAACATTGCACCACCGCCGCCTAATCCTGATGAATGAGGCTCTGTTATTGCAAGTGCGTAAGAAACACCTACAGATGCGTCTATCGCGTTACCTCCGTCTTTCAATATTTTTTCTCCAACCTTCGTTGCGATTGGATTGTTTGAAGCAACACCGTAATTTTTGTCGGAAAGATCTTGGGCATGATCTGCTATTTTATTCTCATATAATTCATCTTTATTATAGTTATCCTTTTTAGTTATCATAAAAAAGCCAAAAGATATGAGGATCGTAAGGAGTAATATTACGATGAGCGTTTTTTTATTATAAATACTCATACTTAAGCTCCTTTAGAAAGATATTGGTGATGAGAAGTTTTCAGTTCATTTTGTTCATATTGATCTAATCCTTCGTTCGCTCTCGCGAAAACTATTAATAGTAAAACAATCAATACCACAGAAATAACTGTTATACTTACCCAATGTTCTTTAATGTTCATAAACATACCCTCCATTCTCTTTTTTGAAATTTATGTCTTTACCTTCAATATTATTAAGTAATTTAATTTCTTCTACTTTGTTTGGATTGGATTTGGTGATTTGTCCACCTTGTGATTTAATTGGTGTCACTGTGAACTGAGACTGGCCACCATTCCAATTCTGTTGTACCGCTAAGCCTTGTTTGTTTTTTGATAAAAAATCTTCTGATGTTACATTACCTAGACTGTAAAAAATACTAGTATCTTTATATTTTTCTATTTCTTGTACTACCGAGTTATGACCAATTATCACATCAGCACCGGCATCAACTAATGAATGTGCGTATTCTCTTTGCCGAGTTGTCACCGATCGTTCATCTGTGATACCCCAATCAACGTTAACAACTACATAATCATTGTTTTCTTTAAGCTTTTTGATTAAGGGGATGTAAATATTTGGTTCTAAACTTACTGAAGTCGTATTTTTTAATGTATCTGTATAGTCTGACTCAACATCAGTGAATGATACATTAGCTATTTTTTTATCTTTTACCGTTTGTTGAACTGTTTTACTATTGATAGCGTTGGAGCCATTTCCAGTTAAATAATTATAGCCTGACTGAGCTTCTACCGATTTCATTAAATCTCTTGCAGTCACATTATCTGTAACTTGGTTGATAAGATTTAAACTTTTTATATTCAAATCTCTTAAAAACATTATATTTTCTAAATTTTTATTAATATTTGTTTTTCTATCATCTGAGAATTTCGATACTTGTAAACTTGCAGTAGAATAATCACTCCCCTTTAAGATTGGTTTAATCGCACCAAAAGCTTCGTTAATATTATTTTTTCTAATGTGGTTGTTTAATTCGACATTTCCTAAATATGTCATTCTTATATCACCTTGACCTTTATCCATAGCTTTAACAGGTTCAATTTTTTGTGATGTCATGACAAATACTAAAAGTACAATAGCGATGATTAAAATAATGCTAGTGTAAATTGTATTTCTTTTCTTATGCCGTTTAGTCCACTTGAGTATGCGTTCTTCTATTGAAAATCTTTTAGAATTCTTCATATATATGCTCCTTACTAATTGATAAAGCTATAAAAGAATAAAATGACATAAGTGATACATGTTAAAAGCATACAAGTTGATAAAGTAATAATGACACCTTGCTTTTGGATCGTGTTTGCTATAATGCCTGGTATAACCACTCCTATGCCTGACATTTCGACCATCTCAAAAGGCGTCAACGGATATATTAAATCAAAAATAAATTTTAAAACCATTCCAGTCAAGATCATGGCTGCAAACTTTCTTCGGCCATATAAGATAACAATCCGACTTACACCATGGTTCACGATAAAGTATGTAATACAGCTAATAATGAGTACGGATAATAGCATAATCGGTTGATCAAAAATTAAAGCTAAATACCCAGGTACTACTAATCCAGCTGGACTAATACCAAACTTTTCAGCGAAAATTAAGCTTAATACAATGCCCACAAATAATGAAAAATATAACTCTGAACCTATCATATTATTTGATCCCTTCTATATACTGCGCTATTTGTTTACCTGGTCCATGGATATTACCAACACAAAATATCAATGCGTTTTGAGACTCTTGGTATAACGCTTGCTCTATTTCTTTAATATCTCTACCTTCAAAATTTAAGTACTTTTTATCGGGTTGACCTTTCATTACTTCAGTAACCATTTGAGTACTCTTACCAGTACAAATCAACGTATCAAAATCAACTTCAGTAATGAAATCCTCTGCAAACTGTCTTGTCCTATCGACCCTATCAGAACGGCAATTCAAGATAATGACAATTTTCTTATATGGATAGTTATAGCTTTCGACTTTATTTAATATTGCCTTAGTTGATTTTGGTTCGTTAGCAGCGAATGCATTGACATAAACATTAGTTGAATGATTAGCATCAAAGTATTTAACTTCAACCGCACCAACATCTGGTGGGGCATTTAACATACCTTTTAATGCGATTTCTCTATCGATACCAAGTGCTTCTGCAACACCCATTGCAATGGCTACATTATCAGGGAACACAATATAACCAAATTTTCTTAAGTACGATTCTGGCACTTCTTCTTTATCTACAACGATAAGTTTCGTCTTACGCTTTTTTGCAACTTTAGCAAAAAAATCTGTATAGTCATCTTTCATAACAACGAGGTGCCCTCTATAAGGAATAGTTGCTGTAAAAGCTTCCGCCACTTCGTCTAACGTTGGCCCAAGAACATCCATATGATCTTCCATTACGTTCACGATAACACCTATATTGGCTTTAACTAGTTCTTTTTGGAAAGTAATTTGATAATCGGGATTCACAGCCATACATTCATTAACTAAAGCGTTGGCTTTTTGTTTCACAACTTTCCTAATAATATCGCGTTGCTCTCCTATATTTGCTCCTTGTGGTTTTCTATAAACTGGATACTCTCTAGGTGTAAACCAATACATCATACGCGCGTCAGTACCTGTGGTTTTGCCAATAACCCGATAGTTGTCCTCACGTAAAGTACTGTAAATCAATCTAGTTATAGTAGATTTACCTCTAATACCATTTATATTGATACGTACAGGAATCTTCTCTAATCTGTTAGAATGCCTTTTCTTTTCAACAATACCTAACCAAAGAATAACCCCGATACAAATTATGATTAGTAGCAAATTTTATCCCTCTTTTCAACAACCTATTTAATTTTATGTATTCAAAATAGCGTAGAATATCAATATTATTTAGATGACATGTCTTATCTACCTCTATCTTTTGATAATGACATGCTATCATGTAGTTATTGATTTAGTTTAAACAGTTTGAATTATCTATTAATAATTTGTAAATCTATGTTTACAATTCATCTGTAAAAAAATTAAATATATTCAAAAACCCTTATGTGAAAGTAATTGGTTAGACTTTATATATGTTTTATTTTTATAAGAAGAATTTTAATATTTTTTAATTACCTAAGAACTTTTTCCTAAAATAAATAAATATATTATTTACCTCAATTTTACATGGCATTAAAATTTAAATGTTATCTTATATGTGTAAGGGACAACGGATACAAATTTTAGGAGGTAGTTTATGAGTAAGTCAGTTAAATTGGTGGTTTCAATATATCTTGCTGTTGTAGCAATTATTTGCTGTGCTTATCTGGTTATGCTTTTAGTAGGGAGTTTTCAAGGTAATGATATGAGAGGCGCCGTATTAGATTCTGATAATACTAAGAACATTGAAAATGTAGACTATATCAACAACAGTTCCCAATCTTCTGAATTAAAAACTACTGAATCTAGTGACATACCTCAAGGTTCACAATCTAGTAATAATTATAAATTAAATAATGTATCTTCATTGAAAGATAATCAGCATCATACATGGTCTTTAGAACAAAGTTTATAAAGAGCCATGTATGATTTTTTATAATTAATGGCTCTATTTCCCTATTAATTATGCA
Organism: Staphylococcus sp. 231237_7MaSpsaltlick; assembly: GCF_043107035.1. NCBI lineage: Bacteria > Bacillati > Bacillota > Bacilli > Caryophanales > Staphylococcaceae > Staphylococcus > Staphylococcus sp. 231237_7MaSpsaltlick. The sequence continues at coordinate 398,783 of NZ_JBICNX010000001.1, forward strand.
ACAAATGCTTATCCTTCAAATTTTCTTTACATTTTATCTAGCCCTTTTAATTACAATTCTTCAATTTTATTAGCTATACTTAAATTGTCTGAATTTTATATTTATTGAAAAGGGGTTTTTATTTATGAGTAAATTTACAGAAAGTGAAAAGATTCAAATATTGGAGGATTTAGTAACAATTAAATCCGTAAATGATCATGAAATCCAAGTTTGCGAATATTTAAATGATTTACTATCACAACATGGTATTGACTCAAAAATAATTAAAATCAGTGATACAAGAGCCAATTTAGTTGCTGAAATTGGAACAGAGGGTCCCGTTTTAGGTATTTCAGGTCATATGGATGTAGTATCTGAGGGAGATATTAATAAATGGACATATGATCCATTTAAATTGACTGAAGTAGATGGCAAACTATATGGACGCGGATCGGCCGATATGAAATCTGGATTAGCTGCTTTAGTATTAAGCATGATTGATATCCATGATCAAAACTTATTAGAATATGGACGGATTAGACTATTAGCAACTGCAGGAGAAGAAATTGTCGGTGAAGGAGCTAAAACATTCCAACAAGAAGGATATATGAAAGATGTAGAGGCACTTGTTATTGCAGAGCCCTCACAAGATAGGATTATCTATGCGCATAAGGGTTCTATGGACATCCGTGTCATTTCAAGAGGGAAAGCTGCTCACAGCTCTATGCCACAACTAGGATTTAATGCAATCTCACCTTTAGTTAAATTTGTATATAAAGCTGACGAAGGATTTTCTAAATTTGATAAAAATAATAATTTACTAGGTAACCCAATTATGAACGCCACAATTTTTCATGGCGGCAATCAAGTAAACTCTATACCTGAACATGCTGAATCTGAGTTCAATATCCGCACTATTCCAGAACATGACAATGACCAATTCATAACTTATTTTAATGAAATTTTAAAACAAGTTGAAACCGATAATACAGACATAGAAATTGATACGTATATGTCTAGACCTCCTGTTTACACAACAGGTAAAAATAGCTTGATAACACTAGCTCACGATTTAGGTTTGAAATATTTAAATACAGACTTACCTTCTGAAGCATCACCAGGAGTTACAGATGCTTCTGACTTATTAGTTGATAAAGATGAAGATTTTTCATTTATCATGTATGGTCCAGGTTTAGTAAGTCAGGCACATCAAGTAGATGAATATGTTGAGAAAAATAGCTACCTCACGTTCATTGATTTATACACAGAATTTTTCCCTACCTACTTAAAAAATCTAAAATAAAAATTATTTGTGCTACTGGTCACGATATGACTATTTATATACTAGAAAATTAACATTAATACGGATAATAAGGGTGAGATAGAATTCAACTATTGATTTCTATCTCGCCCTTATTAATGTTGCTTTGTCCTATGATTGTAATTGAAACTTTTGATATTGTTTTGGAGTCATGCCATAAGTATTCTTAAATAATTTTATAAAATAACTCGTGGTAGAAAAACCACAGCGCATGGCAATGTCAGTGATAGTGTATTTTGCTTTATCGTTTAACTTATAGATGCTAGCCTCAAGTCTCGTTTTTTGTATATATTCAAATGGCGTTTGTTTAGTTGCCCTTTTAAATAACTTTATCGTTTCCGCTTCACTCATATGGACCACATCGCTGAGTTGTTGTAACGTTATTTTGTTTGAGTAATGCTCATGTATATATTCAATGATTTGTTTAACACGGTTATCAAAATTGTACGTTAAATCATCTATATATGCCGACATGTGGTGTAATAACCATTTAATCGCGTTATAAAATTGTATCGTAACTTCAAGTTGATATAAGTTTTCATGCTTTTCATAAATTGTACCTGTATATTCTATTATTTTTAAAAGTTCTCGTTGTTGCTTATGACTATATGACAAATAAATATACGGAACTTGCTTGGTTAACTCAATAATATAATTTACATACTTATATTCAATAAAATTAGTAACATCAGGTTGCTCAATATTCCAACAATAAAAGTTACTACTTTGAGCCATATCGTGTATATCATGGACAGTATCAGCGTTTATAAATATACCATCTCTCTCCTTCAATACTATAATATTATCCCCAATGTTCACTTTTATTTTTCCATTAATAACATAGACAAATTGTAGAGCATGATGCCAATGTAAAGGTATATGACCTAATAATGTTTGACTTAGAGTTGTGTGGAGAATGACATGCTTCCATTGATAATCTGGGTATTGTATATATTCTTCTCTATTATTTCCTATAATTATTTCATTATCCATATAACATCACCTCAATATATTAATACTTTTAATTCATTTTAATGTATTATAGCAAATTGATTTCGTTTATAGTTTAATATATTAATAATTATTAGGTGATAAAATGAAAATACAAAAACGTATGATAGGCATTATTTTAGCAATTGTAGGAGCTTCTTTTTGGGGACTGGGAGGAACGGTATCCGATTATCTATTTAGATATAGGCATATTGATATTAACTGGTATGTTACTGCTAGACTAATACTTAGTGGTATAATACTTATGATTATTTTTAAAATTTTAAACCCCCATCGCTCTATTTTTATTATCTTCACTAAATTTACAAGTACGCTACAGCTATTGATATTTTCGATTTTTGGCATGTTACTTGTGCAATACTCTTATATGGCGTCAATCGATGAAGGCAACGCAGCAATAGCTACTTTATTACAATATATTGCGCCTGTTTATATTATTTTCTGGTATGTCGCGCGTCGCAAAGCAACTTTTAAGTTTTTTGATGTATTAGCTATTACACTAACACTTACGGGCACATTTCTACTCTTAACAAATGGTTCCTTAGATCGTCTTGTAGTACCAACTTCAAGCATCACTTGGGGCGTCATTTCTGGACTCGCACTTGCCTTTTACACAATATACGCAACTAAGTTATTAGTTAATTTTTCCTCAATATTAGTGGTAGGATGGGCGATGTTGATTTCAGGAATATTAATGAATTTCAAAGCACCATTATGGCAATTTGATATTTCACAAATAACTTTCAGTACACTTAGTTACTTGTCTTTTGGTATTATAGGAGGTACTGCAATTGCTTTCTTTTTCTTTATAAAAAGTTTGCAGTATTTATCAGCAAAGGAAACCACTTTGTTCGGTACGATAGAACCAGTAATGGCTATCGTAGCTAGCGCATTTTGGTTAAAAGTAACGTTCCTCCCTTTCCAATTGGTAGGCATTGTATTAATTATTTTATTAATCTTAATGCTTTCTTTAAAAAAAGATCATGCCAACTAAAATTAATATATTATTAACTATATGATTTATTCTAATAATCAATTAAAAAGAAGTGAGTTAACTTGTCTAAATGAAGTATTAGACTGTTAGCTCACTTCTTTATTATATTTTATACACATTTTAGAGCTTTCAAGCTTTATCATACTATTATTAAATTAAAATACGTCTATTAATTATAGTGCTAATATTTCTTAATAATCTGCTTTAATTTTGTTATTACTTGTGCTCTTTCAGGAATTGGAAACACTGGATAAATATGGAACAAATTATACCCAGGTATAAAATCATGTGCTATATTTTGTTTATTCAACATATTCGAGAGTTTAAGTGCATCTGGGTATAACGTTTCCTTAGTGCCAATGACTAATGTAATATGTCCAAGTCCTCCTAAATCTCCAAACATAGGAGAAATACGCCAATCTGTTAATGGTAAGTCTCCAGACCATAATTCTAAGAAAAACTTACTCCCTTCTCTAGCTAACATTGGATCGTTTTTCTCATAAACTACAGACTCAGGGTTAGATAATGTTCCATCAAGTACAGGTGATATCATAATAATATTACTTGGTTGAGGTAGTTCTTGCATTTTAATATATTGCGCAAATGATAAAGCAATTTGTCCACCAGCTGAATCTCCCATTACTATAATTTGATGAGGGTCTTCTACCTCTCTCACAATGTTTTCATATATTTCTTTCAATAATGTAAATGTCTCTTTATAAGTAGCATGTGGCACTTTTGGGTAAATAGGTAAAACAATTTTAGCGCTCAATTCACTTGCAAGCGTATCGATATAATCAAAATGATATTTCAATGGATCTTGGAACCAAGCACCACCATGGATATATAATACGACTTGTTGTTGTCTATCGATTTGATCATTTACCGTATAAACTGTAGACTGCTGGACTGTTGTCGCTTGTATCTTATGTTTAAAATGGTAGTCTGTGCCATCATATAGCCCATTTGTTTGTTCTTTTACAGCATCTAAACTTTTTTGTGCATTTTCAACATTTTCAAATGGACTTTTCGCATTAGTGATTCTTAACATTAATTCATGTAAAAAACTTTTATAACTTCGTTTTTCTCTTACTTTTACGTATAGATATGAAGCGGCAATTGTCACACTTGATAGTGCAGCTATTTTTTTAATCACAATTTTTCCTCCTTGCCTATTACTATTACATATATTTTATAACAAACCCAGTAATAATTTTAACAAAAGGAACTATATCATTAGCTAACTATGATATTTTTAAAAATTAATAATCAGACTTACAATATATTTTCAGTCTCAGCTTCATAGACTTCATCCAACATCATAGACATATACAATTCATCAAAATAATGACCATCCATATAAACAGAACTATGTTTAATTCCTTCGATTTTAAAACCTATCTTTTCATAAAAATTTACAGCAGGTTTATTGATAGTAATAACTGTTAATTCCAATCTTCTAAGACCTTTTCGCTTAGCCCATTTAAAAGTTTCATCAAACATTTGCGTCGCTAAACCTTGTTGTTGTAAATCATTAACTAATCCAGTAATTATATAGCCAATATGTCTCACTTTAGCTAATGTACTAATATGTACTGATAAATAACCTAAAATTTGATTATTTTCCGACTTTACCCCTATATAAAAATTGCGCTGTATGTCATCAATAAAACGTTCTTTATCGAAACTTCTTTCATCTGGCAAATAAAGCATATATTGGGACTCTTGATCAATTGTTCTCATACAATCATACAGCGCTTCCGCTTCATTTGGACAAATTCTTTCAATTCGCATAAACATCCCCCTTAGCACTATGAATTTTTCTTATCATACATTATTTAATATAATTATGACAGTTTTTATCAAATTTTCCACTCTTTTATAATGGACAATTTATTTTTTTAACTATATAAAGAAAGGGAGCTGTGAATACAATGAAGGAGGCTAAGACAATTAGTATGTCTAGCCTCCTTCATTATTTTTGCTTCATAGATTTTAATTCTATATTAAAACCGCTAGAAATCTGTATTAAAAAGAATGTATTTACCCAATTAGATATGACTAAATATAGAAAAACGCTTATCAAATTTTAACTATCTAAACTTTGATACATTAAGTTCAATTGGTGTTCAAATTGTTGCATATCAATGAAACGACCTTGCCGATGCATTTCTTTCCCATCTAAATATATCAAATCTACTGGTACAGTAAAGATAGATAATTCACCCGCTATCTCTTCTAACTCACTTTGATTAACAATGCCCAAAGGAACATTAGGAAAATCCTTCACTACGTCCGCTATTTGAGGTAATACTGCATGACAAACACTACAATTATCTCTCATAACGTGTATGACAGCCAATGGATGACGAGCTATAAAATCATGAAATGAATCTATCGTTGCCAATATTTGTTGCATGGTTGAACACCACCTTCATTTTTATATATTGAATATTATTATGCTGTGTTTAAATGTCATATGTTAAATTTTTGCTTACCTGTATCATACGTAACCCCGTTCACATATATTGGTAAAATAATATTAATCTTGAACTACATTTTGAAAGACTTCAGGTAACTTTGTCACTTTTTGTTTTTGTAAATCAAAAAATGTACCGTTTTGGTAGCCTAAGCAATGTACTTTTCCTTCAGACACAATCTCGAACTCGAATTCCCAACGCAATTTGCTTGCTTTTACAATGTAGCAACGACCTTTAGGCTTATCATGTATAGTTATAGGGGTTTTATATTCTGCCGTTGTTTTCATTAATATTGGCGAAATATGTTGGTTCATCATTTCAGAATAAGGCATGTATTGATTTATAAAATCCGTACGTAAGTCTTCGAACCACCTGATATATACTATGTTACTTACGATACCCATCGCATCTATATCGTAACCATTTACTTCTATTGCTTTTTCTGATACCAATTTTCTAACGGTCATGCTTCATTACACTCCTTAGATATTCACACTGTGTGCCACATCTCATATTATAAGTATAGTAGTAATAAAATGCACCAAAATGAAATGCAAATATTATACACTAGCTTAATATATTAATAAAATAGTGATGCTTATATTACTGCTTTTTATCGTCTGTGATTTCTGGAAGTAACTGTTGAATACGTGCTCTTGTCTCTTGTGTGTAACCTTGTAACCCGCCTGTGTGAATAAACAAAATATTATTTTGATCGTCGTAATTACCAGCTTTAATTTCTTCTACTAAGCCTCTAAAAGCTTTTCCAGTGTACGTCGGATCTAAAATAATACCTTCTTGTTGGGCAATATCAATATAAAATTGCAATTCTTCATCTGTGGCTTGTCCATAACCTAGACCAATATAATCATCATTAATAAATAGTGTTTCGTATGATGCTATATTATCATCTAAATGATTTAATATTTCGATGATTTTTGTTTTAAATGCATCGGTACTTTGATCGACTGCGAAACCTATGATATTTTTATTTAAATCGTGACTTATATTACCATACCAAAGACCTGCATAAGTGCCACCTGAACCAACTGCTAAATTTATGGAATCAAATTGGACGTTCATATCTGATTCTTGTTCAACAACCTCATCAAAGGCGTTGATATAACCGTGCGTGCCTATCCAATCGGAAGCACCTACCGGTATGGTAAATGGATGTTTCCCTTGTTTTTCTAGCTCAGCTCGTAATTGTTCCATTGTTTCTTCTCTTGAAACTGATGGCTCAATAATGTGGATATGGGCGCCCAACATCGCCTCTAAAAATAAATTACCTTCAAACTCTGCCATGTTACCTCGAAGTACTAAATAACATGTTATATTGAGCTGCGCACATAATGCAGCAGTTGCTCTTGCATGGTTAGATGTTATGGCACCTGTTGTAATCACTGTATCGTAACCATTATCCAAAACATATTGCAATGTGTATTCTAATTTACGCACCTTATTACCAGAAATTTCAGTTCCAGTATAGTCATCTCTTTTAATATAAATATTTTTATTTAAAGCAGCACTTAACTGTTCTAATTTATGAATTGGTGTGTTTAAATTAGCTATGTTTAATTTGTTTTGTAACATTTTTCTTTCCTCCTTATGCTCATATGCGTTTATGGGTCAGGTGTAAAAACGGTTGCTTCACTATTTTCTGGATAATAAAAGCCATTTGGTACTGTTTGTAACTCAATCAGACTGCCCCATGGCGTTTTAATATAAACTGTTTGATTGCCTGCCGTATCCTCATACCTCGTATTAGCATGGGGCTCAGAGATAGGTAAACCGCCTGCTTGTTTAACTTGAGCAAGTGTTTTGTCAAAGTCATCTACGTAAAAGGAAATATGTGTAAATCCTATATCCTGTAAGGACACTGGATTATTTTGTGTAGCATGTTTAAATTCAAACATCTCTATATTAGGGCCATTATTAAATACCATCATTCTTTTTTTAATAATTACTGCCCCTTGTTCAATATTTAAAACATGTTCAACATATGAACCCCCTCGCGGCTCTTCTGCTTTAGTCTGACTATCATACGCAATTTTTCCGTCTAAAGCTTCTTTGAAAAATTGGGTAGCACTTTCAATGTCAGGAACTGTTAAACCTATATGATTAATACCTCTAGTGAGTGACATATACTCCTCCCTTTAATAACAAATTATTATTGTTGCTGTTCAAATTGTTTTTTTAATAGGACATACCGATTCATATCTCTATAATTTTCACCGTCAAAAATGTCTTCTACATCTGTAGCTAGAAAAGTAAATCCTGCTTTTTCAGCCACTTTATTGCTGGCTATATTTCTAACATCTGCTTTAATTATAAGTTTGTTAAGAGATAACGTTTCAAACGCAAAATGACATAAATGATTAACACAATTTGTTACTATGTTTTTACCCGTATATTCTTCAGCTATCCAATAACCTACTTCTGCTTTATGATTACTATTATCTATTTTATGTAAATCAACAGTACCTATAAGTGTTGTTTCATAATAAATTAAGAATAATCTCGCTTTATTGTCCGCATGTTGCTGAATCATCATTTTTAAGTATGCGCGTTCATCTTCCACTGTCACATCTTCTGTTATAAAATCTAAAAATGGAGCTAAGTGTATAAAATTATCTTTAATAGTTTGATATAGTGGTTCGGCCATGTTTAATTCTGGTGGTACCAATGATACCTTTGGCATTACGTTCATTGCTGGTTTAAATTCCATTTCATCACCCACTACTTTCTCTTTTGTTAACTCTAATGATATTTACAATTTCAGAATATTTCAACACTTTTATTTCAAAATAGGCACTATAAACTACAGAACAAAGCAATTATTTTTCTAAGAACAATATATTTTTCTTACAATTCTTTATATAAATAACTGATGATAACGCGTAATCAATGATAAGTGGAAAACCTGTGTTTAAACGTTGATTACGAACTTTTAATTTTGTAAACCATTATCATGATAATAAACAAAAAGCTCGCGACATATCATAGTATGCCTCGAGCTTTCTTTGTTTTATTTATGTCAGTTATTATTTTTGTGTGATTTTCATAATTACTTCTTCAACAGTTACATTTTTCGCATCAGCCGTTTCAATAATACGATCTTCTAAATTGGTTACGATTAAAGGAGTAACGATACTTGGTGCGTTAGACTTAATAAAGTTTAAATCAACTTTCATAATCGGTTGTCCTTGCTTAATCGTATCTCCAGTATTCACAAGGCTTTCAAAGCCCTCACCATTTAACTTAACTGTATCGATGCCTATATGAATCAATAGTTCTAATCCTTGTTCAGATTCTAAGCCAATAGCATGTTTTGTCGGGAAGATTGTTTTAACAGTTCCATCAAATGGTGCAACAATTTCTCCATCTTCTGGAATAAAGCCTACACCATCGCCCATCATTTTTTGAGCAAATACTTGATCAGGCACTTCTGATAAAGGAATAAGTTGTCCTTTCCCCGGAGCATAAACTTCTGTATCTGAGACTTCACTTAATTGAACAGTATTTTCCTCATCTTCTTCAGTGATTGTTGTCTCACTAGGTTTTGTGATTTCACCTTTCATAATTAAGGACATATCATGTTTGATTTGATCAGATTTAGGCCCAAAAATTGCTTGCATATTATTACCTACTTCAAGTACACCTGAAGCACCTAATGCTTTCAATTCAGCAGTATCCACTTTACTTTTATCTGCTACTTCAACACGTAATCTCGTAATACATGCATCAAGGTGTTTAATATTTTCTTCTCCACCCATTGCGTTTAAAACATTAAACGGTAATTCGCTTGCAGATGAATTCGAAGCTTGCGCTTGTTTATCTTCGCGACCTGGTGTTTTGTATTTAAATTTAAGGATAAAGAATCGGAATACAAAGTAGTAAATCACTGCGTAGACAAGCCCCACAGGAATGACTAGCCACCATTGCGTTTTATTAGGTAAGACACCTAACAAGACATAATCGATAAATCCACCTGAGAAAGTATAGCCTAAATGTATATCTAGTAAATATAAAGTTAAGAAAGAGAGACCATCAAGTATTGCATGAATTAAAAATAGTAATGGCGCTACAAATAAGAATGAAAATTCTAATGGTTCTGTAATACCTGTTAAGAAAGAAGTTAAAGCTGCTGATCCCATTAGCCCAGCTACTACTTTTTTATTTTCAGGTTTTGCTGTGTGATAAATCGCTAAAGCTGCTGCTGGGAGACCAAACATCATAACAGGGAATTCCCCTTGCATAAATTTACCAGCAGTTAAATTACTACCTTCTTTAATTTGTTCAATAAAGATACGTTGGTCACCGTGAATTATTTCGCCAGCAGCATTTTTCCAAGCACCAAATTCAAACCAAAACGGTGCATGGAAAATATGATGTAAACCAAATGGAATTAACAAACGTTTAATAAATCCGAATAAGAAAACTGCGACCCCTGTATTTGAATCTAATAAACCTTCACTAAATGCGTTTAAGCCAGTTTGAATACTTGGCCATATTAATGCCATTGGGAACGCTAATACAAACGAAGTGGTTGCCATCATAATAGGTACAAAACGTTTACCAGCAAAGAAACCTAAGTAAGATGGTAATGAAATATTATAGAACTTGTTATAACACCAAGCTGCTAACGCCCCAATAATAATACCGCCAAATACACCCGTTTGTAATGTAGGAATTCCTAAGACACTTGCGTAACCACTTGCTGCATCGTTAACGTTGTCTGGCGTCACATGTAAAAACGCACCCATCGTTTTGTTCATAATAACATAACCGACAAATGCTGCAATTGCTGCAACACCATCTCCGCCTGCTAAACCTATCGCAACACCCAAAGCAAATATCATTGGTAAATTATCAAATATACTACTACCGGCGCCGGCCATCATTTCAGCAACGCTTTGTACGCCAGCATTTTGAATAAATGGTAAATAGTGTTGTAGTTCCTCACCTTGTATAGCTGTACCTATTGCTAGCAATAGTCCGGCAGCTGGTAAAATAGCGACTGGTAACATTAAAGCTTTACCTATACGCTGAAGTTGTCCGAATAGCTTTTTAAACATATAAAAACATCCCTTCCAAAAATATAATTTGATCGCTATTAACGCGCAAAAAAAGGCATGAGCAAACAGACTATTCCCTATAGTCTTTCTGTTTGCTCATGCCTGCTTAACCAGTAACACGCAAAGTAACGATATGTTTTTTTCATTATATAACGCTTTCATAAAATATACAATATAAATTTTGAATTTTAATTTGTATAAGCTTATATCATTGCGCCAAATGATTCACGTCAATATCCAACTAAAAGCGCAACGGACATACCGATACAACATATGATAACCCAAGCTAAAATGACTTTCCAAGCAAATTTTAGCCATTGTGTATAGGTTATTTTGCCTACTGCTAAGGCTCCCATTAAAATAGCTGACGTTGGAAATAATACATTACTAATGGCATCGCCGTATTGGAATGCTAACACTGTAATTTGTCTATTAATATCTAACAAATCAGAAATAGGTACCATTAAAGGCATTGTGGTCAAGGCTTGGCCAGATCCTGAAGGTATAAAGAAATTGAGCATAAACTGCAATATAAACATAGCAATAATAACTAAAGAAGATGGTACATCTGCAAGTAACGTTGTCATCCCATGCACAATACTATCAATAACTTGACCATTTTCTAAAATAACAATAATACCTTTTGCAAATCCAACTATCATAGCGCCAAACAGAATATCTTTCATTCCGTCAATCATCGCATCAAATGTACCATTTAATCCAAGGCCACCAATGAAACCAGCGAGCAAACCAGCAAATATAAAGTTAGCGCTCATTTCATTAAATGACCACCCATACGTAAAAATACCATATACATTTAATATAATTACCATGACTATTAATCCTAAACCAACTGCTTGTCTTTTTGTAAAACGTGCTGCTTCCATCACACTGTCATCGAAACCTTCAACTTGTTCCAATTCATATACTAAAGATTTAGACATGTCGCGTTTTACAGTACGTGCATATAACATAACGGAAGTAATTGCAGCAGTTAAAATAAACACATAAATGATGGTCCGTAGCCCCCATCCTGAAAACATAGGTAGTTCTGCCACTGTTTGTGCCACGCCTACAGTAAAAGGATTTAACATCCCACCGATAAAACCACTTGCCGCTCCCCAGATAACCATTGCTGCACCAGTCAGTGCGTCATACCCCAATGTACGTGCGATAATAATTCCAATAGGAACAAAGATAATCGTTTCTTCTGCTAATCCTATTGAGAAACCTAATATTGAAAAGATAGTCATCGTTAAAGGAATCATCAACACTTTATATGAACCTAGTGTTTGCATTACTTTATTTACCCCATTTTCAAATGCACCAGTCTTACGTACAATTCCAAATGCACCACCGACTAGAAAAATATAAAATACAATTTCTCCCCCACTAATTAGTCCTTCTGGTATAGCTCTAAAAATATCAAAGAATGATACACCTTGTTGCTGAACTTGTTCATATGAACCTGATATAACTAAAGTCTGTCCATCTTTCTTCTCTCTTGCATACTCACCAGCAGGAATTAAATATGTCAATACACTAGAAAAGATGATAATAAAGAGTAATAGTGCATACGTATGCGGTGTTTTTAAGTGATTATTTTTAAATATTTTTTTAATCATTTTTACGTCCTCTCCATTTTAACTACACTATGCTATAAAATAACCAAGGCACTATAAATCCTAAATGTTATTAATGCATAATACATGCTTTTCTTCTTTTGTCTGAAAATTTAGTTAACTCTATTATTCCATAGTCTGGGTTTTTATCAATATCTTAATACATAAAAAAGAGCGAGACACAAACCAAAAGTTACTTTGATTTCGTGTTCTCGCTCTATAAAATCACTTATTTTGTTTATCTTTGCCGACTATCTTTCAATAAAATATCTCATCAACTTTTATTATTAAGAAATATTTTAACGCTCTATCTATAGCGACTAACACCTCATCGTTATTTTAGAAGAAGCGTTTTACTGCTGTTGAAATAGGTGGTAATTCATCAAAGTCTAATTTTTTATCTTCAGTAATAGATCTAAATGCCCATTTACCATAATTAATTGCCTCTTCATTCACAATTTTACCTGGTAATGGGGCTGCATTTTCATCTACATAAACATTAACTATCGTTGGTCTATTTTCAGCCATAGCCGCTTCAACGACTTCATCAATTCTATTTGGATCTTTAAGTGTATAACCTACTCCGCCACAACTTTCAGCAAATTTTTCTAAGTCAATATCAGTGAAGTTAATGGCATATTCTAATTCACCAGCAGCTTGTTGTTCATATTTAATAAATGAAAGTTGTTCATTATTTAATACAAACAATGTCATTGGTAAGTCATACTGCACTGCAGTTGCAAAGTCTTGCATGACCATATCAAACGCGCCATCACCAATAATACCAACTACTTGGCGGTTTGGATATTCACGTTTTGCAGCTATTGCAGTAGGTAACGCACAGCCCATTGTACCTAACCAGCTGGAAATAATAAATTTATTATTAACTGTTAAATTTAAATAGCGTGTAGACCATACTGTTGCTGTACCGACGTCTATAGAGAAAATGGCATCGTCTGTTCTAACTTTATTTATAGCATCCATTAAGCGTTCAGGTCTAATAGGTTTACTGTCATTAGCCATATCTTCAGCCATCCAAGAATCCCATGTCGCTTTTCTTTCTAATGTTTTATTTAAGAAATCACGATCTGTAACATGCTTGGCCATATCAGTTAATTGTAGTAATGCTAGTTTGCTATCGCCAAGAATACCCACATTAACATCAAAACGATGTCCAATGTTTTTTGGATTTGTATCAATTTGTATTGCTTTAATATTTTTCTTTGGTAAATAATCTACATAAGGATAATTAGTACCTACCATAATTAATAAATCTGCATCTTGCATCGTTTGATAAGCCGTTTTAGTACCAATTTTACCCAGATTCCCTATGTTGTAAGGATGTGCATCTGGAAGAACTGTTTTTGCTGGTAACGTTACAATCGTTGGTATCTTAAATGCTTCTATAAATTCACGGACTTCATCTTTTGCATGTTGTGCACCAGTACCTAGTAATACTACTGGTTTTTTACTTTTGTTAATAAGTTTAGCCGCTTTCTTTATAGTATTTGGTTTGGGTGCTACACGAGCTGGTGGCGCAGTATCTACTTTTTGATTAGTAGTGTCTTTAACTTTGCGCGTCAATAAGTTGTTTGGCAAAATTAATACAGATACACCTTTTTTCTCGTAAGCTGTACGTATTGCTTCGTTTACAATTCCAAAAATATCTTTGTCATTTTCAGTTACTTGATGTTTATATACTGCTACATCATCAACCATTTTATTAACGTCTGTTTCTTGGAAAGCTTTTGTTCCTAAAGCAGTACTGTCTGTTTGACCTGCTAAAATTAATTGTGGCACATTATCCATTTTTGCATCGTACATACCATTTAATAAATGGATAACTCCAGGACCGCCGATACTTAATGCGACACCGATTTTACCAGTTAATTTTGTATAACCCGCAGCAGCTAAACTTGCAACTTCTTCGTGACGAACATGAACAAATTCAATATTATTTCTTTCCGTTCTTAAACTATCGACCACTGCATCAATAGAATCACCAGGAATACCATATAAGTGATCAATATCCCATGCTTGTAATGCTTTTACTAATGCTTCATTTGCTTTAATTTTTGCCATTATCAAAATAGCTCCTTTCAAAATTCAAATTGATTTCCCATAATTTTTAATTAACTTCGCAATCTATCATTACTAAACAGTATATATTTAGTATAAGAAAAGGATTAAAATAGGTAAGATGATTGAACTGAGAACCGCTGTTAGTATCATTCCAATAGAGCTAAATGCGCCAGATTCTAAGTCTATTTCTAATGCTTGGGCCGTGCCAAAAGCATGTGAAGCATTCCCATAAGTCAACCCTTTCGCAATCGAGGTTTGAAACCTACCTAATCTCAATAAATAAGAACCTAAAATACTACCAATCAACCCAGTAGTTACTATAAACATAACTGTAATAGTATCGACGCCTCCAAGTTGATTTGACACTTCTATGCCTACCGCAGCAGTCATTGACCTTGGTAACATTGTCACAATCACTTCTTTTGAGTATCCTAAAATTTTTAACACACTATATACAAATATGAAATTTAACATCACTGCTGTCAGTACACTACTAAAAATAATACTTGCATTTTGTAGTATTTTATGGCGGTTTTGATAAAGTGGAAATGCTAAACAAACAACAGTGCAATTCAATAAATAATGAATCCATTTTCCACCAGTCATATAATCTTGATAATCTTCTTTAAATAATAGAAGTACAATAATAATTCCTATCGATGATATTAAAGCCGGATTTAAAAATGGTGTCTTATATTTTACCTGTAATTTCTTGGCACCTATAAACATAGCTAGTGTTAAAACAATCATTAAAAAGCCTTTTAAAAATATCATCTAATTTTGTCCATTCCCGTATCGCGCAGTTTTAACCATTTTCTCAGCTATAAAACCGGAAATTAACGCGACACAACACGTTCCTAAAATAATCATTGAAAAGAATAGGATGAAATTTAAATTAATGTCAGATACAACGTCCATAACACCAACTACTGATGGGACGAAGAAAAATACCATCGTTGTCAGGAAAAAGTTAGAGCCTTCATTCACCCATTTTGACGGAATTATTTTAAATTGTAATAAGAGGAAAAATACAAGTAATCCTACAATGCTACCTGCAATTGGTATATGCAAAACAGTCTGAATTACATTGCCTATATATGTGATTCCCATAATTAATAACACTTGCAGTAAAACTTTTGATACCTTCTTTGATATTTGCAATATTCATCATCCTTTATTGCATTATTGTCTTAATACTTTATTGATTACATCTCTTAGTATAAGGCCTCTAATTATATAATAAAAATATTGATTTTTAATATTACTTATTACTTTTATGAATGGAAGCGATTTATCCAATTATATTTATTTATGATTATGTCATATGAATTAATTTCTAACAGTTACTGGCAACATGGTTAGTAGACCTTAAATTTGCTTCCTTGGTTAAATCTTTTTAAATAAAAAAGAGTGGAACAACGAAAACACGCTGTACTTAAATGTTTTCGTCGTCCACTTCTTTTAAAATGATGGGGTGCTTAATATATTTTATAATGAAGATTTTGTTACTAGTGCAGTCCGTTACAAGTCATACTTTATAAACGTTCTTTCATAAACTCAATCCATTTTCTCGTTGCATGACTAAGATATTTATCCCGTTTCCAAATAACACCTAACTCCCAACGCATACCTGGGTCATCAATTGTAATATTTTTAAAGTTGCCATCTAATAAATTCACAATATTTTCCGGTAATATGCTTACGCCTAAGTGGGCACTTAATAAATTCTCAATAAAATTCCACTGTGAAATTTTAGATATTGTTTTAGGCACATAACCAGCATTTTTTGCTGCTTCAATAATTTTATCATTTAAATAAAAGTCTTCATTAAATAAGATAAAGTCTTCATCTTTTAACATAGCCATATTAATCTGTTCACGATTCGCTAACCTATGCTCTTTATTCACTACTAATTTTAAGTCTTCTTGGTAAAGTGGTATAGAGTGAAAAATATCTTGGTCTACGGGTATCGTCGTGATGCCAATATCAATTTCATCATTGATCAATTGTGTCTCAATCATTTTGCCACCTTTCTCAACAAGATTGTAGGTCACATTTGGGTATTGCTGGTGAAACTCTCCTAGTATATGTATAAATTTATTCATGTTCATTACTGCTGATAACCCAATACTTATATGGCCTGTTTCTAATCCTAATAAGCTATTAATTTCTTTTGGTAGATCTTTATATAACGTCAATATTTCCTTACATTTCTTGTAAAATACTTTTCCTGCATCTGTTAAAACGAGTTGCCGCTTACTACGATCAAAAAAAGTCATATTAAGTTCTTTTTCTAAGTCTTTTATCGCTTTACTAATCGTAGGCTGAGCTATATATAATGATTTTGAAGCGTTAGTCATTCCTTTTTGATCTACGACTTCGACAAAATATTTCATATGTTTAATATCCATATGTTCACACCTCTATTTGAAACATAGTTAATACTGTACAGTATACGTAGAATTTCTAATAATTCAATCATATATTTTATATAGTCCTTCACAAACTTTTAGTATAAAAATCAGAGCGGAACATCTAAGATGCCCCACTCATTCGTATATATTACAAATATTACTCTATTATATTTATGCTAAATTTGTATCGTTTGATTTTGATTCTTCTGTTTGTTCACTTTCCGATTCATCTAAACCAATAATTTTAAAACCGATATAACCAAATATAATCGAAATGATTGGTACAGTATAATTTAAAATAGCAAACGGTGCATATTCTATCACTGAAACACCTAAAGTTGATGCAATAAACACACCACACGTATTCCAAGGAACAAACACAGACGTCAATGTTATGAAACACTAACAACTTTATTGCTTGCTACACATGGTCTGAGCGCTTTTGTGTGTTTCAAGTCTGTTTTAGTTTCTGCAAATATTCTATACTATTAATTGAGTTTAAAATACAAGGAGCGATAATATGAGACAATTTACGGAAAACGAAATAGAAAAATATTTAATTTACACAAATGAGAATGTAATTGACGTAAACGACGAGGATATAAAAGGTCGTTGTCATTCATGCGGGAAACTTTTAATCGAGGTTGATGTTCCTGCTGGTGCTGAAAGCAAAGTGACATGCTCAAACTGTGTAGAGTATTTCATAGAAAGGTACGAAAGTTTAGAAGATGACGGCGAACTTAATTAAGTAGGAGCGCCAAAATAAGAGCCTAGCCTCATTTGAGGTTAGGCTCTTTTATTGCTCTTTTAGAATTGTATCAGAATATTCATATAGCGTCATAGCTTTTTGAAATGTTACGTTTTCAAGTTTAACCTCGCCACGTCTCAACTTGCTTATAAGTGAACGCTGTAGGCCTGTTATAGCTTGTATTCTATTTGCTGGTACATTTGACCCTAATACTTCATTTATGCGCTCTGTGAGTCGCTGAGTGGCCTCTGTGTTGATTTTAGCATCTGTCATGGTCAGCACCTCCTAGTCAATATTATTGTGTCCAGCCTCCGTCAAGGTCTAGTTCATCTGCATGTTGTGTTGCATAATCATCTAGTTGTGACTGTAGTTCGTGTAACTCGTCTGCGTCAGCACCTTGACTTGCTCTCTCTTTCATATGTTTTATTAATCCATTATATTGCTCCTGTATATACTGATTATCTGACATGCCTTGTTTCATGTCCTGTTTCTCTGTATTTTCATTCTCATGTGATGGTATGGTTGCTGGTGCTGTTTGTCCTACATTTTCAGTATTCTCTTGCTGTGCTGGTGCTGTCTGTTCGTTATCAACTTGTT
Organism: Staphylococcus sp. 231237_7MaSpsaltlick; assembly: GCF_043107035.1. Taxonomy (NCBI): domain Bacteria; kingdom Bacillati; phylum Bacillota; class Bacilli; order Caryophanales; family Staphylococcaceae; genus Staphylococcus; species Staphylococcus sp. 231237_7MaSpsaltlick. The sequence continues at coordinate 417,109 of NZ_JBICNX010000001.1, forward strand.
GTGCTGGCGTTTCATTTGATTGGTTGTTCTGTTCATTTGTTTGTGCGCTATCATTTTCGTTTGGTTTAAGTTCTTTATAGGCGTATATGCCTGTTAAGGTTAGCGCAATGATTACTGTTGCTGAAATAAACCCGATGAAGAATTTCATATTATCCTATGTCCTCCCATGTTAAGTTTAGCTCTTTCATTACTTCTTTGATTTCCCCGTCAAGTCTGTCTCTCGTTGCTGGGTCGTTCGACTCTTCCATAATCTCTAATAGGCTGAGAAGTAGCCCTGAAAATACTGCATGTTCTTTTTTATCCATTGCTTAACCCTCCTAAAGTTGGTCGTAGTTTTCGCCTTTTTCAAACACTATTATGTCAGGGGCGTTGTTAAAATCTTTATAAACTATATAACCTCTTTTCTCAAGTTCATTGAGGTTTCTGTAATCCTCTCTTGTTACATTGTGCAGCTGTTGGTCTTGGTTTGCTACGGCCTTTTTAATTAATCTAATTAATTCATTCATTTTATTGCCTCCTAATTTGTATTTAGGGGCTTAACGCCCCATGTGTTTTATTGTAGTCTCTCTAGTTTCTTGTGAACTTCTACAAGGTCGACATCTTCTAAGTCGTACTCATCTGAGTTGACTGTGTCCTCGTCCCAAAGCATATCGAAAGCTCTTTCGTCTATATCCATGATATTTTTCACTATCGTTCTGAAATCGCCGTTATATCCACAGCTATCAAGTGCCTTTGCGATTTTATCCTCTGCTACTTTAAACATATCTTGTAAATTATTCATTTTATTTTAGCTCCTTTTTATTTAGTAGGGGCTGTGCGCCCCTGTGTTTTATAATACTGTGTGTATTCTATAGCGAGTGCCTGCTGCATCTTTGTCGTTCAGCATAGCTTGCAGCAAGCCTCTTTTAGTTTTGTATGTTTTAACAAGTTGCTCTTTACCGATTTGCATTTCCTGCATTTCTTCTAGTGTCGTATCTTGTTCTACCATGATAGTAGACTCATAAACCTCATAGTGAGTTATGCCGTCCTCTGTTTGTTCCTGATAGTTCACTAAGGTCATTAATGTAAATTCAAATTCATCAACTTGTAAATAGGCTTTGACTTGAGTCAATACGTCCTGCAATTCTTGATTAGTGTAATTTGATAAGTTTTTAAGTTTCATTTTATTCGCTCCTTTGTTTTCGTCTACGGTTACTACTATAAATCATTTGTACCAATATTGCAACAAGTTTTATGCATAAATGCTAAAATCTTTCATTTTTTCTATGGACACGGCTCTCAGCCCTAGAGGCTCTAATGCTCAACCCTTTGCGTATCCACTTGGTCGACTCACACACGCTCAACATTTTATAAAATGCTTGTTAGGGAGTATAGCATATACCCTCTATTCCCTGTACTCTGTTTAAAGTCAGTTAGGGTTTTTATGGATACTATGGATACGATACCCTTTAATGTGTTGGTGTGATTGAGATTGAGCCGTATCCATTGCCGTATCCAAAATGTGACAAGTGGATACTATGGATACGCAGGAAAATTTACACTTTGATAAAAAAGGATACTTGGATACGCAAGGATATTTGAATAGATATGCAATTTTTATCCTTATATTGTATTGATATGCAGCTTTATGCACATAAAAAAAATAGGGCAAGCACAAACCAAAGTGCCTACCCTAAACATAATATAGTATTGAATTTTTATTTATAACTTTAGTAAATCTCTGTAACTCTTAGGCGTTCATGCCACACCCAACCATTATTGCTTGAGCTGTACACGCGCGCCCAACCGTCTAATATCTCAAATATATAGAAATCATCATAGCCCGCTGCATAACTTTCATTTGTAAGATGCCATTTGTATTTGTTTTTCTTCCCTGTACGTTTTGCAATCGTCGCGCCGTAATAGTCGAGCTTACCTCTGAACTTCGCCTTACGACCCCATTTGATTGTATCGGGTGGAATACCTCCGACTCTTAACTTGCTAGCTGCTTTTGATTTCTCTTTTTGACTTACTGCTTGTTTGTCAGCCTTGTCGTGTTTGCTGTCGCCACCTGCTGGCTTGTAAATCTCAGTAATGCGTAAACGCTCATGCCAAACATAACCATTATTGCTAGGGCTGTACACGCGCGCCCAACCGTCACGTATTTCATAAACATAGAATACATCACCCTGTCCGTATTCTTCGCTAGTCAATGTCATGACATTATTATGATTAGGCTTGCAAATTGTAACGCCCTCATTGTCTGCGACTGCTTTGAAATATGCCTGATTTGACCATGTAAGGTTTTGAGGCGGTATCGTGTTGAGTTTCAACGCTTTGCCTGATTTCTTCTCTTTAGGCTTAACTGCGCCGATGTCTGCAAGGTCGACACTGTCGTCAGCAAAGTCAGGGACGATAAAGTGCGTTAAGCCTGAGTAGTCATCGACTCTTAGCTTAGCTGGGCTGTTTGCTAAAGTATCAAAGTTCTGCTCTAATATTGTGAATGTCTCAGTACCGCCTGAGTTATCCCACACTAGGCCTGTATGCCCCCATTTGCTATAGATGCCCTCTGTATATACAGCAATTGCTGTTACAGGTGGTATATAGTTTTGCGTGTTCTCGACAACTTTCCAGCCTTTAGGCATAACATTATTGATAAGGTCTTTTGCGTTGCCCCAAAATCTGACACCTTTTGTGACATGATGTACAAAATCAGTAATAACATCGACACATTGATATGCAAACTCGTCGTCAAAATCAATGTATTGGCCTTTCATACTGTGCATGTACTCAATAGCCTCTTTCAGATTGACATGCGACTGAGGTGATTGCGTCGGTTTTTCTTTTGTCGGCTCTTTGACCTCATCGGGCATGTTGTCATCTTCTTGCACACCGCCGATGTATTTGTTCACTAGCTTATCAAGATTGCTGATATTGCGGCTGTAACCTGCTGCCTCGAGTAAGTTGCCAGGGTCAACCTTACCTGCTTGAATGTCTTGGTGGCCTGGCATCTCTGTTTTGTGGTCTATCTTCCAGTAGTCGCAAAGATAAGCCAAGATACGCGCTAAGTTATCAAGTGACTTTTTAGAACGTGCTTTATCTGTGAAATACGACCCCTCAACGCCAAATGCGGCATCGTTTGAGTCTAGGCCGTACCAGTTGTTATCCGTAACAGCATTATAAAGCACATGCCATGCTTTCTCTGTAACAGGTATGCAAATGATTGCCTCTTTGTCATCAACGAAAACATGCGCACTCGCTACAAGCGCCCAATCAATGTTGTAAGAATTTCTATAATAATCCACGTTGTTTTGTGCTGTGGTGTTTAAGTTGCCTGTGTCATGTGCTACTGCAAATGCAGGCGTGCCTGTTGTGAGCTGTTGCCCACTGCGTCTTGTGCCAATCGGCAATAAGTCGAAATATACATCTACGCCGTTCCATTTACCTATATATTCTCTTGCCATTACTTAACGCCTCCGCCTCCGATTTTATTTACGTTTTTGCCCTCACGTTTCTTGAATGTTTCCCAAATACCAGTTGCCATTAAGCCACTGATTAGACCAGCTAACAATCGACCTCCAATAGACAATTCTGAAACTATTTCAGGAATGAAAGTTGTTACACCGCCAATGACTACACCGACAACCATGCCTGCAACGGGCAGCCAATTTTTAGGTACTACATTCAATTTCTTTAATACTTGAACTAATGCGATTGTGATAACTGAAATCACACCCGCAAATGCGATAATCTGCTCCATTTATATAAACCTCCGATAATTTAAAATAAAAAGGCCACCACAATAAGTGATGACCTAACTGAAAAGTTAGCCGCAATGGTCAAACCAAAAACACGTCCAAAAATCAACGCCGCCTAACGCTAAACTGTTAAATATATCTAACATATACTCACCTCCTCTCAGTGCAGCATTGAGTTACAAGCCTGCCCACATTCTCAAGCCCGCCCATGCTGCTGAGGTAAGTATCGTAATAACCCCGCTTATTATAAGCCAAGATAAACGGCTAAACCGCTTTTTACTTTCTTCTCGCTCCTTGTTGACTGCATCAAGTGTAATATTCATTTTTTGATTTGTTAGTTCTTGCGAATGTTGCCCTCTTTCAATTTCGCGTAACGAGTCGTTTATCTTCTCGATAGAGTCCCGAAAATGCTGCCTGTCCTCTTTTTGTATATCTTCGATTTTCCGAAAACGTTTGTCGTTATACCTGTCTTTATCCTCCAGTATACCGACACGACGCTCAATATCATTCGTTTCTACCTCTGCCAAAGTTACACCTGCCAATGCTACTCGTCGTTATGGTCTACTTGCGATTTGTACGCCTCTAATTCTCTATGAGTCGCCTCTAGTTCAGTTTGTAGCTGCACTGAGCGTTGAATTTCTTCAAATAGTCTGTTTTGTAATACTGCTTTTTCTATATCTTGTTCATTATTTGCCATTTTCTAATGCCTCCAATTGTTCAATTCGTTTTTGCTGTTCTTTAATAACGGGAATTAAATGCACCCAAAGCCTGTCGTACTCAATGCCCTCAACTTCGCCGTTCTCATTACGAACAACATGCTCGTTGAGACCTGCACTTTCAACTTCTTCGGCTATTAGGCCTACATGTCTATCTAGTTTAAATGCGTCAGCACTGCAAGCGCCCTCAACTTCGCACTCTTTTGCCGTTATTTCCGACTCCTCTTTATCAAACCAGTGGCGGACATCAAGATTTAATAAATTCTTAGAATGGTTGAGTTGCTCACTCTCAGTTTTGAATTGATTTTCTATGCTCAATTTGTATTTACTAGCTGATGTAGCACGGCCTAACGTGCCGTAACTCGTAACGTAAACGTTGGCACTGCCTGAATAAGCCCTGTTGTAAATCGTTTCCGATGCCACTCTGTCTTTACCGTCACTACCGACTTTAAGTAATTGAGGGTGTACGATATTCAGATATTGGTTTCCGTCACGTCTGCTGACTGTGTTGAAACTACCATAGCCCGCCTCTAGTGTCGTGCCGCCGCCTGTACTGTAGTTCGTATCTACGACCTCAAGTTTTGAGTAAGCTCTGCTAAATCTTAAGCCACTTGCATATACGCCGTTGTCTTGGTCGCCAAACATAATATAGCCGTCATTATATTTTCTATTATTTGCTATGTTGAATGAGAATGAATTTTCGCCTAGTTGGCTTGTATCAGGACGTATATAAATGTTTGAGTTTGTACTTTCCAAATTGACTGAGCCGCCCGCTGCGACCATGACTCTGTTTTTATAACTTGTAAGTGCAGCAACGCCTCCGTATGAGTTGATAGTGATACCATTTGCACCACTAGGGCTATATGTTTTATCCCACCAAGCAATCGTTCCTGACGAGTTACCAGGTGCATCTAAATACTCGCCCGTTTGGTCTACATAGGTAGATATGCCGAACTCTGACATGTAAAGAGAACGACTTAAATCATTATTTCTAAATCTCAAATAACCGTTTTTCATACTTGTAAATACGTTTGCAGTTGTCGTCTCGCCTCGCCACATTCTAGTGTAAGTACCATTTAGCCTTAGCTCATCGTTTGTTAATGAAATATATTTGTCGCCGTCGCCACCGACCACATTGACAAGGTTTGCATCTAGTGTGCCGCCTCTGATGTAATCAGCGTTCAAGGAGCCTGCTGTAATCAAATCGGCGTTTATCTGACCGCGTGTGATTGCATTGTGGAACGTTTCGCCCCCGTCCTTGCTGACACCTAAACCGCTTGAGTTGAGCAGCGTCACATAGTTAGGGTTGTCTTTATCAACGGCCATGATGCCTTGTTCACTGAATGACAGCTCACTTGCTGTGTCCATTAGCATTTGAGTTGACTCTTTGATAGCTGCAGGCAGCACAGACTCTTTTATTTTCGTACGTCCTGCAAGCAAATCATTCATGTTAGATATTGCGCCCGATTGGGCTTGCTTGTATCTCGTCTCACGTTTAGGGTCGCCGACCACGATTGACTGCTTAATAACTTTATGGTGAGCGTCACGTGTTGTTTTAATCTCTTGTATTCTCAGCAATCTATTAAAGTTGATTGTTTCATCAATAACGGGTATCTCGTCACCTATCTCGGGTTGTGCAAACGGGTAATTTTTACCAAGCGTTACGAAATCAAGCTCAATACTCATCTTGAGTGATTGCTCAACTTGTTGCCTCATCATATCGTCCATAAGGTCTTTATCTGTCACACGTCCGTCAGTGACGGGAGGAGCCTCTCTGATACCGAATAGCTCAATCATCGGGCTTGTCTTGCCTTGAGGATATTCCAGCTTATAGTTAGCTGCATGTAAGTTGTCAGCCCCGTCATAATCAAAATAACCTTGAACATAGGTATAAAAGTTTGTTGCGTCCTCCTCAAAACTGATGTCATTCGCGTTGAGTTTCTTAGAAATGTAATAAGCTGGACGACGCGAAATGCGTTTGCCCAGCCTAAATGTTTTTGAAGATGCTACATACTGAAACTCAAAGCCGTAACGGTCTAGCCAATTAAGGAACATTTCAAACTTGCTTTGCCCGTCGCCTGCGTTTTCCCATTCCTTAGCGTATACGCCGTCTAGCAATGTATAGCTGTATGGTGTGTCATCAAATATATAGTTTAGGAAATCTACGCCTGTGCGGCTCCCTGTGATATTCTCATACACCCTGTGTGTTTCTAAATAGTCGAACTGTGCCTCTTTAGCTGTGATTTGCACGACCTGCTTATCTTTATACGCTTTTCGGTTTGCGATAACGACAACATAAACCATGTCGTCAGGTCTGCCTGTGACGTTCTCTACTTGCCATAGTTTAGAAATGTCATTAATAAAATGCGCTGTTTGGTCGTTTTCAATCACATTGAACGTCAGCATGCCGTCACTGTTCATTCTAACTGTGTGATTGGTAACGGTTTCTACAGGATAGGCTTTCCCGTCTAAGTCTTTAAGAATTAAAGCCATGTAATGCACCCCCTACATTTCATTTATAGGTTCTTCATAATCAGGGTTTTCTGAGATTTCCCCGTTTTTATATAAAAAATATTTAGGAGCAAAAACCTCAACAAAGTTTGCGGGCGCTTTCTCGTAAGGAACGCTTATTTGTCCTGAAATACCCCCTACAATTGCATAACCGATAATTTCGTCTTTATCATTTACATATATTTTTAGTTCATCATTTCTGTTTGCATCTTCGTTTTCAAATTCCATTATTTAACACCTACAATTCTTAATATATCGGGTACATAGTCCTTACCTGTTGCGGTATCTGTTTCAACGCGCACACTGTTTGTTATGTTTAATATTTTAGGGTCGTCGGCATCAAGCCTCATATCTGTCTCAATCATCGTTGCCCCGCTGCCACTATTGCCTAAGTTGAAACTTCTCATTACAACGTAATCTTTTATAAAACTTACAAAAGCTGTATCGTCGCCGCCTATAGTGTTTAATTCTATTTTTATAAACTCATAGTTTCTAGGGTCGTCGGATAAACCTATAGGAACATCTTTACTAGAAACGCTACCGCTGAAAAGCTCTACATTAGTTCCGTCTACAGGCTCCCATTCATTCCACTCGTTATAATATCTTTTTACAAACTCTTGATTTGAGTTGTAAGGTCTAAATCTAATATGTTTTAAATTATCATATTCACTGCGTGTAGAAACCTCTGTAAAGCCTGCTGTTGAAGATACGGGAAGGTCTATAGGTGTGTCTGTCGTGTAGTGAAAACCTGCCTCTAAAGCGTGCAGCTTGTCATAATCTTCATCTAATGAAATTTTTCCATGAGCGCCCTCGTCTGTAGTGAGTTTATATTTCTGCCAATTGCTAGTGTCGATATTTTGAAAATCTTCAATCGCTGCAATAGCTGCCTGTTTGGCACTATCCACCTCAGCAAGTGCTGTATCTTGCTTGCTAGTGAGCTTATCCATTGAGTTATTAAATAATGTCGTCAGTTCTTCCGTTTTACCTTTAAGCGCTGCCGTACTATCGCTTATTTGGCTCTCAGCCTCTTGCTGTGCTTTATTAATTGAATTTACGGCGCTTTGTTCGGTTTGTTTAATATTGCTCTCAGATTGGCTCTGTGTGCTTTCTAAGGACTCGATAGCTGAGTCTTTTGTAGATTGCACCTCTTGCGTGATGTTTTTTATTTGCTTTTCATAAGCAGCAACGATTTCAGATAACTCATCTTTGAACGGGCTGAACGGGTCTAGGTCTATCTCGCTGAATGGTTGCCATTCACCATTTACAAAGCCATAAACACGTTGCTCGTCAAGGACTGTAATGAGCGATTTGTCAGCCGCCTCACTTGGCAAGTCTGCAGCCGTCTGTACTGGCTCAAGCATTTTCATTGTGTTAGCGTCTTTGATTTCTTCCCACATGTCCTCGCTGATGCGTCTGTCGGTTTCATCAACCAAACCGTATAGCTCATCATAGTTGGAATTGTGATTATCAAGGTTTTTCAGGTCTAATGGTGTGGTGATTTCTTTTCTTGCCATATTGTCATGACCTCCTATAAGTAGTAAAAACGACACTCGACCTCGATAGTCAGGTCATAAGTGCCGTCAAACATTAATTTGTTTAAGCCCTCTTGTAAATCGGGCATTTTGTAATTTGTTGCGTTTAATATGCTTAAATCATTATTGAAATAGCCGCCCATTTCATAAGTGATAGTGTCGCCTGCGCTGATGTTAGCTGCAGCACCGTCAATATGAATGTCAGTGTCGTTAAAACCAAATTTTATCGTGTCGTCTAAATCTTGATTGAACTTAAGCCTTAAAACTAAATGCTGATTGAATTGGTCTATAGGCACATCGCCGATATTGTACACATCGAACTCAGTGCTTGTGTTCACATCGAACGTATATTGTCTTGTAGCAGGGTCTCTATTCAAGCCCATGCCGTATGACCATATAGGGTTTTTTGTGTAATGCAAACCGTCGCGCTCTAAGTCTATTGATGTGCCTATGCTTTCAGCAAATGGCAGCTCTGTCGTATGGAACGCTAGCTCGCCTTTGCCTTTAGCATTATGCTTGTTTTGCTCTATCTCAGTAGCGCCTGAAAGCCTTACAAGGTAGCGTTTGCCTGTGCTGACCTCATTCTCTGATTGCGTCTCATCAAATACGGTATCTTTGCCGTACTGGCCAATTGATACTGCGTTTGAGTCCTTTACATCTTTGAATGTATAGCCTGCCACTTGTGGCCTGCGCATTTCCTGAATATAAAAAGGCTCAGTTTTAGTCGTTAATTTATATATTAAATCTCTGAATAGTGGATAAGATGCCAAATTCTGACCTTGAAATGAAAAAGGAACGCTAATATCGCGCCCCTTGTATGTTGCCCCCATGTCAAAAGTGCCGTTAAGCCCTTGTATGTCACGGGTTTGCTCCTCCATTTCGACACCACTAATCACAATATCAGTAACGTCCACGCCGTACTCACCTAATGTGAATGAGTCGCCGTTTTGTCGTGTGATTTTTAGGTCGATAGGTCACACCTCCTTATTAGAATGATAGAACTTCGCCGTCACGTGCGTTTACGCCGTTGACCTTAGCTGTCAGAACTTCGTCGTCAGTGTCTAGCTGTATGCGTAAGTTCATTGTGCTAGGCTCGGCTTTGACTGTCGTCGTATGGTTTGCCGTAACATGACCGCGTGTAGATAAGTTGTTTAATTCGCGATTAATGCCTTTGACTGCAGGTCTAGCCTGTAAGTCAGGGTTGAAACCTTGTGACATCGCTTGAGCTATTCTGCCTGTGTCGCGTACAACTTTTCTGCCTCGGTCATTAAGGCCAATCTGCATACCCTGCATAGTGTATTGTCCGATTTCTTTGAACACTTTAGAGGGTGAATGTATGCCTAATAGGCTTTTAGCGCCGTTTACTGCGTTAGATACAACGCCCTTAGCAGCACTCACTAATGAGCCTGCCATGTTCTTGATACCGTTTATCATACCTCTGATTAAGTCGCCACCTGCTGACACCATGTCACCAACGAATGACTTAGCCGCACTCACTGCGTTTGATACACCTGATGTGACTGCGCTGACTACGTTGCTCATACCTGATGTGACTGCACTGATAATGCCGCTCATTGCTGATGTGATAGCGCTTAGAACATTGTTCCAACCTGATGTTACTGTGCTAACAATATTTGAAATGAATGAGCTTATCGTGCTAACGATTGACGACCAAATGCTTGATACGGTTGATGCAATTGAGCTTAGAATTGATGAAATCGTACTCATCACATTATTCCAGCCGCTTGATACCGTACTAACGATATTTGAGATAAAGCTAGAAATCGCACTCACGATTGACGACCAAATGCTTGATACGGTTGACGCAATTGAGCTTAGAATTGATGAAATCGTACTCATTACGCTGTTCCAACCGCTCGACACGGTACTGACAATGCTTGAGATAAAGCTAGAAATCGCACTCACGATTGACGACCAAATGCTTGATACAGTAGATGCAATCGAGCTGAATATTGATGAAGTCGTGCTTGATATGCTCGACCACGCTGAACTTACTGCGCTTACGATACTTGAAACGATTGAGCTTATCGTGCTAACTAGCGACCCCCAAATTGAGGACGCTATGCCGACCAATCCTGACCACATAGAGCTTGCTGTGCTAGTGATAGCCGACCAAATAGAGCTTAATATGCCAACTAGCCCCTGTACTACGGCTTGAATACCTGAAACGATACTCTGCCAAATTGATGAGGCCTGCCCTTTAAGCGCGTTCCACGCTGTTATAGCGTTTTGCTTAATAGAGTTCCACAAATTCATAAGCCAATCTTTTAAAATATTAAAAATATTCTGTGCTGCTGTAACAATGGCCTGCCAAATATTCTCGCCTGCTGATTTAATCGTCTGCCAAGCGCCTGACCAATCACCTGACAAGGCTTGAAGTAGTGCCGTTATGGTACTAACCACAACCTCCATTGCGACTGTTATGACCATTTTGATAAGCTCCCAAGCAACCTGTGTTGCGGCCTTAATGGTATTCCACGCTTGCTGCACGATTGGGGCGATTAAGTTTACCGCCGTCTCTACAACAGTGACAATATCCTGCCAAGTTTGTTGGAAAATTGGCACAAGTGGCGCTACGATTTCTTGTATTCTTGAAATCAGTTGAGATACAAATTGGATAATAGCCTCGACGGCTTGCATTACTGCATTTTTAATCGCGTTCCATGCGTCTATCATTTGGCCTCTTAGCTGCTCTGAGCTAGTAAGTAGTGCTGCGAATATGCCTATAAGTGCTGCTACTACGCCGATTATAGCCCACACTGGAGCTGTAACTGCGCCAAATGCAGCCGCTAGGGTTGATAGCATACCTTGAACTACTGTGCCAATGCCTAGAAAACTAGAAAATTGAGACGCTAAAGGAATGATAACCTGTATCACAAATTGAATTGCTGGCCATAATGCCATAAATGCGCCTGCAAGTGAAGTCACAACGCCGATTAATACGCCGATGACTGGGTGTGTTGCTGTCAATTGAGCTAACCACTCAGCAAATGCGTTTGCGACTTCTAGCACTTTAGCTCCTAGTGGGGCTAACGCTACGCCGATATTGACTAATACTCTAATAATATTGCCTATTAGGCTGATTAATACAGGGCCATTTTCTTGCACATATTGCACAAATTTTTGGAAACCGTCTGACTCAGCAATCGTCGCGCTCCACTGCTCGAAACGGTTGGCCATTTGAGCTAGTGACTCAAATATAACCTGTGAGTTAGGCGCAAATGCTTTCATTAGGTTGAATATGCCCTTAAATGTTGAGCTGAATATATCGCCAATGATAGGCAAGTTCGTTTTTACAAAGTTTGTAAAGTCCTGAATGGCTGTGCTGCCCTCAACACTTGTCGCCCACTCATTGAACGATTTACCCATGTTCTCAAAGCCTTTAGACACCCATTCAGTTAGTGGCGCAAGATTGGTTAATACTGCGACCAAGCCTGAGCCGAAATTGCCTGCTGCGCTTAGCATATTGTTGAATATGCGCACGCCTGTGCTACCCATCATATCAAAGAAATCAGATGCGACTTGTGAGTTTTTAGCCCAATCAAGTGTCGCTGCACTGGCTGTTTCCATGCCTTGTGCTACACCTGATAGGAATGGTGTTAAACCTGCAAGTGCGGCCTTAGCTGCGTTCACTGCATTGGCTAATGTGTTGAATATCTCAGATTGGTTTTGAGAAATAACGCCTTGCCATGCTGATTTAAGACTCTGTACGGCTGATTGATAGTTCTGCACTTCGCTAGTAACTGCAAGTGTGCCGTCCTCGACCATTTGCAATGCACTCATAGCCATTGCTCCGAAACCGACAACGCCTGCGCCTGCTGTAGCGAACGCGCCAACCATTCCTATTGCTCCCCCGCCTACGGCTGCTGCTGCGTTAAGTACAGCCATTAAAGCAGGAACTAATGACGCTATTGCAGGAACTAAGGCTGTGATACTTGATAGGAACATTCCTTTGAACACGTTGCCTGCTACAGTTCCGACTGTGCGGATATTGCCTGCTATTGTGCTTAATGTGCTTTTGAAATTATTAGTTGCTGCTGTAATAGCCCTGAAAGCACTTAGTGCAGGTCTACTGTTTACATCGAGCCGTGTGCGATGTCTGTTCGGAATTGATTTCAACATGGCTTTAAATTTTGCAATTTTAGCTGATGCTGCTGAGCTGTTCACGTCTAGTGTTGACTTAGCTCTCATTCGGCTGAAACTTTTCATCGAGTTTCTTGCTGCTTTCATCTTAGCCCTGAAACTTGAAGTATCAGCGTCAACGTCAGTATCTTCCATACCCTCAGTAGCAGCTTTAAACTGTTCAGCTATACGTTTAGCCTTATTGAAAGCACTTCGGAACTTCGACACGTTAGCATCAATACTTGTACTTATCTTGTAGTCTGCCATGTATTCCCTCCTCTGCTATGATTTATTATGATTTCTGATTTGTTTCAACACATCAAGGGACGGTTTGTCATCTTCCTTATTTGCTGACTCGCCCATTTGTACTGGCTCACCACGATTAAGCCTGTCAATGTTCTCTTGATAGTTGATAATATCGTCAGCTCCATTATATTTGAACTCATTCTCGCCTTTTTTGCCGCCTTTTTTCTTTTGCTCAGCTTTGGCATCACGTATAGCAAAGGCTAAACGATAGATGTCGTATTCTTCCTTGAGCATCTCGTACTCGCGGGCATACATGCGATAATTGAACTCAGTCAATGTCATCATTTCAATTTCTTTCATATCATAAACGCCTAGCTCACTCATGCAAAGGATAACCGCTCTGTCATAGGTGAGCTTGGGCTGTTCTTCTATTTCTTCGCTGCTGCTTTCTTCGCTTGTCTGTATTCTTCGGGAACGAGGTTTTGGGTCATAGGTTGCTTTCCCAGCTCCTTAATGATTTCTTCTGCGAACTCGTCGAGTCCTTGCTCTGAGGCAATATCATTTAATACTTCTGAGATTTCTGCATCTGTTTTAGGGGCTTTCTTGTGGTGAGAAGTTGCAGCAATGATAGTATGACCAATTGCTACGGGGTTGCCGCTTTCTAAGTTAGGCGCTAGCATTTGAATACCTTGTCCGAAACTCATTTGCTCCATTTCCATGCCTAATTTCTTATCAATGTCATTCATGAACTTAAAGCCAAATGATAATTCGATTTCTTTTCCGTTAAATTTAATTTCCATAATATAATTACCTCGCTTATTTTTGTATTAAGTAAAAAGACGGGCTATGCGCCCGCCTGTGCTGTCTTTCATTCCCTACTGAACTGATAACCTAACGCTTTTAATATTAGGCTTTACCTCAGTTATTTCAGGCTTAACTGGGTGTAGACTCACCTGTGCCGCCGTCACCTGTGCTGTCGTCAGGTTGTGGAATAGCCACAAGTCCGTCGTCTGCAGGGTCGTCAGATGTTGTATCGTGGAAACCATAAGCCGTTTTGTTTTGCTCTACGATTTCAGGTAGTGAGGCATAGCCTCTTTGTTTCTTAGCGTACACGCCGAACTCAGTCTCGAACTCTGCAATAGAGTCAGCCTCATTGGTACGTGTAATGCTGTTCCAAGTGCCTTGACGGTACTCAGCCTTATATTGCCCTTGTTCGTTTTGGACTTTTTTATTAATAATCCATAACTCGTAAGCCGTACCCTCCTCAGTAGCGTCCTCAATCTCATCGCTCAACTCGTCCTCAACGTCCATATAAGACGTGATAGTTACAGTTGACTCTAATGTACCACCTGAGCTAACTGAGCCGTCAATTGTCGCCTCTTGGTCTGAGTCGCGTTCTGTTTCACGCTCAAGTTCAGTTATCCACATAATTTTGTTTGCCTCTACGGCCTCGCCTGCTTTACGAATTAATGCAAGCTCGTCAGTACCTTGTTTAATTGCCATAATGTCATGACCTCCATTTATTTAATAATAAAACGGCACACCTGCTGTGAGGCATGCCTAAATTGTTTGAAATTCTGCATCAACGATACTGTGCTGCAAATTAGTGTTTGTCGTATCGTCGTTTATGTCATTTGTATTGATGCTGACCAATGAAACACGATAGGAGGGTAGCTGCTCAGTTTTCATGAGAATATCTTGAATTTGAATATATAGCCTGTCATGCGTCTGTAGGTCGTCCGCGTCGCTCCATAAGTGAATACGTGCATTAGGCTCGCCGCCGTAATTGTCGAATGATTGAACTGTTACAAGGTCTTGTATTTCTTCAATCGCAATAAACGGATAACCTAGTTCTGTGTATTGGTCTACTACTCTGACGACTGGAACGCCTAGCTCGCTGAACGCTCTATATAAATAATTAAATAGTTCATATTTTATTGATTGCTTAGCCACTGTCTTGCCTCCTAACTGTTTATAAGTCGCTCAATATCTGCGTGAATTTGCTTATCATATTTCTGATAAATTTGATACATGAAAGTCTCAGGTGCCATGTAACGCGTACCATATTCAAGAAAACCTGAATAGTGGGCGTTTGAGGTTATGAGGTAGCTCAGCTTACCTTGCTTGGTGTCCTCGACCATGCGGGCTAGGTTGCCCGTCCAATAACCTTTGGTCATAACACGGCGTGCCTCTTTCACTGTATCAGCCCGAAACTGCTGACTTCTTTTCTTGAGAATGAAATCAACATCGTCCTCGATGTCGTCCTCAGCATCTTCTAACGCCGCTATTAGCTTGCCAAGCCCTTTAACCTTTGCCATTGTTCACCTGCTCTAAATACATCACTGTATCGTGTCTGTAATAGGTATGGCGTACAACAATGTACTTGAGGTCATTTATATAGGCATGGCTGACGTTATCTAATATTTGGCCTCTTAGCCTTATGATGCTTACATCACGCTGCACATTGCCGAACTCGACGGCTGTGCGTTCAGGTGATAAGGGCGACTTGTGACAAGGTATGCTCTTATAGATAATACGTTCATCTTTTTCGGTCTTACCTGTGCTGGGGTTGTACCGCTTATTCCCCTCAAACACAAGTTTAGCGCGTTGGTCATACCTCAATAGAATGTCACACTGCCTGTGCGGCCTGTGCCTTGCTGAGGAGGGTATAGACGCTCAATGAAACTCAGGAACTCGTCAAAGTCATCGTCTTGGAACTTTGTTGAGTGTCCGTCTAATGTTTCTGAGGTCATGCCCTCTGCACCGACACGGTTATATCTTTTGACCGCTACCTCCTCGACAACGAAATCAAGCCTTTGCGGTACATCTTTTTCGTTGAGAGGTAGGAATGTGAACAAACGTTTTTCAGTATTATCTATAATTTTGCTGAGCAATTCGTCCTGTTCATTATCCGAAATGGATAACAAAGTCTTAACATTTTCAAGGTAAGCCATTCGCTATGCCTCCTTATTCAGCGCTTACGTCTGCTGTGTCCTCAGTTGTTTCAGTTGATACATTTTGAGGCTCAGCAGGTGCGCTTTCCTTAGTAGTGAAAGCTGGTACGTCAACCTTAGCTGACTCACCTGCATCATTGCTGAAAGCCACTTGATAAGTGCCTGCTGCGTACTCAGTAGCAGCATCTAAGCCGTCAATCGTAACTGACGCTGTGCCGTCTGATGCACGCTCTGCTTGTCCTACAACGTTTTCACCTTGATATACTTTTAATACGTCTGCCATATTGTAAAACCTCCTAAATTTATTTCACTGTCAGCCTAGCTGATTTGACGTTCGGTCTAACATCAATGCTATTAGGCTTCACTGGGAGTAGTTTCGCCGCCGTCTGCAGGTGCCTCAATTGCTACTGACACAACTGCGTCAACGTTTTCAGGGAACATTGAGATTGCTGATGCGAACACTGTATCTGCTGTTAAGCGGTTTGATTGGATATCGTGTAGCACGCCTACAAAACCTGTTTGGTCTGTTGCAAAGTTAAACGCACGGCCTAACTCACCTTGAGGGTTTGCATAAGCAACGTTTAAGTTTTCTGCTGTAGTCATGTATACAGTGCCTTGTGGTACGTCAGCGAACTCGATTACTTGCACGCCTACATATGGCGTTAATAAGTTTAAGCCAAATTGTGAGCCGTTTGAGTTGATGAAACCGTCTGCTAAATGACCCGCTACATCATTAGGGTTTACTAATGCGATAGGTGTCACTTCATCATCAAGTAATACTGATAAGTTAGCGCGGCCTCTTGATAACGCGCCTTGTAAGTTCTTAGCTGATAACGCCTCGTTGTTCGTACGGTCAGGGTTGTTCACTGCACCCTCGATAGTTTCAAAGAAGTCAGTTCTGAATTTCTTCTGAACATAGCGGATAAGCTCAGCGTCTGTACGGTTGATTGCTAAATCATAGCCGTGTGACTGAATAGCCTCTGCTGATGTTGACTTACGGAACTTGCGGAACTCAAGCTCTGTGATGTTCACTAGCTCACGCTCAACTTTAGTTAATGGAATGATGTCGCCCTCAGCAACGTCACCGTTTGGAGCCTCTGACTCAATTACGTTGAAACGATACTGTTTTAATGCTGAGCCTACGTTCATTGGAATTTTGTTTGTGATGCCTAATGCTGTGAACAATTTGTTTAAGCGTTCACCCATTTTATTTGCGAAATCAATCGACTTTGCCTCTCCTAATGCCTGTACATCAATTAAGTTGTTTTCTACTGCCATAATGTAATACCTCCGAAATTTTATTTAAATAAATGCATATTTTGTGCAATGGCTTGCTGACGTGCTGAGTCATCTTTGATTTGTTCGATTGACTCACGTGTAACGCCGCCACTGCCATTTGAGTAATTCTTAGGTGTGCCTTGATACAATTTAGCCTGTACCTGCTCTTTGACCATGTTATTAAGCACATCATTGAAAGCCTGCACGTTTGCTTGAGTTTGGTCTGCTGTATCAGCCGTGACTATCTCAAGCAGCTCGTCGTTTGGTGTGATTTCATTATTCTTGAATACATCGCTTGCATGCTTTTTCATTTCGTTGCGTGCCTCTTTAGCCTTGTAAGCGTCTAGCTCTTTTTGCATTTGCTCGCGCTCATATTCAGCCTTTTGGTCTTTGTTCATTTTTGCCAACTTCTCAGCCTCTTTGACTGCGTCCTCTTTGTTTTTCTTCTCACGTGCTAAACGGTCTTTAAGAATTTGGTCAACTTCTTCCTGTGTGAACGTTTTTCCGCCTTGCTGGTCGTCTTTATCGTCAGAGCTGTTGCCTTGTTGGTCGGTTTTGTCCTCATTGCCGCCTTGCTGGTCGACTTTGCCCTCATTGCCGTCGCCTTGCTCAGCGAAATGTTGTAAATTTAATCTTAATTTTTCAGTCATATTGTTACCTCCATTTATAGCCCGTCGGCTGTGATTTCCATACATGCTTTTAATGCCGTCAGCACGTTTTGGGCATAATAAAAAGCCACCCCCCAGCAATAGGGAAGTAGCTTAAATAAAGTTATTTGGTTTAAATTGCTTTTCTTTTTCTTCGGGTTTAGCTTGATTGCTCGGGTGCGTTTGATTAAGTTTTATCAGCTCTTTGTGTATGCCATATAGGCTTTCAGCAATAGAGCGTAAACATTCAATAGCTTTCATTATGAAAAGTAGCCCTCCTCGTTGGCATGTTCGCCGAAACTCTTGCCGTCCGCTACACGCTCATTGATTACTGCAGCTTGTTCATCTAACGTTAAGCCTCTCAGGAACATTAGGGGCGGCTCCTCATCGAACTTAGCCTCATAGGCCTTGTATGCTTTATCTAATTCAGTCATTATAACCCCAACCTTTTCACTATAGATTTGAGCATTTCTAAATATAATGCGTATGATTTGGGAACTTCTTTTTGTAAAACTTCCCGTTTGCTTTCACTCATAAACGTTTCTGACATCTCTGCAAAGGCCTCAAGGTTTGCTTGTAGAGGCGTTTTGTATGCAGGGTGTTTCTTCCAATATGATTTGCCGTGACCATATGCAATGTTAATTCTGCCGTTAGTCGCTGCCTCAATCATATCAGATAAGCCGTCAGAGTCGCCTAGATGATATTGCTCTCTGAGTCGTCTGACCATTTTTATGCGCCCGTCGTCTATGCGCGGCTTGCTTGGTCTGTCCCATATATCCGTGTTGCCGCTCTTGTGTGCGTCTTTAAGCGTCTTAAGCTCGGCTTTGGCCATGTCGTCTATTTCTTTTTTCAGAACGTCCGCCAACATTTCGCGCTCGTCCGTTTCTTCATTCATGAAATAGTTAGGGTCGGCTGAATAAGCCCCATTCAGCATGTTTTTAGCGCCTTTCAGCTCTTTTTGGATAGATAGGTCAATCATGTGCGAAAACTCGTGTATGACTGTCTTATAGCTGTCTGTACCCTCACGTATTTCGCCACTTATTCTTACTTGGTCACGTTCACCAAGATTTGAGGTCTGCATTTTCACTTTTTCTGACATCGGGTCGAAATGAGCCGTTTTGTTACTAGGCAAGTTTTGAATGGTCATATCAGGTGCAAAGTGATTCCATATTTTACGGTATTCCTTAGCGCCCTCAGCATCTTTGTTGTTATCAAGCTGACGTTTTATTTCGTCTATTTGCTCCTCACCAAATGCCTCAGTGAGCTGCTCATTGAAAACTATTTCTTCGGGTGCTGGCTCAGGGTCGAGCTGTTCATCAAGCTCATCATCAACATTCTTGAGATTATACTTGCCCTCACGCTCTTTGAAAAACGCCTCTAGCTCGTCCTCAATCTCATCAACGGCTGGAACTGTTGTTGACCTGCAGTAAGGGTGGAGCGGCGGAACGTTCACGCCTGCGACCATTTCAGAAACTTTTATCTTATTGCCGTCTGCATGTCTGCACTCGTCGGACGTGCGGTCATCTAGCTTAGCGACAAATTCGATTGTGGCATCTTCCCCGATTGTTTCCTTGTAGTGCAGCTTTTGTGCCTCTGTCTGCACTCTAGCCGTTTCTGTGATAAGCAATCGCTTAGCATCTGAGGTTGTAACGCCTAATTTCTTTTTAAGCTCAGGAACGAACTCGTCAGGGTGTCGACCTCTCAGCATTGTGTTTTGCACTGTCTTGAGTACGGTCTTGCGTGTCTGCTCCATATCTGCCCATAAGCGTTCGCTCCATGTTTCACCGTGAAAATCAGCGTTTACAATAGCTCTTACATGATTAGGCTTGATAAGTGCGCTCTCGCCTAGTATGCCTGCCTGACGTTCGACCTCTCTGTCGACTGAATTTGTCAGGTACTCGTTCATTTCTACCTCAGTGAGCGCTGTGCCGTTCACCATGATAGCCGAAAGCTGCTGCAATAACATGCGCTCACGGCTTACATACATTTTAGTATTGTATTGTCTGAGTTCAGCATTGGCTTTCTCGCTGAAATCTTTATTCTTAACGTATTGAGCGACTCTGTCCTCGAACTCTTTGATGTCCGTCTTTTGAATTTTCTTCTTAGCCTCGTCGACTGATATGCCCTCAGCGTCTGCATATTTAGCATAAAAGCTGTATATCTCATTGGCTAACTGGCTCATTGTCGAGTTGGTTATGCTGCGTACCTCGTCGATAACATCATCGTCTTTTTTAGCCTCAACTGCTATGATACGTTTTGCTCTATCACGCCAATATTTTTTGCTTGTTAAGTCTGCCATTTAATCACTCTTTCAGTTCGTCGTTAAAACTGTACTCGCGATTGTCCGCACGTGTGAGCTGTTCGTCCTCCTCTTGCTGCAAGCGTTCAAGCTCAGCGTCAGGGTCGTCGATAAAGTCCAACAATCCTAAACGCGTTTTCTCTGATATTGTGCCTGCAAGCAAGTTGACTACTTCCACATTGTCTTTCATGGACTTAGGCAGGTTAGGCGTAAAGGATATATCCATTTCTTCATGGTTATGCGTTTTAGTGCCTAGAATGTTTAAGTTATTGAATAGCAGCTTGTAGCGTTTAGCCAATCCTTTTTTAAATAAACGCTCCTTAACAGCTCTTGCTTGCTCTAATCCGAATAATTTATATTTCATCGCCTCACCTGACTGCGCACCTGTGAAATTCTCATCTGTCAGGTCAGGGGTGTTAGTAAATTTATGAATATCGTTTTGCAATCTTGTTTTGTAGGCCTCTGAGCCTTGCACATCGTATTGCTTATAGATGTATTTGACATCGGCATTACCCTCGCTGCCGTTTGCGTTCATTTCAGGCTTAACATGTATCATGTTTGCATCTTTGAATTTCTGTGCGTCCTCGCCGTCCATTTCAACGTTGCCGACTACTGCAAGCATTGCATCGTTTGTGTCAGTCATATAGTTCGCTGTGTCTGATTGAGCTGCATCGTACAAGTCAATTAAGCTGAGGACGTTCTCAAAGTCGCCCTGCTTAAATTTATTGTTCAGATACTCAATGATTGGCACATCGTTATAATGATGTTCAATGTCCTGTACGCTGTTTAGCTCACCTTTGCGGATAGTATAGCTGTGCAGGTGTGTTGCTGTGTACACATCAATATGATTGGTTGTATAGCCCTCAGCGTCCACTGTGTCATAATATCTCACGCCTGCAACAATTTTCTTATCAATATCATAATTGTAAATAACGAACGTATTCTTAGGGTCGAGTGTCAGAAATCTATCTTGTTCATTTTCATCTCTGAATACAATCTCGTATGCTCTGCCATATATGCTTAAATCAAGTGCAATGTCACTGTTCACTGCATCTGCATCGTTTGCATCGTTCAACTCATATATAGCCTGCTGTGTGTCCTCATCATCGTGTGCGAACGTCAGCGGATTGCCTGTCAGATAACCGACAATAAACTGCGAAATGTATTTTGCAAAATTATGCACTGCTCTATGGTCAGCTTTCTCTGCGTCTTTTCTGCGCTCGCCTGTCATTATGCCTGTGTTATCGCTTAGGAAATACTGCTCTAACATATTTAGGCGTGGTGCCTGTTCTATTTTGTGTCGCTCTACTAGCCTCTGCAGCTTAGTATAGTCCTGCACAATCTCGTCAGCATTTTCTGCCAATAAGTCTGCGTTTGCTAATGTGCTAAATTTCTTTTTCAGTTTAGACAAGTGCTGCACCTCCTAGAAAAATTGTTTTAATCTGCGCAATTCGTTTGCGTCTTTCTTTTCTTCTCTGTTTTTAATCATAAGCTCCTCAACTGCATATCTGAGTGAGTCAATACAGTGATTGTAAGTATCAACAGGCTCGTTGTAATACTCATCGGTTTGCTTATCTTTTTTCCATGTGTAATTGTCTAGCTCCTCAATTGTCTTGTAGCATCTTTCATCTACCACAATATCGAACTGGCTTATGAACTGTATGCCTGACATGATACTGTCAGCGCCTTTCATCGACGGCTTGATGCGCTCAATGCCCTCGCGTTTCATTTCTGCAATTGATTTCTTCTCAGCACTGTCTGCTGTGATGCGTTCCTTTGCATAGCCTAGCTGATTAATGACATTGGCTAGCTCATCGTTTAACATGCCTGTCTTGACGTATTCCTCTAATATATAAAGTTTCTTATTTTTCTTATCAATCTTCACATGGATAAAAGCACTCGGGTCGTTAATGTAACCATAATCGAGGCCGAAAAACGACGGTAAGTGCTTTAAATCATCTTTGTTTAATATGTCTGTGTCGTATTTAGGAAATACGCGCTTATCGAGTGTAGCAAATTCACCTAATGCGTATATTTTGTAATATGCAGGGTTTCTGTTCGCTAAATCTTCAAGGTTTTGCTTGGTCATTTCATCAAGAAACTTATTATCTTTATAGCTTGATTGCTTAATCAGTGTATTGTCATGCGGCTCACCTGCAAAGAAATATTTATATACCCAATTCAATTTGCTTACAGGGTTGAACATCAAGAATATTTGCTTGTTGAGGTGTTTCTTTTCTCTCAGCCTTAATGTGAGCTGTGTATAATCGTTCATCACAAACTCTGAGGCCTCCTCCATGACTACATCACTAATGCCTTTGATTGATTTAATCTTTTCTGAGTTATCCATGCCCTTGAATAAGAACACGGCTCCATTTGGCAATGTGACACGATTGTCTGTTTTGTTCCATTCGCAAAGCTCCCACACCTTAAAGTCTATAAGGCAGCTTTTCACGTCTTGGAATAAGCTGTCTGCAATCGTTGCGCCAACTTTCCTGAGCCATAATATCTTGCGCGGATATTTCCAATCCTGCAGCGCTTTGATAACTACCTTTTGCACGACACCATGTGACTTGCCACTTGAGCCGCCTCCATAATGCACCTCTGTAAAATGGCTGTAATCTGTCAGCACATCAAATATATTGCGGTTAAATACTCTGTGCGGCTTTGAGATGTTAAGGTTAATCTTCGCTGTCGTCATCGTACTCACCTATGTTTATATCAATATTGCGCTGAGTGATTTCTTGCTCCACTTTATCTCTGTACTTAGCAGGTAGCCTATTTTTCAATGCGAAAATGAGGCTGGTAGGGTTTGCGTGTTCATATTTCTTAACCTCTACTACATCACCTGCATTGGTCACGGCCTCCTCTGTATAGTAGTAGCCTATTGCTCTATTGTGCAGGGCGTTCTCGAGTTCGTAATCAGAAACCTCTTTGCCCTTTTTTATGGCGTCCTTAAAATCCTTTTTCTCTTTTTTCCATTTGATAATAGAATTTTTTGAAACGCCTAGATTTTCTGCAATCTGTACATCGGTCAATCCGTCACGTTTCCAACCCTCGACCAAACCTAGTTTATCTTTAATATCTAATTTCTCGTATAGTGTTTGACGTGCCATGCCAAATATCACCTCTTTCACGTTAATAACTTGTTTAAATTTGTATATAAAAATAGCCGCCTGAGTGTTCTCTCAGACGACTTAAAGGAGTATAAAATGCGTAAAGGAAAATTATTAATGCCCTAGAAAAATCAGTAACCACATAGAAACAACTTGAAACGTATGTTGTTCAATTAAGAACATAATACTATAATAAGACTTTTTTTACCGAAGTTTAAGGGGGGTAAACTATCACTTTTAAACATAACCGATATATTTTGCTAATTCATTAAGCATTGCTGCACGTCGTCTATAGATAACGGCCTCAGATACGCAAAAATGATTGGCTATGTCTTTCCATTCACAAGCATTAATAGGGCAATCCCAATATCTCAAACGTATCAGCTCTTGTGTGTCTAGGTCTGAATTGTCATATAAGCGCTGCACACCGCTGACTACATCGTTCAGATGTCTGTATTTCTTATCTTCATTCTTCTTAATGACCTCAGCCTCA
Source organism: Staphylococcus sp. 231237_7MaSpsaltlick (assembly GCF_043107035.1). Classification (NCBI taxonomy): domain Bacteria; kingdom Bacillati; phylum Bacillota; class Bacilli; order Caryophanales; family Staphylococcaceae; genus Staphylococcus; species Staphylococcus sp. 231237_7MaSpsaltlick. Next base: position 440,781 of record NZ_JBICNX010000001.1, read on the forward strand.
ACTGGACGACCAATCATATTGCTTTGGCCACCCTCTAAATTGTCAGGCTCGTGATTTTCCATGATTAAATACTCAGTAAATCTCAATTCCCTTTTATAAAGTTCAAAATTTGATATATATTCTTCTAATTTCTTACGGTCTAATCTGCTAAGCTCTAACATTTGCATATAGCAGCCTCCTTTAAAGTATTTGAGCCTTTACGGCTTGCATTAAAGCATTTTGTCCTAACTGCTTATTTTGCAGCCCTTTATACACGTCTTGGTCGACGCTGTTCTCAGTCATGATGTGATGTATAACAGTCGTTTCAGTCTGTCCTTGTCTGAACAGTCGTGCATTGGCCTGTTCGTATTGTTCTAAGCTCCACGTAAGCCCAAACCATACGGCAATTGAGCCTCCATATTGTAAGTTAATTCCGTGGCCTGCACTTGCAGGGTGTGCAATAAGCAGCTTAATATCACCATTGTTCCAACGCTCCATATAATCACCCTTTAGCTCCTCTGCAAAGTCATAACGTTCAAGTATGCGCTCTTTGTCATGTTTGAAACTATAGAACAATAATATCGGCTTACCTTGTGCCTCCTCGATGATTTCATCAAGACGCTCAAGTTTCCTGTCGTGTATGGGCTTATATGTGCCGTCTGAGGTGTATACAGCCCCATTGGATAGCTGCAATAGTTTTTGCGTCAATGTGGCGCTTGTGAGTGCCTCTATATCTTTATTAGCATCTGCCTCGTCCTCTATGACCATATCTTCTTTCAGTTGGTCGTATACGGCACGCTCTTTTTTACTGAGTTTCACCTCTTGTACATTGTCTATACGCTCAGGCATTTCGAGATAGTCCTTACTTTCCATGCTGACTGTGACATCGCTTATCTTGTCGTATATTTCATCTTTCGCACCCTCTTTCAGTTCCCAATTGAAAACATGCTCTGTCAGTTGATGCGTCGGATAGAAAAAGTTTTGCCTGAACTTAGTCATAGACTTGCCTAAACGTTCACCGCCGTCAATCAGATAAATCTGTGACCATATATCTATTAAGTTATTAGGTGCTGGCGTTCCTGTAAGGCCTACAAATCGGTTGACTAAAGGCATCTGCTTTTTAAGTATTTTAAAGCGTTGGCTGCTTGAACTTTTAAATGTCGATAATTCATCAATGACTAACATATCGAACGGCCAATCTTTTCGATACTTCTCACATATCCATTTTGTGTTTTCTTTATTTGTTACATAAATATCAGCATCTTTAGCCAATGCCTCTGTACGCTGTTTAGAGGTACCTAGAACAAGCGAAATGGTCAAATTGGATAAATGGTGCCATTTTTCTATTTCTTGCGCCCATGTGTCCTCTGCAACGCGTTTAGGGGCAATCACCAATACTTTATCCACTTCAAGATAATCATATTTGAGTTGTTCAATGGCTGTAAGGGTTGAAACTGTCTTGCCTAATCCCATATCCAAGAAAAGCCCATACTTTTTATTATTTATGATTTTATCTATGGCATGCGCTTGATAGTCATACGGCTTAAAATCAATAGCCATTCTTGACCACCTCTTTTATAAATTTATCAACATCATTTTTCGAGTAAGGCACATAAACATGTACGCCTAACCTTTTAAATTTCTTATGCAAATATTTTTGAGGTACTGACAATTTGCCCTGCTCGTTTTTCAACTCAACAAAATAAATTCTATTTTCAGGAAGTAAAACAATTCTATCAGGTACCCCTCGAATTGAAGATGTAAATTTCAGGCACAAACCGCCTAATTTTTCCACCTCATCTTTTAAATATTTTTCAATTTTACTCTCTCTCATTTTCCTGCCTCCTAGTTAGTACCAATAAAGAGCGTATCCATTTGGTGCATCCACAACACGCTCAACTTTTATACAATGCTTGTTAGGGAGTACAGTATATACTCTCTATTCCCTAACACACTCTCAACTCTCAGAGGGGTTTTTTTTGGATACTATGGATACGATAGGGTTTAGCCTTACGGGCAGTAAATGGCAAGCCGTATCCACCCCCGTATCCCCGAGTGGTTTGGTATGGATACTATGGATACGCCCAATATTGGCACGTATCCACTTTTTGGATACGCGGATACTGGTAATTTTACACTATTTACGCCCTAACAGGCATTTTCAAAAAGTTGCTAGTGAGTGGATACTCGGATACTTGGATACAAAAACCTTGAAAAAAGTTTATAAATAAGTGGATACTTTGGATACTTTACTCATCACGAACATATGCTTTTTGTAAGTCGTAACCATTTCCAAATTTCAATCTGCCTCTACTACCTTTCGTATATGGCTCCCAATTTTTCATACCTTTTAGGGCTGATTTTATTCTGTGCTGCTCAGCTTTCGGAAATCTGCTGCGGTCATTACCTAGACACTCACACCACACCTCAACTGGGCTTATCTTGTCTCTCAGCTCCCAATCTTCATCGTTGTCAGGTATCAGGTTAGCTGGTAGTACGCCCTCATCGCCTGATTGGATAAATTGACGTTTCGTGTCTACGTCTAAATCACGCCACTTAGGCGGTATTGGTGTGTTCACGTAAGCCTCAATGATACCCTCGAGATAATCGTCCTCAGTGTGTGAGGCCTGTCTGTCGTTCATAAGCTCCTCAAGCTCAGCAGGTAAATAAAGCTGCTCGCCCTGCTCATAACGATATTTAGCCTCTGCCCACATCTGCGCAACGAGTGCAGGGTCTTTCAGCTCTGCAATTGGCTTACTTGCATTGTGCTTGTCAACGGATAACGTCCAGAAACGACGGCCACCTGTGTCATCACGTAAGAAATCAGGGTTGTTTGTAGTTCCAAAAAATACACACTGGCGCGGAAAATCTTCATTATGTCGACCATAAGCCACACGGAATGAGTCGGTTTGCTTACTGATAAAGTGTTTTATAGCCTCCACTTCGGCTTTCTTAGTAGCTGAAAGCTCGGCCATTTCTATGAGCCATTTACCTTGCAGCGCCTCAAATGCGCCTTTGCCTGTGACTTCACTCAAGCTGTCACTAAACCAATCGCCGCCCATAAGGCTTAGGATTGTAGACTTGTTATGCCCTTGTTTGCCGTATAGCGTTGTCATATAGTCAAACTTGATTGCAGGCTGATAAATACGTGCCACCCCTGCCGTAAAGGCTTTTCTCGTCACTGCTCTATTAAGCTCTGAGTCCTCAGCGCCTAAATAATCAATGAATAACGTATCAAGACGCTCTACGCCGTCCCATTCAAGCCCATTCAGGTATTCACGGACGGGGTGGAATGTTTTCTCTAATGCAATTTCGCTCACTGCATCATCGGTCTTGCTGCGGTGGTAGATGCCATGTTCCTGTTCAAGGTACATTCTCAACCCTGCATCATCTGAGTCGCGCCAATAGCGCACCTTGTCCTCTTTGTGCCACGGTACAGAGCCTAGTACGCTCAGACGGCTGTTAAATTCATCATAGGCTATCTTGCCCACTAATCGGTCATCATTACGCAATATCAAGCCTATATTAGGCGTTGTCGCTAACACATTACCTGATTTATCCATTTCGAGCATTGTCGCCCATTTGTACTTATCACGCTTAGCGTCTTTGTCTATAAGCTCAGCGAACTCGTCCTCAGCGTCCTCATAGCGCTCAACCATTGTATTGATTTTAACCTCTGAGTCGTTCTGTGCTAGTTTCTGCATTGCTGTGTATGAGGGTAGGCGGTTGATTGGCGTATCTTCGGGCGCGTCCTCATCTTGCAGGCCGAACTTGTGTATACGCAATAGGTCGAAACTGTTGCATAGCTCGCCGCCTGCAGGGTCTGTCCCGTGATGTGAATAGGCAAATTTGCCATTTTCATAAGTGACTAAACCGCCTGCCGTTGAGCCTCCAACGTAAGTGAAACGGTTATCGTCGTACTTCTCATATACGTCAGATAGGAATTGCTCGATTACGTCCTCAATGTCGTACGCTCTACAGAACGCGCCGACGATGCCTGCTTTCTCGTGCGGGTCGCCCTGCTTATCTGCTAAACGGTTATAACTTGCACTCTCACGCTCGGAATATGGCCACTCTAGCGGGTCGCGCCAATCTTTGTATTCTTCCAATATCTCGTCAGGGTCAAGGAACTGCTCATCTGCATATGTGAAGTAATACTCAGCGTCATCACTTGTACTTGGCCAATACATAAGCCTGTGTGGCTCGTATGTCGTATCGTCAAAGTAATCAATGCCGATTGACTCGGCCACCTTACGTGCTACTGCCTCATACTCGTCACCGTCAACGTGGCGTTTAAGTGGAATGACTAAACGCAAACGCGGGTTTGAGGGTCTATGCTTATGTGTTGAGTAAAGGGCGTAGGCCTTATCAAAGAATAACTCTATAATCTCGTGCATGTTCTCGTCAGCAAAGTCAATGTCTAACGTCAGCATTGACCTGTTCATCACGTAACCTTTACGGCGTTTGCCCTCTTTAAGGAAACCTCCGACAAAGCCTCCGACGTCCTTGATTTCTGATTGCTCATCACGTTTCATGCGGTTGTACTCGTCAATTGTTTCCTTTGTACGTGTCGTGTGGGCTAGCTTATTAAGAAATTCGCCCCATGTTTTCTCGCTGTTCTTCCAATAAGTTGATTTTCTGCTTGTTGCAAATGCGTAAGTGATTTTCCCGTCGTGTTTAAGCGCTTGCTGCTCAAATGGTGTTACGTTGTCTAATGCGTGCATTGATATGCTCCTCCTTAATCTATTTCAACCGTTGTATGGTCTGCCCATTCATTAGGTACGATGTCGCTGTCATCTTTAATTACTTGCTCTATTAGGCTCATGTCCTCAGTGCTGAGGCCTAATCTCATCTGTAAGGCTTTCAGCCTCTCAGGGTCTCTCAGTTCCATTGTGTAGTGTCGTGATAATTGGTTTTTATCCTCTAACTCTTGTATTGTTCTTAGCATTTTATTCGCCCTCCTTGATTGCTTTCTCATATGCCTCGTTGGTAAGTGGCACACCTTGCACGCTGCTATCTTTAGTCAGTTGCAATTCAGTCATAGGCTGCACACGTCTCAAAGCCTCATTCTCACGCTCTAACCTGTTGACTTTAGCCTTGAGAATAATCATTTCATTAATCATGCTGTCGTTTTCTTCCCATGCGTTCACTAATCGGTTGTAGTCATCGCCTGTCATTGTCACTGTGTCGTTTTTAATATCTATGTTCATGTTTTAGCCTCCTGAAAATTAAATGTGTGGCGGTAAACTTTTCTGGTATACTTAGTTTATTAATATATGAAAGGTTGATTAAATGAATTACTTCATACCACCGTCGCTGTATTTCAAAATGTTTACTGCCTATCGGAAAGGTGAGGTTAAAATACCCGATGATTACAAACACCTAGATTGGATAAAAGAAGATAAGCTGCTCGAGGCCGAAGCCACTGGGGGAGGCATAATTGATAAAAGGAGCCGTACCCCGCGCCTGAAACTCTTCTATAGTGATAAATTTAAGTTAACTACTAAAGGTAAAACTTTATTTTTCCGTATCACATGGGGCTTATCTATTGCTGCGTTCGGTCTTGTAGGTGCTGTTATTGGTTGGGCAATTTCATTTTTTGCTTAATTTGAGGGGGTGCTTTAGCCTCCTAGATTAATAGTGAAAATATGCTCTGTATGCCTAACATCAATAAGCCTGTGAGTACCAAGCCAATGCCAAATACAACGATTAGAACAATAAGGTGTACAAGGTAAGTAATTACTTTCTCCATTGCTTAACCTCCTCAAGTTCGTTGATTGTTCTTTGAAGTTTGTCTATGCTGCGTCTTTGCATTTTATTGATTTCTGATTGGTGCTTAGCATCTACAAAATGCAGCAGCAGCAAAGCAATCGTTATGCCGTGAAAAACTGCGTCCATTAGCTCACTCATTACAGGTCAGCCTCCTTGATAAATGTGCCGTCTCTCATTTCGCCCTTGCGGCCTTTAATCTCGTTATAAGCATATGTTGTGCATTGCTCAAGCGTTAGGCCTAGCTGCTGCGATAAGATGACAAGTGTCACGACTGCATCGCCTATGCTATCTATAACTTGCTCTCGGTTATCTTTCACCAATCCTTGACTTAACTCGCCGATTTCTTCTACGACTTTAAGCATTTGCTTATTAGGGTCTGAGTTGTGCAACCCTTTATCTGCTGACCAATCCTCTATATTTTCTACTAATGTCTGCATGTCATTTGTCATTGTTTTTGTCCTCCTTATGATTGACGCTTTTACACCCTGCGCCTCTAGGGTTTGCTTAATGATGTTCATTTTAGTGCTTGTCGGATAGCCTCAAAGTCTTGTATGCCTACACCCTCAGTGATTTCTAAGATTACGCCATACACATATTGATTGATTGAGAACTCAGCTCTGTCCTGCTCAGTTGGAATGTGGCCTGTGCCTTGCCTAACATCGGTACAATGTACATAAACCTCAAGCTCAGGTTTGTCACGTTTCAGTTTTTGGATATACCCCAACTCGCAAATGCTGCCTTGTGCATGCGTCAAGTAGTCAGCGACAATGATGTCTGCGCTCTCAATACCTGCTGTATCATTCGCCACGATACGCTCTGCTAGGCCTTGCTGGTCAGCGTTTGTTTTGTCATTGATGCTCTTGTCGTCTTGAGGGTTATGCACGTTATAGCCTAAGTCCCTGAAAGCTGATTTTTCATAAGCTCGGCGCAATTGCTGCCCGTGACTTAGCATGTCGCCTAAAATGTAGATTGTTTTAGCCATTTAGTCAGCCCCCTGCAAGTAGTTTCTGTATCGTTCTGCATAGTCGATAATCTTATTAAGCTCTTTGGCCTTATCGTCTTTACGGCCTAAACGTATAGCGTATTTGCTTATTTGCGACTTCATAGCGCCCTGAAATTCTTCATCGGTCATTTGCATATGCCAAAAGTCTATAAGGTCAATGCCGTCCTCTGTGTTGCTCTGATAGTGTTTCTCTTTAGCCTTTTCAGCTTTTTCAATAATTCGGATAGCGTACTTGTCATCAATGTGATGTGTTTCTGTGCCGTCGTACACTGTCGCTCTCATAACATCGTGGTGCAGCTCAGTCACTTGCGCCTTTATAGGCTGTCCTGAGTTAATCGGATATTCAAACTCTATAATGTCGTCAATATCTAACAAATGTATCTGTGTCATCTATTTGGTGGCCTCCTTGCATTTAAATGTGTAGCTGTCTGCTAGGTACTGAGCGTATTCCCCGAAACTGTGTTGCTGCTTTGTGCCGTCGTACATGTGAGGGCGACGCTCTTTGTCTCGCTCAATTCTGTACATTTCCTTAATTTCCCTACGGCGCTCAGCCTTACGTGCTTGCAGCCTCATGTTCTTTAACTGTCTATCTTTCAATATTTCAGTGTCGTCGATTGCTGCAAGCTCTGCAGCAAGTTTTCTGTCGAATATGCCGCCGAACATGTTAGATACTGCGTTCTTCAAGCTCTTGCCCATACTAAGGTTATATGTCAGTTTGCGTGTGCCGTCGTGGCGTATACCTAACTTATCAATCATAAATAAAGGAATGTATAGCGTTCTCACGTTGTCGTCGTATCTTAGGCAAACATCGCCGTCCATTAATACATAATTCTTACCTAGCTCTACGGCATCAAAGAAGTCCCAACCTGTGTCGACTCTGTTTTGAACTTGCCCTAATGTCAGGCCTTTATTCCAAATAGCCTCGGCTTGGTCTTTTGTCAATTGTCGCTCTGTGTCTTGGTCATAAATTACGCGTTGCATATTAGTAAACCTCCTTAGTTTCTTTTAGTTCTGATTTGCCTGTCATGGCTACGACTTCGCTTGCTATGTCGTCGTAATATTCGTTGATATACTCGTCGACTTTCTCGGAAATATCATCACTGCTATTAGCTGTTACTGTAACTGTCGTTTCATATTCAACCGTGAACTTAACAGGAACTTGATATGTTCCCCACTCGCTCACGTTATCTAGTGCGCTCATGCTTTAGCCTCCTTTTAGTATTCAAACATTGTGAAATTTAAATTTCCTTTATGATTAGATTGAATTAGGACTATGTCTTTATTCTCAAATTGTTCGTTCCACCCAAACATCACTACAAAAGTATTAGCACGGGAGCCACAAAAGTAACTGTCATTTTTTTCTACAGTTGCTACTTCATTAGTGTGAAAGCTATCCAATAAAAATTTCTCATTATCTCCCAAAAAGTATAAAGAGTTGTCAACTATAACTAACTTCTCTTTCTTGGCTTTCATATAAGCATTCTCAATAAGTTTTGCTTGTACATCTATCATTCTCAATCTCTCCTTTTTAATCTTTCATATAGAACGGGCTGACAAAGCCGTCGCTGTCTAGGTTTAAACCCTCAGCCCAATCAATCGGTTGGCTCATAATATGCTCTATATCTTTCAAATGGTCGTGTCCGTCGTCAGGTACTTCAAGAATAAGCTCATCATGCACATGCGCGACTATCTTGTAACCTTGTTTCTCAAGTCGTTCCATTGATATGCCTAACGCGTCACGGGCTGTAGCTTGTACAATGTTCTCGACGAGCTTGCCGCCGTATGTCTTGATTGTGTCCCATTTCCGCACGGCATTTAGTCCTTGAAATTCTACTATTGTTGCGCCCCAACTGTTTTCGTTGAGTTGTGCATCTCTGTATACTAACGCTCTGCCACTCGGCAGCTCTGCCAATAAGTGACCATTCTGAATGTAAAACTTAATGCCGTTGGCCTTTTGCATTGTGCCTTTATTGACTGCTTTGATTGCTGCTTTCTGACAATTAAACCAAAACGCTTTAATATTCGGATTGGCTGCACGCCAAGCGTCAACTAAAGGCTTAAGCTCTGATTGTTCAAGCCCCATTTTTAAGGCTCCCATTGACTCAAGTGCGCCTGCGCCTCCTTGATAGCCTAGTGCTAGCTCGGCCACTTTGCCTTTTTGTCTTAAAGGGTCGCCTTTGCCTATGCTCTCGATTGGTACATCGAACATCTGAGCTGCTGAGGCCTCGTATATCTTGCCGTGAGTATCAAATACATCAAGTCGCCACTGTTCACCTGCAAACCATGCAATCACTCGAGCCTCAATGGCTGAGAAGTCGCTGACTGCTAACTTGTAGCCGTCTTGTGCTGTGAATGTCGTTCTGACAAGTTGGCTTAATATGTCCTGATACTCGTAATCGAGCATTAAGTCCAGCCAATCGAAATCTTGCTGCTTGATAGCCTCACGTGCGATGTCTAGTTCTTCATCTGTCATGCTGTGCTTAGTGAGGTTTTGCATTTGTACGCCCCTGCCTGCCCAACGGCCTGTGCCTGCTCCGTAAAATTGGAACATGCCTCTTATTCGGTTATCATTGCAGGCCATGTTGTACATCTTGTCGTATTTCTTAACGCTGGTCTTACTCATCTGCTGACGTAACTCAAGCATCTTGCGTGCTTTGCCTGTGGCTGTCTGCAGGTACTCGTCCACTGTTGCTTTTCGTAAATTATCAATTTCGAGGCCTTGCTCCTCAAACCATGCAAGCAATTGCTGCGTGCTGTTCGGGTTGTCGAGTCCTGTCAATTGTTTGGCCTGTTTCATTAAATCTGATTTGCTGATTTCATCTAGTTTGTAAGCCCCCAGCATTAAAGCCTCATCTATATGAACGCCTCTATCATTTATTTGTTGGTCTATCGTCCATAACTGCTGCTCTGAGTCAGGATATTCAATACTGCTGATTTCATTTGCTATGGCCATTTCGACCCTTACGTCTTGCTCACAATAATCAATGAACTGCTGCCATTTCTCTGTGTCGTGTTCAGGATAATTTCGAGTACGTCCGCCGTTCACTTTTGTCGGCTTACATGGCATTGAGAAATATTTAATCAAGTTCTTACCTTTAGCATCTTTTTGCATGTCTATGCCTAATACTTCGGCACACATTTCAAGTGATGCTGGCAATCCGACTCTTGTCGAGTTGACCATGCTGCAAACCCATTCACTAGGTGGCATTGTAGCCTTAAAGTGTTTTGCTAGTGCTGTACGTTCAAATGCTGCGTTAAAGGCGTATTTTGTGACCTCAGGGTCGAACAGTAAGCCTCTAAATTCTTTGTATAATTCTTCATCACGGTCATATAGGTCAATTGACTTCACTGCGCCGTTGTCTATTGAGTAAGCAATGATTAATATTTCAAAATCAGGTGCCTCTACATATCTATGTGCGCCTGTTTTCCTTAAATCAAAGCTGCTATATGTTTCTACGTCTATGCTTAATGTTGTCATGTAGCTCCTCCTTTATTAATATGTATAGGAGGCTCAAGGCCTCCTGTGTTCATTAATCTAGGAACTCATCAAATTCAGAGTCAGTTAGGAACTCAGCGAAATCGTCCTCAGCTTTAGCTCCGCCGCCACCTAATGGCTCACCGTCTGCAGCTTTCATAATGTTACCTAAGCCACATGCAATGCCTTTGTTGCCTGATACTGCGAACGGATAAAAGTTAACTGTTGCGTGGATATAGCAACCGCTATATACGTCCTCAGAGTCGTCTGTGCGTCTGCCGTCCATGTCTAGCACTTGAGGCTTGCGTTTCGTGTTAGCGTTTAAGAAATAAGCATTTTGATACGCCTCATCGTCCTCACGTTCCACGTCGCCGTCTCTTAATGGTGTTTTAAGACTCTTAGGAATTTTTCCACCGAATTTTTCCTTGCCGTTTTCTTTCGCGTTCTCTACTGCTTTATTAATTTTGTCGATTGTTTCTGTATCATCTTTAGAGATAATTAAGCTGATATTATACTTAGGCTCGTCGCCCTCATTGATTGCTTGCGGCTCGAAAATGTGTGCATAGCTCGCTCTTGCTTTTTTAACCATTACTTTTGTTTGTTTTTGTTCTGCCATTTTGAATTGCTCCTTTAAATTTGATTTATAATATAGTATTAAGATTTGTTACATAATATAGTTTGGTTTGATGTTGCATAATATAGTATTAATGGCCGTGGCCTTTTATTTATTAATAAACTCGTCAAAGTCTTGTTCTGCACTGTCTACAATAGGTTGGCGTTTGTCATCTTCTGTCACGAGTGCGGGTTTGCCTTGTGGCTTAGTGACTAAATCACTCAGCAACTCAGAAACTTTCTTTTTGCCTAGCTGTTTCTCTAGTTTTGAAATGCTTAACACTTTTGTCTCTGAAACGTCTTTCGGGTCGTAATGTTTCTTGAGCCTTTCGTAAACTTGTTCGTCATCAACATATTTACGATTAGCTTTGCCCTCGACGACTTTCCAACCGTCAAAATTTCTGCTGTTTTCATAAGCCTGCTGTTTGCAATATTCTTCAACATCACTCGCCCAACGTTTAATCTCAGGCAGCTTATGAAGTAGCTCAGCTAGTTCGTTGTCTGTGAGGGTTGCTGGGGACTGCATGTCCTCACTTTTAACGTTGTTAGCCTCTGCTCTTGCTCTGCAGGTGTGACGTATCTTGCAAAATCGGCAATGACTGCCTGCATGAAACTCGCCTTCGCCGTTGTAAGCCTTGATTGCTTGAGGTTTAACTGTGTTCAGACCCCAATCTACAAGGTCTGCAGCATCTACTGTCTCACTTGATATGTTGTTCAATCTCGGCTGCACAATTGTCATTTTGATTGTGTGAACGTCCTCAAAATCTTTGAGTAGCTCATAGGCACCTAGTCCATATAATCTGAGTTGAGGGTTGTTGAGGGCGGAAACCTCGACACCTTTACCAAACTTCAAATCTATGATTTCTACTGTGCCGTTGTAATACACAACCACATCGCCCGTACCGAATGACTCAGGCACATATCTCGTGAGGTCGAGTCTGTGTTCAAAAAACAATATTGGCTCGTCTTGAGCTTTCGCCTCGTTGATTTTTTCTTCAACAATATCGACGTACTGCTCAACATACTCGCGTAATTCTTCGGAATAATATTCATTATCTTTTCTATGCTCGAGCTGCTGCTTAAAATCTTCATCACTCAAGCCCTCATACAAGTTACTGAAATATAGCTCTGAAAGTTCATGAGCGAATGTTCCCTCTCTTGCGAACTCACTCGACGAGTCACCGATGCCCTCACTCGCTTTAATGCTTGGCGGACAATTCAGCCATTGGTTTGCGCCACTTGCGCTGAGTTTGGCATGCGCTCGGTTTGAATGGTCAAGGCTAGGCATTGTCTAACTCTGCCACATAATCAATAATGCTTTGACGCTGTTCAGGCTGAATGTCCGATACTTTTTTCGCTCCGATTTCATTTATCTTCGCTTTGAGTTTTGTCTTTTTCTCGGTGTCCGTGCCTTTGATTATTTTAGCAACTGCTTTCTTCATTTCTGACTCGTCTGCTATTGGCTCCTCTTTAGCTGGTGCCTCTTTAGCTGGTGCCTCTTTAGGCTGTTGCTTTTCTTCCTCAGTTGGCAACTGCGTCCAGCCTGCTGGCTCGTTTGAAATGTCTGTGAAATCTTGTAGCTGTTTCTCTTTTAAATCATTTGAACGTTTTAGCTCGTCTCTGATTTCTGTCATAATTGCCTCTAATGTCATCTTGAATATCCTCCTTTTTTGTTTTACAATGTACGTATATCTTTATTTCAAATTACTTAGGTCTTACTCACTGCTATGAGTTAGGCCTTTTTTACGCTCCATTTCTCTGCTGCAAACGCCATTACGAATGTTGCCCACACGCCCAGCACAATGCCGACGAAAATGTCTGACATCATTGAAAATAATACGGTTGACGCTATCCAAAAACTGAAAACGCCCAGTTTTGCTAAAGCTCTCATACTTTCGCTCCTTTTCCATTTTCTAGTGTTTTCTGTATTGCTCCACGTTCCCACATAAAATCAAACCAGTATTGCACTGTAGCTTGTGACGGTTGTGTCATTGTTTGCACCTCCTTATTTGCTTTTAATCGGTTTACTGTTCAAATAGTTAAAAATTCTTTGTTTCTGTGTTGGCGCGTCTCTGTGATTGTTGAGAATATCACTCAAGTACGGGGCTGATATGTTTAAATCTTTGGCCATCGTTCTTTGTGAGATTTCTCTTTTTTCCAATTCGCTGCGGACTAGCGCCCCGAAATCTTCCATTTTTCGACCCCCTTTTAGTTATTTGGCTATTTTTTATCATGAAAGCACTTTACGAGCGTTAGCTAATATGCTAATATTAAAAATGTAGTAATTAGCTAATAAGACAGACTTATCCCGTTGGCTTAGTCATGATTTTTCAAAACTTATTATTGCTACTGCGCTACTTGAGCTTACTCAAACAATCAAATCAACAAAATTAATGTTTTGGCGAACTGCGTTTTGTTTAAGTTGTTTTTGTAAGCTAATCACTAGCACGTGTCTAACTATAATATATCAAATGGCTATTTGCAACCATAAAATTATGTTAATTGGCTAATATTAGTTATTCGATGTATTTAAAGTTGACAGTGGTGCGGCTTAAAAGGAGATAAAAAAAATTATGAATTTATACGAAAAAATCAAAACCTTATGTAAAAATAGAAACATCACTGTCGCTGAATTAGAAAGAAAGTTAGATATTTCAAATGGTCAAATAAGAAAATGGCAGGGTGGGAAGTTTCCGACTGCGGATAGATTGAAGAAAGTTGCGGACTACTTTGAGGTTTCCACTGACTCACTTCTATATGAAGAAATAGACGAAAAAGAAATCGAGCTTGATGAGGATATCCGTATCATGCAACGTGCTGCTCAGAATATGAGTGAGGAGGACAGGAAGAAAGCTATTAAGGTTTTTGAGGCTTTCTTTGATAACTGGGACGAAATAACAAAAGACGACAAGTAGTAAGGGAGTTTTTGGGTGGATTATGAAGAAAATCAAGCATTTATACGTGCGATAGAAAAAGCGAACTCATTCTATATAGAGGGAAAGTTCCCTGTACCTATAAAGGATATGATAAAAGATGATAAAAACGTCACGCTGCTCACGTTTGGTGAGTTTGGGAAACTTGCAGGTGTCAAAAGGTCTGAGGTCGCTGTTATCGGCCAATCAGATGAGGCATTTCATTTTAAAAAAGGGAAAAAGTCGTTTATTGTCTATAACGCACTTAAAAGTGTCAGCAGGCAGCGTTTTACGCTTGCTCATGAGTATGGCCACATCAAACTTAATCACGCTGGGAAGTCATTATATGACCGTGAAAAAGGAACTGGCACATACACTCGAGAAGAATTTGAGGCTGACACTTTTGCAAGCTGTTTATTGTTTCCTTTGCACAAACGGTATGAGTATAAAGGGAAAAGCTCATATGAGATAGCCAATAAATTCAGTATCAGTTTTAGTGCTGTGGAGGTTTGTATGCGTATATTAGAACGTCATCTTGATATAGGCCTTGAGAATTACCTGACTCGCTTTGAGCATCGAAAGAGTGACAGTTACATCAACTTTTTAAGAGATTGCAGCTTTTAGGCACAAAGAAAAAAGCCTCACATCATGTGAGGCTTTCAGCATATTAATTTAATTTGATGTTAGCTTTTTTAGTGCCGAACATTCCTGATGACACTTGCATTTTCAATTTATCAGATTGAGCGGTTTTTTCTGATACATCAAATACGACTTTCCCTGTTTTTTCGCTGCTTGGGTTAAGCTGCTCTAAAAAGAAACCTATATCGCTCGGATTGGCCTCTGTTGATGCTGCAGCGTCTGCTCCATTTGTTGCATCTCCATTCAGTATTTTGAATAGCTCAGTGTCGATTGTGATTGACTCATTACCGTTATTCTTAACAGTTACATCAGCGACAATGTACTTGCCGTCAGCCGTGCTTGATGTGTATTGACCGCCTACAGTGTCTGCTGTTTCAATGCTGTTAACTGTGTACTCTAGGTCATCAACTTTGACTTTCTCGCCGATTGCAAACTCTTGCTTTTCGTCTTTGCTTGAGTCTGACTCGCCACCTGACTCGCCACCTGACTCGCCGCCTCCCATGACAGCGGAAATAATCGCAATAATGATAACAATTACGACTACAACACCTAAACAACCTAAACAACCAAATAATCCCTTTTTCATAACAGTCCCTCTTTTCTGTAATTTTTAAGCGTTGGGTCTAACTTTAGCAAATATGAAAAAGGATTTAAAGGATAAATTTTATAAAAGGAGCAGTACAACATGAAAAAAGTTGCAATATATACACGTGTCTCGACTATGGAACAAGCCAATGAGGGCTACTCTATAGAAGAACAGAAAAATAAACTCATTTCATTTTGTGACATTAATGACTGGCCTAAATATGAGATGTTTGTTGATGCAGGCGTATCAGGTGGCACGATAAATCGTCCTGCCCTGCAAGACCTGCTGCATAGAATAAACGAGTTTGATTTGGTGCTAGTCTACAAACTAGACCGTTTAACACGTAATGTGCGTAACCTTTTAGACCTATTAGACACTTTCGAGAAAAACAATGTGGCATTTAGAAGTGCAACCGAGGTTTATGATACAACGAGCGCAATGGGTCGCCTATTCGTCACGCTAGTCGGTGCTATGGCTGAATGGGAGCGCTCCACCATATCTGAACGTACTGAAATGGGTAAAACCTCAGCAGCTAGAAGTGGCGTGCATGTTTCAAAAGTGCCATTCTACTACACTAAAACTGACGGCAAACTATATCCTAATGAGTATGCACCTGTGCTGCGTTACATGGTCAAGCGTATCAAGGAGGGTGCAAGCTCCCTCAATATAGCTGATGAACTAAATGCTAGTGAGTACAAACACCCTAAAGGGCTGAGCTGGTACCCTATGCTCGTTAGGCGTGCATTAAAAAACCCTCAAGCTAGAGGTCATAGCTTTTACGGTGATATATTTGTCGAGGACACACATGAGGCGTTAATATCTGAGGACGATTTCAAAATTATAGAGGATAGACTAAAAGAACGTACCAAAATTAGTAATAACAAACACACTTCAATATTTAGAGGTAAGCTGAAATGCCCTAACTGTGGTTTAAATCTAACGTTGAGCGTCCACCACAAGAAAACCAAATCGCAAGGCACTAAAAAATACGAAACGTATTACTGTGATAAATGTAAAAGCGACCATATACCAAATGAGCAAAAAGTCAGTTTTAGCTTGAAACGTGCTGAGCGGGCGTTCATCGAATACTTATATAATTTAGATTTCGACAAATACTTAGCAGCATCTGCTGACGACAACGAGCCTGTGATTGACGTTAATAAAGTAAACAGACAACGTGAGAAGTTTCTTGATGCTTGGTCTAACGATTTAATTTCTGATGATGAGTTCAATAAGAAAATGGACGAAACTAAAAAGCTGCTTGATACTTACTACCAACAATCAAATAAAAAAGAGCGTAACGTGGATATTGAGGCGCTGAAAGAATGGCAAAACATTGTGTTAGAGTCGTGGGGGTATTTAAGCAATGAAGATAAAGAAGAACTAATAAATAGCACAATCAAGGAAATCAAGTATACATTCCTAAAAGGCAATTCGCGCAAAAACCCTAGCACGATAAGCATTGAGGACGTTATTTTTTATACTTAAATTAGTTGGGGGTTTGTAACACTTATGGACGTTAATGTTCCGCCATCTTCTAGTGCTCTAGATAAATTTTTCGGATGAAGCTTTTTATCTTTAAATGTATTTATGTACATACGTGAGGGTACAATAATTGATATATATTGCTCTGAACAAGTAAGATTAGTCCCAATACATGATACAATTACTGATGCAATCAATGATCCTGTAGATTTGGCCACTTTCAAAATAACTGCAATTAATGCTGTGAGCATACCAGAATATTCGAGGACGCCCCCAAAAGTCATTGCTACAAGTGTCAGTGATATTGTGTAGAACATTGATTCTAATCCACCTCGATTGAACAATTCATCTACAAGTTTGTTACCTGAATCAATTGTATAACCCGTTTGTAGTGCTGTAAGTGCTTCTGTAATAGAACCATCTTGCAAAAATATCTGGGCAAAGAATCCTAATATAATACCTACGCAAATTGCTGGTATTGCAGGAACTTTTACTACAACGAGTGCGATTACAATGATTGGTATAAGTAATAACCATGGTGTGATTAAAAAATTATCTTGCATCGTAGCAAGGATGTCTTTAATATTATTTGCGTCAAAATTCCTTCCACCAAAGCGTTGTCCTATAAAGAAAAAAGCAATTAATGAAATAACTAATGCTGGAATCGTCGTATAAAACATATGCTTTATATGTTCAAACAAGTTAACACCAGTTAATCCAGAAGCTAAGTTCGTAGTGTCTGATAGAGGACTCATCTTGTCACCAAAATAAGATCCACAAATTACTGCACCAGCAACCATACCAGGTGAAATACCCATACTAATGCCAATACCCATCGATGCAACCCCCACAGTCGCCATCGTAGACCAACTACTACCTATAGCTAAAGCTACAATGCCACATAAGATAATAACAACTGCTAAAAAATATCTTGGGTCTATCAGTTGTAACCCATAGTAAATCATCGTGGCTACTACACCGCTGCCTATCCATGATCCAATTACTAATCCTACAAGTATGATGATTACGATTGCTGGTAAAGCATGACGAATCCCCTTATACATCATTTCTTCAACTTCATTAAATTCGTAACCGTGTAACATTGTAATTAGTATCGCTACAGCTGTTCCAATTAATAAAGGAATATGTGGTTCCTTTTCAAGGACTGCAACTGTAAAAAGCATTGCTGTAATCATCGTCACTAACGTAACAATTGCCGAAACAAAACCTAACGGCCTTTTGACTTTGTTCTTACTACTATTGTCTTTAGCGTTTCTACTAAAAATAATAGCCACCTCCTTTGTTAGTTAAATCATACTCAAGTTGAGAAATACTTTCAATACTTCCTTTATCATTTAAATTTCTATTTAATTTTAATTTTTATAATCAATAAATAATATTTACTATAATTCAAAAATAACCGATACACTTTCACTTTAAGTATTTGTTGAGTTAAATTACAATTGTATGGCATATATTTCAAATACGTTAAATTTGCTTGTAATAATGATTGAGTTCATTGTATTTTTCACTTTAGCTACTTATGATAAATATATAATTTTAAAAATGTCTGGAGTAATGTATGAATATTAAAAGATTTTTAACGACCATATTTATTGCCACTACGATACTTGTAACTGGGATAACAACCTTCCAAACGACATATGAAAATCAAACCGCTAATGCAGCAGTTAATTATTACAGTAAAAATCAATGTACATGGTATGTATTTAATAAAAGAGCGAGCGTGGGTAAACCTGTGCCAAATAGTTGGGGCAACGCTAAAAATTGGTATTACAAAGCAAAAAATAGTGGTTATCGTGTAGGTAGAGTACCGGCAAAACGAGCAATAATGCAATCAACTATAGGCACATATGGGCATGTTGCTTATGTAGAAACTGTTTATAAAAATGGCAGTATTAAAGTATCCGAATATAATTACAATCGTCCTCTAGCTTATGGCACAAGAATATTAAGTAAATCAGCAGCTGCCAAATATAATTATATCTATTAATAACTTTATTCCACTCGATAATTTATAAAGTATTTAAATATTTCTTTCGATAAAAAAACGTTGATTTGCAACGAAAACTGCAAATCAACGTTTTTTATTTTATTGGAATTGGTAGCTATGGTGTCCTTTAGCGAATCCTTTCACTGTATAAATCCAAGAACCACCATCATTTTCAATATCATTTGAACAAATAATCAATTGATCTGTTCCTGGAATAAATGCAGGGTGCGTTGATCTCAACATATGGCCGGAGTCTCGACCAGGGATCAAAACTTGACCAATTGGATAACCTCTCTTATTAAATACCAGAACTCTTCCTTGACCATACATTGCGACATATAAATTATCATCACTATCTATACAACACGAATCAGGACCTTCATGCCCTGTGAAATGATAAGGTATAGACGCTCCAAATGGTGCGATAGTCACGCCGTCTTCTAATAAATCAATACGATGTAATCGGTTCGCATTCGTTTCTGTTACCCACAGTGTTTTTTCATCAGTACTAAGTGCTACACCATTGGCAACTGCTAAGTTTTGTAGAACAGGTGTAATAGATTGAAAGTCTGGTGAAACATAGTAAACACCGCCTTTAGTATTTGTAGAATAACCTCTAAAATCCGTAAAATAAAACCCACCTTTACTATCAAATACTAAATCGTCCACACAATATTCTGTTTCAATATCTGATACAATTTCTTGAATCTTATTGCCATTTGCATCAACAGCATAAATACCACCTGAACTATCGAAATCTCCTAAATAACACACAAACAATCGTCCGTCTTTATGTATTTTAACGGCTGCTGGATTTTCTTTATGTGAATTTAATATTCGAGTAATTTTTTTATCAGGCAGGGCTACATGAAAAATAGTTCCCCCAAAAACTTCGCAAAGGATCAAGTCTCCATTTCTATCAAAGCAGAGTCCTTCGAGTTGTAATCCCTTATCAGAAATTTCTAACCATGGTTCTGCCGTAATGGTTTGTATCCCTTGTTCATGAGCAAGGATAGGCACCTCACTTTTAGCGTTTCCCGTATATAATAATGAAGGCACTTTATTATTGTCCATTAATCATTTCCCCTTTCTTTAATTTCTTCATATTTTAATTATATGGTATACAAAGTTTCAAATAAATCAATTACTTTAAAATTCACTATCTAATTTACTTATATGCTAAAAGCCCCTAAATGCATTAGAAAATCATTTAGGGGTTAGTTTATATTATTGTTTTTTGAATCTTAATTCTTCTAACAATTGTTGTGCAACGGCTGTATTTGCACGATCTTGTGTTTTTAAGCGTTCTGCTACTTGAGCAATTTCTTCACCTTGCGCACCTACTACAATTGCTAAAGATTTATATTGTAAACTCATATGACCTTGTTGAATACCTTCAGAAACCAATGCTCGACATGCCGCAAAATTTTGTGCTAATCCCACGGCAGCTACAACATGACCTAATTCTTGCGCAGAATCAACCTTCATTAATTCTAAAGACGCTTTTGCGATTGGCAATACTTTAGTACCACCACCTACAGTAGCCAATGTCATAGGCACTTCAATTGTACCTACAAGCACTTGTTTTTCTTCATTATAATGCCACGTAGCTAGGCCACGATATTGACCATCTTTACTTGCATATGCATGTGCTGTGGCTTCAGCCCCACGAGTATCATTACCTGTCGCCAACACGACAGCGTGAATACCATTCATCACACCTTTATTATGTGTGGCTGCACGGTGAATATCAACTTGAGCCAATACAGATGCACGCTCCATTCTTTTGGCTACATCTTGACCATCACGACCACCTTTTGACAATGCATCAACTGTAATCTCTCCTTGTACTTTAACGACAGATGCAGTTGCATGATTAGATAAAATGCTCATCAATATATCAACATGTTCTAATTCATTTTTTAAATAAGCTGTTATACCTTCTAAGATGGTATTTAACATATTTGCACCCATTGCATCTTTAGTATCTACGTAGACTTTTAATGACAATAAGCCTTCCTCGGGGAATGTATCTATTTCAATTTTACGAAAACCACCGCCACGCTCAATTATTGAAGGATACACTTCATCCGCAATACGTTTCATTTGTGGTTCAAGTTGTTGAAGACGGTGTTCTAAAACTGCAGTATCTAACACACCATCAAATACAATTTGCCCAATCATTAAACTCTCACTAGAAACAACTTTAAAGCCTCCAGTTTGATTTACAAGCTTTGCGCCATAACTTGCTGCTGCAACTACTGAAGGTTCTTCGACCATCATTGGCACAACATATGATTTATCGTCTACTTTGATTTCAGGTAATAAACCTACAGGTAATGTCCCTTGTCCAATGACGTTTTCTATAAGACTATTCGCAATCTCTTCTGAAATTAAAGGGTTATTGAGTAACACATTTTTATTTTCTTCAGATAACCGTCCTTTAATTACTAATTCCTCTAACTTTTCTGTTCTGGACAAATGACGAAATGTCTTACCTAATGGTTCCATTAGTTATTCTCCTTTTCAATTTGAATTGCAATTCCTAAACCGCCACCGATACAAGCAGTTGCTATGCCTGATTGTTTCTCTTCTTGAGCTAAAATATTAACTAAAGTTGTAACTAAGCGCGTACCACTGGCACCAATAGGATGGCCTAACGCAATCGCACCGCCATATAGATTCAACTTATCTTCAGATATACTTAAATTATCTCTCACAGGAATACTTTGCGATGCGAAAGCTTCTGTCATTTCTACTACATCAAAGTCATCAATGACTTTATCTGTCTTATCTAATAATCTTGTCACTGCATGATATGGTGCATAACCCATATACTCAGGATCACAACCAATTTCGGCATGCTCTCCTACTATAGCTAAAATTTCGTAGCCTTCTTGCTTCGCATATTCAGCATCCATTAAAATGATAGTTGATGCACCATCGTTTATACTAGACGCATTACCACCTGTTACTGTGCCATCTTCTTTAAATATTGTTTTTAGTGTGCTTAATTTCTCAACGCTACTATTTCCGCGAATACCTTCATCCGTAGTCATCATTTCCCCATTTATATCTTCTAACGGAACGATTTCATTATTAAATTTACCTGCTTCTGTTGCTTGTTGTGCTTTTTGTTGAGATTCGTTAGCAAAATAGTCCTGTGCTTCACGTGATACGTTGTACTTTTCAGCAATTTTTTCGGCTGTAATGCCCATAGGTACGTTTAAAAATGCGTCAGTAAGACCATCGTGCATAAAACTATCTACAGGGGCTTCATCTTCATTAAGCACTAACTTAGGTGCGTTTGTCATGCTTTCTACGCCACCTACAGCTACTACTTTAGCTTCACCTAATTGGATTAATTGCTTTCCTAAAATAATAGACTTCAAACCAGAGCCACATACTTCATTGATTGTCATAGCTGGAGCTGTATTTGGCACACCAGAATGAATTGCTATTTGACGAGCAGGGTTTTGACCACTGCCGCTTTGTAATACATTACCATAGATAACTTGTTCCACTTTCTGTGGATCTATATGTATTGCCTTCATCGCAGCTTCTAATGTCTTTGTTCCAAGCTCAACTGCTGAGTAATTGCTTAATTTCCCTCTGAATCTTCCTATTGGTGTACGTTTTGCACTTACAATTGCTACTTTATTCATAATTAGTCTCCTTTATAACTCTTTTCAAATAATTGTATTTTATGCGTTTGATTTGGTATGATACAGTTGCTTATTTATATATAGAAAGGTGTCGATACGCTTTATGACAGTTGGTATTGATCAAATTAATTTTTATGTTCCAAGATTTTATGTAGATATGGCTAAACTTGCCGAATCACGTCAAGTGGATCCAAACAAGTTTTTATTAGGCATTGGCCAAACTGAGATGTCAGTAAGTCCGATGAGTCAGGATATTGTGTCGATGGGTGCTAATGCTGCAAAAGCCATCGTTACAGAAGAAGATAAAAAACAAATCAGTATGGTTATTGTTGCAACTGAATCTGCGATAGATTCAGCAAAAGCTTCAGCAGTGCAAATACATAATTTGTTAGGTATTCAACCTTTTGCACGTTGTATTGAAATGAAAGAAGCTTGCTATGCTGCAACACCAGCTATCCAATTAGCTAAAGACTATTTAGCGCAACGCCCAGATGAAAAAGTGCTGGTCATTGCAAGTGATACTGCACGTTATGGTTTGAATTCTGGTGGCGAACCTACACAAGGTGCAGGCGCAGTCGCTATGATGATATCACAAAACCCACGTATTCTTGAACTAAATGACGACGCAGTTGCTTTCACTGAAGACGTATATGATTTTTGGCGTCCAAGCGGCCAACCTTATCCACTTGTAGATGGGGCGTTATCAAAAGATGCGTATATTCGTTCATTCCAAGAAAGTTGGCAAGAATATGCACGTCGTTACAATAAATCACTAGCTGATTTCAGTTCTTTATGCTTCCATGTACCATTTACTAAAATGGGCAAAAAAGCACTTGATTCAATTTTAACAGATGACGTAGATGAAGAAACTAAAACGCGTCTAACTTCTGGTTATGATGCAGCTACTTATTATAATCGTTATGTAGGTAACATCTATACAGGTTCTCTATACTTGAGTTTAATCTCATTATTAGAAACACATGATTTAGCTGCAAATGATACAATTGGTTTATTCAGTTATGGTTCTGGGTCTGTTGGCGAATTCTTTAGTGGTAAAGTTGTTGAAGGTTACCAAGATGCACTTGATATCCAAGGACATAAAGATTTACTAAACAACCGTACAGAAATTTCAGTTGAAACATATGAAACTTTCTTCAACCGTTTTGATAATTTAGAATTTGATCACGAAACTGAGCTAGAAAATGAAGAAAATGCAATTTTCTATCTTGAAAGCATTAACGATCATATCCGTAATTATAATACCTTAAATTAAGTTTTAAATCACTTATTCTTATCTCTTTATAATTTAATGTGAGGCTGGGGCAAAATTTTATTTGTCCTAGCCTTAATCATTTGTTATATCTGTATAAAATAAATACATAAATAATCATAGTGTCGAATTCAACTTTTATTAAAGTAAGGTACATTATGTTGCTCTTAAACTGATATCATTCAAAGTATTAAAAGTGAATCTGCTTTTACATTCACAGGTGGTATAGTAATGGAGTCGCCTATCTCTCATGCGTCAATTTGACGTAGAGAAGAGGCGTATAAAGTGATGATTATTTTCGTTCACATCATAGCGCCAGTCATCAGTGGCTGTGCTTTTGCATATTTTACTTATTGGCTAAATAAATGCAATAAAAATAGGCGACATTAAGCCACACCAACAAAAATCCCCTCACTACTCGCAATAGTGAGGGGATTGGTGTATAAGTGAGTACTTATTTTCGTTACACGTATTATAGCATCATAGTGGGTAGGGATGCAAAATAAGAAGAATTTTGAAATATAATAAAGAGAAATGCCGATGTATACTAATTTTCATAAAATTTTCAAAATGCTAAAAAAACAGAGAACTAATCAGGGCAGAACATAGTTATAATAATTTATTTAATAAAGTTACGAACAATATTTAAACACTGGCAAAAGAGAAACCATTACAATTAACAAACAATTGAATTCAGCAATGAATATCAAATCATATACCAATAGTACGTGGGACATTTTTCGAATTATTCACAAAAACAGATATATATATACTATGGTAATGATGCATTTAGCGTAATGTGCTGAAATAGCTTCGCTTATAACTTAAGAGAGATAAGTATATAAACCTATATTTTTATAAGAAACTTTTGATTTCTTTCAAAAATAAATTGGCTAAATTAAATTCCCATTCTTTCTTTTTTGTTAAAGCAAAAGAATAAAACACAGGTAAATCACTACATGTTTCAATGATTTTCAAATTATTTTCTCTTATTTCCTCTCTAACAGTTTTTAAGGGTAAGACACTGAACCCCATATTATCTAAAATGAAAGTTTTTATAGTGTTTATGCTCCATAACTCTGTTTTTTTCTCTATTTTTAGATTATTTACATCTACAAATTCTTCAAACATCTTACGATAAGTACTATCTTTTTCATTAATAACAAAATGGTTATATCGCTTATTATTTAATAGCTCTTCGAGTGAATTAGGAGCATCTTTATGCGCTACCACGACTATTTCTTCAGGACTTAGTATATGTTTATTTATATATTTATTTTGTATTTCTTTGTTAATAACAAAAGCTATATCTACTTCTCCATTCATTAATAAAGTTTGATTATAATTACAAGAGTTGTTATATAAATCAATATCAGTATCTGGGTACTTTTCTAAAAAGTGCTTTATAGCATCACTTAAACCAGTTGTAACTAAAGATTCAGGAGCAGCAATTTTTAGTTTTTTATTATTATTTTCATTTTTAGAAACGTTCAATATTTGATCATGTGTAGAAATATAGTCATTTACTAAAGGCATAATTTGAAGTAAAAATTTTGTTTGAATCAGTTGCTTATTTGAGTGTAAAAATAATTCGTTCTTTAATTCTATTTCCAATTGGCGAATTTGTTGTGAGATGTTGGACTGTGTATAATTTAATAATTTTGCTGTTTTTGTGTAACTCCCTGTATCTATGAGTGCTTTTAAAATTTTCAATTGCTTAATATTCATTACATCACCTATTAATATTATTAATGTATTAACAATAACATTAATTTTACTTATAGACATTATCACATTAAAATTTTAATGAGGTGATTAATATGACAGGATTTTTGATTTATGTTTTTGTAACTTCAATTACTCCCGGGCCGAGTAACCTATTTATTTTAAATTCTTCTAAAGAATATGGATTATCTGGGGCAAAGAAATTTATATGTGGCGTATTAGCAGGTTTTTTATTTTTAGCCATAATTTCTATAATTTTTTTATTTACACTAGAAGAATTAATTATGAAAATCGAAATGTTTTTAAAGATTTTCGGTTTTTTATACTTGATATATTTAGCATGTAAAACATACGCTTCCACTAAAACCAGTATAAATAATGAAACATATTTATCATTCAAATCAGGGTTTTTACTTCAAATTTTAAATATGAAATCTTTACTATTTTTCGTTACTTTATTAGGAGCTTTTATATTACCAATCTCTAATATGAAAATAACAGTATACATATACATGGCTATAACAGTTATTATAGGTTGGGCTTGTTTACTAATTTGGGGCATTTTAGGGAATTATCTAAAAGAATTTCTTAATAGACACAATTATATATTTAAAGTAATTATGTCATTGTTGCTTTTGTATTCAGCTTTAAACATATTTTTATAAAGAAGATAATAATAACACGGTATAACTTTATTAGGTAAATTAAAAACAACTTACAATACTACATGTAAGTTGTTTTCTATTATATCTATCTATGCATATTAAAAAAGTGTCTAACCATTGGATTAGTTTAAAACGCCCCAATGATTAAAACACCTAATTATTTTTATAATTTATTTCTTATCATTTTCTTCTACTTGTTTTTTATAAAATTCAAATTGCTTTTCGTTTGGTTTTAATGACAAACCTAGTTGTTTTCTTTCCTCGTTACCATCTTTATATAATGAAATCATCATTAATATCACAACAAAACTAAACGGTAACGCGGAGATGATTGCTGCTGATTGCAAAGCATCTAATCCCGTATCTCCACCAGCAAGTAATAATACATAAGCAATCGCAGCTAATGCTAACCCCCATATAATTTTGACGAAACCTGAAGGATTTAATGTACCATAAGCTGTTTGCATTCCTAATACAAATGTTGCTGAATCCGCTGAAGTAATAAAGAATGAAGAAATCAATGCCAATGCTATAATTGATAATATAAAGCCAAATGGTAGTTCATTAAATATACCAAATAGTTGCGTCTCAGGGGGCATTTTGAAAATTTCACTATGTGTTTGCCCTATATCTATACCTGTAGCACCAAAAGCACTAAACCATATAATACTAATCACTACAGGTACACCTAATACTGCGATAACAAATTCACGTATACTACGTCCCTTTGAAATCCTAGCTATGAAAATACCTACAAATGGACTCCAGCTCATCCACCATCCCCAATAGTAGATTGTCCAACTTTGTAGCCATTCAGCTTTTTGTTCGTTCAGCGGCGCTACATCTAAACTATTAAAGATTAATGTATTTAAATAGTCCCCAGTACCACTTGTCATCATATTAACAATTAACATCGTAGGGCCCACTATAAAAATAACGACCAATAATAAACCTGCTAAAATCATATTTAAATTACTTAAATATTGAATCCCTTTACTCAAACCACTCCAGGCACTATATAAAAATAAGACGGTAACCACTGCAATAATTATGCCTTGAATAAGCGCGTTGTTAGGAACACCAAATAAGTAATTCAAACCACCGTTAATTTGAATGGCACCGACACCAAGTGATACTGCCACACCAATAATTGTTGCAAATACACTTAATACATCTACTATGACGCCAACTGGACCGTCTACTCTATCACCTAATACAGGTCTTAATGTTCTAGAAATTAGGCCATTTTCACCTTTACGAAATTGCGAGTATGCCAACCCTAATGCCACTACACCATATACAGCCCATGGATGAAATCCATAGTCAAGAAATGCTGATTTAAATGCTTCTGACATTGCTGCTTTCGTTTCTGCATCAGCAGTGGGTGGAGCTAAATAATGTGATATAGGTTCCGAAGACCCATAGAATACGAGACCAATCCCCATGCCTGCACTAAATAACATTGCTAACCATGATACCGTATGAAACTCTGGTTTATCAGACGGTTTGCCTAATTTTAATTTTCCAATTGGACTGAATACTAAAAATACGCAAAAACCTAAAATCACTGTGTAAAGTAACATGTAATACCAGCCAAATGTTTTTGTTACCCATGTCGATATGTAGCCTGTTATTTCTCCAAATTGCGCTGGGAAAATTGCACCAATTAGTACTAATAAACCCACAATTGTTGCCGAAAAAATAAATACACTCGAAAATTGCTTTTTGCCATCCCCCAAAACTTGCACCACCTAAATAATTTATTTTCATGTTGTATAGAATAACATACTGAAGATAGTTATCAACTTTCCATAAAATTTAGTATATTAATTAATACATATTTTACTTTTCGGAAATGCAAAAAAACAGTACTAAACTCAAGGTTTGGTACTGTTTTTAGGTCTGTAAAACTGGGTCATATCTAATTTTTCTAATTTTAATAATTCAATTTTAGTGTCAATGCCACCACCATAACCTGTTAAACTACCATCTTTACCCACGACTCTATGACATGGGATGATAATAGAAATTGGATTACTTCCAACAGCTCCCCCTACAGCTTGCGAAGACATTTTCGCTTTACCTCTTTCTAGCGCAACTTTCCGAGCAATGTCACTATAAGTTACCGTTTTTCCATACGGTATTTCTAACAGTATTTTCCAAACTGTTTCTCTAAAGGAAGTCCCTCTAGCCTTCAAAGGAAAATCTATTTCCGGTTTATTTCCTGAGAAATAGCTATCTAACCAACATATTGCTTGTTCAAATACTGGTTGCTCTTGCTCAATTAACTTATCATCGTAATGTGCTTCAATGTCTTGATGGTTTGGTAACCATAAACCTGTAATACTTTCTCCGTCAGAGGTTAAGGTAATGCGTCCAATCGGTGATTGATAAGTTGTTTTATAATAAATAATATCCCTCTTTTCCACCCTTTTAATTTTCTATAATCATAAAACTTTATTTGTTTGATGTAAATACTTTGGGGTATGTACAATTCATATACACATTAACTCTAGGAGGTACTATGTGAGTCACTTCAAACAACAAAACAAAAGTATAGATCTAAATTTTCATAAAAACCCACGATCCGAGCGTATTACATTAATTTATAAAGCGCTCTACCAATTAAATGATATTATCTTAGGTTTAGTATTTTTATGTGGCAGCTTTTTATTTTTCAGCAGTTCGACCGTAACAACTG
This sequence comes from Staphylococcus sp. 231237_7MaSpsaltlick, assembly GCF_043107035.1. Classification (NCBI taxonomy): domain Bacteria; kingdom Bacillati; phylum Bacillota; class Bacilli; order Caryophanales; family Staphylococcaceae; genus Staphylococcus; species Staphylococcus sp. 231237_7MaSpsaltlick. Next base: position 469,284 of record NZ_JBICNX010000001.1, read on the forward strand.
GTACTATTTTATTTGTTATCGGAAGTATTCAAATGACTATTAGACCTTTGATTGCATTTACCCACGATTTACATTTAGCTTTCAAGCATAAATTAAGATAAAGAGGAGCGGAGAAACCAAGTCTTTGACTTTCTACTCCACTCCTCTTAATTATAAATATCTTAATCTAAAAACTCTTTACCATGTTAATTATTAAAATACTGATATGTAGGATTTTCGTCCATACTAATTAATATATTAGTTTGTTTTCAATCTAGTTTTAATCTTTCTAGTTGGAATAATTAGCGCACTCGCTAACACGCCACAAATAACTAAACATGTGCCTACGATAAAACCTATGCTTCCTGCTGTTTCTACGCTACGCCCGCTTTGTATTATACCTGTAAAAATAGATGTCATAATTGCGATGCCAAATGCACCACCTAGTGTAGATCCCATTTTAAAAATACCTGATGCGACGCCTACTTTTTCAGCTGGTGTAGTAGATACTGCCGTACTTAAAGCTGGTGTTGCAAATAGACCAGTGCCTCCACCAAAACATACAGCTCCAATTAACGCTACAATTATATATAAAGGTTTATCAAAGAAAGTAAAACTAAACAGTAATATACCCAGAGCTGTAAATATCGGACCAATAACCATCGCACGTTTTGCTCCAAAACGCTTAATACTTTTTTCACCTAATCGAACGACAAGTAATAATGTAATTAAATAAGGTAAAGTGAGCATACCAGCTTGAAAGGCACTCAACTTCAATCCACCTTGGGCATACATGTTAAACAATGCAATAACACCTACACCAGTATTCAATAAAAAGTTAGCTAATACTGCACCAATATATGGTCTGTTTTTAAACAATTCTAAATCAATAAAAGGTGTGCGTTTAGACTTTTCGAATTTATAAAATACAAAAATACAAATAAAAAATAGTACACTTAATATTAAGGTAGGCGAACTTAACCACCCGATTTTATAGCCTTGTGTAATAACAAAACTAATACTTGCAATCATAATAACAAATATAGTAAGCCCTATATAATCAAATTGATTAGACGCTGATTTAACTAATTTACTTTCGGGTAAATTGTTCAACAAGAATAACGCCAAAAGAGATAAAATAATAGATAATACAAAAATCGATTGCCATGATATAAATGTTGCCATTGCACCTGCAAAAAAAGAAGATAAACCAGTACCGCCAAATGCGCCAATCGACCAATAACTTAACGCTTTTTGTCTTTCATCACCTTCAAAAAATTCATTTACTATTGAAATTGTGGCCGGCATTATAATAGCGGCTGAAAGTCCTTGCACCACTCTCCCCATAAGTAACAAAACAACGTTTCCAGAAATAATCAACATAAGCGAACCTATAATACTAAGTATCAATGCGATTCTAGTCATTTTCACCTTACCAAGTTTATCTGAAAAATTACCAGCTACAACCATAAATACACCAGTAACAAATGATGTTAAACTAATTGAAATATTAACTATATCTGGACTAGTGCTAAATGTTGATTGTATCTTTGGTCCTATATTTAAAAAAGACTGCGCAAACAGCCAATAAGTTAATATAGATAATACAATGGCAGTCAATAATTTACTTCCCGAAAAATTTTTAGTGTTTTCTGTCATAAAAGCATCCCCTATATTCAAATATAAATTCAATTAATATTTATAAAAATTCAAAACATCATACAATACTTTTTCGGTGTTTCATTACACTATTAGTAGACGTTCATCTTTTTTATAAATACTTACACTATGAATGTTATCATTTTTCTAACTTAAAAGTATCGAATTCACATTAATTTAAAGAATTTTCAGATAATATAGGTGAAAAACTTTTTCATTTAGTCAAAATAATTTCTTAATTGCGTGTTTAAAGTATTTTTTAAAGTAATTTTTACGGTGTATACCTTTTCTATTGGTTACAAAGTGAAACACCGATTGTTCAGAGATTAAAAGTTCATTTAAAATATCAACGCCTTGTTCTGTTTGCGAGACCATATTTCTATTTAAATGTTTATTTTGCTTCCCTTCTAATTCACCTACATACCAGTACACATGGCATGGCTGTTTAAGAATTTCATTATTTTTCATAAACTTTAGAAAACCAGGGTACCATATTGATGGTGATATCAATATAAAGGTACCAAAAACGTCTTGCTCTGTTAATAATGCATACAACGATACTAGGCCACCAAATGATGCGCCTGCGATAGCTATATCCTTATATTCTTCAGAAATGCTAAAGCACTTTTTTAAATATGGTAATAATTCACTGGCTATCCAAGTTAAATAATTGTCTGCCTTACCACTATACTCAATATCATTTACATTGGCATACCAAGGTGTGTAGTCTTGCTTTCTGTCTTTAGGAACAATTCCAGCAAATATTACTTCTTTTTCTATATTTTTAAATAAATAGTCGCCATCTTGTACTATAACTAGTGGATAAGACTTCCCTTCAGTCTTAAAATAGTTTTTAGGCAACTTTATTTTTATCTCATGTTGCTGAAAATGAAAACTTAATGTGCTTAAATTCATTTCAAACCACCTCACTTTAAGCATTAAAATCGACAATAATCTATTCTAATTTATAAGAAGTTATATAGTTCAATCTCATTATCCTTTGCGTATTCCATAGCAAGCAGTTCTAGTATGTTAATCATCGCTGGGTTCTCTTTTACTTTAATATATTGAAATTTTAAATTATAAGTTTCTGCTTTAATATTTTGTTGTTCTGTTTCATCTAGATTTTGTTGCGCGCTAAATGCCTTTCTAAATTTCGTTGTGCCTGCATCAGATTTCAAATTAAATTGGCCTAATTTATCGTTCAGATCTTTTTGTGTCAACTTGTATCCCGTCATAAATCCACCAGCTTGCCCAACAAATATAGGCTTCTTATTATTAAATATTACAAAAATGCCTTTTTCATTTTCAACTTTACTTCTACTTTCTTTATCAAATGTTAAAGCTTTTGATTTATCATATTTAAAAAGTTTTTTTAATGGTTTTTTATAACTATCTAGTAATTCGCTTATCTTTTTATCGCCATTCATCATAATCATCCTTCATCTTTTTATTGTCCTTATATATATACACTTAATAGTTAACTTATAAACTTTTATGACAATGTTAGCGGCATGTATTTAAAGGACATTTTAGTCATCATTATAACAACATAATTTAAGACACCTTTACGTTATAAAGTATACGCTCGTCACTTTATAATAAGGTGTCTTAATTATTAGTTTATTTTAGATAATTTAATACAGTAATACCTACCGCTTCTGCAGAAACACGCATTGCTTTTTCACTAATTGTGAATTTAGGATGATGGTGTGGGTGAATCTCACCGTTTTCAGGTGCTGCACCTGCATATATGAACGTACTTGGTAGCACTTTAGCGTAATATGCGAAATCTTCAGACGGTGGTTGTGGTTCACATCTTTCTACTTTTTTAATTGCGTCTGTTTCTGCATTTTCAATTGAATCTACAACAAAACGCGTGAATGCTTGATCATTGTATAGGGCAGGGTAATCGTCATGATATTCTAACTCACAAGTTACACCAAACATAGATTCTAAGCCATCAGATAAGCGTGTAACTTCGTTTTTAATGGTACGTTTTGTATCATCTGTAAGTGCTCGAACATCTCCTTCAATAACGATACTGTCTTTGATGACATTAAATTGGCCCTTACCATCAAATGAACCAATCGTTACGACCCCTGTTTCAAATGGATTTAGTCTTCTTGATACAATTGTTTGAGCAGCATTCACAAAATACGCACCAGCAACAATAGCATCATTTGCTGTATGTGGCGATGAACCATGACCACCTTGTCCTTTTACTGTAAGTTTAAAGAAGTCTCTGCCAGTTTGCACGTTACCTTCACGATAAAAAATCGTTCCAGTAGGCATATGACTCATAACATGAACACCTAACACATGATCTACACCATCTAACACGCCATCTTTAATCATTGCTTGTGCCCCACCTGGTGGTACTTCTTCCGCAGGTTGATGAATAACTACTACTTTGCCATTGAATTTTTCTTTTAATTCTATTAATGTTTCTGCAAGGATTAACATGTAAGCGGTATGAGCATCGTGGCCACATGCATGCATTACCCCTTTATTCTTTGAAGCAAATGATAATCCAGTGTCTTCTTGAATTGGCAACGCATCAAAATCGGCACGTATAGCGATTGTCTTACCTGGTTTCCCACTATCAATTGTCACTTTTAACCCATTAGGTCCTATGTTGGTTTCTACATCACAATCTTTGTTTTTATAAAATTCTTCGATATATTTTGGAGTTTGCTCTTCATGAAACGATAACTCAGGATACTGATGTAGAAATCGACGAATTTCAATCATTCGTTCTTCTTTATCTTTCAATAAATCTATTAATTCTTTCACCATAATAGTTCCCCCTATAACATGATAATTACATTATACACTTTTTCTTTTCAAAATATTTGCCAACCCTATTGAAATTTATTTTCTAACCCGTTTTGTCTTTGGTACCATAATCATAATAATAAATAATGATAACAAAGCCATAATAACGTTTAGCCATAAGCCTGCTAACGCACCAATTTGTACATTAGTCAAATTAGCTACAATACCATATAATGCTCCTGATAAAGCAATACCGAACGCGCCACCTAATGATGATGCCATTTTGTATATACCCGAAGCTACACCAACTTTATCTTCTGGTGAATTAGAAATAGCCATATCCGTTGAAGGCGTAGCATAAAATCCTAACCCTAAACCATATAGTAAATAGCCAAAAATACAGACAACTACATAAATCATACTCGGTAAAAAAGTTAGTGAAATTAAAATAATACCAATCATATTAAAAGAAGTTCCTAAGACCATTGGTTTTTTTGCGCCCACTTTTTGTAATACTTTTTCTCCAACACGTATCATCAATAATACGGTTACTAAATATGTTATTGATAGTAAACCTGTTTGAAACGCACTAAATCCTAACCCTTGTTGTACAAACGTATTAGCAACTAGTAAAGCACCCGCCACACCGTTCAATAAGAAATTAGATAGTGTTGCACCTGTGTATGCCTTATTGTTAAATAGCTTAAAGTCAATTAATGGATTGCCTATTTTATTTTCAACTTTCAAAAAAATTATCGTTGACAGTATAAAAGCGATACTAAGCCCTAAAATTATTGGTGAGAATAATCCCAACGTACCACTTTGCGTAATGACAATATTAATACTTAACATCATAATTACAAATAAAATTAAACCGGTATAATCAAAGTGTTTATTATTAGTTACTGGTGATTTCGTTTCAGGCGTTCCTTTGATTAAATACATTGATAATAAAGCAATAAGTATGGATAAAATAAAAATCCAACGCCAACCAATAAATGTTGAGACCATTCCACCAAACAATGATGCTAAACCTGAACCTCCCCACGAACCGATTGACCAATAACTCAATGCACGTTGTCTATCTTTACCATCAAAGTAGGCTTTCATAATTGCTAATGTCGAAGGCATGATAGCAGCTGCTGAGAGTCCTTGTATAACTCTACCTACAATTAATAATATTGGTAAGTTACTAACTATGATTAATAATGATCCTATAATACTTAACCATAAACCAATATAAGTTATCTTTACACGACCTACTTTATCAGCTAGGCTGCCAGCCCCAACAACAAACATACCAGAAAATAACGCCGTAATGCTCACTGCTATACTGATTGTTCCGATATTACTATGAAATGATTGTTGCAACGTAGGTACAACATTTAATAAAGATTGTGCAAATAACCAAAAAGTTACAACACCTAACACGATTCCTAAAATTAGTTTATTGTCACCTTTATATGTTTGCGCATTTCCCTTTTGAGTCATTTTATGTTCCTCCTATTTTTAAATTTACAAATGACAAACAGGGAAGATAAGCTCAATTGTGAGATGTTTACAAAACATCTTCTATCAATGATACTTGCTATCCTCTCTCAAAAAAGATTTTAGCGCTCTCGTTTTTTTCTTAATATAGGATATTTGTTATTCTTATATTCTTTTTATAATAACTTTGTGTTCCTTTTTAATAATGACAAAAATCGAACACTCTTTTTTGTCATTTTCACAAAACTTTTCAATAACCATATTATGTGTAATCATTATTCACCAAAAAAACTAACCTAGGGGTGTTGAAGTTATCTCACCCTCGGTTAGCTTTTAAGCTTCTTCATTAAAATACTTTCTGAATTCAATAATTTGTATAGCATTGGTTAGTATTTTCAAATGATAGTTAATTGTATTTGTAACTTTAATTTCGCTAATATTTAATTTTGGATAAGTCACGCGATTTACATAATCAATCGTTTCTTTGTCCATGCCGTAGCGTGTATTATATTGTTGCCAAACTTTATATAGCGCACCGTGATTCTGATCTAATGTGTAATGTTTAATTTTATACATACCAGGCAAAGCGTTCGTAATATTAAACTGATATTCTTTATAATTTATATCATTTGAGGGGTCATTTATCGTGAAATAAGGATTATAATGTTCTGCATTCCATACAATAACTTGAAAATGATTAAAATCGCCTGTAACCATACAGTTTTCATTTTTATATAAAATATGTTCAGAAAGTTTCGCAAATAATGCACTTGTAAAAAAGGCTGGACGCTTGCTACCAAATTGGTGATATAAATCGATACCATGCAACTGAGCAACGGTTTCTTTCTGACAGTATTGTTGATGTATCTCAAAATTCAACCAATACCCAATTATACAAATATCTCTGTTCATCTCTATCAACTGTTCAAAAATAATACCTGCACGAAAATAGGCACCATTTGTGTAATTTGTATTCCCTGTCAATGTGTTCCATTTTAACAAAGTAAATGGGGTACTATGGTCTTTTAAACCTAACCACTGCTTAATTTGCTTCAATTTTAATATGATATATTTTTTGGATTGGTTATATTGATTATTATCAATTGATTTAAAATTAATCATGTCATTTTGATTTGCACTAAAAGCGATATTATCAATCTCTTTTCGATGATAGTCTAAAATATACTTAGCTGCTCTCACATGTTTTTCTGAACCGTTGTCTATATTCATCACTATTTTGACATGGGGAAAATAATTTTTAAACAATTTCACAAGAGACTGAAATATCTGTTCATCAATAGTACTAATGTAAACTACTAAATCAAGTGATTTTCTATCAATTAATATGTTATACATATGTTCTAATAAATAAGTCATTTCTTGATAATAACCTTTAAAGTTCACTCTTGTCTTAGGTGGATTTATTTCTATTCCTAAACCTATTTGGTGTTCAATTAGAAAATCCAAGCATTCATCTAACTTCATATATGGATGTATATTGGGTATTTCTTCATCACTTTCAATCCATTTATGCTCTACAAATCCTTCTTTAATTGGATCCCTTATTAATATATGATTTATGCCAATAGTATTTTTAACTTCACGTAATTGTTTTCTAAACCTTTTTATGAGTAATACTTCTAAGTTTCCTATTTGAATGACATGATCGTAAGATGAAAGTATTTGGCTTGTTTCTTGGAGTCTAATATCTATTATCTTTTGAGCTTCAGGTGACTGTAATAACATATCATCTGTTTGGATAATATATAATGATAAATAATGTAAATATTTTTGATAAATAATTTCTTTTTGTTCTCTATTAGTAGTTTCTATTGCTTCTATATTTTTATATTTTTCTCTAAATTGAGACGGCGTTAATTTCACATGTGCTTTAAAATGTTTTAATAAGGTGTTCGAATTACTGAATCCATGTTTCACAGCAATTTGTGTAATTGACTCATCTGTCATAACTAAATCTTTCTTACAATGTTTCAGTCTAATATGAGTTATATATTGGCTAAATCCCAAACCAACTTGTCGTGTGAATACTTTAGATAAATAAGCAGTACTAAGATGTACCTTATCAGCTACTTCATTGAGCGTAAGACTATTACTATAATTATTTTCTATATAATTACATACAAATGCCACACGATTATCCTCTATGCTTTCTCTATAAATCTCATTTCTTTTTGTAGGTAAAAAACGTGCAATTATAAACATTAACTCTATCAATTGTTGTTCAATGTATAAACGATAAAATTCACCTTTTCTGATATAAACAATCCCAATTTTCGCTATAAGATTAACAATTTGTTTGTATATGGCATCTTGTAAATGTGCTTTATCTAACATGTATAGTTTATCGCTAAAATCAGTTAAGTACTGTTTCAAATAATTTTCCGGTAAATGAATAACAATACATAACGCTTCTTTGCCTTTGCTATATCTATATGGTTCTTGATGATTAATAATAAATACATCACCTTCATTGAACTCATAAGATTCATTAAATTTCCAAATTGTCATTTTGTCACTCAGTATCAATCCAAGCCGTAACCCTTGATTAACTTGTGTATAATCGTTATTCTGTTCCATCAACTCTATACTATAAAAAGTTTCCATAATTCACCTCTTTATAGTTTCTTATTTTAAAGAAATATCCCCAATAATCTATAACTTCTAAAATTTGTTCTTTTTTTGACAAAAAGGTAGTAGAACAGAAAACTAATTGATTCAAATTAATTTTGTCATTCCATCCTAGCAATGCTAACTAAGTGTGAAATATATTTAATAGTAGCGCCTTTAAAACCCAATAATACGTATGTATTATTTTTCTCTAAAATTATAAAAAATAGCCATGAAAAATTCTATTGTCATAGATTTCTTCATGGCTAATCTTAGTATTTGCTCATTAACAAGTATTTACTTTTTATCTGTTTTATCTATATTATCTTTTAATCCATGTCCTTCTATATCGACACTTGGTAAAATTTTATTTAACCATGCAGGCATATACCATGATGCTTTACCAAATAGTTTAGTTAATGCTGGTACTAATATTAAACGTACGATGATTGCATCAAAGAGTACGCCAAATGCAAGCGCTAATCCCATTGATTTAATCATTACATCATCTTGAAAGACGAAGGCAATAAATACACTAAACATGATTAATGCAGCAGCAACAATCACTGGCCCACTCTCTTTAATACCTACTTTTATGGCGCGTTCATTATCACGTGTAACCGTATATTCTTCATGAATACGTGACATTAAGAATACTTCATAGTCCATTGCCAAGCCAAACAATAGCCCTATAGTTATAACCGGTAAAAATGCAAGTAATGGTCCAGTAGTATCGACACCAAATAATCCAGACATAACGCCTTCTTGCATAACTACTGTTGTAAATCCAAGTGCTGCCATTAAGGATAATACAAAGCCAAGTACTGCTTTTAAAGGTATAATAATCGAACGGAATACAACCATTAATAAAATGAAGGCTAACGCTACAATTACACCAGCAAACAATGGAATAGCCTCATTTAATTTTTGAGACATATCTATATTGATAACACTTTGTCCAGAAACTTCTGTCTTGAAGTCATATTCATCTTTAGCTTTATCATTATAGTCTCTTAGATCATGAACCAATGTGTTTGTTGATTCTGCGTTCGGTCCTTTTTCAGGTATAACTGCTATCATTGCATAGTCTTTACTCTCACTTAGTTGTGGTTCTGTAACTACATCAACGTTATCCATATCATTAATGTCTTGATGCATCGCTTTCAAATCTTTCTGTAAAGCTTGCGGGTTATCTTTTTGATCTTTAACATTAACTAACATTGCAATTTGACCATTAAATCCTTCGCCAAATTTATCCGAGATAATATCATATGCTTTTTTCTGCGTCGAATCTGCAGTCTTCATACCATCATCGGGGATACCTAAGCGCATGTCTTTAACTGGTATTGCAACTAATATTAAAATAATCAAACCAATCAATATAGCTAATAATGGTTTTCCTACAACAAATTTTGACCATCCAGTATCGACATCGTTTTTAAACTCTGATTTTGTTCTTTTTGGTTTAATTTGTTTACGGAAAATACTAATTAAGGCTGGTAATAAAGTAAGAGCACTCACCACAGCTACAAATACACTAATCGCAGAAGCATATCCCATAACAGCTAAGAAATCGATTCCCACAAGAGATAGACCACATACTGCGATAATTACTGTGACACCAGCAAATATCACTGCGCTACCTGCAGTACCTACTGCTAGTCCAATTGCTTTAATATGGTTCGTTTCTGTCTTCATTATCTGTCTGTATCTAAATAATATAAATAATGCATAATCTATTCCAACTGCTAAGCCAATCATAACCGCTAAAGTCAAAGTGACATTAGGGATATCAAATGCATATGTAAGTAATGAAATAATACCTACACCTGTGCCTAAGCCAAGTAATGCACTGACGATTGGTAACCCTGCAGCAACAACTGAACCGAATGTAATTAATAGTACAACAAATGCTACAACCACACCTATTATCTCAGAAGCGCCACCAATTTCAGTAGATTCCATACCTGTACCCATTAATTCAACCTGTACATTATGGTCGTCTTTAATGTCATCTGCTTTTTCTTTAATATTATCTTTAGAACTTGATTTTAGTGATGTTGTTTTAACATCATAATTTACATCTGCAAATGCAGTCGTTTTATCTTTACTAATCTGTTTACTATCATATGGATCGGAAACATTTTTGATATCTTTATCGTCATCTTTGATATCTTTCAAAGCTTTTTTGATGTCTTTTGTCACATCAGGCTTAACGATACCTTCTTTCGCATCGCTTTTTAATACAACTCTTATTTGAGCTTTTTCACTATCTTGACCAAATTCATCTTCTATTTTTTTGTTAGTATCGAGTGATTGTAAGCCATTCATAGTAATGTCATTATCAAACTTCGGCGCACTTATTGTAAGGGGAATAATAATAGCCGCAAGTAAAACTACCCACGCAACAACACTCCACCATTTATGCTTAGCCACAAACGATCCTACTCTATATAAAAACTTTGCCAAACTATTGCCTCCTAAATTAATCAACGTTATAGTTTAAATATATACTGTAGATTATTTCTATCCACATACTAAATGCTTTACCCTTTTATTAAAAGAATTAATTATTACAATTTGTATATTTAAACTACAAATAAGGAGAAATGTATATTGAACGCAAAAGATTTACGTGTTATTAAAACTAAACGTGCTCTCTCACAAAGTTTCTACGAATTACTTGAAAAACAAACTTTCTCAACAATTACAGTTAATCAAATATGTGAAAAAGCATTAGTTCATCGAACGACATTTTATAAGCATTTTTATGATAAATATGATCTTTTAATTTATTTAATTAAATACGTAACAAAAGATTATTTTTCAATCGATTTAAAAGAACGTATCAATGCACCATTTACAGTGATAGATAGAACTAGTGATGTAATTGAATTACAGCGTATTAAAGACAAACAAGAACATGACAAAGAATTTGAGCGTACGATATCTAATCATTTCATCAGTGTATTACAGAATGATATTAAAGAAAATGAGCACCGTATTTCAGTTGATTCTGATATTCCTGCCGAACTTATATTTTATGTTTATGGTGCAAGTCTATTTGGATTTACAGAGTGGATGAGAGAACATTGTATCGAACTGCCACCTGTCGAACTAGACAAGTATTTCAGAAAATTAATTAATATCCAAGTCATAGACGAATAAAAAAGAGCGGTATATGCAATCAAGATTGATTGCATATACTCACTCTTTTTAATCATTTATTTTAGAACATTTCTGAAACAACTTTTTGCTCTAAGAAATTTAATAAGTAGTCTGGGCTACCTGTTTTAGCATCTGTACCTGACATTTTGAAACCACCAAATGGATGGTAGCCTACAACTGCTGCAGTACAACCACGATTAAGGTATAAGTTACCTACATCATAAGACTCTACAGCTTCAATCCAGTTTTCGCGATTATTTGTAATCACTGCACCAGTTAAACCATAATCAGTATCATTAGCAATTTCTAATAATTCTTCAAAGTCTTTACCTTTAACAAACCCTACAACCGGACCAAAAATCTCTTCTTGCATAATTTGGTCGCTTGATTTAAGGCCAGAAATAATTGTTGGTTCAATGAAGTAACCAGTAGAATCATCTGTGCCGCCACCTTGTTCTAACTTACCTTCTTTACTGCCAATTTCAATATAGTTCTTGATTTTATCAAATTGTTTTTGATTAATAACAGGACCCATGTATGTGTTGTTTTCAGTGTTACCTAACGTTAAGTTCTTAGTTAAAGCTACTGCTTTTTCTAACACTTCATCATATACATCTTTGTGTACAATAGCACGAGAACATGCCGAACATTTTTGACCTGAAAAGCCGAATGCAGAAGTTACAATAGACTCTGCAGCTAAATCTGTATCGATGTTTTTATCAACAACAATCGCATCTTTACCACCCATTTCAGCAATAACGCGTTTTAAGAATTGTTGGCCCTCTTGCACTTTTGCGGCTCTTTCAAAGATTCTTGTACCTGTAGCACGAGAACCTGTAAATGTTACAAAGTGTGTGTGTACGCTATCTACAAGATAATCACCGATTTCTTTCGGATCGCCTGGAACAAAGTTAACAACGCCTTTAGGTAGTCCCGCTTCTTCTAAAATTTCCATTAATTTATAAGCAGTTAATGGCGTATCTTCAGCAGGTTTTAAAAGGACTGTGTTACCAGCAACTACTGGTGCTAATGTTGTTCCAGCCATGATTGCGAATGGGAAGTTCCATGGTGGGATTGTTACACCTGTACCGATAGGTTTGTAGAAATATTTATTATGTTCCCCTTCTCTATCTAATACTGGTTTACCATCTGCAAGCTCCATCATTGATCTTGCATAGTATTCAATGAAGTCAATACCTTCTGCAGCATCACCGACAGCCTCATCCCATGGCTTACCTGCTTCATAAACCATAACAGCTGAGATTTCTTCTTTACGACGTCTAATAATCGCTGCAACTCTGATTAAAAATTCTGCACGGTCTTTGTGAGACCATCTCTTCCAAGATTTATAAGCTTCATTAGCTGCATTAAATGCATCATCTACATCTTTTTGCGTTGCCTTCGAAACTTCTGCAATAACTTCAGTAGTATTAGCAGGATTGATAGACTGATACGTATCTTTTGTGAACTTCTCTTCCCCATTAATAACTAAAGGAATTTTTTGTTTTAATTCACCTTTAACTTTTTCTAAAGCTTTTTTGAATGACTCGACATTTTTACTATCTGTAAAATCAATGCCTGGTTCGTTGTGATAATTGACTACCATTTTTCTACCCCCATGTAAGTTTGTAAATAGAAAACTAAATGGAAATGTTTCCATTCTTATTGCTATTGTATAGATATCAAACAATAATTGCAATCGCTTACAACATTTTTTATTAAAATAAATGGTATTGAACTCATTTCATCCATTACATTGATATTTGAAATTTTATTCAGTTATGTTTATCATTGCTTCTACAAATATATATTATATAAATTTAATAATTTGTAACTTAAACTTTACATTTATACTAATATTAATATGTTAGTATGATGATTCGCAAAATAATCATATATATTTATTTTTAAATTAAACAGAACAATCGAGAGGTAAGCTATAATGAAAACTTATACATCTGTGATATTTTGGATGCGTACGATAGCTTGTTTAAGTATTGTTCTTATTCATTCGATTACAACAACATTCAGCAAAATGGATTTTGTTGGTCATGGTACAACTATTAGAGTATTTCAGTTACTCCTTATGTTTAGTACACCATTATTCGTATTTATTTCAGAATTTTTATTAGCTAAAAACTATCACGTTAAAACAAAACCGGGATTTTTAAAGAATAAGTTAATCTATCTCGGTATTCCTTATATCTTAATTAACCTTGGTATTTCATATTTTTATTTCGAACCAAAAACATTAACTCAATTTATGCATAATGTTGGAGATACTATGTTTCATGGTGGTGCAGTCACCTATTTCATTGTCATTATCTTCCAATTCTACATATTGCATATTCTTTTTGCTAAGTATCTAATTAAATGCAAGCCTATTCCAATGATTATTGGTTCTATAATATTCGCTACGGTTTATTGGGCATTTCGCCAATACGTGCCACAATCGGAGAATGATCTTTTAGGCTTATTTTGGGAAAGAGAAGGTTGGATGCTATTTTTAGGATGGATTAGTTATTTTTTACTTGGTTTTTATACGGGTATTTATTATGAAGCATTCATGAAAAATATTAAACGTTTCACTTGGCCTATTATTATAGGATTCATAATTGCCTTATCTATTTTAATCGGTAATTATCTGCTAGGCATTAGTACCTGGGTGGAATCGAAACGCTTTGATATTCCATTCTATGTCACTATGGTCATCTTAGTCTTTTTCTTATTCTCTTCTTATATAAAATATGTACCTAAATTTGTACTATATATAAGTAACTATTCGTTTTGTATTTATTTAACCCATTATTTCTTTGTACATGATTTAGGATTACTAAGAGTTGATAGTTCAATACGTAATATTGCGTTTAACTTTATTATCACTTTAGTCATTTCTATATGCTTAGCTTATTTATTTAATCTATTCAAATTTGGTAAATTAGTTGTCGGTGGTATTGGAAATATAAAATACGATAGTGTTTATGAAAGTTATAAACACGGCAAAATGAATTGACTTTACTAGTTCTATTCATTGTATATAAAAAAATAGTGAGGCAGAAACTATACGTTACTGCCTCACTATTTTTTATTTTAATTATGTTTAAAAATTTCTTGAGTATACACAATAATTAACCTTAATATTTTTTATATCTCTCACTACGATTAAGCTGTGTCGATTCCTTTTGCTCTTTATTATGTGCATGTTGAGCATCATCTGTTTTAGCTTTTAGTGTCCCATTATAATTACTTTGGTTTCTATTATAATCATTACGTTCTTGCGACACATACAAACTATCTACACGCTTTGGTTTTCTAGCCAATAACATAATTCCAGCAATTAACCATAAGACCGCAGTAATCCAATTCAATGTTAATACGGTAATAATACCAAGAAGAATAAAGAACACACCTACAACTTTTGGAAATTTATTAATGAATAAAGCAAATGCGATGGCCAAAACCGTGCATATAATCACTATAATTAAAGCTAGTAGAAATATCTGACTAGCAACATCTACCAAACTAAATGCGTCCAATTGTGATGTGCCTTGATTATACATATTGCTATTATAAATTGAATCTGCTAATTCGTTTTTTACACTTGCATCATTCAAAAATGGTGTAACAATTGCCATAAAAAATATTAGTATAAACTGCAAGATAATACCAATCCATACAAGCACTTTTTCTCCAGTTCTTTTCATATGTATCCTCCCAAGAAATCATTATGACTCAATACATCTACCACTTTATTATAACGTTACTTTTAGCATTTTAAAACCATATTATATAGTAATTAAAATACGCTCAACATTATATTTTTCTGAATTTTTGGTAAAATAGTATTATTACTTTTATAAGGGGATGATAGATTTGGACCTACAAATACAAAAACCTACTACAATAAGAAAAATGATTAAGCAAGGTGAACTGACTGGACATACTAGTGGCATGGCCAAAGGCTATATTCAAGCGAACGTTGTCATACTTCCTTCTGCTTATGCTTACGATTTTTTGAAATTTTGTTTTAGAAATCCTAAAACATGTCCACTTCTAGATGTGTCTGAAAAAGGATCGAAATCATTTCCAACTTTCGGTCAACAAGCTGACATAACTACCGAAGTTGCCGCCTATCGTGTTTATAAACAAGGTAAACTCGTAGAACAAAGACCTAATATCGATACATTATTTACAGAAGATATGGTCAGTTTTTTAATAGGCTGTAGCTTTACGTTTGAACATGCATTACTAGAAGCTGGTATCCCAATACGCCATTTAGAAGAAGGACATAATGTACCGATGTATATGACCAATATCCCAGCTGAAGATAGTGGTCAGTTTTCTGGTAATATCACCGTAAGCATGCGTCCTATGACTATGCAACAAGCTATTAAAGCAACAGAAATCACTTCTCGTTTTAAAAATGTACATGGTACACCTATGCATATTGGTAATCCTTCAGAAATTGGTATTTCTAATATAAATCAACCTGATTTTGGTGAACCAGTAGTGATTAAAAATAATGAAGTCCCTGTCTTTTGGGGGTGTGGTGTAACACCTCAGTCCGTCGCTTTAGATGCTAAACCAGAAATTATGATTACACATGCACCCGGGCATATGTTCATTACAGATATTCCTGATAGCCAATTAATCGAATAAATAAAAAAGCACTTTGACATATCTAAAAATTGAGCGTCAAAGTGCTTTTGATTTTATCTTGCTTCAATATCTTCTTTTGAAACAATAGGATGATCCTTAAATATAATGGAACATACATAGCCAACAATTAAACCTATCACTCCTACAATAGCACCATAAATAAAGATTTTAACTGGATCATTAAACCCAAACATCACTAAAAAGCCAGCTAACGGGGTAGCAGTACCAGTAGCATCGTTTATCATACCAGAAGATGCAATGACTGCACCTGCTAGTGCTCCTCCAATAAAGTTTGCTGTGTAAATTGGTATGGGGTTCGCAGACACTACGTCAGCTTGAGACAATGGTTCGATACATACCGCAATTCTAGATCTACGGTCGCCTAATTTTAGTTTGTTAAACATTGTACCATTGATAAAAGAAGACGCGAATGACACCATGGCTGCAATCGCCATTGGCATACCAGTAAGACCTAATAAAGCAGTTAAAGCCATAGAACTTAATGGAGCTGTACCCACAACTGTGATAACCCCGCCTAAAATAATCCCCATAATAATCGGGCTTACTTCAGTTGAACTTTGAATAATATCACCTATCTTTAATAGCGAATTATTAACTAAAGGCGTTACGCCCGTTGCAACTAATCTTGCTAAAGGTGCAATGATAATAATACCTACTATTAAATCTATACCGTCTGGGACTTTGCGTTCAGCATATTTCATTAAATAACCAATTACATAACCAGCTACGAAGCCTGGTATCAAATCTAGACCACCACATGAAGCAGCGATTGCTAATGCGTAAACCGGCGAAACACCGATAGCTAAAGATACTAAACCAGCTGCAGCAACACCGCCTAAACCTCCAGCAGCATCACCTAATTCACCTAAAAATTTAATTCCTAATAAATCTCCACCTACATATTTATGAAAAGCTTCAACTAAAAATGTTGCAATTGCAGCATTTGCTAAAGCACCCATCGCGCGCATACCTTTAGGTGCTCGATATGTAAATAATGTAAATAGGGCTAACACTATAATTAAAAATAATGTACCAATTAAAATATCCATATTCAATATTCCTCTTTTCTTGTCTAGTAATCGTTAAGTTAGATATGGAAATAGTCATTTAAAAGTTGGCTTGTTCAAACAATCTGTAAAAACTTTATGTTTTATAAATTTTGCATTCATGTTTATATAGTCACAATTATTGCTTTTACCATTTCACTCACAGTTTTATATTTTAACACAAATACCAATTATATTCCGAACAATTTAATTACTTTTCATTTAAGCTCCGCGGAATATTTTTTAATATAATTTTAATTTATTTTATGATATTACACAATCGAATATAAATATAATTCCAACATTTACAACTTTCTTTTGGAAAATACATATTTCATTACTTAATCAAAACAAATATGCTATAAACAAGTTATAGGCTAAACTAATTCAACTAAGTAATATAAAAGTACCGCCAAAACCACGACATTTTGACGGTGACCTATTAAATATTATGTGAATGTATATAGTAAAATCAGTTGAAGCTTTATTATTGCTCAATTGTACTAACTAGTTTAGCAGGTGTCCCGAATGCAAGCGCATTGGCAGGTACGTCTTTAGCAACCACACTACCCGCGCCGATAACAGCGCCTTCACCAATTGTTACACCAGGTAATACAATCACATTGGCCCCTAGCCAAACATTGTTGCCTATATTTATAGGTAAAGCTTGTTCTAGCCCCTCATTTCTAGTTTTATACTCTAGCGGATGAATTGCTGTATACAAGCCACAATTAGGACCAATAAATACATCATCTCCAATCACTATTTTACTGCAATCCATGAAATAACAATCGTGATTAATAAAGACACGCTGGCCTAAATTAATATTATAGCCATAATCAGCTTGGAATGGACTTAGTAATTCTAATGACCGAGGCTCATAATTTAATAATTCCGTTATTATTTCTTGTCTCTGTGTTTGATTGCTAGGACGGATTTGGTTTAAATCAAAACATAAATCTTTAGCTTTTACTCGCTCTGTCCCTAAATTTTCATCATTATTTGCATCGTACCATTCACCGGCTAACATCTTATCTTTTTCACTCATGCTTATTGCTCCCTTTCCTATAATAGGTATTTAGTTTAATTTCTTAAATTTATATTTAAAAACATTACAGTAGGTTTAATTGTGAACTAAACCATTTGACTTAACAATTGATACATCAGCGTTCCAGCATAATTCCCTACGACATACCCCAATGTTCCTATTATTAGAATAGGGCCCACAAGACCTGTCCATCCTTTACCAATAGCTAATGCAGCTGCGGTTGTTGGTCCTCCTGCTGTTGCATTACTCGCTAATAATATCTCTTCAATTTTAAATTTCAAAGCCTTACCTATCAATAAGCTTAATCCCAAATTAAATATGAGTATAATAATAACAAAAACAAAGAGTAAAGGGGCCGTTGTTATAATTGTGGCAAAAGAAGCAGGCACACCTATAACTACGAAAAAAATATAAATCAAAAAAGTACCTATTTCAGATGCACCAGCCAATTTCTCAAAGAAGTCTCCCCATATTGCAACCACGATTAACGTTAAAGTCGTTAGCAAAAGATAGCTGTCTCCAAAGAAAGAAGTGATAATCGTTAGTAAAATATTGCTTTTAGGTACCCATTGTTGTATCAGCTCAGCTCCTTTAAAACTTACTGCAACAAGTGTGATTGCACTGGCAATCGAAAATGCAATATCTAATAATTGAATTTTTTTAGGTTCCCAATATGATTGTTGTGCTTTTGGTGAACGTTCTGTTTCATAATCTGTTTTAAAATACTTTTTGATTATCGGTAGTGACGGTAATGCAATCAATAACATAAAATATAACGCCATAACACTATTATCTGCCACTACCGTTGCTGATACCATATCACCTGGCGTTTCAAGTTTAGAGCTTAGTGCCGCAAAGTTTACTCCTCCTCCAATATAACTACCTGTCATCATTGCCCCTATATTGTTCAAATAAGGTATCCATTGATTTAACGAAATAAATGCAATAAGCGTTCCAATCATTGTCCCTATGGATGCAATGAAAAATATAATCAATAGTCTTCTACTTTCTTTCCATATTTTCATAATATTTGAACTAAATAAAAGTAACGGTATCGATAAAGGTACAACATAATCCCACACAGTATCATATACTGGTGAACTTGTTGGTATAATTTTAAAGTTTGATAATATCATCGCACCAACAAGTGCAATGATGGCACCAGAAATTGTACTCGCCCATTGATACTTCTGTTCTAAAAATAAACTCACAGTTGCCCACACAATAATGATTGCCCATAAAATCCATGTATCACCTTTGTCTATAAGTGCCCCCACTATCATAAAATCATCTCTTTTCAAATATTTATTTTTAACTATCACCTATATTCTATCAGTATCGACCTAATATTTTTATAATTTTCTGAAAAATAAATTGTCTATATGTTAGGTTATTGATATTCTTACAGTTATAGCACCATAAACAAGGGGGAAATAATTATGAAACAAAAAATCGGCTTAATTTTGGGACCTTTACTTTTTCTTATTTTTTACTTTATTCCTAGTATAACAGGGTTAGATGACGCACCTAGAGCTGTGCTTGCAGTTACACTATTTGTTGCGACATGGTGGATTACAGAAGCTATCCCCATACCAGCAACATCATTAATCCCACTAATTTTACTTCCACTAACAGGAGGGACTGATGAAGTTATCGCATCGAGTGCTTATGCTGATCCTATCGTATTTATGTATATGGGCGGGTTTATCATTGCATTAGCCATTGAAAAATGGAATTTACACAAGCGTATTGCAATGACCATTATTTCAATGATGGGAACAAGTAGTAACCGTATCATCCTAGGTACTATGATTGCGACTGCCTTCATCTCTATGTGGATTTCAAATGCAGCTACGGCACTCATGATGTTACCTATTGCTTTAGCACTCATCAAAGAAATTAAAGATGCACAGTTTCTTAAGCCTGAGTCTGCTAGTAAATTTAGTAAAGCACTCCTCCTAACGGTAGCCTATTCGGCATCTATAGGTGGATTAGCAACACTTATCGGTTCAGTACCAAACGCTGTTTTTGCAGCAATTGCGTCTTCTAGTCTTGATAGAAAAGTTTCCTTTGCTCAGTGGATGATTTTTGCCGTTCCACTTACTGTTATATTATTAGTAATTCTTTATTTCTTACTAACAAAATGGTTATTTAAAATTGAAGATGCGGATCATATATCATCAGATTTTGCGAAGAAAGCATTACATGATTTAGGACCTATGTCCAAGGAAGAGAAACTCACGGCAATTGTTTTTCTATTTGTCAGTCTTTTATGGATATTTGGCGGATTACTCCCAGGTTCATTACATATAACAGATACTAATATTGCAATGTTTGGCGCAGTATTACTGTTTCTCATTCCCGCAAAAACTAAAAAAGGTGGACTACTTATATGGGACGATATGAGCAAACTCCCTTGGGGTATACTACTCTTATTCGGAGGCGGTTTATCTTTAGCTGCAGCCTTTGAAGATTCAGGACTTACAAAATGGTTTGGTAGTATGATGGGAATTGTAAAACCTCTACCATTAATATTAATTATACTTGTACTAACCACAGCTATTTTATTTTTAACAGAGGTCATGTCAAATACAGCTGTTTCTAACATGTTGATGCCAATTAGTATTGGCTTTGCAGCAGCGATTAGCCAAGACCCTTTTATAATCATGGGTATCGTTGCTCTTTCATCTACTTGTGCGTTTATGTTGCCAATTTCAACACCACCCAATGCAGCAGTATTTAGCTCTGATGAAATAGAAATGAAAGATATGGTACGCGCTGGTTTTATTTTAAATATTTTCGCTATCATTGTAATTTCACTGTTTGCTTATTTCTGGTTACCTATCGCATTTGGATTATAAAAAATTAATTAAACACAATCATTTAATATACAACATACAACTTAGGTATGATACACTTTCTATACTATGGACGCATGTTTTACTAGAAAAAACACTGTAAAATAATGTTATAAACTTATAGAAGGAGTCAATAATTATGAAATTCTTATTTAAAGGAGCGATAGCAATTGTCTTAATACTCGGTATAGTAAAAACATTCGAGGAACACGATATTGTTTCAGAAGCGACAAACTACTATAACCAGGTTAAAAGCGGTGAAATTGTACAAACTATTGAAAACATTAATTTTGACGGCTTAAAAAATTTAGATTTCAATGATCTGAAACCTTCAGATTTCTTCTAACGTTTATATACTTTCTTCTAGATAAAATAACCTACAAGTGACATCAATTGTCTAAACTAAAATTTCCAAGACAACCTTCAAACATAAAAGCAGCGAGACAGCCAAAAGACTGTTTCGCTGCTTTTTATTTATACTTTTTAATTTTTATATTATGATGTTATATAATCTCCGCCATTCACATGTATAACTTGACCAGTTATATATGAACTATCTGCATATGATGCTAAGAAAACATATGACGGTGCAAGTTCTGCTGGTTGCCCTCTTCTACCCATTGGTGTATCTCCACCTTGGTTCTCAACTTTGTCTTCTGAAAAAGTAGCTGGAATCAGTGGTGTGTAAATTGGACCTGGCGCAACCGCATTTACTCGAACTCCTTGATTAATTAAAGTTGATGCTAATGAACGCGTAAAGGCAACGATTGCGCCTTTTGTAGCAGAGTAATCAATGAGATGAGCCGATCCTCTATAAGCAGTTACACTTGTAGTATTAATAATTGCATCTCCATCAGTTAAATATGGAACTGCAGCTTGTGATAAGAACATCATACCAAAAATATTTGTTTCAAATGTTTCTTTAACCTGTTCTGGTGAAACAGCTTCGAAACTATCCTGAGGAAATTGTACGCCACCATTGTTCACTAATATATTTAATCCGCCAAAATCTTTAATGACTTTTTCAATTAAATTTTGTGATTCATCGACACTTTTTAAGTCATGAGCATATGCTTTTGTCTTAACACCTAATGAAGTTAATTGCTCTACTACCGCTTCAGCATCTTCCTGTTCGTCGTAATAACCAATAGCTACATCTGCCCCCTCTTTAGCATACAAGACTGCAACAGACCGACCAATTCCTGAATCTCCACCAGTAATCAATGCAATTTTACCTTGGAGTTTGCCACCACTTTTGTAACCTTCCATCTCAGTAATAGGTTGTGGATTCATATCTTTTTGTATACCTGGCTGTCTATCTTGTGTATATCCTTTAATTTCTTTATGAAATTCAGTTAGATTCATATGTTACATACCTCCATTTTACTCTTTTACTGGCAAATACCACTTTAAATAGGAATCAAACATTTTGGCCAATATTCAATAGCTAACAACATAATCACATCGCAAAAACTCTGAGGAATAAACAAATTCCCCAGAGTCTTATATGTTATGAACATTATTTAGTAAATTAAGTGAATACCTTTGCTAATCACTTAATTTAACTTTCTCAAAGTATTTTTTCTCTAGACTTAAACAATTTAGGCAAACTCACTCTCACACGTAACAGTTAAGCCCACATCTTATTTTAACATTTTTATAATTACGGCTAAGACTTTTCTTTAAATCGAATGTTTTACAATCCTACTTGAATGTACAAATGCCATAATTGCAAATATACAATATACAACGGAGTAAGTACCCATTACGATATATACTGGTAACATACTATTACCACCCATAAGTAATATAAATGCTTTTGCTGCAAAATAAGCATGCAACAAGGATACAATAAGTGGTAAACCAAAATTAAACGTCACTTTTAAAGCTAACCCTTTCAACATATCGTGATGTGTATAGCCAATCTTACGTAAAATAACAAAATTAGGTATTTCATCTTCAGTTTCATCCATTTGTTTAATATAAATAATACAACCTGCTGCAACTAAAAAGGCTAATCCTAAGAATGATGTAACAAATAATAGGATACCTACAGAATCATCCATCGATTGACGCACCATTTTTTGCGATTCAATGTTCGGCGATACTGATTTAGCAATTTGATTCGCTTCTTTCCATTCGCTTTGTTTTTTCAAATCATAACCAAATTGTTGACGTGTTTCGCTAGCATTTTGTTTTAAATCATTATATTTATCATCATTAACTAATAATACTGGGCCACCAAAACTTATTACACTCATAAAGCTCACGTCCTTTTCTGAGCCAATGACTTTAAACGTGTGTTGGGATTGACCTTGTAACACGATCTCGCCTTTTTCATTGTGTTGAACGAATCCCCCAGGTGCTACCATGTTAACTACTTTCGCTCGATTACCGGTTATTTCATTATCCTTGAAATTTTTGTTACTAGTAATTAACATCGAATCACTCTTAGACATATTCGGATTTCCAACTTCTTTAAAAAATGTATCTTTCGACATTTTGACTTCAGAGACTTCTTTATACTTTTTATCAAAACCAATATGTGCATCTTTCATTTTATTTTCAAATGATTCTGCTTGTTTATTGTCAATAAAATTAAAATCTTGAGGTGATGTCAAGGCGACATTATCATCAATAGTTGATTTACTAATTGCCCCAAAACACAGCACCGTAACCGTTACTGCTGATATAGTTGCAATTATCGTTAACGATAACGCGTTTTTCTTCATCCTATGCATGATTGAAGACGTAAAGACAACATCAGTGATAGACACTTTACCTCGTTTCGCATTTTTAACCATTTTAAAAATAACAGACACTGAACTTCTGAAAAATAAGTAAGCGCCTACTACTGTTAAAAACAATATAATAAACGGGGTAAACATTAAACTACTTAAAAATTTACTAAACATTTCTGTAGACATATAATAGCCAAATGTAATCATCACAACACCTAAGATGCCTGAACAAATCTCAAGTATTGAGATAGTATTTTTTGATACTTCTGACTTTGTACTATCATTCATCATTGATAAAATACTGCGTCTACGCAAGAAAATATAACTTTGTATAATAATTAACAGCATGGATATAAATAT
This sequence comes from Staphylococcus sp. 231237_7MaSpsaltlick, assembly GCF_043107035.1. Classification (NCBI taxonomy): domain Bacteria; kingdom Bacillati; phylum Bacillota; class Bacilli; order Caryophanales; family Staphylococcaceae; genus Staphylococcus; species Staphylococcus sp. 231237_7MaSpsaltlick. The sequence continues at coordinate 493,717 of NZ_JBICNX010000001.1, forward strand.
TAGTAAACAAGTTTGAAATACTGCTGAAAATTGGAAGGTTAAGGCTACACTTGTGCTAATATGTAAAACTTTTAACACAACCATGAGTAATAGCTTAGACCCAAAAACCCCTACTATAACACCAATAACACCTGTTACTAAAAACATAGCAATCTGTTCAATTATAAGCATACGTAATATATTAGACTTAGTTAAGCCTATCAATTGAAATAAAGCAAATTCACGTGTACGTCTCTTTATAAATAACTGATTTGCATACATTAGAAATACAATTATGATAAAAAATAAGAAATATGACCCAACGTCTGAACCTTTTCTTATAATTGCCATTGAGTTTTCATTGTTAATACTGTCTGTATATTTTAAAGTTACAAAACTAAAATATAATACGATACTTACAATTAACGAGAAAATATACATTGCATAGTGACGTAAGTTCTGTTTTAAATTCTTAAGTACAATTTGATTAAAACTCATGAGCGACACCGCCTAATGCCGTCTGCATATGAATAATATTTTTATAAAAGGCTTGATTTGAATCATCACCTTGGTACACTTCAGAATGAATATTACCGTCTTTTAGCATGATTACTCTATTAGAATAGCTTGCTGCGACAGGGTCATGTGTAACCATAACAATCGTTGCTTCTAAATTCTTATTTAATTCTTCTAAACGATTTAACAAATCTTGTGCACTTTTAGAGTCTAATGCACCTGTAGGTTCATCCGCAAATATAATGGCTGGTTTATGCACGGATGCGCGTGCTGCTGCAGTACGTTGCTGTTGTCCTCCAGATATTTCATTTGGATATTTATGGCCTAAATCTTGAATCCCTAAAGACTTAGTGACTTCATTGTAATTTTTTTCTTTATCTGCTTTAGACATCTTTTGAATAGAAAGTGGTAACATAATATTTTCTTTAACCGTAAGCGTATTTAATACACTATAATTTTGGAAAATAAATCCCACTTCTTGTTTTCTGAAATCTGCTAATGCTTTATTACTCATTTTATTTATTTTATTGCCATTGATCTCAACTGTGCCGCTTGTAATATAATCAATGGAACTCAAGACGTTTAGCAATGTTGTTTTTCCTGATCCAGATGGACCCATTATTGTAACAAACTCGCCTTTTTCTATAGAAAAATCAAGACCTTTAAGCACTTCTTGTTGTCGATGTCTGTTTCCATAGCTTTTAGTAAGCCCTTCTACTTTTAATATAGACATGCCCTTCACTCCTTAAATAATTTATATCCTTAGTTTAACTAAGTTGCAGTCTATTTTCGTTTGTTTCAACTAACAACCCTACGCTTTAAAATGACAAACTTGTCACACATTTGAAACCATGATTTATTCATCTATTGAACTTCTCATTTTTTAGTTACTTTTACAGCTTAGGGGTAATTGTTTTCACTATATGATATAATAGTCTAGTTCATTTTTAAATAAGGAGTAAGATAAATGTTAAATAAAATTAAGCGGGAGTGGCTAATTGCTCCAGGGACTAATATATTGGCTGGTATAGTCGTAGCATTAGCATTAATTCCAGAAGCCATTTCATTTTCAATTATAGCAGGAGTAGACCCTATGGTTGGTCTATATTCCTCTTTTATTATTGCAGTTGTTATTTCTTTCGTGGGTGGAAGGCCGGCTATGATTTCTGCTGCAACAGGATCTGTGGCTTTAGTTATTGTACCTTTAGTACGGGACCACGGCGTCCAGTATTTATTAGCGGCCACGATTTTAATGGGAATTATTCAAATTATTTTCGGTATATTAAAAATTGGTCGGTTAATGAAGTTTATTCCCAACTCTGTAATGATTGGTTTTGTTAACGCCTTAGCCATTATGATTTTCTTAACACAAATCAAGCATATTTTTGGTATATCTTTTGCCACTTATTTATTTGTTATCATTACTTTACTTATTATCTATCTTTTACCACGTATTTTTAACAAGATACCTGCGCCACTAATTGCGATTATTTTATTAACAATAACTTACTTAGTGACTGGCGCGAATGTAGAAACGGTTGGAGATTTAGGTGAAATTAAACGTTCGTTACCTCAATTTTTCATTCCCGATGTACCTTTTAATATAGAAACGTTAAAAATCATTTTCCCATATGCTTTATCTATGGCGATTGTTGGACTCGTTGAAAGCTTGCTTACGGCTCGTATTGTCGACCAAGCGACAGATACCTATAGTAGTAAAAACCAAGAATCTCGTGGTCAAGGTATTGCCAATGTAATCACAGGTTTCTTTGGTGCTATGGGTGGTTGTGCAATGATCGGTCAATCAGTAATCAATGTACGCTCAGGCGCTACGACGCGCTTATCTACCTTTACTGCTGGTGTGTTCTTAATTATCTTAATCATCGTATTTGGTAATTGGGTCGTTGAAATTCCGATGCCCATTCTAGCAGCTATTATGGTTATGGTTTCTGTGGGAACTTTTAATTGGCGTTCCTTTAAATTTATTAAAAAAGCACCTCGTACAGACGCGCTTGTGATGATTCTCACTGTAGCTATCGTATTAATTACAAGCAATTTAGCACTAGGGGTAATTGTGGGGATAATTGTAAGCGCCTTGTGTTTTGCTACAAAAATTTCAAATGTTTCCGTCCAATATGAAGAGATTAATCATGCTATTCATTATAATATAAAAGGACAAATCTTTTTCGTTTCTATTGATTCATTAATGAACCAACTCGATTTAGAATTACATGACAAAACAATCTATTTAAACTTTAAAGAAGCACATTTATGGGATGATTCAGCTGTTAATGCCATAGACACATTGATTGAAAATTATCATAAAAAGAACAATAAAATTTACGTCAAACATCTAAATAAAGATAGCCGTAAAATTGTTAACGAATTAAGTAAAGTAAACCAAGAACATCTTTTATAAAGTCATTTTCAATCGCATATCTTATAGTGTAAAAACATCAAGCCAATTTTAGTCATTTGCTAAGCTTCGACAAACCTAAGCTATAGTAAAAAATCAAAACAATTATTTTAATCATTTAGATATTCATCACAAGATATAACCAACAGCTATAATACTTAAAATTTAAGTACGACACTAATATGTTATTATTGCCATGTCTTGAAGGGCTAGGAATACGAAATCAATTTTGATTTTGTGTACCTAGCCCTCTTTTTTAAAACAATAACATTGACTTTTATACCTACTAGGGGTATATTTATGTTGTAAAAGGTTCTAATGTTACGATTAATCATTTACAAATCGAAAGGAGGATAACTTAATGAACGAACAGAAAAAAACTACTTTCAATATTACAGGTATGACATGCACAGCTTGCGCTAACCGTATAGAGAAAAATTTAAATAAAATGGATGACGTTGAAGCAAATGTTAACGCAACAACTGAAAAAGCTACAATAACTTATAACCCTAGTTCAACTACACCTACTGACCTTTCCAATACAATTGAAAAAACAGGGTACGGCGTATTAAATGACAAAGTCGACTTAGAAGTTACAGGCATGACATGTGCAGCATGTTCTAACCGTATTGAAAAGGTATTAAATCGCACTGATGGCGTAGATGAAGCCAACGTTAATCTTACAACTGAAAATGCTACAATTATATATAATCCTAATTCAACTTCAGTTGAGACTTTAATTAAAAAAATTCAAAAATTAGGCTATGATGCTCAACTCAAAAAAGAAGCTGATGAAAAACAATCACACAAAGCATTAGAGTTAAAACATAAACTTACAAAATTAGTTATTTCGGCTATATTAGCTTTACCATTACTATTAACTATGTTTGTGCATCTCTTTAACATGCATTTGCCTTCTATATTAATGAACCCATGGTTTCAATTTATCTTAGCAACTCCGATACAATTCATTATTGGTTGGCAATTTTATGTTGGTGCATATAAAAACTTGAGAAATGGTTCAGCAAATATGGATGTATTAGTAGCTTTAGGAACAAGTGCAGCGTATTTTTATAGTTTGTATGAAATGGTCAAATGGCTAAACAATACCAATTATACGCCGCATTTATATTTCGAAACGAGTGCTGTACTCATAACATTGATTTTATTTGGTAAATATTTGGAAGCACGTGCAAAATCACAAACGACAAATGCCTTAAGCGAATTGCTAAACTTACAAGCTAAAGAAGCACGTGTGCTACGTAATAACAAGGAACAAATGGTACCTTTAAGCGAAGTTGTAGAAGGTGATTATTTAATTATTAAACCTGGAGAGAAAATACCTGTAGATGGAAAAATTCTCAAAGGTAAAACTTCTATCGATGAATCTATGTTAACTGGTGAATCTATACCAGTTGAAAAAACACAAAGTGACTATGTGATTGGTTCAACAATGAATAAAAATGGCATTATCACAATCGAAGCTACAAAAGTTGGTAAGGACACTGCGCTCGCCTCTATTATTAAAGTGGTAGAAGAAGCTCAAGGTTCTAAAGCACCTATCCAAAGACTTGCCGATATCATATCTGGTTATTTTGTACCTATTGTAGTTGGTATCGCAATTCTAACATTTATGATATGGATTACTTTAGTTCGCCAAGGTCAATTTGAACCTGCCTTAGTAGCAGCAATTGCTGTACTGGTTATCGCTTGTCCTTGTGCACTTGGTTTAGCTACACCTACTTCTATTATGGTAGGTACAGGAAAAGCAGCAGAGAATGGTATTTTATTCAAAGGTGGCGAACATATCGAGCGTACACATCAAATCGATACTGTTGTCTTAGATAAAACTGGAACAATCACACATGGAACGCCTGTAGTCACAGACTTTGATGGTGATAATGAAACATTACAATTATTAGCTAGCGCTGAAAAAGCTTCTGAACACCCACTCGCCGAAGCTATTGTTAATTATGCAAGATCAGAACAAGTTAATTTATTAGAAGTTGATGATTTTGAAGCAGTACCTGGGCATGGTATCAAAGCCACGATTGCTGGAAAATCATTATTAGTGGGTAACCGTAAATTCTTAGAAGAATATCATGTGGATATTGATTGTTCTGAGCTACAATTATCTCAATTCGAACAGTTAGGTAAGACTGCCATGTTAATAGCGATTAACCAACAATTACGTGGCACTATAGCAGTAGCTGATACAGTCAAAGATTCTACTAACAAAGCAATCCAACAGTTACACGATTTAAATATAGAAGTTGTCATGTTAACTGGTGATAACCAACGTACTGCTGAAGCCATCGCTTCACAAGTTGGTATAGACACAGTAATAGCACAAGTGTTACCAGAAGAAAAAGCATCTAAAGTTGAATCATTACAAGCTAATAATAAGACGGTAGCAATGGTAGGAGATGGCGTAAATGATGCCCCAGCTTTAGTCCAAGCGGATATCGGCATAGCAATCGGTACAGGTACAGAAGTTGCCATCGAAGCTGCTGATGTTACCATCCTTGGTGGTGATTTATTACTAGTACCTAAAGCAATTACAGCTAGTAAATCAACTATACGTAATATTCGCCAAAACTTATTTTGGGCATTTGGTTACAACGTAGCAGGCATTCCAATTGCTGCACTTGGATTACTTGCACCATGGGTTGCTGGTGCCGCGATGGCTTTAAGCTCAGTAAGTGTTGTCACTAATGCACTCAGATTAAAACGCATGAAATTATAATTAAATTTTGAGATGATTCAAATGAAGTTTATTATTTTAAGGAGGTGATTGATATGGCAATCGAAACAATTAAAGTAGAAGGAATGAGTTGTGAACACTGTAAACATGCAGTAGAAAGTGCACTAACAAATCTAGATGGTGTATCAACAGCTGATGTTAATCTTGATCAAGGTAATGTTAAAGTTGATTATGATGATAACAAAGTCGCAGCACCAAACATGTATGAAGCAATAGAAGAGCAAGGTTATGACGTAAAATAATATCTCAAAAACTTATCAAATATAAGTATCTTTGCTGAAATAAAAACGTAAGACACTTAACCCTTGTTCTCAAAGTAAAGTGGCTAGGACATATATAATGTCTCGGTCTCAACTTAGTGTAATAGCAGTAGCTGACTGAGTTGAAAAAACTTTTAAATCGAGCTTTTTCAACTCTAGTCCTCCTTGCCGGGAGTGAGACAGAAATCTTTTCTAAAAAATTAGTTTTCTGTCGCACTCCCTTTTTATATTTAAAATAGCTTACGATTTAAGACATACACACTTGCCTACTTATTAATTTACACGTAATTTAGTATCACCAGTCTTAATAACATCGACTGTCGCATCTAAAGCATCCACAATGAGATTTTCAACGGCTGCATCTGTGTAAAAGGCAATATGAGGTGAAACAATAACATCTTGACGTTCGATAAGTTGCTTTAATACCTCGTCCTCTAATTCAGAATTTCGTTGATCACTTGGAAACAATCCCTTTTCGCCTTCATATGTATCAAGTGCTACACCTTTTAAAATACCGTTATCTAGCGCATGTAATAGCGCACTAGTTTTTACAATGGAACCTCTAGCACAATTGATAAATACTGATCCTCGTTTAAATTCATTAAACAATATATCATCAAATAAATAATCATTATCCTTACTTGCAGGGATATGCACCGTAACAATATCTGCCTCTTTTACAGCTTCTTCTATACTATTTGTATAAGTTAAAAATGACTTATAACTGTCCTGCGGCGCAATATCATAAGCAATAACTTCAGCTTCAAAACCTTGCGCAAATATTTTGGCAACAATTGAACCGATGCGACCAGTTCCTATAACTGCAACTTTCAAGTCTTTAATAGAGCGTGATAAGATAGCTGGTTGCCATCTAAAATCATATGAAGCTGTTTTTTGTTGGATATCATTGTAGTTTCTAACCAGATTAAGTGCTTGTGATACCGTATATTCAGCAATTGAATGTGGCGAATAAGATGGTACGTTAGAAATAATTAAATCATATTTTTGAGCTAACTCGAAATCATATATATCAAAACCAGCACTTCGTTGCGCAATCTGTTTAATACCAAATTCATGTAACTTGCGGTATACATCTTCATCAAAAGGAATTTGCTGTGATATTGAAACACCATCAAACCCTTTTACGCGATCGACAGTTTCTGATGAAAGTAGTGCTTCATCTAAATCAACATTTATATTGTGTTTTGTAGACCATGCTTTAATATAAGGTATATCTTCTTCTCTTACTCCAAAAATTTTAATACTTGTCATAAGTTAATCACTCCAATCAGATTATTCTATTCATAAAGGTGCTTAAGCGATTGTATTCTTTTTGCAGCTTCTAGTAACGATGCATCATCTAACGCTAAAGAAATACGCACATAATGTTCCCCGTGTTCTCCAAATGGTATACCTGGTGCAACAAGGATTGACTGTTCTTGTAATAAATAATCAACAAAACTTTCTCCATTAAAGTTTTTAGGTGTCCGTAACCATAAGAAAATACCACCTTTCATTGGCTCAAAAGGTATATTTGCTTGTTGTAATTTAGCTTCAAACTCATCTCTACGACGTTTAAATGTTAAATTTTGTTCGTCTAAAAAAGCATCGTAGTTATTCAAAGCGTATGTTGCTGCGTCTTGCAATGCACCAAACATACCTGCGTGCGTATGTGATTGATATTTCTTTAATGCTTGTATGATGTCTTTGTTTCCAACAGCAAAGCCAACACGAAATCCTGACATGTTATAACCTTTTGATAGTGAGAATATTTCTATTGCTAGATCTTTTGCTCCTTCTGACTGCAATATGCTAGGATTTTTAGCATCGAAGCCAAATGCACTATATGCAAAATCATGAACAATCTTTGTCTTTGTTCCTTTAAAACGTTCAATCGCTTCATCAAATACTGATTTTGTAGCAACTGAACCTGTCGGGTTATTTGGATAAGTCAAATAAACTAAACGTGTATTGAGTAATGTTTCTTTGCTTATTTTGTCCCACTGAGGTAAATAATAAGGTGGTTCCAAAACGAGTGGTTGTGGTTGTGCATCGGCAAGTAATACTCCAGCTTTATAATCTGTATAGCCTGGATCTGGTAACAACACATTTTCTCCAGGATTCACGATACATGTAGGTAAACCTACAAGACCATTTTTAGTACCATATAAAATGCACACCTCATCTTCTTTATCTAATTCAACTTGAAATTGTCTTTGATAAAAATCTACTATTGCTTGCTTAAATGAGTCTTTACCATGGAAAGCAACATACTTTTGATTATCAGGCTGACGTAGCGCATCAGCAAAACAGTCAATAATTCCTTTGGGAGTTTCACCATCAGGAATACCTACAGCCATATTAATTAATGGTAAAGGACCATGTTCTACTTTCTGTCCCATTGTTTTTGCAAAATAACTATCTGGTATCTGTGCCAATCTATCCGAAATTGCCATAAAACTCCTCCTATTAAAAAAACTATATGCCGACCTGTGTGGCATATAGTTACACATGTCACCTATCTTTCAAGCACAAATGCTTGTTGGAAGTAGCACAGTACTTTTATATCAAAGTCTGTTGCTGAAGCTTCATCAGGCCAAATCCCTCAGCTTCTCTGGATAAGTTTATTTTAAATTATTATTAATTTTATCAGAATATTCACGCTTGTCAATCTAATTTCAAACAAAAAAATGACGTCAAAACCTTCATAAAAAAGAGGATTTCGACGTCACTTATATAAAATCTTAATAAAATAATACAACCCAGGACATAAATGCCTCGGGTTGTTCAATCTAAAATAACTCAATGTTTCTATTGAGTTATTTTAGATCCTACCACCATCCGTTAGCAGCACGGAAATTAATTGCTTCTTCCATTGATCCGTAACGGCTTTCACCGTAGTTAATCATACCTTTAGTTTGGCTAGCTACTGAACCAGTTCCCCATGATTCTTTAGTTTGACCTAAACCTCTGTAACCAGCTGGGTTAACTGCATTTGGGTTACCGCTTGATTCTGGCATTACAATTGAATTCCACATAGCTTCTGTACCACCAGCAGCTAAGAATTGAGCTTTAACTGATCCACCAGTTGATGCTGCTGATGTTTGAGCAGCTTTGTAAGTTCTAGTTGCAGCACTTGTTTGAGTATTAGAAGAAGCTTTAGGCGCTTCAACTGCTGCTACTGGAGTATTGCTTGATTGTTTTTGGACACTTACTTCACTAGCTGAAGTTTCGTTAGTGTTTGTAGTTGCTTGAGTAGTTACGTCTTGTACTGAGCTAGAAGTTGCACTTTGAGCACCTGCAGCTGTGTAATTCCATGACCAAGATTGACCATTTGAAGTGAATGTATATTCATTTCCACCTAAAACAAAGTTATAGTTATACGCGCCAGCGTGTAATGGTTTTTGGTTTAATTCTTCAGGATTGTTTTGAGCTAAATCAGCTAAATGCGCTTTGTCGATATTTTCTTCTGAAGCGTGAGCTTGATTGTGGTCTGCTGTTGTTGCATATCCTGTTACACCTAATGCTACTGCTAATGATGATGCTAAAATTGTTTTCTTCATAATTAAAAAATCCTCCAAATTAAAATCTTTTTAAGTAAAATTATATTTTCGTTAAATTATTTATCGTATGTGCTGAAATCGATTAATTTTTGTGTTTTATTTTTTCGCCACAAATAATATAACACATATTTCGGCTATTTATATTACACTTCCATAACAAAACTTTACAAAAGCAAAGGCGTTTTGTAACATTGAAACATTGCTGTTTTGTTTTGTAATGCATAATTCTCACGTTTTTTTCAAAATATATTGTGTATAGTGTTGTTATATTAAGCTTTATACTTTGTTCGTTGAATGACATCTCATAGTCTGAATTATTACAACCATCCTTTTTGTTACACAAATGTAAAATGACAAAAAGATAAAAAAATTATATTTTGGAGTGAAACTTGCAAATTTTTTTGTCTAAAATTAAAAAGGTCACTGTTATGTGGCCTTTTTATCAAATGTGATTCTTTTATACAATTTTCAAAACATTACATTATATTACAAAATAAACCATGCGTTTTAGCTATTATGTATAATTTTACGCTAAGAATTTGAAGATTTGTCTATCATATAATTTCAATGTCTTCATATAAAATGTATTTATCAAATATCCCATTACAAATGGAACTACAAAAAACGCAATAAATACATAAATTAAGTTCAATAATACTGAATGTTCCATAAATCTAAATGCACTTATTGGTCCAACAAGCCCAATAATTCCAAATCCTGCTGATTCTTTTGTCCCACCAATTCCTATTAGTGCGCCAACAAAACCAGTGACTAATGCATTTGTGAAAATTGGTAGTAAAATAATAGGATGCCTTACCATATTAGGTATCATCATTTTCACACCGCCTAAAAAGATTGTTATAGGTACTCCTGCTCTATTTACTTTTAACGTACCTGCAACTAACGCACCCTCACATGCCACAATTCCAAGTGAAGCAGAACCAGCCGCTAAACCACTAATACCTATAGCTAATGCAGTAGCTACAGTTGATATCGGTGAGATAATTATAAAACTAAATACTAATGCAATAAGCATAGACATCAATATTGGTTGCAATTCTGTAAATGTATTGACTAAATTACCAATACCAGTTGTAATCATTTGAACATATGGCAATATAAGAACGCCAATAAAGCTAGCTATAACACCTACAATAGTTGGCAGAATAATTAATGTTAAACTACCAAACTTTTCTCCAACAACTAGTATTAAAAACACCGCAATTGCTGCAGTAATCATTGTATTAATAAGATCTCCAACACCTACAAGCATCCAAGCACCATCTTTAAATTGCGCTGCGCCGCTACCCACAAAAGCAGAACTTGCGACAACAGCCGTTGCTAAAGGTGATAAGTTGAACCTCATTGCTATTAGCGCACCGACTAATAATGGTACAGTAAATTGAATACTTTCTACTACTTGTAATAATGTTTGGAAAATTTCGTACTTAGGCGCGAAAAGTTTGAATAGTTCTCCTAAAATAGCGTTAGGTATCAATCCTGCTACGATGGCAATGGCTACACCAGATAGTACATTATATAAAAATTGTTTTGGACTTACTTTAATCATAGAAGTTCCTCCTAAGCTGAAATAAATACTAATATATCATATTTTCTCAATTTTCAGAATATTATTTGGTTATTTTTCAAAAACATTTTTATAGCTTTAGGAGGAATTTTATATCTAAATAACAATCAAAATATCAATACCTGTAATCAAAAGACTGTAACAAAAAAGTAGGTATACAAAATCTCAATTTAAAAATTCGATTTCATTTACCTACTTCTATTTAGAATTAACATTTTTTTACAGTCGATAAGGTTGTTCTAGCATGAGTCTATATTTTATTTTAATAATGGTTTCACAAGGCTACGTCATTAAAACAAAATCTCAATTTTACTATTTCATCAAGTTCGCTGTTAGTACAAGGCCTTGAGATGACGTTTCGAAAAATTCTAATTTTTGTAATTGATGCTCGTTAGGTAAGTGTTTAGTAAATTGTTCCCATATCCATATAGCAATATTTTCAGCGGTTGTATTCATTTCAGGCAACGTGTCATTTACCAATTGACCATCTAAATACGGTTCAATTTCTTTTTGGTATAATTTATCGACTTCATTAAAATCTAATGCTAATCCATACTTATCGATATCTGATAAAATTTCAATATTAAATTTGTATTGTTGATCTGCTAAGTCTTTATACACTGTATTTGTAAAATAAATGCGATTATCACAAGTGAATTCAAAAAAATTTTTTATCAAAACTTGGCCCTTACGATATTGAAATTGAGTAGGTGGTTCAATATGATCAAATTTAGTCATTACGGTCACTCCTAACGTCATTTTTATTTATATACCCTTTTATATTATAACTACTTAATTATACATCTATGTTTTTCCTTCAATTTTTAAAGGTAATAGTATAACGAATAGCAAATATTTAAGGAGGTTTATTACATGACCGTATATATTCAAAGAATCTATGAAGACAAGCAACGAGACGGTTTACGAATACTTGTAGATCGCGTATGGCCTAGAGGTATATCTAAAGACGATGCAAATTTAGACCATTGGATAAAAGATGTAGCACCGACTTCTGAACTAAGAAAATGGTTTAACCATGACCCCAAATTATATGCTGCTTTTAAAGAAAAATATGAAAAAGAACTGCGTGATAATGCTGACCAAAAAGAAGCATTCGAAGAACTACAAAGTAAAGTTTCTGAGACAGATAAATACATTATTTTATTATTTGCCGCTAAAGATGAAAAATATAATCAAGCAGTGGTGCTCCAATCATTATTACAATAAATAATCATTATCATAGAAATTGAATATAAAACTACCGCTTATCCTATCAATGTCTTTTAGAATAAGCGGTAATTATTTTATAATGAAATTGTACATACACTATAGTCATTCTAGTTTGTATAAACTTTTCTCACCATCTGGCAAATTTTCAACAAAAGTTTTAGGATTTTCTGCATAATCATTACCTACTCCGCCATTCATTCTCTGAAAATGAAGGTGTGATCCGGTCGTTTGTTCTCCCGTATTACCAGAAAGTGCAATTATATCTCCCGCTTGCACCTCATCTCCTACATTAACTTTAAATTGGTTTAAATGCATATACCATTGATGATACTGTCCATTTGTTTCAGCTATTTGCACTACTTTGCCACCTAAGTCATTCTCAAATGTGCGGGTAACTTTGCCATCTGTTACAGCTTTAACCGGTGTGTCTTCAGGTAAATCATAATCGATCCCATAATGTTTCCCATCAAAACCACTAAACTCATATTCACCGAAATCTTCTGTTTCTCTGCTCCGATCAAAAAAGCCCGTATAAGAAGTCGAGCGTTCATTTTTATTGTTTTGGTTACTAAAGTCTGAAAAACTTTCATTTATACTTTTTTGTATATGATCTATATTCATTGTTAAGAAAATAAGTGGTACAACTATAATAGTTAATAATACAATTGTTTTTATCGTGTTTTTCACTAAATGAATCACCTTTTAATTAGTTTGATTGTTAATTAATAAGTATACTTTTTATATCTTTAAATCTCTAGTAATCCGCTTAAAAATAACCTCATACTTTAGTTTGACATAAAAATAGGAAGCGAAATAAAAAATTTAGCCAATTTCTTCTATTCGCTTCCAAATATAAACCGATACTATTCAATTATTATTTAGATGGCATTGTAACATAACTTAATAGTATACATATACAGTTTTCATCTATATTTTCATTATTTTGGCTGTGCTAATTACAATGTCAATTAAATAGGTTGTAACAAGTATTAGCTTTATGTTAGTTATTAGTCATCACTATAACTTTTGAGTATATCTTCCATTATAACCCATATGCGTTCAACATCTACTGCAGTAGCAAAGTATGCATTCTTCTCACCATTAGTAATATCATTTAAGTCAATCGCCATTGTTCCATAGGTAAGTGCACTATGGTGTTCTATATCAATATGCGTGTGTTGCATTGTAAATAAACTTGGTTCCAACAGATACAAAATCGTACAAGCATCATGTATAGGACCGCCATCCATATTAAAATGTGTTTTATATGTAGATTTAAAAAATTCTAAAAGTTCGACCACAAATTTTGCAATTTGATTATCTATAGTTTTAAATCTGTTGATAATAGCATCAGTCGCTAATACTTGGTGTGTCACATCTAAGCCAAACACGTTGATAGGCACACCACAATCAAATACACGTTTTGCAGCTTCTGCATCGACCCAAATATTAAATTCTGCAGTAGGTGTCCAATTCCCGAAAGTTCCTCCACCCATAATTGTAATAGAGTCTAAATACTGTGTAATACTCGGCTCTTTAATTAAAGCTGTTGCAATATTTGTTAAAGGGCCTGTAGCCACTAGCGTTACAGGTTCCTCACTTTGTTTTAGTGTCTCAATTATAACATCAGCAGCATAGCTTTGTGTCGGTTTTAATGATGGTACTTCTGGCAATTTAGGGCCATCTAATCCGCTCTTACCATGGATTTGTGATGCAAACGAAGCTGGCTTAATCAGTGGTCTTGAAGCACCGACAGATACGCTTATATCTCCTCTACCCATTACTTCCAGCACATTCAAAGCATTTTTGGTATTTTTTTCAACTGATTGATTACCAGCCACTGTTGTTACAGCTAATATATCTAATGAACTATTTTTAGCTCCTGCTAATATTAATGCAATCGCGTCATCATGTCCCGGGTCACAATCCATAATGATTTTTTTACTCATATTCTTCACTCCAATTATAAAAAATATATAATGTGTACATTTCAAAGTTAATAGTTATTGAGCTGCGTGTTTTTTATACTGTCTATACATAAGTGCAAGTACAACTAGCCATAATGGCGCAAAGATAACACCTATTCGTGTTTCTGGATTTACAAATAATACACAAAAAATAAAAGTAAAAAATATGATGATACATAACGCCATTACTTTACCACCAGGCATTTTAAATTTACTTTTCTTATGTAAATCAGGTCGAGCACGTGTATATCTATAATACGCAATCATAATCAATGTCCATATAAATATGTTTAATACTGTAGAAACAGTACTAATATAAACGAATACAGTCGTCGCATTAGGTATAAAGTAATTCAGTAAAACTGCAAAGAGCAACAATGAACATGTTACTAATATTGCTGTAACTGGTACGCCTCTCCGATTTGTTACTTGGAATTTAGGTGGTGCTTGCTTTCTATCTGCTAATCCAAACAACGTTCTACTATTTGCAAATATTCCACTGTTACAAGCTGAAGCCGCTGCAGTTAATACAACAAAATTGATAATTCCTGCAGCAAATGGTATACCTACTAACGCAAATACTTTAACAAACGGACTACTATCTGGGTCTAATTGATTCCAAGGTATGATAGAAATAATGACTGCTATTGCACCAATATAAAATATAAGGATCCTAAAAGGGACATTATTAATAGCTTGTGGAATGGTTTTGTGAGGATTTTTAGTTTCTCCTGCTGTAATACCAATCATTTCAATACCAAGGAAAGAAAAAATAGCCATTTGGAATGACATTAAAAATCCTGACATACCATTTGGGAAAATTCCTCCATTATTATAAATGTTAGAAACACCCGCTTGTCCAAATGGTGTTTGATAAGCCATTACAATCATAATAATACCAATAATAATCAACGAGATGATAGTAACAACCTTAATAATCGCAAACCAAAACTCTAATTCCCCAAATAATCTCGTACTTAGTAAATTGAATGACATTAACAATAAGATACAAGCTAATGCGGATAACCAATTGGGAATTTCTGGATACCAAAATGACACGTATTTAGCAACAGCTGTCACTTCTGCCATACCAGAAATAATCCACGTTAACCAATAGGTCCATCCAGTAATGAAACCTGCTAAAGGTCCAACATATTCATTTGTTATATCCGCAAATGAATTGAATTTTGTATCTGAAAGCAACATTTCCCCCATGGCTCTCATAAACATAAATAACGCAAAACCAACAATAATATATGTAAGTAAAATTGAAGGACCTGCCAAACTAATAGACTGTCCAGCACCTAAGAAAAGACCAGTGCCTATTGCACCGCCAATAGCAATTAATTGTATATGCCTATTGCTCAGCTCTCTCTTTAATCTGTCTGCCATAATTCTTTACCCCTTAACCTAGAAATATTCGCACATTTCTATTTTACTACTTTTTAATTTGAGCAAGTATGTTACAACAAAAATACTTTATCAGCTTATTAACATACTTTTAGCAACTAATTTCTCCTATTATATTTACTATTAACTCAATATTTAAAAAGTCAAATCATTTATGTATGCGCTTACATAATATTACAATCATAAATCAACTATATTCATATTTCAACTTAAAATATTTTTTGAAAAAGTTTTCTATACAATACTTATATTGTCTAAACAAATATTCATCTCTTGCTTATATTAAAAAAACTGTTAAATTAAAAATATTAACTTATATATGTCTGGAGGGATTTAATGCGCGCGATTTTTATAGGTATCCTCGGAGCGTTATTTTTTTCAATCACTTTTATACTGAATCATTCCATGGCCAATAGTGGTGGCAATTGGTTATTCAGCGCTTCATTGCGTTTTATATTTATGTTCCCATTTCTTTTTATTTTTGTTTTCATTAAAAAAAGACACGCATACATACTTGAACATATTAAAACGTATTTCTTACAGTGGTTACTTTGGAGCACTCTTGGTTTCGTCTTTTTCTATATTCCAATTACTTTTGTCTCCAATTATAGTCCAGGTTGGTTAATATCAGCAACATGGCAATTAACAATTATATGTGGTTTATTACTTGCACCTTTATTTTATGAATATGTCCAATTTGATAAACAATTAGTTAAAGTCAGAGAACGTATTTCTTGGCGTTCTGTTAGCACTTCAAGCGTTATGGTGTTTGGGGTCGTGTTAGTTCAAATACCTCAAATTACTTCCATAGAAATGCAAACATTTATTATTTCTGTGATTCCCTTGATCATTGGAGCATTCAGTTATCCGTTAGGTAATCGTAAAATGATGGAACTTGTAAATAATGAATTAACAACAATCGAACGTATTTATGGCATGACTCTAGTTACGTTGCCTATCTGGTTTGTCATCTTTATAGTTGGCGTTGTTCAAAGTGGACTCCCCTCTTCTAATCAAGTATTACAAACGTTTTTAGTCGCTGTATTTTCTGGTATTATCGCGACTACACTCTTTTTCTATGCAACAAATTTAGTAAAGCATAACCAAGCTAAACTTGCTGCTGTTGAAGCAACCCAAGCTACTGAAATTATTTTTACGCTTATTGGTGAAATGTTATTTTTAGGATTACCTTTACCAGATCCTATCAGCATAATTGGTATCATTATTATTACGTTAGGTATCTTTATTTATAGCTTTATGAATGGCAAAATCAGAGAAAACAATAGTGAAATGCAAAAATTTGACTAATGTACAAATTACATCAATGCACGCGCTTTCTTTAAACTTTCAAAATTACATGTAACATATGATGAAAACTTTATATGCATCACAAATAAAACAGTCAAATTGACATTCTCGTTTGAAAGCAAGATAATTTATATCAAATAGCATTGCTAGTGATTTAATTTAAAGGAGGTTCAAGGTCAATGCCGACAACTCATGTTGACCCAAGAATTACCAGGACTAAAAAATTATTGATGGACGCCTTCCGAGCTATAGCAAAAGAAAAGAAACTTCAATCCATAACAGTGAAAGACATTACAGACCGCGCAACCGTTAATCGTGCAACGTTCTATGCTCATTTTTATGATAAATATGACATTATGGATTATACATTATCGGAAACTTTACTAAATAACTTAAATGATTCATTAAATGTATCAACGGAGCTTAATGAAGAAACGTTATGTAAAAGTTTTATTACTATTACAAGCTACATTCAAGAGACACATAATGAATGTAAATTAAATAGTGAAGCCTATGGCCAAGTTGTAGAGAAAAAAGTAAAAGAAGAATTAGAAGATATCTTTTTAACTCTACTTGTAAAACAACACACTAACGAACAACGTGAAACGCTTGCTACAACTGCGAGATTCTTGTCTTGGGGGCTTTACGGAATAGCAAAACATTGGTTCCATACAAGTCAATTACCAGCTCAAATTTATATTAAACAAGCGCTCCCTTTCTTAATGAACCAAAATAATAATTAAAGATATTTAAAATAGCGGAGCTACAAAATCAAATGCCATTATTGATTTTATAGCTCCGCTTTTATTTTATACTTTACTTTATATCGTTAGACATTTTCTAATATATAAAATGTCTAATATTTAATGCTTTATTCTCTATTTTCATTTATAAAATCTAACACTTCACCTGTTATCGCAACTGCACTGTTACTTTCACCCTCAACGCCCCCTTGATGCAATCCAATGACTTCATTATTATCGTTAAAGAGTGGGGAACCGGAATTGCCACCATAAGTACTCGCATTATATGTAAGTATATTGCCTTTATTTGCTAGGATTTCGCCTTTACTTTCCCACATTGTTGCTAATGATTTATCTCCTGGATAACCAGTGACCGTTATAGACATATCTTTACTAACATTAGAAGCGTCTTGTAACGTTGCTGGTTGTACTACATCGCCTACTGATTGACCATTTTTATTTTCGTTAAAATGTATTACTACTAAGTCTTCCGCACCTGGATATGCTTTTATTTCTTTCTCAGTAAATGTACCGTTAGGAAATGTATTAGCATCTTTGGCAGCTGGCGCAAAGGTCAAGTTACCATCTTCCGAAAGATTTGCAACGTGTTTATTTGTTAATACCGTATTCTTGTCTATTACAACCCCTGTAGCAATATTATCTCCGATACTGATATAACCTATTGATTGATAATGTCCACTGGTTGTATTTTCAATTTGAGTTCTATCTTCGTTTGGTAATATAACTCTTGGCATTGCTTTATTTTCAGCAGGACGATCTGCTGTATTTTGCGTCGCTTCAGTACCCTGTGCTGTAGTATTAGTACTCTGAGCACCAACCTTACTATCACTATTAAGCATTGCTAATGACAATATAGCGATAAAAGCACATGAGATACTATTAATTAATATTCTTTTCAACATAAATTAACCCTCCAATAAAATATAAATCTCTTCTTCAATTTAAAGAATTTTCTAAAAATAATCAAATTATATTATATTTTAAATTTCTTTATGAAAAATTATTTCATTATTTCTAGAATAATTTATATTCATTAAGTGGATTTTTTACATTTTTAAGCAACGTTTAACATTATTTGTTGTTTACACGATATAAGCGTAAACATGTTGTTTGCTTTAATTATAAACACGTTATACAATACATCTATACAACACATGTTAGTTAAACAATTCGTGTTGTAAATTTAAAGTTAGGAGGGATAGACGTGACAACAATCCAACACCATCATGGATTCAAACGAACTTTTCAAAAGGATCATTTGACCTTAGGGTTAACTTTACCTTTCGACAGTTCAGAAGACCATGAATTACCATTTGAAAATCAAATTGAGTTAGCTCAATATGCTGAAGAACTCGGGTTTACTAGCCTATTTGTGCGCGACAGTCCGCTTTATAGTCCGCATCTAGGAAATGTAACGACAAACTACGATCCGTTTGTATTTTTATCTTATCTCAGTGCCAAAACATCTAAAATCGCTCTCGGAACCTCTAGCATTGTTGCTACATTACGTCATCCTATTCATATAGCTAAGGCGGCTACTTCTCTTGACTTACTTTCAAATGAGCGATTTTTATTAGGCATAGCGACAGGAGACCGTAAATTTGAATTTCCTGCCTTTAAGGTAAAAGAAGAACAGTTAACGGAAAAATTCCAAGAAACTATTACGGCTATAAATGAATTGTGGCAAGCACATTCACCAAATATATCAAACTCAATATTTGAATTATATGAAGACTCTGGGCTACAAATTTTGCCTAAGCATAAACATATCCCTATGTTTGCTACAGGCTACTCAAGACAACGAATGACTTGGTTAAAATCCAACATGGACGGCTTAATGTTTTACCCACAGCCATTCCAACAACAGAAAACGCTACTACAAGATTGGCACAACAATGACACTTTCAAACCATTTATGCATCCTCTTGTTGTAGATTTATCAAATCAACCGAACGAGTTAGCGAAACCTATTAAAGGTGGTTATCGTTTAGGTAGAAATACTTTAATTAAAATTTTAAAAGCTTATGAAAAAATTGGCACAAACCATATTATGTTACATTTAAAATCGAATGACAGATCATATAAATCATTATTAACAGAAATTGGCGATTATGTAATACCACATTTCCCGCCACACTTATCACAGGAGGAATATAAAAATGACATTATTAGACAGAATTAATGAACTTGCAAATAAAGAAAAAGTACAACCACTAAGTGTTGAAGAAAAACAAGAACAACACACATTAAGACAAGAATATTTACAAATGATTCGCGGACAAGTTATCAATACATTTTCAACAATGAAAGTGGTTGATCCTTTAGGAGAAGACGTAACACCTGATAAAGTTTATAAATTACGTGAAGAAATGGGAACTTTAGACCTTAATTAAAGCATAAAAAAGGGAGTGAGTTAGCAATCTAGTTAAACAGTTAAATTGCTAGCACACTCCTTATTTTATATATTATTGCGCTAATATTTGTTTCATAGAACGTTTAACACTTCCCGCATACATATCACCAAATTTAACTAAATGAACCATTAATAAATATAATCTATAGAATTCGAGACGCTTTGTCGCGCCTTCACTTAGCGGATAGTGTTTATCATATTCGTCATAAAACGCATCTGTAAAACCTCCAAATACTGTAGTAATACCTAAATCAAATTCTCTGTCACCATACAAGGGTGCTGGGTCAAATAACGCTGGCGAACCATCTGTGAGAAACATATAATTTCCACCCCATAAATCTCCATGCAATAAAGAAGGTTTACTTTGATGTTGTTCTAGTGCTTCCATAATCACCGCACGTACAGACTCATATTGTGTTGCATCGTCTTCACTCCATACCCCCTGTTCTACTAACGTATCTTTCAGATGGTCTAAACGTCGCTCTACAAACAATGTACTCCAATCATCTGTCCAACTATTATCAAATGATATATCCCCGCCTTCATAAGGTAAATCAAAGCCAAACTTTCCGTCTGTTTGTTGCTGGCTATGCATTTGGGCTACTAATTTCCCCAATGCCTCCTGACTTCCTGAACGTCCTTCGTCTAAATAAGTTAATATTAAGTAAGCGTCACCTTCAATTTCACCACTATTTATTACCCGTGGTGCGGTAATATCTGCTTCTTCAAAAAGTTCTAGACCTGCAATTTCCGCAGCAAAAAAAGATGATTTACGATTTCGTTGAACTAATAGAAAATAATATTCATCTGTTGTTTCAATTTGAAAAGCTTCATTAACATCGCCGCCACTAACAGGCGAAATAGACTTTATATTATTTAAAGGCAATTGTGTTTGCCATGACTGTTTCATGAGTGATACCTCCAATTGTTATATTTAATACACGTTATTATTATTTCCTTTTTTCAACTTAATTAATCACTCACATACTCAAATAAACTATATGTGAAAGTTTTAATAATTCTTTTATTTACTCTAGGCATATAATTCGTAAAATGCTAGTCTATTAAAGACATCATTTTCAATTTTACTTTTTAAAATTGATTAAGCACTTATCACAATACATAGTTTTATTACAAATAATTTGATAAATGGAGCGATCATGACATGTACAAACTCATCAAACCTATTTTATTCCAAATTGATCCTGAAAAAGCACATGGGATGACGATTAATGCACTTAAATTCGTCCAAAAATATCCAAAACTTTTACCTGTTATTAACCAATTATTTCACTATGAAAACGAGCAACTGCATCAGAATATCAAAGGTATTTATTTCGAGAATCCAATTGGATTAGCAGCAGGTTTTGATAAATCTTGTGAAGTACCTAAAGCCTTAGAACATGCTGGTTTTGGTGCACTTGAGTTAGGCGGCATCACGCCTAAACCTCAACCCGGTAACCCTAAGCCACGCATGTATCGTTTAGTGGAAGATGCTGCATTGATTAACAGAATGGGCTTTAATAATTTAGGCATGAACAAAGCTTTAAGCAATTTACGCAAATATAGTTATCAAATCCCAATAGGATTAAATGTTGGAGTTAACAAGACCACATCCTATGATGCGCGTTATGAAGATTATATTAAAGTTATCGATACATTTAAAAATGATGTGACTTTCTTTACGGTTAACATTAGCTCCCCTAATACGAAAAACTTACAAAGTTTTCATGATAAAGATGAATTTTCACAATTATGTGAAGCTATTCAATCTTATAAAGATAAGCAAAATCTAAGGGTGCCTATTTTTATCAAACTTACTTCTGATCTTACATTAGACGGCCTTGGGCAAATGTTAGAACCAATAACACAAACCTTTGATGGCATTATACTAGCTAATACAACTCAACAACGTGACCATCTAAATTCAACCAATCGTCATGAAACAGGCGGGTTGAGTGGAAAGCCTTTATTCAATCGTAACCTAGAGTTAATTTCATATGCTTATAAACAAACGAATGGCCAATTCTTAATTATTGGTACAGGCGGTATTTTCAATACTACAGATGTAATTACAATGTTACGTAGTGGTGCTTCTTTAGTACAAATTTATAGTTCTTTAGTTTTTGAAGGACCAGGTTTGACTCAAAAATTAAATAAGCAACTGGCACAATACCTCAAATCTAACGGTTATAATAATGTAAGTGAAATTATTGGGTTAGACGTATAATATTTCTATTTGCTTGTCTGCGCGCATTCTTGCACTACCTCTTTTACTTTAAAAATAATAGGGTATAAGTATAATAAAGGAGGTAGTGCTATTATGTATAAAAATATATTATTAGCTTATGATTTTGATAATTCGTTCAACAATGTCCCTGAAGAGTTGAAAAATCTAACCGCTTGCGTAGATAACGCCGAAATTACGGTGTTTAACGTCATCCCAGAAAGTGAGTTAGAAACTTCAGTACGGTATGATAATAAACACTTTGAAGATTTAGCACGTGAAAAAAGCGAATTACTCAAACCTTTTGTTAATAAATTAGAAGACCTAGGTTTAAATGTAAATATTAGATTTAAAACAGGCTACATCAAAAATTCTATTTTGTCAGAAATTAAAGAACATAACTACGATATCATTGTAATGAGTAATACACGTACAAAATCAGATATTAAAAACATACTTGGTAATGTGACACATAAAATTGCAAGTAACGTGGATACCCCTGTACTTATAGTAAATTAACAATAATAAAAAAACTCAATTCCCTTATCATGAATGATAGTGAAATTGAGTTTTTTTATTTTTGTCGTTTCAAATACTGTTCAATTACTTGTAAAACACCAGAATCATCATTTGATGGTGCTTGATGTTGAGCAATCGCTTCAACTTCAGGGCTACAATTAGCCATAGCATAGCTATGTGTTGTTAAATCTAACATTTCTATATCATTATTGGCATCTCCAAATGCTAATAACTCGTCATGCTTAATGCCCCATTGCTTTAAAACATCTTGAATCGCAACGCCTTTATTAACATTTGGTAAAATAAGATCTACACTATCATTACCACTTGTTACTGCACGTAGCTCTCCTGCAAATTTAGTTTCTAATGCATTTATAACTTTTTCCACTAAATCTTTATCTTTGATACGCATAGCAACTTTCACAAAATTATCATTCTCAATTTGCTTAAAGGACTCTACTTTTTCAATATCATAATAGTAATTACTAATAAAATTTAAAAATTCATCGCTACATGTCTGTTTTACATAAGCTGATTGAACACCACTCAATACAATGTCTGTTAGCTTAAAGTCTCTTGTGAGTGTCTCCACAACATCATAAATGAGTTGTTGGTCAAAATAATAAGATGTCATCAATTCATTGTCATAATAAGTAACAGCACCATTTTCAGCAACATACGTGATATGCTGATCTTTCTCAGGGAAAAATGACTGTAATTGAGCATACTGATTACCGCTTGCCACAATAAATTTAATATCTTGACGTTTCAATTCATCAAATATTTTCTCAAAATACACCTTATCATAAGTGTGGTCCGATTTTAAAAATGTACCATCTTTATCTACAGCTATTGCTTTTATCACCACTGATACTCCTTTCTCTTTTTGAGGATATAATAATAGTCATACTCTTACTCTAACTACATTACAATAATATTAAAAAGGTGACCATCGATATCTTTGAATAAACCACCATAATAACCCTCATGTTTAGTTCCGCTTTGTAGAACTTGACCACCTGATGCTTCAACTTGTTCTAACAAGCGATTTACCTCTTCTGGCTCAGATACAGAAATAGAAACCAACGTACCATTACTCTCGATATTTGAAACTTGTGCAACTTTCTCAAATTGATTACGTTCAATAAGCATGATAATTTTATTGTCTAATGTTTCAATTCCTCTCATTTTATCTAAAACTGCTTCGTTTCTTTTGATGGTAAAACCTATTTCACTATAAAATGTTTCACTTGCCACTAAATCTTCTACCGGTAAATTAAGCCAAGATGATTTTATATTCATTTTAGTCCCCCTATTTTTAATCACCATAACACATTCCACTTTTAAACTGCTATAAAGAACCTATACCGCGTCTCCTCATTCGCTTTTAAACGGTTATTTTTGAATGAAATGATGATATTGAATCATTATTTATTTGACACATTATCTCTATATGAGTTAAAGTTTTCAACATCTTATTTGCTTATTTTCAACATTTTAAAGCATCTAAAGATAGTTATAACCAAATTATGATGAAATTAAGCTATATCATTAATCATCAATATTTTGTGGCACTTGAATAATCAAATTTCATATATATATGATTATTCGTTTTATTGTGGCCATATTGTTTTAACTAAAAGGAGTAAAATAAATGACTAGTACAATCAATGTGCACGTCTTACACACTGGTTCAGTGATTGTAGACGAAGCATTACCATTCAACTATAAATATAATCCACCTTTAGCATGGACCGGATTGTTTAGATCTAAAAAGAAACAATTGCGTCTGCCTGTATCTGTTTACCTTATAGAACATCCACAAGGACTTGTTCTAATTGATACGGGTTGGCATGATATCAATCGCACAAACCCAATTAAAAATTTAGCTTTTCAATATCCAATAAATAAGGCAGTTTTACCTAAAGGTTCTGCCGTACATGAACAAATAGAAGCATTAGGTTATCAACCTTCAGATATAGATTATGTGATGTTGAGTCATTTACACTGTGATCATGCTGATGGTTTAGCACATGTAGCTGACGCTAAAAACATCTTAGTTAGTGAAGTGGAATGGAATGCTGCAAATAATGATAAAATGCGTTATCTTCCACACCAATGGAGCAATATTGATATTAAAACTTATCCCTTAAAAAATAATGGTATCGGGCCTACAGGTAAATCTTTTGATTTATTTGGAGACGGCACACTCGAATTCATTCATACACCAGGGCATAGTGCTGGGCTATGTACTACACGTGTTAAAGCACATAAAGATGATGCATCATACTTATTGTTGGCCTCAGATGTGGGTTATGCTGAAAAATCATGGAAAAACGGTATTTTACCTGGTCTCGTAGTTGATAAAGATGATGCTATCAAATCATTAAATTGGGTAAAAGCCCAAGCTATAGACAAAGATTGTGTCAAAACGATTGCTAATCATGATCCAGCAGTTCAACCACAAGTCATCTCTTTATAGTGAAATACTAGTTAAGTAGTATCGCGCTAGATATCTAGTAAAGTTTAGTAATTGTTATACTACTATTTTGATTTAAAAAATTATAAATATAAATTTAATATCAATAGATAAGCTTGTATGGGTGAGCGTATGTAAGTATAACTGAACTATGACTTATATCTCGTCCTTTTTATATACTTCTGAAAATGAATAGCTTACAAAAACCGCCATCACCTATAGAGTAAAACAACTACTTAAAATAACTAATAATACTAAAACAAACTATAATACGTTACTCGCTATATAAGTTTTATAAATTTTCACAAAATTTTCTGAATATTTAGAGATATTTATGCTATGATATAAATTATCATAATTTAGTTATAAAGTTTTACGATATAGTATTCATTAGGAGAGGTTTATTATGAAAGATTTTTTTAACAAAATTTTTAAAAAGGCCGAACCATCCGTTTATCAAGTGAAGGATGCTCATTTAAATAGAACATTACGAGTTAAAGACTTTTTAGCTTTAGGTGTCGGTACCATTGTTTCTACTTCCATCTTCACGTTGCCCGGAGTCGTTGCAGCGCAACACACAGGACCTGCAGTTGCACTTTCATTCTTACTAGCAGCAGTAGTGGCTGGGCTTGTTTCTTTTGCATATGCTGAAATGTCGTCTGCAATGCCTTTTGCTGGCTCAGCTTATTCCTGGATTAATGTAGTATTTGGTGAAGTATTTGGATGGGTGGCAGGCTGGGCTTTACTTGCAGAATATTTTATTGCCGTCGCTTTTGTGGCATCAGGCTTTTCAGCAAACTTACGGGGACTGGTATCACCATTAGGTCTCGAATTACCAAAAGCACTTTCTAACACACTAGGCAATGATGGCGGCGTTATTGATATTGTTGCAGCTATCGTGATTATCCTTACAACTTGTTTATTAGCATACGGGGTATCAGCAGCTGCACGTATCGAAAATATCCTTGTCGTCATTAAAGTATTAGCCGTATTATTATTTATTGTCGTAGGTTTAACAGCTATTGATTTCAGTAATTATGTGCCATTTATTCCTGAACATAAAGTTACTGAAACTGGGTCTTTCGGAGGTTGGCAAGGTATCTATGCAGGTGTATCTATGATTTTTCTAGCATATATCGGCTTTGACTCAATTGCTGCCAATTCAGCCGAAGCAATAAATCCACAAAAAACAATGCCTAGAGGGATATTAGGATCACTACTAATCGCAGTAGTGCTATTTGTTGCAGTTTCACTTGTCCTTGTTGGTATGTTTACATATTCAGCATACGCTGGTAATGCAGAACCTGTCGGTTGGGCTTTACGACAAAGTGGATTTGGTTTAGTAGCAGCAGTAGTTCAAGCAATTTCTGTAATTGGTATGTTCACAGCACTTATTGGCATGATGTTAGCAGGTTCGCGCTTATTATATTCTTTTGGTCGAGATGGCCTCTTACCTTCATGGTTAGGAAAATTAAATAATAAAAACTTACCTAACCGCGCTTTGATAATACTTACTATCATTGCTGTTATTATAGGATCAATGTTCCCATTTGCGTTCTTAGCTCAATTAATTTCTGCAGGAACACTCGTCGCATTTATGTTTGTCTCTATAGGAATATTTGGTTTACGTCCAAGAGAAGGTAAAGATATTCCAGTACCAGCATTCAAAATGCCTTTTTATCCTATAATGCCAGTTATAACATTTGTAAGTGTAGTCATCGTATTCTGGGGCTTAGGTTCAGAAGCAAAATTATATACACTTGCTTGGTTTATCATAGGGATACTTATTTATCTCTTTTATGGTGTGAGACATTCTAAAAAAGATAAAACTTCTTAATTAAAAGAAAAGCAGGGTTCGATACATATACTAATGTTCCGAATCCTGCTTTTTTAAATTGGAAGAAAATATTAATCTTCTTGCTCATCTATTTGGGATAACTTACGAATATTAGAAAAATCTACTTTTTTAATTAATTTTTCATAGGTATTTAGTGCCGCTTCCGTAATTTTAAGCCCTTCTTCTGTCAGATAAATATACATAGCACGTTGATCTTCAACACATTCTTGTCTTACAACTAATGCTTTTTCTGGCTTTTCTATTCGTACAATCAACCTAGACATTGCGCTTTGGCTTAAATCAACAATTTTTATCAAATCATTAATTTTGTATTTTTTTCCTTTAGCTTTATAAATTTCATATAATACATAAAATTCTTTCAAGCTTAAATTGTATGATTGCTTCATTTTTTTCTCAATTAACATTTCTATATAATGAACGTATTTGGTTAATTGTACCCAATTATCGATTTTTTGTTGTTTTTCCATAATATCCTCCCAAAGATATATGTGTATGATTAACTACCATAGCTTATCTTTTACTCATAAATACTCTTTATATTCTAGTGAGCCACTATATTATATATCTTCTATATATAATCTCTACGACTCAATTTATTAATTGTTATTAATATCTTACATCATCATAACGGATAATGAAATATTTGCTTGCAACCTTTGTCTATTACCATTTAAAGTCAATGCATTTTATTAAAACGTCTAAAATCCCTCAATGTCATAAAGTATTATAATTTCGTTTAATTAGCAATAGCGCTTTGTTACCCCGAAAATTTCAAATGCCTTTTCAGAGCCTCTTCAAGTTAATGTGATATTTCTAAATGCTATGATTAAATGGTAAAATCAATTACTTCCAACATGCTCGTATAATCACTTTATGTCGAATAATAATTCCCTTAAAAATTGTTCAATAAAAAACATCAATCTATTAAATAAAATAGATTGATGCTTTATTTGAGCATAGTGACATAATTAGGTTAATGTTGTAATAATTTTTCTTTTAAATCTTTACGTTCATAATCTAATGAATAAGGATCATTCAACCAGTAAATGCCTTCATCTACTTTAAATGTTTGGCCGTTTTTAACTGCGTCTGTATTCTTCCAAACATCTTTATTTTCGAATGATAGATCACTGCCTTTAGCAACTGGTGTAACCACATAGTCGCCTGACATTTCAGGGATTTGTTCTTCAGAGATATCTGCTAGGTCATTTTTTTCTGTTGCTTTTTCTACTTTTTCAGGCATTTTCAATCCAAAGGAATCATATAGAATTTCACTCCCATGACCGTATGTTTTTCCTAAAGCATAGATTTTTTTATCAAAATCTTTAATGATAGATACTGTCGTATCTGCACCAATAGCATCTTTAATTTCTTTTCCATCGTCTTTTGTTTTTTCGTCCCATTGCTTAACCCATGCGTCTGCTTTATCTTCTTTACCTACAATTTTACCTAATTCTTTATGTTGCTCTTTATAATCATGTTTCATATAGTCAAAAGCTATTGTGGGCGCAACTTTATTTAATTTCTTGATATTTTTATCTGTATTATAAGTAATTATTAAATCTGGTTTAAGTTTCGCAACACTTTCAACATTTTCAGCATCTACTTTATCTACATCTTTAAATTTATCTTTTAAAACTTTACTATCATTTACAATATTAGCTACGCCAACAATATTAGCGTCAAGTTGTTTTAACCCTCCAGCATATGTAGCGCCTAAGACTACAATACGTTTAGGGTTTTTTGGTATTTCAACTTTTTCTCCTGAATCTTGTTTATAAGTTGTCTTTTCACTATTTTCCTTTGACGACTTATCATTTGAACTATTGCCACATGCTGCTAGCACAAGTATTAAAGCTAACAATGGTAATAATAATTTTTTCATGCGTAAAATATCCCCTTTTCTCATATTGTATTTAATTATACATGAACTTATATGATTCTCAATAATATGATGTACATTATTTTTAAAATTAAAACGTATATTTTTTCTATCATTAAAACGAAAAACAGCTACTTAGTAAATTGCTAGTAGCTGTTTTGTGTATTCATGACGTTGTTTGTCGAATAAAAATTTAATATTAAAATCATCTACGATTTCGCCATTTTTCATAACAATTAATCGTTCAACGATTTGATTTAAAAAAGCTAAATCATGAGATATTAATAGCATGCCTTTATGTGTATCTGTGTAGTACCTTTTTAACACATCTATCATACTTTGCTCAGCAATGACATCTAAACTAGCTGTAATCTCATCACAAATTAACATATCAGGTGCTAACATCAATGTACGTATCGTATTAAAACGTTGCAATTGACCACCGCTTAATTGGTCAGGGAAACTATCTAACAGCTTTTCATCAAGATGCATTTGTTGCATTAATGTATGCATTCGCTGATGAACTTCATTTGAGTTTGTCTCTTGATGATACTTTATCGGTTCTTCTAGAGATGTACTCATTTTGAATTTTGGATTAAAGCTATCATACGCATGTTGAAATATAGGTAATAATTTTAAATTACAATTTGTATATTGCGTTTGAGATACTGGCAACAGACCTAACATAATTTGTGCTAATGTCGTTTTACCTGAGCCACTCTCACCTACAATCCCTACGATTTCATCTGGTTGTATCGTAAGATTTATATTTTTCAAAACAGGAGTTTCTCTATATTTAAAGTTTAAGTTATTTAAGTTAATCATTATTTCTCCCCTCCTTTAGTTGGCTACGGGAGTTAAATAATTTTAAACTATATGGTGCTATATCATGATTTTTAAATGCTTGTACATGATTTGAATCAACCAGTTTACCTTTTTGAATAACATGAATCCAATCACTAAAGTTTAAAACATGTGATAAATTATGCGTGATTAATAAAAGCGTAACTTTATGAACTTCTGCCAAATGTTTGATTAGGTTCATAATATTAGCCCCGGTTATTACATCTAATGATGCAGTGGGTTCATCGGCAATAATGAGCTTTGGGTTAAGCATCAATACACTTGCTATTTGAACTCTAGCAAGTTGTCCACCTGACAAGCTAAAACGATAACTATTCATAGTTTGATTCGGTGCTAAGTCAACCCACTCAAGCGCTTGTATTACAATTTTTTTGGCTTTTGCTTTATCTGTCTTATAATGTTGCCTATAAATTGCGATCAATTGTTTACCTAATTTCATATGCTCATTGAAACTATGCGTATAATCTTGAGAAATAAAACCAATCTCTTTCCCCAAAAGGCTGTGGATATTTGACAGTTTTTTATTTTCATAATTCAACTCATCATAAGTCATTACTAAATTATTAGGTAATTGTTGCACTAACGCTTTTGCAGTTAAACTTTTACCAGAACCGCTTTCTCCTACTAAAACATTAACTTTACTAGCTTTCAAACTGAAATTTATGTGATCTATTAGTTTAGTACCTGTTTCATCTTTAATTGTTAAGTTATTAATCTCAAGTAAATTAGTCATTCATATCACGCTTTCCTTTTAATAATTTATCTCTTAAAGCATCTCCAGCTAAATTAAACAAAAGAATAGTTACTGTGATTAAACATGCTGGAATAATCAAAAGTAATGGATACGAACTAATATAATCTCTACCTGTATTCAACATTGCTCCCCATTCAGGTGAAGGCGGTTGTGCACCGAGTCCAAGAAATGAAAGCGATGATATATATAATATAATTTTCCCAAAATCTACTGTCATCAATACAATAATAGATGGTAAGACTTGTGGAAAAAAATGTTTGAAAATAATAACATGTGTTGGGACGTTAAATAATTTAGCCATTTGTATATAAGGTTTCGTAATTTCACTACTTACGACAGATCGCGTTAATCTCGTGTAAGTCATCCATTTAATAATCGTAATTGCTATGACCAAATTCCAAATACTAGGTTTGAAGAAACTAGCAAATGCAATCATAAGGACAAATTCAGGAATACTTAATCCTATATCAATAATACGCATAATAATTGTATCCACAATGCCTTTTTTATAACCCGCAATTAACCCTAATGGTACACCAACAATGACCGTAATCAACAATGTAATCAAACTAATAATCAATGTATACCTTGCGCCAATAACAACTCTTGAAAGTAAATCTCTACCATAATCATCAGTACCTAGCCAGTGGTTAAAGCTTGGCATTTCAAGACTACTCCCTAGGTTTACCTCATAAGCATTTGTTGTCGACACAAAAAATTGTGCGATGATAAGAGCCAATAAATACAATGCAAACACATAAAATATAAGATGCTGTTTATTTAATTGTTTCATTATATTTCACCATCCTGTCGTTGCGGCTTCTTGGGAGGACGTGAGCTATTATATCGGCGTTTTGGTTCTAACCATAGTAATAATAAATCACTTACTGTATTAGCCAAAACAACAAAGAAACCAATCATAATTACCGCACCTTGTACTACAGGATAATCTCTAGCACGTATACTATCTACTAGGAAGTGGCCAATACCCGGTATGCCAAATAAATTTTCAATGACGACAGTTCCTCCGATAAGACTTCCTACAGACATACCTAATACCGTTATGACTGGTATAATCGCTGGTTTAAATAAATCACACCATAAAATATACCGTTCAGATACGCCTCTAAGACGTGAAGCCTCAACTTCTTTGGATTGGTATAATTCTAGTAAATTTGATCGCATTAATCTTACATAGTATGCACTCATACCTACACTTAATGCTATCACCGGCAATATATAACCAGCCATCGTATCCAAACCTGAAGATGGCAGAATATTAAATTTCTGTGCAAAAACATAAATTAAAATTGTACCTAAAAAGAATGAAGGCACACTAACTGTAAAGGATGTTACAGTTCTGATAAATGTATCAACCCACGTGTGATAATATTTCGCTGCTAAAATTCCCATTGGAAGTGCTGTTAGCAAGACAATTATTATAGTTAAAAATGCAATATTTAAAGTCGGCGGCGTGTAGTAGATTAATTCTTTTATTACTGGTTCACCTGTTTGGTAACTTGTACCAAAATTAAGTTGAACAATTTGGCCTAACCATTGAAAGTATTGCACGACCACTGGTTGATTTAACCCTAATTTTTCTTTTGTTGCTTCAACTTGGTCTGATGATACATTCGCTATATCTAAATGTAGAATCTTATCAACAGGATCTCCAGGCGTAAGTTTCATCAATATAAATGTGATACTAGAAAGGACAAACAATACAATGATCATTTGTCCGATTCTAGAGAGTATATTTTTAATTATCATTGTTTCTTATCTACCCTATAGTCAATTAGATAGATACCCTCGGGTGTTGCTTTTAAGTTCTTTACGTCTTTATTCATACCGACGATATTATCCATATATGAGATATAGCTATTTGCAAAGTCATTTTGTGTAATATCAATAATTTCATTTGTTAATCGATTACGTTCAGATTTATCTACTGTTCTATTAAACTGATCGATTAATGTTGTGACTTTCTTATTGTTATAGTTTCCAGAATTAATAGCACCTTCAGGTTTGTAAGCTTGATTAAAGAAGTAACCCGTATCTCCTCTAGGTATTGTACCAAAGCTATATAAAGAGGCATCCCATTGTTTTTTATCACTTAAATACCCTTCAATGTCATCTACATTTCGAATAGTGATATCAATATTGGCTTTTTTAGCATCTGATTGAATAACTTGTGCCATTTTAGGTAGTTCTGGTCTTCCATTATACGTAGATACGGTTAATTTTAATGGATTTGATTTAGAATACCCTTCTTCTTTCATAATTTGTTTGACTTCTTCTAAATCTTGTTTTTGTATAGGTTGTTTATCTATAAAATCTAATTTTGTATTAAATGGTCCGGTAGCTGGTTGAGCATGATTCTTAGAGATATTACGTGCGATACTTTCACGATTAATAACTTTATCCAAAGCTTTACGTACAGGTTTAGTCATTTTATCACTTGTATGATTGTACATAACCAATGACGTTCTAAATCCTGATACTGCAGATGTAGTTGTCTTATCTCCATTTTTCAACTCTTTTTCCTTTTCAACAGGAACATCTGTAATTACATCTGCTTTACCCGATGCTAAATCGCTTGTACGAGCATTACCATCTTCTTGATATGTAACATTAACGTGATCTAGTTTAGGTTTACCTTGCCAATAATCATCAAAACGATCTAACTTGATATTTTGAGATTGCTTATAGTTTTTTATTTGGTATGGTCCTGTACCAACAGGCGTTTTATTAATGTCATCTGCCTCTGTATCATAAATTGCAGAGAATGGACTCGCTAATTCTGACACTAATTCAGGATAAGCTTCTTTTGTAGTAATCGTAATGTTTTGACCATCTACGTTAATATCTTTTATTGGAAGTGAACCTTTAACGAGGTCACTTTTCTTAATACTTTTTTCCAAACTAGATTTTACCGCTTCGCCTGTCACTTTTTTACCATTTTGGAATTTAATGTCATCTTTTAATTTAATGTCTAATTGTGTTGGTGATTTTTGGTCGTATGAATCAACCAATAACTTTTCAACTTTACCATCTGCACCAGCTTTAAATAGGGCTTCGGCAGCACCTATCTTCACTGGTACATCTGTTTCATAAGGTGCAATAGAAGTTGTTTTTAATGGTAGTTCAACGTCTAAAGTTTTCCCTTTCGATTCATTTCCTGAACCACTACACCCCGCTAAGACTACAGCTGATATTGCAAGTAATGAAACAATTCTTTTCATTCTTATTCCTTCTTCCTAATAAATTTATAATCAATTAGAAAATCGTGCTACTCTCAAATGATGTTTATATTATAAAATATAATTTAGGGTATTTATCCAATAAAGTCATGCTATTCAATTTGTTGTACCTTCATTCGGTTACCTGCAAACAACATAATCCATGTTGCTATGATGAAAGGCAGCGTAAATACCGGTAAACCGAACGGCGTTAATAAAGTCGTCATGCCTGCGTGTAATACAACTGTCAAAAGGATTCCTAAAACAATGCTAATATATCGTTGAATCCTAGTACGGAAAGCAACACCTAAAGCGAGCACTGTTAGTATGACATTATAGCCAAACAATCCATCATTAATTTGGTCATGATTTGCACCAAGCACTAGTACAGCAGTAAAACCAATGAGATTGACTACTATAGCAAATACACCTGCTTTTCTTGAAGCAATAAAAATCCCTATAAGAATCAATAAGCCTGCCATAATGCTTTTCAATAAGAAGATTTCACTGAACCCTGATAAAAAAGCATTTATAAAATGGATACTATGTCCTGAAAATTGTATCTCTTGTACTGTGTCAGGCAGTATATTGACATCTGCATTCACAAACTTAAATTGAAATGACATTAATAAGATCACCCAGCTAACAAACACATATGGCATTGTTAACATAGGCACGCCAAAAGGCTTAAAAAATTCTCTAAATGCTGAGCCTATTGGCATTGTAATCACAATTGCTATAAAAGCAATTAATATACTATACCATTCTGGCACTAAAAATAGTGTCAATGCAATTGCCGTTAGCACTGGATTGAAACCTGCTAATCCCGTGTTAATCTCTTCATTCGAGTAATTTGTTCGTTTCGCTAATAATAATGCAATAACACTCGCAGCTAAGGCCATAATACCTACCTTCCAATTTCCTACGAATAAACCTAACAAAATAAATAAGCCTGTCCATGCATTATTTAATAGTAGTACTTGTGCGATGTTCTTTAATATAATTCGAACAGCATTCACATTGTCACCTAGTTTCTCTGCTTATTCCAACATACAACATAATATATTATAACGGATAAAATTTAAAGTAATACATATTTAATTTCAACGCGTTTTTTTTCGTCATTAATTTATTTCAGAGGGTTATTCTTGTAGTATACGTCTAATCGTCTTATTATTAGATTAGTCACATACTATATTTTTAATTTATAAAAACGTCGAAAGGTAGTGAGCATGTGCATTTTACACAACGTGAACAAGACAAACTAATGTTAGTTATTGCAGCAGATTTGGCTCGTAGACGTCAGCAAAGAGGTCTTAAGTTAAATTATCCCGAA
The DNA here is from genome assembly GCF_043107035.1 of Staphylococcus sp. 231237_7MaSpsaltlick. Taxonomy (NCBI): domain Bacteria; kingdom Bacillati; phylum Bacillota; class Bacilli; order Caryophanales; family Staphylococcaceae; genus Staphylococcus; species Staphylococcus sp. 231237_7MaSpsaltlick. The sequence goes on from NZ_JBICNX010000001.1 coordinate 529,053, forward strand.
GCAGTTGCCATTATAAGTTTTGAATTACTCGAAGGTGCAAGAGATGGGAAATCTGTTGCAGAACTTATGAGTTACGGCAAACAAATACTAGGTGAGGATGATGTAATGGAGGGTGTTGCAGATATGTTAACTGAAATGGAAATTGAAGCAACTTTCCCTGATGGTACTAAATTAATTACCGTTCATCACCCAATCGTGTAGAGGAGGAATTTAATTATGAAACCTGGTGAAATTATAGTTAAACGTACAGAAATTGAAGTCAATCAAGGGCATAACGCTACAATACTTGATATCAAAAACACAGGAGACCGCCCTATTCAAGTCGGTTCTCATTATCATTTTTTTGAAGCGAATCCTGCCCTTCAATTCGAACGAGAAAAAGCTTACGGCAAACGGTTAGATATCCCTGCTGGGGCAGCAGTCCGTTTTGAACCTGGTGACGAAAAAGAAGTTCAACTCGTTGAATTTAGCGGTAAAAGAAGAATTTTTGGTTTCCATGGTAATGTGAATGGGCCTATTGACGAGGCGCGTGTTTATAAGGCTGAAGATGACGACAGCGCTACAGAAATTATCGCTGAAGAAAATAAAGTCAGCGAAAATGCTAATAAAGAAAGTGGGTATAACAGATGAGTTTTAAAATGACGCAATCACAATATACAAGTCTATATGGCCCTACTGTCGGAGACTCTGTAAGATTAGGAGATACCAATTTATTTGCGCGTGTCGAAAAAGATTACGCGACGTATGGTGATGAAGCTGCATTTGGCGGTGGTAAATCAATCCGTGATGGTATGGCTCAAAACCCTAATGTGACACGTGATGATAAGCAAGTAGCAGATTTAGTAATTACAAACGCACTAATTCTTGATTACGATAAAATTGTTAAGGCAGATATCGGTGTTAAAAATGGCTATATTATGAAAATAGGCAAAGCCGGTAATCCAGATATTATGGATAACGTAGATATTATAATTGGTGCAACTACAGATATTATTTCTGCAGAAGGGAAAATAATAACAGCTGGTGGTATTGATACCCACGTCCATTTCATTAATCCTGAACAATCGCAAGTTGCCCTTGAAAGTGGTATTACAACACACATCGGTGGCGGAACAGGCGCATCTGAAGGCGCTAAAGCGACTACTGTTACACCAGGCCCTTGGCATTTACATCGTATGTTACTAGCGGCAGAATCGTTGCCTTTAAATATTGGTTTTACTGGTAAAGGACAAGCAGTTAATCATACAGCTTTAGTAGAACAGGTACACGCCGGCGCTATCGGTTTAAAAGTACACGAAGACTGGGGTGCAACACCTTCAGCATTAGACCATGCCCTTCAAGTTGCTGACGATTATGATGTTCAAATTGCATTACACGCTGATACATTAAATGAAGCCGGCTTTATGGAAGAAACAATGGCCGCCGTTAAAGACCGTGTGCTACATATGTATCATACAGAAGGCGCAGGTGGCGGACATGCACCTGATTTAATTAAATCTGCAGCTTATTCTAATATCCTACCATCTTCCACAAACCCTACCTTACCATACACAGTAAATACAATTGATGAGCACCTAGATATGGTTATGATTACTCACCATTTAAACGCTTCTATACCAGAAGATATTGCTTTTGCAGATTCACGTATCCGTAAAGAAACGATTGCTGCCGAGGACGTATTACAAGATATCGGTGTATTTAGTATGGTCAGCTCTGATTCGCAAGCCATGGGACGTGTCGGGGAAGTAATTACAAGAACTTGGCAAGTTGCACACCGTATGAAAGAGCAACGCGGTCCATTAGATGGTGATAGCGAATATAATGACAATAATAGAATCAAACGCTATATAGCGAAATATACAATTAACCCTGCTATTACGCATGGTATTTCAGATTACGTTGGTTCAATCGATGAAGGTAAACTCGCTGATATAATTATGTGGGAGCCCGCGTTCTTCGGCGTTAAACCTGATGTCATTGTTAAAGGCGGATTAATAAACACTGCAATTAACGGCGATGCTAACGGTTCTATCCCTACTTCAGAACCTTTAAAATACCGTAAGATGTATGGCCAACTTGGAGGCAATATGCAAGGTACTTCAATGACGTTCGTATCTACTACTGCTTATGAAAATGATATTGGTAAATTATTAGGTTTAAAACGTAAATTAAGACCTGTTCATAATATTCGCAAACTATCTAAAGCAGATATGAAAAATAATAACGCAACGCCAAAAATAGACGTTGATCCGCAGACATATGAAGTATTTGTAGATGGCGAAAAAATCACGAGTGAACCAGCTACGGAATTACCATTAACACAACGTTATTTCTTATTCTAGGAGGTTAAAAATGATCATCGAAGAAATCGTAGGCAATATTGCTAACATTTCAGATAGCGATAAAGGAAAACATATAGAAAAAGTATATTTAGAAAACTCTGATTTAGTTAAACGCATTCAACGTGTTAAAACAGATCACGGTAATGAACTTGGTATCCGTTTAAAACAACCAATCGACTTACAATATGGAGATATTTTGTATAAAGATGATACTAATATGATCATCGTAGATGTAAATTCTGAAGATTTGCTTGTAATTAAACCGCGCTCTTTACAAGAAATGGGAGATATCGCTCATCAACTTGGTAATAGACACTTACCTGCACAGTTCACAGAAACTGAAATGCTCGTTCAATATGATTATCTAGTAGAATCACTACTAAAAGATTTAGGGATACCGTATGAACACGAAGATCGTAAAGTTAATCAAGCATTTAGACATATAGGTCATTCACATGATTGATCACGCACATTTACGCCTGTTTCAATTTTGTGATTCACAATTTCCAACAGGTGCATTCAGTCATTCATTTGGACTTGAAACTTATATCCAACGCGATATCGTTCATGACGAAGAAAGTTTCCAACAATGGCTCATACTTTTTCTAAATGAACAATTAACATATGCTGATGGCTTAACAATGCGTCTTGTTTACGATGCGCTTGAACAAAATGATAAGCAAACTATTTTACGATTAGATCGTATCCTTTTTGTACAAAATTTACCAAAAGAAACACGACAAGGTTCTAAACAAATGGGTAATCGTATGGTAAAACTCGCTTCTGAGCTATATGACTGTGATTGGATAGACTGGTATCATGATCAAATGCGCAATAAAAAAGCGATATTACACCCTGCTATTTGTTTTACTATGCTTGGCCATCACCTTGGGGTCGATATAGAAACGATTATTGATTATTATTTATACCAAAACGTATCTAGCCTTACTCAAAATGCAGTACGTGCAATCCCCTTAGGTCAAACTGCTGGTCAACGTATCGTTCATCAAATGATACCTATCATGAAAGAGACTAGAGATTACATTATGACTTTAGAGGAATCGCAGCTTGGTATTACCGCACCAGGTTTAGAAATCAACCAGATGGAACATGAAAACGTAAACGTAAGAATTTTTATATCTTAGGAGGTCAATTTTTATGACAGATACAATCAAAATAGGTGTGGGCGGCCCTGTAGGTGCAGGGAAGACACAACTTATTGAAAAAATTGTAAAACGCTTAGCAAAAGATATGAGTATTGGTGTCATCACGAATGATATTTATACAAAAGAGGACGAAAAAATATTAGTTAATTCTGGCGTCTTACCTGAAGACAGAATTATTGGTGTAGAAACAGGTGGCTGCCCTCACACAGCTATACGTGAAGATGCCTCAATGAACTTTGCTGCAATTGATGAATTAAAAGAACGCAATGATGATATTGAACTTATTTTCATCGAATCTGGCGGCGACAATTTGGCTGCAACTTTTAGCCCAGAGTTAGTTGATTTTTCTATCTATATCATCGATGTTGCCCAAGGGGAAAAAATCCCTCGAAAAGGCGGACAAGGCATGATTAAATCCGATTTCTTTGTTATAAACAAAACCGATTTAGCACCTTATGTTGGTGCATCATTAGAACGCATGGCCGAAGATACAAAAGTATTCCGTGGTAACCGTCCTTTCACTTTTACAAACCTTAAAACAGATGAAGGTTTAGATGAAGTTATTGAGTGGATTGAACAAGACGTATTTCTTAAAGGGTTAGCTTAATGTCTAATGGACATAACGAATGGACTGGCCAATTAGATTTAACTGTTTTCAATAATGGTAAGAAATCGGTGGCGCGTGACGTTTTTTTCGAAAAAGCCTTAAAAGTCATGCGACCAGTTTATTTAAACAATTCTGATATCCCTACTTTTTATATTGTAAACGTAGGTGGCGGTTACTTAGATGGGGACCGTTACAAAATGGATTTTAATATAGAACCTAACGCAAAAGTGATTTTAACTTCACAAGGAGCCACAAAAATTTATAAAACACCAAATAACCATGTGGAACAGTACCAAAACTTTAGTATTCAAGATGATGGGTATGCTGAGTATGTAGGTGATCCAATTATCGCTTTTGAAAATGCAAAATTCTATCAACATAATACATTTCATTTGAAACCTACAGCTGCATTATTTTATACAGATATATTAACTCCAGGTTATTCTAAAGAAGATAAAAACTTTAGCTATACGTATATGCACTTGTTAAATGAAATTTATGTCGATGATGAATTGGTTGTATTTGACAATACTTTGCTTGACCCATCCAAAAATAAAGTTGATGGACTTGGTTACATGGAAGATTATACCCACTTAGGATCGTGTTATTTTATACATCCTACTGTAAATCAAAAATTAATCGATAATGTCTATGAACAAATCAAACACTATCAACAAAAATACGATTGTCGCTTCGGAATCACTAAACTACCAACACACGGCTTTAGTATTCGAATTTTATCCAACAAAACACAAATTATCGAAAAAATATTGGCTACTTTACAAGAATATGTAGTAAAAACAACATTTAATCGTGATATAGATTTTTTAAGAAAATATTAAAATATAAAGGAGGGCCCGAAACTTTACTTACGGGCTCTCCTTTTCGTATTAATTAAAATTAGACAACCTGACTGAAAATTAATCTTAATTAACACTTACTATGAATCTCACTCTATTATGCGAACTAAAAAGTTAAATTATATTCAAAAACCACACAAGACTAGATATCAATAATACAATCGTTGTAATGTAAATTGCTAGTTTGTGACTTTTTTTTAATTCATTTTCCTTTTCAGTAAACAAACTAAATAACGTTCCGTCTTTCCCCATTAATAAAGTAATAGAATAAATAAGTAAAACTAAAGATAAAATAAATAATATTAATGCAACGAACACCATAAAAATCTCCCTCCCATTTGAGTGACGTTTACTAAATTAATACATTGTCATACTATCTTACCTTAGTTTATTAATAAAGAATAATAAATGCTTTTTATAATAATTTAAACAAATTGTTAACTCTGTACTTCTATTATTGCTACAATGGTAAAGGTTAATAAATAATTTTTAATAGGAGTGATCTTGTGATAGATGAATATATTTATAAAAACAATGTACAACCATCTTGGATAGACAATAATAACCATATGCATGATGCACAATATTATTCTGTGTTCAGTGACGCAGTCGCTGGCTTTTTGGAACATGTTGACTTTTCAACTGATTATCGTCATAGCCAAGACGTTACGATTTTTAACGTTGAAGCGCACATTTCTTATTTAAAAGAATTATTACTTCACGATACGTTTTACATCAAAATACATATTTACAATTATGATTCTAAACGCATACATTTATTCTTAACTATGTACAATGCTAATAATGAACGTACCGCTACATATGAAGCGATGATGATGGGGGTTAGCAATCATACAAGAAGTAGTAAAGATTTCCCACTGCCTATTCAAGAAAAACTTAAGGATTATTTTGATAAACAACAATATTTTGACACGCCTAAACAATTAGGTCATGTTATCCGTATACCACAAAATAAATAGTACACTACGCCATACTTCAATTTTGACGTCATACAATTTCATTGATATCATGAGATAGAATGACCATTCTACTTTTGGAAGTGTGAGCTATTATGTCGCAAAAAAAACAAGATATACTAAGTGTTGCTGAGCGTTTATTTTATGAATATGGCTTTCGTGGCGTTGGTTTAAAGCAGATTATTCAAGAAGCAAATGTCGCGACCATGACATTATATAACCATTTTGAATCTAAAGATAATTTAGTAGCACAAGTATTGAAACAAAGAGAAGCACGCTATTGGCGTTATCTTGATAGTTACGTCGACAAACATCCAGACAAACCTTTTATTTCAGCCGTTAAAGCACATTGCCAATGGCTTAATGATTACTCTTACAAAGGTGATATGTTTATGCGCGCCATCGAAGATTATGCTGATACTGATAACGAAATTGAAAGCACTGCAAGAGGACACAAAGCGCGCCTATTGCACTATTTAGAAAAACTCGCTAACGATGCGGGCATTGATAACGGCTATGATCTCGCTGTACAATACACCTTATTATTAGAAGGCACAACCTCAATGACTGCATTATTGGGGTCTAAAGAAGCAACTGCACACGCTATTATTATGGCAAAATTATTACTACACGAAGCGCATAATCAATAATTTATCGACGAGTAGGTATTAATGTTCAAAAAAGAAACCATCCTACTCGTTGTTTAACAATTAAATAGAATGAACATTCTATATATTTTTAATTTTAACTAGAATGAACATTCTATATAGATTTGGAGGTAGTTTATGAAATTTTCAAGACTTGTATTACCAGGTATCGCTATGATTGCTACAACATATGGGCTGGGGAGATTTAGTTTTGGTCTCTTTCTCCCGGAAGTTTCAACAGATTTAAGTTTAACCGCTTCACAAGCAGGTATGATTTCGTCACTATTTTATTTGGCTTATTGTTTTACAATTATATATTCGACGTTAAAAACTGACAAAATTGGACCTAAAAGAATGATTATTTTTGCAGGTCTTTCTGTTTTAATTGGCTTGATTCTAATTGGGATTTCATCAAATGCCATAATATTATCCATAGGGGTAATATTCGCAGGGGCCAGTACAGGTTTAGTATCACCTCCTTATGGTTATACGATTTCCTTATGGATTAAACTGCAAGACCAAGGTAAAGCAAACACATGGATTAATTCAGGTACAAGTTTAGGTCTAATGTTCACCGGTATAACCGCCATGTTTGTGTTTCTTGATTGGCGTGATACCTATTTAATCTATGCGTTTATAGCATTATTGGTATTGACTTGGAATTATCTTATTATTCCAAGCCTGCAACGAGACATTAAAATCGATACTGGTAGTTTGAACATCAGAGATATTTCCGCCAGTAAACGTATTGTTATAGCCTCTACTTTACTCGGTGTTTCAACTGCACCGTTTTGGACTTTTTCAAAATCATTTGTTCAACTTACTGGCCATTACTCAGATATAGCACTATCTATATTTTGGATTTTAATCGGTCTTTTTGGAGTATTTGGCGGTATTTCTGGAGCGATTATCGATAAGAAAAGTCTTCACTTCGCATTTAATATCGGCGTAATTGCATTAGCATGTGCATCAATTTTACTAGCATTTACTCCAAATATCTGGCTACTTCCATTTATTTCTTCTTCAATATTTGGTTTAAGCTATATTTTCTTAACAGGTGTTTTACTTGTTTGGGGTATAAAATTATTTGTAAAAAACGCTTCTTTAGGCATAGGTATTCCCTTTTTACTACTAGCAGTAGGACAAGTCATTGGTTCTTCTTTCGCAGGTATATTCATAGATATACTAAACTACAAATACACCTTTTTAATTTATGGCATAATCGGTTTAATACCTTTATTAATTTATCCTAAGGTTGAAATTACTAAAAGTAAGATGCCTGAAGGAGACTACAGTAAATTGCAGCAAACCAATGCTGACATATTAAATTCAGAGCATTCTATTGAAATTGAGTCGCCTACTCAAACAGAATATAATAATTAATCCATTTCATTTTATATAAGATGAAAAATAACCCAGGTATCTTCTATAGTGATACGACTCTTAAAAGTTAGATTTTTAAATCTACTTCAGGGGCATATCAAATGAAGTATTTCCTGGGTTATTTTCATACTTTATTTAATTTAAAGTATTTAATGCTGCTTTCAAATCTTCTACTAAGTCTTCTGTACCTTCTATACCAACAGATAAACGAATCAAGCCATCTGCAATCCCTTCTTTCTCGCGAATGTCTTTTGGAATAGAAGCATGTGTCATTAAAGCAGGCACGGAAATTAAACTTTCTACCGCGCCTAAACTTTCAGCTAAAGTAAAATATTTAGATACTTTAATTACTTGTTTAGCACTTTCTATATCTGCAACTTCAAATGCAACCACACCTGTATGCCCTTCTGTTTGTCTTTGATGAATATCGTGATTTAAATGAGTGGCAATACTTGGATGGAACACTTGTCTAACAGCATTATGTTCTTGCAACATTGCTATAATTTCGAGCGTATTGCGTTGTACTTGTTCCATACGTATACCTAAGGTTTTAATACCTCGAATCAATAAATAACTATCTTGTGGTCCAAGTACGCCACCTGTTGAATTTTGAATAAATCCAATGCGTTCTGCTAACGTTTCGTCGTTTGTAGCAACTAAACCAGAAACAACATCACTATGGCCACCAAGATATTTTGTTGCAGAATGTAATACAATATCGATACCAAATTTTAATGGATTTTGGAAATAAGGTGTCATAAACGTATTATCTACGACAGAAATCAAATTATGACTCTTAGCTAACTCGGCAGATTTTTTGATATCTGTTACACGTAATAACGGATTAGACGGTGTCTCAATGTATAACATTTTCGTTTCAGGCTTAATATATTGTTCAATTTCTTCAATTTGTGTTGTATCAATAAAATCAGCTTCTATACCAAAACGGGTAAACACTTTAGATAATGCTCTATATGTGCCACCATAAACATCTGAATTAATCAATAAATGATCGCCTTTATCTAACAACATAATAACTGCTGAGATGGCTGCCATACCAGAACCAAATGCATAACCGAATTGTCCTTCTTCTAAATCTGCAATTAGTCCTTCCAATGCAGTTCTTGTAGGGTTTGCAGAACGTGAATATTCGTAACCTTGTCTCATATCTCCAATATCATCTTGAATATAAGTGCTCGTTTGATAAATTGGTGTCGTTACTGCCCCTGTATATGGGTCTGTTGTCACTCCGCCATGTATTAATTGTGTTTTTTTATTCATAATCTTTCTCCTTATAATTTAAGATTTGTTTTGACATATATCGGTCACTTCCGTCAGGAAAAACTGTAACAATAACACCTTTATTAATATGTTTTTTTATGTCTAACGCTCCCTGTAGTGCTGCTCCCGATGAACTGCCAACTAAGAGTCCTTCTTGTTGAGCAATTAATTTCACATTTTTAAACGCTTCTTCATCACTGACTTTTATAATATCTGCTACTAATGCTTCAGGTAAGAATGATGGCCATTGTTCAGATCCAATACCTTCTATATCATGTGCATGTGCTTGACCACCGCTTAATATTGATCCTTCTGGTTCTACTATGACACTTTCAATGTTAAATTGGGCTAAATATGCAGCAATACCAGTAAAGGTTCCACCAGATCCTACACCACCAACAAAATAATCAATGTCATCTAGTTTATTAGTAATTTCCTGTGCTATAGTATCTTTATATGCTTCAGGATTATGTTTAGATTCAAATTGGTTTAAATAAAAAGCGCCAGTCTGTGCTTCAAAATCTCGAGCTGCTACCTTTGCCCCTTCCATACCAAGGCTTCGTTCTGTTCTTATTACCTTCGCTCCTAAAGCTTTTATAATAGCAACTTTTTCTTCAGCGAACCCTAAAGGCGCAAAAATCACACTGTTGAGACCGTAATGATTAGCTGCAAGAGCAACACCGATACCCGTGTTACCAGCTGATGCTTCAACAACTGTATCCCCTTCATGAATTATGTTATCTTTCAATGCTATCTCAATTAGATATTTCCCTAATCTATCTTTAATGCTGCCACCAGGATTAAACTGTTCTAATTTTGCATAAATTTGAACGTCTTTGTTACTAAATGACTTTAAAAGTACAAGTGGTGTGTTTCCTATTAAGTCAAAACCAATCATTTCATTCCTCCGTGTATTCACCTTCTCCACTCCTCATTCCCTACTATAACGATAAGAATTATAAACAATACATATTCTCTTTGCAAGCACTTTAACTAAATACATTGCAAAAAACACAAATTAATTCTTACTTTTTTAGTCAGTATAGTTGAAAAGGTCAAAAAGCTCTTGTATAGTGAAAAATATCAGAAAATTCTAATTTTAGGAGGATTTATATTATGGCTCAACACCCTTGGCATTTAGACACGCTTTCCATACATGGTGGTCAAGTAACAGATGACTTTTCAAAATCGCGCGCAGTTCCCATTTATCAGACTTCTAGCTATGTATTTGATAATACAGAACATGCAAGAAAACTTTTCGCTTTAGAAGAACCAGGCAATATTTATACTCGAATAATGAATCCAACGCAAAATGTTTTTGAAGAACGTATTGCAGCACTTGAAGGTGGTGTTGGTGCTTTAGCAACTTCTTCCGGTCAAGCTGCAATTCATTTAGCACTTTTAAATATTGTAGAATCTGGGGATGAAATTGTGGCTTCTTCTAACTTATATGGAGGAACTTACAATTTATTAAACATTACTTTTAGGAAATTAGGCATCAAAGTTCACTTTGTTGACCCAAGTGACCCTGAAAATTTTGCACACGCTATTACCAATAACACAAAAGCAGTTTACGCTGAAACTATAGGTAATCCAAAAATTGATGTATTAGATATCGAAGCAGTAGCTGATATTGCTCATAAAAATAATATTCCATTAATCGTGGATAATACTTTCCCTACTCCATATTTACTGCGTCCTTTTGAATTTGGCGCAGATATCATTGTACATTCAGCAACTAAATTTATAGGTGGTCATGGTACTTCTATTGGTGGCGTTATCGTAGATAGTGGTAATTTCAATTGGGATAATGGTAAGTTCCCTGGCCTTGTGGAACCTGACTCAAGTTATCATGGTATTTCATATGCTAAAGATGTAGGAGAAGCAGCCTATATAACAAAGGCACGAGTACAATTGTTACGTGATTTAGGTTCAGCAGTATCTCCGTTTAATGTGCATGAATTTTTATTAGGATTAGAAACTTTACATTTACGCTTAGAAAGACATTCTGAAAACGCCTTGCGTGTGGCACAATATTTAGAACAACATCCCAATGTAACTTGGGTGAATTACCCTGGGTTAGAAAGTAATAGCTATCATCAACTAGCCCAAAAATATTTACCAAACGGCCAAGGTGCAGTACTCACATTTGGCGTAGATGGTTCTGTTGAAGATATCGCAAAATTTGTTGACGCTTTAAATTTATTCTCTCATTTAGCAAATGTTGGAGATTCTAAATCATTAATTATCCATCCTGCTAGTACCACACATTTACAATTATCCCCTGAAGAGCAACAAGCTTCAGGCGTTGTGCCAGAACTTGTAAGATTATCAGTTGGTACTGAAAATATTGATGACATAATTAATGACCTTGAAAAAGGTTTTAAAGCATCACTTGAAAATTAACGAAGGAATTTTCTTAGTGATGCTTATGCAAAAGTTTACTTTTGTATTCTTCTGTTCACTTGAAAATTAACGAAGGAATTTTCTTAGTGTTGCTTATGCAAAAGTTTACTTTTGTATTCTTCTGTTCACTTGAAAATTAACGAAGGAATTTTCTTAGTGATGCTAATAATAAAACATAATTAAAAACTAGGTTAATGCTAAAGAGGCTGGGGCAATTAATTGTCTCAGCCTTAACCATATAAAGAATATCAATATTAATGATTAAATGAGACACATAGATTCTCCCTCTTCAAAAAATGTATCCTTTTAGACCGTCCGAGTCTATGACCTCACACAAACCTAAGCCTCCCTTCCGTGTTTCATGTATGATTGTTCCAACTTTATATTCCATATTGAATTCATAAATTTATATAGGAATATAACCATATTAATCTCATAATTTGGGGTGTTGATTTGGCTGAGTTGTAAAGCCTTTAAACCATATTTTTTCAACTCTAGTCATCCTAGCCGGGACGAGAAAACGAAATCTTTTCATAAAAATTAGGTTTCATTCCCTTCCCAATAGACACTGGAAAGCTTTCATTTATTTTTATTCACATAATAAAGGCCTGTTAATACATTCGCCTCTAAATCACTTATTCTGACTACTATCTCTCTATTTTGAATCAAGTGATGTTTTTGTGCATATGCCTCAATTCGTGTTTTATAAGGTAATGTACTTTGTGTTACGCCACCTCCAAGTACGATATTATATACATTGAAGATACTATATAGGTTCGTACATAACTTTTGTGTTAAATATATTACTTCTTCAATCATCTGTATGATTTGTTTATTTTTTCCTGCATTATACATTTCTATTGCCTCTCTCGTACTAACTTCTTTGTTAAGCAATAAACCCGCTTTCCTACTTATGGCTAGTCCAGAAATTTCATTTTCAACGCAACCATATTGTTTGCACACAGGGCATTGGTAGTCACTATTATCTTTAATAATTGTATGACCAATCTCACCGAAATTACCATCGCTACCAGAAACTAGCGTACCATTTCTCATGTATGCCATACCAACTCCTGTGCTTATAGTTAAATATATAAAATCCTCTGTCATCGATGAAACATAACGTTGTTCTGCTAATATAGCAGCATCCGTATCATTTACAAAATATGGTTTAAATGAACTATGTTCAGTGATAAATTCACCTGCATTAAAGCCATTGTATTTTTGCAGATTTGGAGGGTTTAAAAATACACCTTGAGTATAATCACATGGCCCAGGCATAGCAATATTTAGTATTGTATCATTTACGTGTTCAACACTTTCTAAATAATTCTTAGCTATATTAATTATTTCAGTAAACTGTTGTTCGGGATTATTTATATACGTTTCAAATTTATGGCTCTCTATAATTTCTAACTCTTCGTTAATCAAACCTACAATTGTCTTTGTTCCACCTATATCTGCACAAATTTTTAACATTGTAATTACCTCCTATAATTGTATAAAAAGGCAGAGATAACTAAAGTTATCTCGCCTTTAATTTTTTATACATAACTAACGATAAATGTCATATCACCTCTAAATGTTATTTCTTCATCCTCAGTAGTTAGTATAAAATGTGTCCCTTTTTCTAAAGTAATAGCTTCGTTATTTACCGTAACTTCGCCATTGCCCTCTACAACAGATACTAAACAATATGATTTTGGTTTTGTATAAGCTAAATGACCATTGATTATCCATCTTTCCACTGTAAAGAACTTATTAGATACAAATTGCGTATAATCCTGACCTTGAACCACTTCATGTTTAGCTGATGTATTTGGTGAGCTAGCCGAAAGGTCAATTACATCTTTACTTTCTTCTAAATGAAGTGTTCTTTTATTTCCTTCTTTATCAGTTCGATCATAGTCATAAATACGGTAAGTAGTATCAGAAGATTGTTGTGTCTCTAAGATTAAGATCCCTTCTCCTATTGCGTGCACGGTACCTGCAGGAACATAGAAAAAATCTCCTGCTTGAACTTTGACTGATTTGAATAATGTATCGAATTGTTTATTATCAATCATTTGATTTAACTCATTTTGATCCTGTGCATTTACACCATAAATAATTTCTGCGCCTTCTTTTGCATCTAAGATATACCAACATTCGGTCTTACCATATTCACCTTCATATTTTTGCGCATACGTATTATCTGGGTGTACTTGTACTGACAAATTATCATTTGCATCTAATATTTTAGTTAGTAACGGAAACTTATCTTCTTTAGGATTTCCAAATAACACTTTGTCTTCTGCCCAAACTTCATCTAATGTTTTACCCTTATGACGTCCATTTTCAATGACGTTTGGACCGTTCGGATGTGCTGATATCGCCCAACATTCTCCAGTATGAGCATTAGGTATATCGTAGTTAAATGCTTTAAGTGCACTACCTCCCCAAATTCTTTCTTGAAAAACGGGTTTTAATAATAATGGCATTTATTCCTACCTCCCACTTATATTTCTTTAAGTAAATCGTAAATTTGTTGTGTGTGTGTTGCCTCAATTAACTGTTGGCGAATATCGTCGTCCATTAATGTTCGTGATAATCTTTGTAACAGTTTTAAATGTGTATCATTGCTGTCATTAGGTACTGCAATTAGAAATACAATATTAGGCAATGTGCCATCTAAGCTTTCCCAGTCGATACCACGTTTATTATTCATTACAGCGACAACAGGTTGTTTCACTGCCGATGATTTTGCGTGAGGTATTGCGACATTCATTCCAATTGCTGTCGTTGCTTCTGCTTCACGTTTCAGTACAGCATCTTTCAATTCATTTTTATCTATAATGTAATCACCCTTATCTAGTTGATCTATGAGATCGTCTATCGCTTCGTCTCTTGTATTTTTCTTATCGACTATTTTAATAACATCTTTATCAAATACATCAACTGTATTATTTGTCTGTTCAGTTGTTTTCTCTTTATTTATATCCGTTGTAGTATTTGTTGTAGGACTGGCTTCTGATTCGTCATCTTGCTGTTCCGCTGTCATTCCCGTTGCAATACTATTAGTATCAACAGCTAATGCTGGTGTGTTTTTTCTTAAAAATAACACTGCACTCATCGTGACAAGACTACCAACTATCACAGCAATAAAGAACCATAAAATCTGATCTATACCACCTAAAATAGCTACAATCGGACCTCCATGAGCCACTCTATCTCCTACACCACCTATTGCTGCAATAGCTGCTGCTACCATCGCCCCTACCATATTGGACGGAATAATTCTTAACGGATCTTGTGCAGCAAACGGAATAGCACCTTCTGTAATACCAAATAATCCCATAGTAAATGAAGCTTTTCCCATTTCTACTTCACCTTTATTAAATTTACGTTTATTAATAAAGGTAGCTAAACCTAAACCAATAGGCGGCGTACAAACCGCTACTGCAACCATCCCCATTACAGCATAGTTACCTTCAGCAATTAGCGCTGAACCAAATAAGAAAGCAACTTTATTTACTGGTCCGCCCATATCAAATGCAATCATCGCACCTACAATTAATGCTAAGATTACAATGTTAGTACCTTGCATACCTTTCAACCAAGTTGTCAATGCTTCAAAGATACTCGCTATCGGTGCACCAATTAAGAATATAAATATTAATCCCACAATGAGTGATGAGATAATAGGAATTATGATAATCGGCATAATGGGTGCCATCACTTTTGGTGTTTTTACATTTTTAATCCATTTCGCAATGTAACCTGCTATAAAACCTGCTACAATACCTCCTAGAAAACCAGCTCCAGCATCACTACCGTAGAAGCTACCGTCAGCAGCTATAGCTCCACCAATCATACCGGGTACAAGTCCAGGTTTGTCAGCAATACTAACTGCGATGTAACCAGCCAATATTGGCACCATAAAACTGAAAGCTAAATTGCCTATATTTTCAACTGATTTCCAAAATGAATCATCTGGAATCTCCAAACCTTTTGAAGTTGCTTCTCCACCAATTGTCAGTGCAATCGCCATTAACAATCCACCTACAACGATAAAAGGCACCATAAACGATACACCGTTCATTAAATGTTGATAAACCATCTGAATACCAGTTTTAGGTTTATCTTCTTGGCTAGGCTGACTAGTTCCATTAGTTTCATGATGGATATGAGCATCTTTATCAATAATTCGTTGAATCAATACTTCCGGTTTATGAATGCCTTCTCTAACACTTTCGTTAATTAATAACTTCCCATCAAATCTTGATAAATCTACTTGGCGATCTGCTGCAATAATAATGCCGTCTGCTTCTCTAATTTCTTTTGGTGTTAAAACATTTTCTGCACCTACACCACCTTGTGTTTCTACCTTGATATGTACGCCCATATCTTTAGCAGCTTGCTCTAATTTTTCTTGGGCCATATACGTGTGTGCAATCCCATTTGGACACGACGTAATCGCTAAAATTTTCATATCATTCATCCTCCTTAACTCAATTGTAAACGCATTCATAAGATTATAAAAAAGAATAATTGCCGTTACTAGTGGCAATTATTCTTTAATTAAGTGAATGATTTTTTCTTTTAAACTTTGATCTTCAAGCACTAATAATTGGTCTACAGCATTCTCATCCAATTTGGCGATAGTATGAATAATTTTCTTCATTACAGGAATATCTTGTTCCGTAATCGCTAAGAAAAAAACAAGTTTAGCTTTATTTTGTTTCCAGATATAACCTTGCATGTTTTTAAAAATAATTACATGTGATTTTAATACCTTTTCCGGATCACCATGTGGCATACTCATACCATTACCAATATACGTAGAAGAAAACTTCTCTCTTTCCAATGCACTTTTCATGTAATCGTTGGTGACAGCATAATTGTTGTCTAGAGCAATTTGAGCTTGTTCAAAAACATAACTTGCAACCACTTGTTCCTGTTTATCTGAGTAAACACTAAACTGAATTGAAGCTAATTCATTTTGATGTAATACAGGGTTTTGCTTATGGTGTAACGCTGAAGCAATTTTATTTTCATCCTCCTCTGAAAATAGAGGAGATACTTCTAAGCAAATTAAGTCATTAGGCAGTTGTGTAGTTTCAATAGTATGTGTAGAAATAAGAGCATCAATATCGCTAAAGTTATAATCATCAATATCTTCTATTTTCAATGTATCTACTATATGAATACTATCATCTATATTTTTAATTTTTGCTTCTAATAAACTAGAAATTCCTAAACCATAATAACAAGTGATAACAATATTAAACGAATCTTTTTTATTGCGATCTATCGAAGATTGAAAATGTAACGCCAAAAATGCAATTTCATCTTCAACTAAATTTATATTCGCATCCTTTGCAAGATGACTCACTGTCTCATATAATGCATTAAACACAAAGGGATAATACTTTTTAATATCTTCAGTTAAAGGATTATTAATATAAACATTCTTTGCTATACGTAAGTAAGTTCTACTGAAATGTGCATATAAATTGTCGCGTAGTTCTTGATCTTCTGTAAAATCAACTCCTACATTTTTCTCCATCTGATGAATCATACGATCGATATAACTTTTAACAAAAACCTGTTCAAAGCCTAAATCGTATTTATTAAAATAATAGCTAATAAAGAAAGATAACAGTTGCGCAGTTTCATCTGAAAGTTGATAACCTAATTCCGAATTGATGTCTGTAATACATTGTTGCGCGATTTTATAAGAGGATTTATCAACTACCCATGAATGACCGTCCTCGTTATTGCGTTTAAATATAATAATTAAATGTATGAGTAATTGTTTTATACGCATTTTAGAGGTTTGTATATGATGTGCATTTAAATTATGTTCAATAATTTGACTAATAATATTGATATGCGCTTTAGGTATTTCATTTAATATCACATCATCAACCGTTTTATTTTCCGAAGATAGTTGATTTAAATGTAAAATCGCATTCCTAATATTCATTTCGTTTCCGTTTACAGTGACGCCTTTTTTCTTAGTTAGATTAACAGTAATATCAAATGAATTGCACCACGACTGAACACGCGTTAAATAATCACTGATTTCTGATTTAGATAACTTAAAGTGATGTGCTAATGAATCTAAAGTTGTGGGTTGTTGATACATTAAAATATGATAACCCAATTTTAGCAGTAGTTCGTTTTCTTTATTTGTAAAATCAGAAACAACTTCTTCTATATACTCTATACTATATAGGTCTTGGTTCATCTTGAAACCACGACCTTTGACACTGACAATTAACGCCGATAATACTTCAACATTTATATATTTAATATCATTCCTCACTGTTCTATTAGAGACGTTTAAGTAATTTGCTATTTCATCTGCGCTTAAAAAATGATTACTGTTGTTGAGTAACAATCTAATGAGTTTAGCATGTCTTTCTAACATCACTGCACCGCGCTTTCTCGTAAATTTACTTTTGTTCAAAGGTTGATTTAATGTTTAAATTCATTGTAGCTATTACCTATTATTTAAGCAAGAAGTGGCTTATTAAAGTTCACATAATAAAAAACACCAATTCAAAAGACATCATCTAATGAATTGGTGTGTAAATGTATTTTATTTTTCTGATGTACGGATAGTTTCTCTAATATATTCGTAAGCTTCTTTAAGCTGTTGCATTTCTTGATCATCCAATTTAATCGCAAACCTCTGTACAATACCAGAACGATCAACTAACGTTGGTAAACTAAATGCACCATCTACTAAGTCATATTCTTGACTGATTGAAGTCAGTGGCATAATAGTACGTTGGTTCAACGCAATAGTTTGTATCAATAATGTCGTAACTTTGGAGATAGCTGCATTGGTCCAACCTTTTTGATAAAAAACATCCATAGATACCTCATTAATAATAGATGTGATATGTGCTTTATCAATTTTCGGGCTATCACTTAGCGCTTCATATTCTGCTAGTGGCATACCATGAATACGTACTTTACTCCACACAGGTATTGCATGTTCCCCATGTTCGCCAATAACAAAAACTTCAACATTTTTAGGATCGATTTGGTAATGATGAGCGATAATCGTCTTAAATCTTGAGCTTTCTAAAGCAGTTCCCGTTCCAATGATTTTATTAGACGGATAATCTATTTGATTAGCAAAATAAGTCATCGAATCTACTGGATTTGAAACCAAGATAATTATTGCGTCTTGTGTCACTTTAGCTATTTGTTTCGTAACTTTTTTTATAATGTCATGATTGCCTTGTGCTAATAGTGTACGATCACCGTCATTTGTATCTGTTGGCACACTCGCAGCAATCACAATGAAATCAGCGTCTGCTAAATCTTGGTAATCTCCAGCTTTGACCTTGATGTGCGCAGTATTAAATAATCCTTGTGAATGGTTATGATCTAGAGCTTCACCACTTGCAATTTCTTCTTTGTCATCTATCAATATAATTTCCGAAAATAAATTCAAATATTGCACATCCGTTAAAACTTGGCTACCAACTCTTCCTAAGCCAATAATACCTAATTTAGACATACATTACACCCCTTTTTCATTACTGATATATGTTCATAATAATTTATTTTTCATATGGAATAACGTCTTTACCATATTCTTTTTTAATGAATTCTTTCATGTTTTTAGATTGTAAGACTTTTATAAGTGCTTGATACTTTTCATCATCTTTATGTCCTTTTTGCACAGCAACAATATTCGCAAATGGTGATGACTCTGTTTCACTAATAATAGCATCTTTATGCGGCGTTAATCCATTATCTAACGCATAGTTTGAATTCATAATAACTGCAGCACCTTCTTTACTTTCATATGTCTTAGGTAAGAATTCGGCTCCTTGTTTATTATTAAACTTCAAGTCTTTTTTATTTTCTACAATATCTTCAAATTTGGCGTCTTCGATACTAACTCCCTTTTTGATCTTTATTAATCCTTGATCTACAAAGAATGATAAGAATCTGCCTTCTTCAGCTGGATTGTTAGAAACGTATATCGTTGAACCCTTAGGGATATCTTTAATATCTTTATATTTTTTACTATAAACACCCATAGGCGTAGTAAATACTTTTCCAACTTCTTCTATATCGTAATTATGGTCTTTCTTTTCTGCTTTTAAATATGGTGTATGTTGGAAGAAATTGGCATCTACATCGCCTTTATCTAATAGTTTATTAGGTACTTTATAATCATTTACAGTTTTAACTTCTAAATCATACCCTTGTTTTTTCATTTCTTCTTTCGCATGTTTCAGTACTTCACCGTGTGGTGCTGGTGAAGCCGCAATTGTGATTTTTTTATCCTCATCTTTCCCATTTGTGTTGCCACATGCTGTAAGAACTACAGTTAATATTAATGACAAACTTAAAATAATTAATTTCCTCATAATTTATTTCGCTCCTTATGAATTTTAAAGTTCAAACTAAATAAAAAAATACTTTCTCTTAATTTAACAAGAGAAAGTATTCACCTTCTCTTATCTCTAAAAGTTTAATAACTTTTTGTGAATTAGCACCATTTCGTATAACGACGGTTGCTGGGTTTCATAGGGCACGTCCCTCCACCTCTCTTGATAAGAGTAAATTAATATGTAGTTGTAGTGTTTTTATCCTAGCATTACACTCATGTTTAGTCAATAAAATTTTAGAAAATTCTAAATAATACGTTTATTAACTCTTCCAACCCTGTTCCATGTGAAACAAAAGTCTCTTAAACGATTTATGTTTACATAAGGATCATTGCTACATATGCAACAAGGTTATTTAATGCATGAAGTGCAATAGCAGTAGCTAAACTACGTCGTGTTTTTAAATAGACATATACGATACCTATGGCGATAACAAGATACATAACGATTTCTAATGGTGATTGCGCTTCTGTTACATGTAAAGATGCAAAAATAATTACAGATATCACTGACATTACTATGAAATTCAGTTTTTTTCCTAATTCACCAATTACCAAGTGGCGGAAGAGAAACTCTTCAGTAACCGGTGCAATGATTACAATAGAAAAGAACGCAAGCACTGTTGATAATGGGGTACTAAACATTTGTTGAACTATTAAATCGTTTTGTGTTTCTTCAAACTTCCATTGTTCAGGTGCAAACGCATCGACTAACATAGGAAAAATTAATTTAAATATAAATATGACTATAAATGTAATAACAATGAGTTTCCAGTATTTCTTAATATTAAGGAATCCACTTTTCCACTCAATTTTGTAACTATTTTTATGTAATAACATCCATATAAGCATGATAAAAATAAATACACCAATTTCCATTAATAAAGCAGTTGGACTTGACGTATTAATATCACCATTGAAGTGACTATTACCAGAGCCTATATTAACTGCCAATAATATACTCAAAATTATAATTGATAATATAAAATTACTAGCTAAATAAATGATTGGTAGAAAAAAATCTTTACCTCTAATATCCTTCCATCGATATTTCCTTTCATTTTTAAACGGCATCGTAATCCCTCCTAAAAGTTTATACACAATATACTTTTATATTGCACAATTTCTATTTCCATCAAACATTTTACAGTAATTTAAATATATAGTATAGCTGGTCGTTAAAGTTAAATAATTTAATTTTCAATGCGTAGAAGGAATTGAAAAGTGGTATATAGAGATTAAATATACTATACATATTTGAAGGAGTTGTTATCGATGCGTATATTGGTACTAGGCGCCGGCGGTATTGGTGGCTATTTTGGTGGCCGTTTAGCTGAAGCTGGCAAGCATGTTACATTTTTAGTAAGACCTAAACGCAAATCCTATTTAGAACGAAATGGTTTAGCAATTCATAGTGAAAAAGGTGATTATCATTTTAATCCACAGCTCATCACAAAAGACGACCGTGTCGAACCTTTTGATATCGTACTCTTGTCTTCAAAATCTTATCATTTAGATCATGCTATTGAAGATTTAAAACCGTTTATAGATCATCACACCTTAATTATCCCATTACTTAACGGCGTTGCACATGTTCCAAAATTACAAAATGCTTTTGGGAAAAATAAAATCATGGGCGGTTACTGCATTATAGAAACAACGCTTGATAGCACTGGGGAAATCGTTCAAACTAGTCAATTTGATAAACTCTTTTTCGGAGAATTAGATGGTACTGAAAGTAATCGCGCTAAATATGTTGAACAGGCGCTTTCAGGAACAAAAGCTGAATTCATCCTAAACTCAAGTGTTGAACAAGGTATGTGGAATAAATATTTAATGATTACCGTATTATCAGGTGTGACAACACTCATGCATGCGCCTATTGGACCTATTCGTGATAGCGAAGGTGGTATAGAGTTTATTAAGTCCTTATATAACGAGGCTGCTAGTATTATGCGTAAGCATAATGCACCTATCTCAGATCAAATTGTTTCTAAATATATGAAAGCACTAAATCAACTATCTTATCATTTCAAAACTTCAATGCAACGCGATATGGAAAAGGGACTTAATATCGAAACCGATCATTTGCAGGGGTATTTGTTAGAATTAGCCGCACATTACAATTTAGATGCCCCACTACTTACTTGTGTGTATCAAAACCATAGCGTATATAAAGAAATGTTACATTAAGCAATTAAATATATATAGGACTGTGATAGAAATAGTTTTTTAGCTAAACTTTCTGGGCACTTCCTAAATTTTTTATTATAATGACCAACAACATATTTGTAAGCGACTTATTTTAAATATTTGAACTATTTATTAAGAAAACGGAGGCATTCGTCATGCAATCTAATCAACCTCAACATCCATTTGATTTAGCAACTCAACTCACACAACAGCAATCAGGCGTGTATTCAGGTCATACTTCTAATGACTATGCTAATATGGTCGGCCCCTTCGGTGGTGTCATCGCATCCACATTATTACGTGCAGTTTTAGAACATGATGAAATTCTCGGAGAACCCATCTCTCTGACAATCAACTATGCAGCTCCTATTCAGGAAGAAAAATTTAATATAATAGCCTATCCATCGCGAACGAATCGATCAACACAACATTGGTATATAGAACTCAAACAAAATGATAAAACCGCTATTACTGGAACAGCAATTACTGCTAAACGCCGAGATACATGGTCATCAACCGAACTAGCCTTTCCTGATGTTCCACTTGCAAACGAAGTAACGCTTACATCATTAGAAAACGCACCCCCATGGGCACAAAACTATGACATCAGAACAATTAAAGGTGTGCCACTAGCAATGGATCCTACTGAACAACCAGATTCTGTCACATTGCAATGGATAAAAGACAAGCCTAATAGAGATTTAGATTTCTTATCTCTTGCGTCTATGTGCGATGCTTTCTTTCCACGTATCTATGTTCGTCGTAAATCATTCGTTCCTATTGGAACAGTATCACTCACAATATATTTTCACGCTGATTCTAAGTCTTTAGAGAACAATGGAAGCCAATCAGTACTTGGACATACACGTGCCCTTAAATTTTTTAATGGATACTTTGATCAAACAGGAGAAATATGGAGCCACGATGGCAATTTACTTGCAATTACAAGTCAGTTTGTATATTACAAAGAATAAATTTTATACTTATTTGATATTACTATAATTAATAATTTTTGATATAGCGAGGTGTTTAAACTTGAACAAATCAGAAGAAATTACTATTAATACATTAAATTTTGAAGATGATGGGCAAATACCTAATAATCCTTATTTACCTGTTTTAGCTTATCAAAACTTATTTTCAGCGACTGATGATTTGAGACATATATTATCCGCAAATCAATGGGGTAATACTTGGGAAGGCGGTGTTTTCTCTTATCATCATTACCACAGTAATTCACATGAAGTATTATTAGTAATCAATGGAAATGCTCAATTAATACTAGGAGGCAAAAATGGCGCCACTATTAATATTAATGAAGGTGACGCTTTAATATTACCAGCTGGCACTGGTCACAAACTATTAAGTCAAAGTAATGACTTTACAGTTATGGGCGCCTATCCCAATAGTCAGTCTTATGATATTTGTGTTGGTAAAGCAAGCGAACGACCTCAAAATTTATATAATATTGAAAATGTTCCCGTACCTAATACAGACCCAATCTTTGGTAGTCAGGGGCTATTGAAAAAATATTGGACTTAAATATCGTGTTTTTTAATAATAATCAAATAACATTAAAAATGGTCCGTTTCATATCTAAGCTATGGAACGGACCATTAAATTGTTTTAATTATTTAGTTGTCTGCTTGAATGGGTGCAGTTCAAAATTGTCTCAGCCTTTATCATTATATGAGCATAGCTGACCTGGACTACGAACTCTTTATAAATAAATTAGATTTTTGTCCCACTCACCCTAAAATCTATATCATTTTATTATGATATCTATTATTCTTTTACTTCTTTTTCATTTGTACGTTTTTGTAAAATAATAGCTAAAGTTGCAACTACTAAAATTAAAATTACGATGCCGATTATTCCTAGGAATTTGGCGACATTGCCAAACACGATCCCTACAACTAAGAAGTCTGTATCTGAGAATGTCGTCGCTGCGCCACCTAAATCTCCTAAGAAAGGTAAAAACAGTAACGGCAAGAATGTGATTAATAAACCATTTAAAGAAGACCCCGCGACTGCTCCTTTTATACCGCCTCTTGCATTACCAAAGACACCCGCCGTCGCACCTAAGAAGAAGTGTGCTACAACGCCTGGGAGTATCACGACACCACCAAATAAGAACAAGATAAACATACCAATTACACCAACTATAAAACTGACAAAGAATCCTATTAACACAGCGTTCTGTGCATAAGGGAAGACAATCGGGCAGTCTAAAGCTGGCTTTGTATTCGGCACCAATTTCTCTGAAATACCTTTAAATGCCGGTACTATTTCAGCTAAAATCAAGCGTACACCTGTTAATATAATAAAGACACCCGCCGCAAAAGTCACACCTTGTATTAGTGAAAATACAATAAAGTTTTGCCCATCACTAATCTCACTATGTACATAAGTCGGTCCTGCAAATAATGCCGCAACAAAATACAATAATGTCATTGTTAAAGAAATACTAATCGTACTTTCTCTCAAAAAGCTTAAACCTTTCGGAAAATTAATTTCCTCTGTAGATTTTGATTTACCTTTAAATAGTTTTCCAACTTCTCCAGCTGCCCAATAACTTATCGTGCCAAAATGACCTAGAGCAACTTGGTTATTACCAGTGATTTTTTTCATTGTAGGATGTGCCAATGCCGGTAATATAGCCATTATTAACCCCAAAATAATAGCTCCAACAATCACTGTCAAAGTACCTGTAATATTACCGACAGATAATAATATTGCTAAAAATGCTGCCATGTAAAAAGTATGATGACCAGTTAAAAAGATATACTTTAAGTTAGTAATACGTGCAATAATAATATTTACAATCATACCAAATACCATTATTAGTGCTGCAGTTGTGCCATATTGTTCTAACGCAATTGATATAATTGCCTCATTATTTGGTACTACGCCTTGTACACCAAACGCATGTTGAAATATTTTTCCAAATGGCTCAAGAGATTGTGTTACCACATTTGCACCTGCGCTTAACACTAAAAACCCGAGAATTGTTTTAATCGTTCCAGATGTAATATCTGTCGCCGATTTCTTCTGCATAATCAACCCGATAAAAGCAATTAGCGCAACTAATATCGCTGGTTGACTCAAAACATCAACAATAAAATCAAGTATTGGTTTCATTTTACTGCCCCCTTACGTTTTATTTATAAGATATTCAGTTCGCTTAATTTATCATTTAATTTTTGTTGTAATTCTTCTTTGTCCAAAATATTATCTAATACAATAACGTCCCCTAAATTCTTAGTGTTTTCCTCTAAATCTCTACCACAAACAAATAAATCTGCCATATCAGGACTAG
Organism: Staphylococcus sp. 231237_7MaSpsaltlick; assembly: GCF_043107035.1. Classification (NCBI taxonomy): domain Bacteria; kingdom Bacillati; phylum Bacillota; class Bacilli; order Caryophanales; family Staphylococcaceae; genus Staphylococcus; species Staphylococcus sp. 231237_7MaSpsaltlick. The sequence goes on from NZ_JBICNX010000001.1 coordinate 554,635, forward strand.
CACTCATCACGTCACTGTGTTCCACTTTAATATCTGCTGGCGCGTTTAAATTTTTCAGCGCTTCTTGCGCATTCATTTCCACCATAAAACTACTACCTAAACCGTGACCACATACTACTAAAATTTTCATTTTCCTCATTCTCCTTTAAATATATTTACTATTTCCTTAATTTCTTGGGCTGCTAATAATTGGTTTACTGTATCTTGATTACCTAATTTAGTTGCTAAATCTCTTAAAATGGCCAAATGACCATCATTATCTACAGCACTAAGTACAAATATAAGCGATGCAAAGTGGCCTTCTTCAGAAAAATTAATATGTTTATTTAATTTTAATAAACTTAAACCAATATGTTTCACATCATCATTAGGCCTTGCATGAGCGATTGCAATTTCAGGTGCAATCACAATATAAGGCCCTAATTCTTTCACACTGTCAATCATCGCTGTAACATAACTTGGTTCAAAATAGTCTTGTGTAAGTAAGGGATTTGCAGCTATTGTTATTGCTTGTTCCCACGTTTCTACTTGATCTAATATTTGTACCTTGTCTGCAGACAATATTTCTAAACTCATCTATATCCTCTCCTTACAGTTGGCTTACATGTTTAACGTATTGCATAATAGCTGTTATATCTCCTGAAAATATAGTCTCTCTTGCTGCTTCATCCATAATTAGTGTACTCAGTTGCCTTAACGCATTTAGATGTATTTGAGGTTGTGCTGTAGCTAAAGTAATAACGATGTACACCGGATCATATTGATCATGTGAAAAATGAATACCATTTTCATATTGGATCAAACTAAAGCCCACTGATTGTTTTACATGATCATGCTTTGCATGAATCAATGCAATATGAGGACTAATCACCATATAAGGCCCAAAAGTATCTAATTGACGGATGATATCAGTCGCATATGCTTTGTCTACTATACCGTCTTTTTCCAGCATGGATACAGCTTGTTTAATAGCATCATCACGTGAAAGTACTGGCTGCTGCGTCAATATCCTCGATTGTGGTAACACCTGTTCTAAAGTAGGGCCAATACCACGTAAATCATCAATGTATTGTTCTCTAGAGTGATTAATAATTTCATTTAATTGAAGACGATCATTTCTATCTAAAAACGGCGAAACCCTAATCACAGGTACTGTTACTTGATCGAAAGGGACAGTAGAAATAATATAATCTACTCCTTCATGCTTTAACACACTTTCATCTATCTCATATATAGAATACGCATCCACGACCTCAAGCTCTGGGTAAATGTGAGTAATTCTGCTTTTTAATAATTGTGAAGTTCCTATCCCAGAACCACATAGCAGTACAACTTTGATTCTATTTGTTGTCACAGTCGAAATACGCTCAATTGCTGAGGCAAAATGTAAAGTAATATACGTTAGTTCATTATCATCAAACTCAATATTATAAGTTTCTTCAATGCCCCATATATGTTTTTTTATACCTTCAACCAACTGTTGATATTGCAGAATAACTTCCTTTTTCAAAGGGTTTTCATGTGTCATATCAAATTTCAACCTGTGAATTGCAGGTCTCAAATGAACAATCAAACCGTTTAGTAACTTATTATCTGACATTAAGTCCAAACCTAAATTTCCGCTCATTCGTTCAATGAGTTGTTCCGTTAGAATATCCAAATCATCTATTTCACGAGGATGGTATTTTACTCCTGAAGTCTTTGCCCCTAGTAAATGTAAAGTAATAAAAGCAGCTTCACTTTTTGGAAAATTAAGCTTAAAAATCTGTTCTAATTTCCCCTTAATTTGCAAGGCGATTTTAAATTGTTCAGTCTTTTGCAATTTTTTATATTCTTTATCCGGAATCTCAAAGATAAAATCTTCATTCGCTCGATGAATCGCTATCAAAATATGATAAATCAATCCATCAATTGCACTCTGTACAAGTTGATAATTTGCATCAAGCAATATCGAAGCGACACTCAATCGAATTTGTTCTAACTCATGAGTTGAAAACAAATCATGACCCATTTGATGTGTATGCGTTTGAAAATATTCATGAACCATTTCTGCATATGCTTTACGATATGCATTTTCATCGCCCTTAATTAAGAAACCTTTATTCTTCTCATATTTAAGTTGTAAATTGTGTTGCTCTAACCATTGCTGTACGCGTTTTAAATCTTCCACTATCGTACGTCTAGTCACTGAAACCATGGTCGCCAGTACATGAGAAGCAGTAGGTGTTGTAGATTCAAAGAGTTTCAAGGTAATATACAATAACCTTTCGTCTTTGGAATAATGTATAGACGTTGATAAATATTGAGGTTCTACAGCCTTTAGTTTCTCTGATGAGGCCGTGATTCTAATACCATCATATTTATTTCGTTGAATCGTTAAAGCTAATTTACTCGCCATATCTTCAATGTATTCAAGATCATATTGGATCGTCCTCTCTGAAACATTGAAATGTGTTGCTAAATTATGAATTTGCACAAAAGTTTCACGTTCAATAATGAACATCAAAATGTGATATTGCCTCTTGCTTAACATATTAGCAACCTCCTTACACTTATATTGTAACCGCTTTCCTATAGTTATAGATGTGTAATCTACTTCGCCTACTAATACGAAAAATTGCACATCAAAAAATTACATTCCATTTATAAATTATATAATGTCATTTGAATGATCGATAGATTTTTATAATAATTATTTTTAAAAATAAAAAAATGAGACTTCAGCTATCTAGCTTCCATCTCATTCAAACATTATATATTTTATACTTCTCTAATCATATTTAAAAAGCGTTGCAACTCTGTCGTTTGTGGGTGATTAAAAATTTGTTCTGGTGCTCCTGACTCACCAATAACACCATCATGAATAAAGACAATTTTATTAGAAACTTCCTTAGCAAAACGCATCTCATGTGTCACTATAATCATGGTCATTCCTTCGTTTGCTAGGTCTTTTATTACACGTAATACGTCGTTCACCAGTTCTGGATCTAATGCAGAGGTAGGTTCATCAAAAAGCATAACTTTTGGATTCATTGCCAAAGCTCTCGCAATCGCGACACGTTGCTGTTGCCCGCCAGACAATGCATTAGGTCTTTGGTCTTTTACAGCTGTTAAGTCTACCTTCTCTAAAAGTGCTAATGCTTGGTGTTGTGCCTCAACTTTTTTCATTTTCTTAACAGTAATTAGTCCTTCCATAACATTTTCTAATGCCGTTTTATGAGGAAAGAGATTATAACTTTGAAAAACCATACCCGACTGCTTGCGCACTTTAATTTGGGATTTTTTATCTTTATTGTCATAAGTTTCACTATTGACGTAAACGGCGCCTTCTGTAGGTAATTCTAGCGCATTAATCATTCGTAATAAAGTCGTTTTACCAGAACCTGAACGTCCAATAAAGGTAACTACCTCTCCTTGATTAACTTTTAAATCAATGCCTTTAATCACTTCTTTATCATTAAATGTTTTCTTTATATTTTGTAATTCAATCATGAATGATACCCTCTTTCAAGATAAGATTCATAAAAGTTTTGGACGAGTGAAATAATAAAACACACAACCCAGTACATAAGCGCAACGAGTAGATAGATTGTTAAATATTCATAAGTCGTCGACGCAACTTCTTGTGCTTTTCTAAACATTTCAGCAACAAGTATAAAACCGAGTAACGATGTATCTTTAATTAAACTTAAGAACGTATTACCTAGCGCAGGCACAGAAACTCTTATTGCTTGTGGCAGTATAATACGTTGAATCGTTTGACGATAATTCATACCTATTGAATACGCTGCTTCTGTCTGGCCTTTTGGAATAGACATAATACCTCCACGAATAATTTCAGAAGCATACGCGCCTACATTTAAAGATAGACCAATAATTGCAGCTATTACTGGTGCTAACGTCCATTGGTTTTCTGAGTTGTTAGTTAATAGTCTGCCGAGTTCAGGGATACCATAAAAGATAATGAATAATTGTACAATCATCGGTGTTCCTCTAATGATTGAAATATAAAAACGTGCAATCCCTCTGAGTATACGGCTTGTTGATATACGCATTAATGCAGTTACTAGTGCTATAATCAATCCTAAAACAAAAGTCACTAAAGTGATTGGGATTGAAAATTTCACCAATCCTTCAAGCATTGGCATAAATGCTTGTCCAGCTGCATCTAATGCATGTTGTTGCTCTGAATTAAGGTTTAGAAACATCTTCACCAAACCATTTTTCACTTATTTTTGCTAATTCACCATTATCTTTTAACTTTTTCATTGCTTTATTAACTTCTTTGATTGTTTTATCGTCTTCTTTTTTACTGAAAGTCAAAGCAGATTGACTCTTTTCAGCATCGCCTTCAATTGCTTTCACCTTAGCGTTAGGTTTTTGTTTTTTATAGTCTAAGTACGAGATATTATCGTTAAACGTGCCTTCTACTCTGTTTGATTGTAATAAATCCATCGCTTGGTTGAATCCATCAACTTTCGTAAGTTCTGCACCTTTAGATTTTGCTAATTTACCATAGTTTGATGTAAATGTTTGTGCTAATTTCTTACCTTTAACATCGTCAAATGATTTGATATCTGTATTATTTTTATTTACCACTAGCACACCCTGAGAATAAGTGTAAGGTTCAGAGAATTTATATTTTTCTTTACGTTCTTCGTTTATACCAACTTGGTTCGCAACAACATTAAATCTACCCGAATCTAAGCCTGCAAACATTGAATCCCACTGTGTTTCTTTAAATTTAACTTTATAGTCCATTTCTTTAGCTACTGCCTTCACTACATCTATATCATAACCAGTTAATTTATCATTCTTATCATGAAATGAGAAAGGTGCATATGTCCCTTCTGTTCCCACAACAAATGTTTTATTTTCACTAGCGGTTTTATTTTTACTATCGCTATCTTTTTTACTTGAAGAGTTATTACCGCATGCTGCCAGCCCCACTGTTAAAATTAAAGTAATTAACATCATTAACAATTTTTTCATTTCTTGCCCTCTATTCTTATTATTCTTATCGGATTAAAATTAGTTTATTCCTATCCTACTATTTAGTCAATAGATTTTTATCGATATGATAATATTTTTTTAAATTTCATATGATTTTAATTTTTTGCAATTTTACGTTACCTCTTATTTATAAAGGGTCTCCGAATTTAAAATAAAAAAGCATATTTCCATTATGTTCATGGAGATATGCTTTAAGATTTATTTATAGACTTTTCTTTAACACTTTATATAAGTCAATCATTTCTTGCGCAAGATCTTTAAAAGTAATAGCAGTCATTAAATGATCCTGACTATGCACTGTCAGCAATGTCATTGTTATATTTTCACCCTGCGCTTCTTTAGATAACATATTAGTTTGTATATGATGAGCTTCAAGTATTGATGATTCAGCTTGCTCTAACTTTTGTTGTGCTTCCTTAAATTTGCCTTTCTTAGAAGCAAAAATCGCTTCCATTGCATGACTTTTCGCATCACCACTATAAGCTATAAGAGCCATGGCAAATTCTAATTCTTGTTCTTGTTCAGCCATATATTCACCTCTCATTAACCATTAACTGTTCTGCTATTTTTAACACATTGCCACCATTCATCGTTCCATAATCTCTCATTTCAATAACATCGACTGGTATATTTTTATCACGACACTTTTTATTATATTCTTCTTTTTTAAAGCGTACTTGAGGGCCAAGTAACAGCACATCAACAATGCCATCATCAATTTTTTGATCGGCCTCCGAAGTAGAAACAGCGAAAATATCTCTATCTAAGTTTTGACTCTCTGCTTCTTTTTGCATTTTTTGAACAAGCATACTCGTACTCATTCCTGCTGCACAAACAAGCATAATTGTTTTTTCAGCCATATAAATCCCTCCTCCATTTTTATTTTTAACGTTGAATTGATCTTGCTATCATTGATACTGTATGTCTTTCTCCTCTAATAGCTTTACTTAACTCAAATATATTATTTACTGGAGCCAATCCTCCAAATCCTGCATCACCAATATGCTGTATATCCACACCACAAACTTTATTACGAATTGCAAAATCTCTAATTGTGCTTGGATCAGAACTTTCTTGGCTTGTGCCAATTGCCGACATAACTAACCCACCATGTTGATGAACTGCCTTAACTATTTCTTTTAATTGAATTTCATCAAAACCTGGTACAGTACCAATTGATGGAGCTAAAATAATATCTGCACCAGCATCTATAAATTTATTTACAAATGTTTTCGTAATTACGGGTTCATCGACACCTGCACTATGCATCTTACCAGCTATAATTAATCCACTAAAATTTGCTCTTGTATCTGCAATAGCATTGACAATTCTTTCATTAGATACCCCAGTACCTGGATTCCCTGTCATACAAATAAAATTTATGCCTAATTGCTCTAATGCTTTTACTGTTTTCGGACTTGCCTGTCTACCTTCACTTATATTTAACTTCTCTTCTGTCATTGTTGCTTGAACATCTACTGGTTCTAAATTCACACCAATCGGTCTGGCTACAAGCTTTCTTAGTTCTTTAATGACATGCTTATTTTCATCTATATTTACAATCTTGGGGTCAAATGCATCTAGCCCATTTAATAAAATCAAGTCTGCTCCAAATGCTCTTGATAGCTCTGAATTCGTAATATCAGGAATAACTGGTGTGCGAGTTACGACATTTTCCGCTAGCACTACACGACCATCACTTGCCTTTATACTTTGTTTTAATTCTGTAGATGTCATTTCTACTATTTCTGTAGCATTTGCACTTAATAATCTTTTCACCATATTATCTCCCCTTTATTTTTCAGTTTCCTTCATATTCTCTGCTTCTTTTTGTTCTAACTGTAAATTATATTTTTCCATTGTCCGATAAAAAGGATAATAAAGTAGAATGTCTACAATGATACATACCATTTGAACCACAGACCCACTATAATGACCTGTTGCTAAAAATCCGCTTATTATTGGTGGAATAGTCCAAGGCATCGCAGTACCGTTTGTAAGATGTACTAATCCACTTGCCATAGCAAAATAAGTTATCGTTGCATTAATCATTGGCGCTAAAATAAATGGCACGATAAGTCTCACATTTAATACGACTGGCAAACCAAACAATGTAGGCTCATTAATATTAAATATACCCGGCATTAGCGTCAGAGGTGCCATTGTCTTCGTGATCTTACTAGAGCGTTTCTTAAATGCTAAAATGGCAATCACAATTACCAGCCCAATAGTTGAACCACCACCACCCATAAACACAAAATTATCTATAAATGGCTGTGTAATAATATGCGGTAATTCATCATGTGGATCCGCTTGATATGCTAGACGGTTTTCATCTATATTTTTCAACCATATCGGTTGCATAACAGCATTAACTACATTAGCGCCATGAATACCTACAAACCAAAATGCGCTATTGAGACCAACTAGAATAATTGTTCCAATCAATGTGCCACCCATAAGACTTAATGGAACACCCAATGTATTGACAATAAGTTCATGAATATTACCAAAAGGTAAATTATCTAGTAATGTATAGATAATCAACCACATAATAATGATTACAGCTCCTGGTATTAATGCGCTGAAACTTTTAGAGACAGCTGGTGGTACTTGATCAGGCATTTTTATTCTTATATTTCTATTAATAAACCATTGAAAGATTAAACCTGAAATAATACCGACGATTAAAGCAACGAATAGACCCTGGCTCCCCATATACATCTGCGGAATCGCTTCTTCTGGTGCCTTTCCCCCAGTCATTACTTTTGGTGTCACAACTAAAAATGCAGACATAGAAATTATCCCAGCCGAAACGCCATCTGTATTGTATTGGCGTGCAATACTATGTGCTACCCCAAAACTTGCTACTAATCCCATTAATCCAAACGTACCATTAACTGCTTTCATTAAATATGGTTGAATACCTTTTGATTCTAGCCATTCAATCCATCCCGGTATTGCAATACCACTGATGACTAAAAATAATGAGCCAATGATAATTAAAGGCATTGCAACTATAATTCCATCCCTTAATGAAATTAAAATTTTATTAGACCCCAGTTTTGAAGCAACAGGTAACAAATACTTTTCTAATGTGTTATTTAGCTTACTCACATTAACACCCCTTATAAACCCAAACTGAAAACATATTTAAAATTACGATAAAAGTATAGTTAAATTATCTTTAAGTGATTTTCACAACTAAGCGTGCCGCTTCTCCTCGGGCTAAACGGTCAAAACCTTCGTTTATTTCTTCTAACGATAAAGTATCTGTTAACAGTTGATCTACGGGCAGACGCGATTGTTTGTATAAATTTACAAATCTTGGTATATCGCGTTCAGGGACACAACTCCCTACATAAGAACCTTTAACTGTGCGTTCTTCTGCTGCAAGCGTAACTTGTGGAAACGAAAAATTATGCTTTGGGTCAGGCAGACCAGTTGTAGTAGTCGTGCCGCCACGTTTTGTTATTTGATATGCAACTTCCATTGCTGGCACAACTCCAGCAGTTTCAAAAGCATAGTTAACACCCCCACTTGCATAGGCTTTAACATTTTCAACTACATTATCATCTCCCGAATTAAATACTGCTGTTGCACCTAATGATTTTGCTAACTCAAATTTATCTTCATTTATATCTAATGCTATAATCTCACTCGCACCCGCAAGACGAGCACCTAAAATAGCATTAAGCCCAATACCACCTAATCCAACAACTGCTACTGTACTACCTGCACTAATGTCAGCTGTATTTATAACTGCACCAATGCCTGTTATCACTGCGCAACCAAATATGGCTACTTTTTCAAAGGGTATATCCTTATCTACCTTGACAATTGAATTGGTTGAAACAACTGCGTATTCCGCAAAACCTGAGATACCTAAATGATGATACATCGTTTGATTATGTTCTGATTGTAAACGAAAACCACCTGCTAACATTTCTCCCTTTTCATTAGAAGCTGCCCCATTTTCACATAATGCTGGTCGTCCTTCTCTGCATGGAATGCAGTGACCACAACTAGGAATAAACGTGCATACGACATGATCACCCTTTTCAAAATCTGTAACGTCAGGCCCTAATTGTATAACTTCACCTGCCGCTTCATGACCTAACACCATTGGCATAGGTCTCGGACGACTGCCGTTAATCACCGACAAATCTGAGTGGCATAACCCTGCAGCACCAATTTTTATCAACACTTCATTAGTTTTAGGCTCAGATAGTTCTAATGTTTCTATTGTTATAGGCTTACTTTCAGCATATGGCTCTGTGCTTTCCATTTGATGTAATACTGCAGCTCTCGTCTTCATTTAAAACCCTCCTTAGTTAACGTACGTAAATAATTACAATAAATTTCAGTCTTAAAATTATATTATTCGTAGTAGCCATCAGTAGATTTTCTTAATCCTTCAAATTGCTCTCCATCATGGCCAAACCAAATTTGCGCATCTTTTTCTTCAGCTAAACGTTTAATTTTTTCTACTGATTTAGTCCAACCGATTGAATCGTATAAAATACCGGGGGGTTTTAATGTTTCTCCCATACTCTCTTTCGTATAAATTGCATCAGAAGCCAATATAATAGTACCAAGCTCAGCGCTTTCTATCTCTAGACCAATCATGCCCCAAGCATGGCCACTACCATAGTTTAAAATGCGCACCCCTTCTACAAGTTTCAAATTATCTTCTTCTTTTTTAATCGTTCTCCATTTTAGGTTATTCTTAATCCATGCATCGATGTCAGCCCAAATATAAGCACCTTCTTGTTGGTTACGAGCATATGTCTGCATCGTCCCATTCAATTCATCATTGTGAACAATAATTGTTGCATTGGTAAAATATTCTAAGCAACCTGCATGATCTAAATGTAAGTGTGATGCCACAACAAAGTCCACTTCTTTTGGATCTACATTGATTTGTTCTAAACGATTTGGTAAATGACAAGCTTCATCAGCAAAATAAGGAAATGCTTTTTGAGTAGCACTAATCCACCTACCATTCTCACCCATTGCATTAGGATTACATGCAGTATCAAACAATATTTTGGCTTCAGGATGGTCTATAAACACTGTGTAAATAGGAAATTCGTGCATTTCATTTTTGGCTTCGGGATTGTCTAAAGTAGCTTGATTTGAATTAGCAATCATCAAATTCTTATCCATCTTCATACGTCCATTATCTAAAACATACATTTTCATGCGTTCTTTATTCACATTCACCATCACGATACACCCCTTTTTAAAATTGTATAATTACATTATAATTGTAAACGATTACAAAAATCAATTTTTTAATTATTTAAAACACATGTTTATTTTAAAATTTTATAATGCTTATTTTTAAAATAAATACGCCTAAATAGATAAAAGCGCAGTACAAAAATCTAAAATAGTCTTTTAGACTTCTGCACTGCGCTTTTAATATTATTGTAACCACTATAATGTTTACTATTCATAAGATGCAGCGTAATATTATGGTATTAATTTAGTGCTTTTTATCGTTTGGAATATTTCATCATCCACGATAACTTCAACATTAGCATGTTGTCGTAATATACTTGCAGGTAGTGATTCAGATATATCATCTTTCAAGAGCTGCTTGATTACATCTCGCTTATGTCTACCTAATGCTAGCAAAATTATTCGCTTCGCTCGCATAATAGATGTAAGCCCAAGCGATATTGCTTGTTTAGGTACATCTTCAATCGTTTCAAAGTGTTTACTATTCGCCTTAATTGTCGAAGGTGTCAAATCCACTACACTCGTTACGCTGTCAAAAGATGTATATGGTTCATTAAAACCAATATGCCCATTCTCACCAATACCTAAAATTTGAATATCTGCTGGCCCTATATCACATAAAAGCTGTTCATAAACTTTAGATTCATGTACAACGTCTTTTGCATTTCCCATTGGTAAATGTATATTATCCTTCTGCCATGAGTCATTATGCTTAAATAAATGTTCATTCATATATACATGATAACTCTGTTTATGATTTGGCGCTAAGCCAACGTACTCATCTAGGTTAAATGTGGCCACCCGTGATAAATCAATTTGGTTAATGTTCAATAACTCTGATAAACATTTATACACATCTATCATTGTATTTCCTGTGGCCAAGCCTAAAACTGTATTAGGTTTAGATTTGACTTGTTTTAATAACTCAGTTGCTACGTATTGGCTAGCAATAGTTTGATTTTTCAAATTTATAAGATTCATCGTTTCACCATATCTTTCTTCAATCATTGACATATCCCCATATATTTCCTCATGTTATACTAAGATGTTTCATTTTCTAAAAGCGCCTCAACCTCATTTTTTATCGTAGTGACATGAGGACCGTATATAACTTGAACGCCATTCCCTTTTTGAATAACACCTCTAGCTTGCGTAGCTGATAGCATGGATTTGTCCACTTCTTTATCAGTGTTTAATGTCACTCTTAAACGTGTAGCACAACAATCAACTACGTCTATATTTTCTTTACCACCAAGTGCTTTGATTATTGTTTGTGCACGGTCTGTTACTTCTACAGCTTCTGTTGTCACTTCATCTTCACGGCCAGGTGTTTTAAAATTAAACTTCGTAATCAAGAATCTAAAAATAAAGTAATACATTATAAACCAGATGATACCAATAGGGATAACCCACAAGAAATTTGTTTTAGAATTTCCTTGAAGTACACCAAATAGTAAAAAGTCTATAAAACCTCCACTAAAAGTTTGTCCTACTGTTATATTAAAAACGTCCGCCATCATAAATGCTAGGCCATCTAAAAATGCATGAATCACATATAATAATGGTGCAACAAATAAGAAGCTAAACTCTAAAGGCTCTGTAATGCCTGTTAAAAATGATGTTAATGCTGCAGATAACATTAATCCCCCTACAACTTTTTTACGTTCTGGTTTAGCCGTATGATAAATCGCTAATGCTGCTCCACAAAGTCCAAACATCATAGTAATAAATCTACCCGACATATATCTTGAAACACCTGAAAAGTATTTTGTAACGTCAGAATCCCCTAATTGCGCAAAGAAAATATTCTGCGTCCCTTGTATCATATGCCCTTTAACTTCTAACGATCCTCCTAAAGCTGTTTGCCAAAATGGTAAGTAGAAAATATGATGCAATCCAAAGGGACCTAATAATCTCAAGATAAAACCAAAGAAAAATGTACCAATTATTCCTGTTTTATCTACTATTCCACCAACACCAAAAATCCACCCTTGTACTGTAGGCCAAACAAAAAACATAATGACACCCAATACAATTGAAGCAATTGCTGTAATAATCGGTACAAAACGCGAACCACCAAAGAAACCAAGATAATCAGGTAGTGATATCTTATGAAACTTATTGTGTAAAAGCGCTGTCATTATACCAGTGATAATACCACCAAATACACCTGTTTCCACAGTTTGAATACCCAGTACCATACTTTGTCCTGCCTCAGCTAAATTATCTTTTGCTAATGTCCCAGTTATCGTTAACAAGCCATTCATTGATGCATTCATGATTAAAAACCCAAGCATTGCCGCTAATCCAGCAGTCCCTTTATCACTCTTTGCCAAACCTATGGCTACACCTATCGCAAATATAACTGGTAAGTTTTGAAAGACGATGTTTCCTGCAGACGACATTAAAATAAATATATTCTGTAATAAACCAATATCTAATACTGGATAAGCTTTGACCGTGTTTGGATTACTCAATGCGCCCCCAATGCCTAGTAATAACCCTGCTGCCGGCAAAATTGCTATGGGTAGCATAAATGATTTCCCAAATTGTTGCGCTCTTTCAAACAATTTACTCATAATAGATAACCTCCTAATTACCATAAATATACAACTAACGAAAATTTTAATCAACGCCTATCATTATAATGAAAATTATTTTCACATAAGTATTGATTTTTAATACGATAAGTATATATATTTATAAAAAATCGAGGCTAAGACATTTATAAATGTCTTAGCCTCGAATATTATATTGGCAGTTACTAACAATATTGAAAATCAACTTGTCATAAGTCTTGCCGTAAAAGGTATTACGATTAGTCAACGGTAGAGGAAAAAATAATTTTGAAAAACGTTTTCTGCCTTAATCCGTCTAAGATAATTATTTAAAATATGTCACCTAATGTGACAGCCATAATTGCTTTAATCGAATGTAATCTATTTTCAGATTGATCAAAAATAACAGCATGTTTTCCTCTGAATACATCATCTGCAATTTCCATTTCAGTCAAACCATATTTTTCATATATTTGTTGACCTACTTCTGTGTTTACATCATGAAACGCTGGCAAACAATGTAACACGATAACATCTGGATTCATCGTATTCATTAACATTGATTCATTTACTTGATAAGGCAACAATTGATTGATACGGGATTCTAACAATCCTTCATCTTCACCCATAGAGAACCAAACATCTGTATAAATTGCATCAGTTTGATATATCGCTTGTTGAATATCATCAGTAATCAAAATATCACTTTGTGAATCAGCAGCGTATTTTTGAGCCAATATTTGAATATCTTTATTCGGTTGTAAAGATTCTGGTGCAGCAATATGAACATTAACGCCTAATATTGCGCCAGTAATTAATAAATCATGTGCCACATTATTTCTAGCATCGCCGACATAAGTTAATGTCTTTCCTTTTAAAGTGCCCCAGTTTTCTTTTAATGTGAAGAAATCCGCAATCATTTGTGTTGGATGCCATTCGTTAGTTAAGCCATTCCACACTGGTACGCCAGCGCTTGTTGCAAGTGCTTCTACGTCCTTTTGGTGATGTCCTCTAAATTCAATACCATCATACATTCTACCTAATACTTTTGCAGTGTCTTCTGCAGACTCTTTAACTCCTAAGTGAATATCGCCTTGTCCAAAATATTCAGGGTATGCACCTAAATCATAGGCAGCAACACTGAAAGCTGAACGAGTTCTTGTAGACGGTTTTTCAAATAGGAATGCTAAGTTTTTACCTTTTAAATAAGGATGTGGGATATTACGCTTTTTCTTTTCTTTTAATTCACCAGTAAAATCAATTAAAGTGTTCAATTCATCAGCAGAAAAATCGCATGTTTTCAAAAAATGTTTGCCTTTAAATGTTTGTAACTTATTTAGTGCTGTTGTGTACGCCCCAATTCCATCACTCCAATATTTTTATAAGATTTATATACATAATAACTGGAATTTCAAATAAAATCAAGTATAAATATACTATATACTGTATAATATTAAATTATTTCGTAATTATTCGCTATTAAAATTCTCTATTTTTACACATAAGCGTAATTTTATATCACTTAAGCAATTAAAATATCAGATAATAAACAATTATGAAGTTAAAGATTTCATTTATGCGTTATACAACATTTAACACTTTCTATATAGTACCTTTGTGTTGTAACAAATTAATCAATGGAGGTGAATTGTGATGTTTAAAGACATTTTAGCTCTTCTAAAACAAATCGCTGCTCATTTCGTTTCCGGCGGTTTTCAGGAAAAATAACGGCGTACATTTTTGTTCTACCTAAAAAACCTCATAATCACATTAAACTTTAAAAATGAATAAAGTTAACAGTCGTTAAACGTCGATGTATCAAAAGCCTTTGAGCTATCCCACCATAGCTCAATAGGCTTTTTATTGTATGCTTATTTTCAAATTTTTTGCTATGTACTTTTGAATAGAGATTTCATATTCATTCAAAACTTTGGTGAGATATTCTATTTCAATTTATAACAAACAAAGCAGGAAGTAGAACAGTTCAATCATTTTAGTAAAAATTGATTTCTGTCCTACTCCCTGCTTTAGTTAGTATTAGTTATTCATTTGAGTATATTGTTTTAAACAACTTCCTTATTTTCACTTATACCTCTCTCTTCTGGTGTTTTTAGGAACCGCGTCATAACCGCACTAGCTACATATAAAGCAAATATTAAGTACATCATACCTTGCACACCAATACTATCGTAGAATAATGCAACTAAACCGGGACCAGCAAAAACACATAAACCAGCACCTAAATTCAATATTGCCATTGCTGGTCCTTTATCACCATCATGCACAAGGGATGGTACTAGTGCTGATATTGGCACGAAACCAGCTAAACACATCCCCCATAAAAACCCTATAGTTCCCACGATAAATACGTTTCCAGTAAAAATTTCAGGAATAAAATATAATCCTAAAGTGAAGACAGCACAACCAACACCGCCGATATATGAAATGGTGTTTTTCCATCCAATCTTGTCGCTCAAAGCCCCAAATATGATATTAAAAATAATGTTAGCTATAAAAATAGTGCCCCAAATATTTAACCACGTTGTTGTAGCGATACCTTTGGTGGATAAATATATTGGAAGAAACAATGGAAATGCGTATTGCGCTGCCTGGTTTATAATTCTTACAATACAGGCTACTGCTACACGAGGCTCTCTTTTTAATATTGTAATACCAGCACCCATTTCTTTCAGATGCGCTTTAAAACCATCTTCTTTATGTTCAAGTTCAAATTTATCACGATTTACAAATACTGCTAAAAATGTTCCGATAAGTACCCAAATAATCGCTGTCCATAATGTAAAGAAATGCCCAAATAATTGAATTGTAATTGAAGAATAAAATGATCCAAGGACGCTTAAACCTCCTGTAAATACAAACCAAAACCATCCGACAGCTGCGCCTAAACGTTTTTGTGGAGAACGATATGCAACCCATACTAAAAATGAGTAAGCAAATAGAGGATAACCGAAACCTCTAATTGCATATGATGGTATCATCATTTCATAACTCATTGTTGGAATTGCTAAACCTACAAAAATAATATGTCCAATAATATATAGCAATGTACCTAATAACATTACTTTTCGCGGCCCGATCACTTCCACTAAAACGCCAGAGAACCAAGAGCCAATAGCAATAGTTACGCCATAACAAGTTGTTAATAATGCCGTTTGTTGTACGGATAAACCTTGTTCATGTAGATATGGGCTAATCCATGCTAATTCTAGACCGTCTCCCATCATAAATATAAGTACACCAATGTATCCCCATATTAATGTTGGTGGCATTCCCATTTTAGCTAATTTCTCATTCATCTATAACACCCCTGTTTATAAAATATCATTCCTAATTATCCTTAATTTCGAGAATATTTTTACCCAATGCTAAAGTTACTTTATCCATCATGCGCTATTCACTAAAATTAGAAAGCGCTTTCAGATATTGTAGTTATTTTATTTCATTTTTTTATTTTTTGCAAATTTATTTTCGTTTATTTTCGTTATTTTAGGTTATCGGTAATAAAACACTAAAAGTTTTAATTTTAAAA
This sequence comes from Staphylococcus sp. 231237_7MaSpsaltlick, assembly GCF_043107035.1. Lineage (NCBI taxonomy): Bacteria > Bacillati > Bacillota > Bacilli > Caryophanales > Staphylococcaceae > Staphylococcus > Staphylococcus sp. 231237_7MaSpsaltlick. The sequence continues at coordinate 571,003 of NZ_JBICNX010000001.1, forward strand.
TAATACGTTGCCTCGTTTTTTCTTATCTAAAAAGTGTCTTTTTTCAAAAATCTAATAGATTTTTAATGTAATATTTTATTTAACAATGATTGAAATTTTTTATGAATGCGATTACAATTAAGGATATTTAGTCATCATATGACTTGATGATATCTATTTTATGGGAGATGTGATTATTATGATGCTTCTTGTTGCTTTTAGTGCAGTTATTGTTCCGTTTATTTTCTTAGTATTATTACGTATGTCTGCATTAAAAGGAATGACGATAAGTGCAATTATTATAACGTTATTAGGGGTTTTTGTTTGGGGGATGAATGGTGATGTTATCATTGCATCGCTATTACAAGGTACACACAAAACATTTACTATTCTTTATATTTTATTTGGCGCCCTTTTATTACTCAATACATTGCGTCAAACTGGTGCAGTAATTCGCATTAATGAAGGATTCAAACAAATATCAGGAGATATGCGTGTCCAAGTTATCTTAGTTGCTTTTTTATTTGGCTCATTAATTGAAGGTGCCTCCGGATTTGGGACGCCTGCAATGGTAACTGCTCCACTAATGGTTGCCTTAGGATTCCGACCAATTATCGCAGTTGTAACTGCATTAGTTGCAGATAGTGTAGCCGTTTCATTTGGTGCAGTTGGTACACCAGTCCTTGTAGGACTCAGTACATTAAATGACGCAGATAGTTCTTTCTTTCAATCAACGGCAATACGTATTACAACTTTAGATTTATTGAGTGGTATTTTCATTCCTATTATTTTAATTACTGCAATGGTGTTATTCTTTGGCAAAAATAATAAACTTAAATCTATCGTTGAAATGTTACCTTGGCTTGCACTAATTGGTATTGTTTATGCTGGTTCTGCATTTATATATGCCTTTTTATTTGGCGCAGAATTTGTTGCTATTTTAGGCTCTCTTACTGGATTAATCGTTGCTGTTATTTCAGCTAGAAAGGGTTGGTTATTACCTAAAGAAGAATGGACAGATGGCTTAAATCCTGATTATGAAGTCACTACAAAAGAGCAATCAATGCCATTATTAACTGCTTGGGCGCCATATTTAATGGTTGTTGTCTTATTATTACTTACAAGAACTGTTCCAAGTATAAAACATTTTACAACGCAAGTATTGGATCTTACATGGAATAACATTTTAAATTTTGAAACAATCACATCTGAATGGGAGATTTTATATTCGCCAGGAACGATTCTTATACTTTCAGCAATTTTTGCTGTTTTTATACAGCGAAAACCATTAAAAGATATAGGACATGCTAGCCTTGATTCATTAAATACCATCAAGACAACTGGAATTACGCTCATCGCTACACTTGCGATGGTACACGTATTTATTAACTCTGGTATTAACACACATGATTTAATCAGTATGCCAGAATATATAGCTAAAGATATGGCACATTACTTAGGACCAATTTGGTTATTTGTCGCTCCATTTTTAGGTGCGTTAGGCTCATTTATAACTGGAAGTGCAACTGTTTCTACATTGACATTTTCACCTATCCAATTAAATATTGCTGAAACAATTGGCGCCGAGCCATTCACTGTATTAGCGGCTCAAATTATCGGAGCAGCTGCTGGAAATATGATTTGTGTACACAATGTTGTAGCTGTTTGTGCTGTTGTTGATATGCCGGGTAAAGAAGGCAGTGTTATTAGAAAAACACTCGGACCTGCCTTAATATATTGCTTACTTGCAGGTATCAGCGCTTTCATATTTACTTGGTTGTTCTTTTAGCTAATATTAATTTTAAAGGAATATTTTATAACCTGCTTTAGATTTCTAAAAATTAAATAGTATTTGAAACTAACATAATAGTTTCAAATCGGCGCATTAGGAAAGCATACTTGCAAAAGCCCTACTACTTATTTCTATGAGATAGTGGGGCTTTAATTATATTCATCATTATTTAATTATTTTACTTGAATATCTAATACCAATAAAACTTAATAAGGCTATTATTACTCCCCCTGAGGTAAAGACTCCACCTAGAGTAATCAAAGGAATAACCAAACTGATAACTCCTAAAGATAGAGTGTCTGCAGCGTAATTGGAGGTTGATGACAGGCTGAAAACTTTACCCATTAAATGGTTGGGTGTCTTAGTTTGTATTGCTATAAATCTTGTTAAGCCCTCTACAGACTGACCAACCCCGACTAGTATAGCGGCTACATATAATACTAATGTATGAGGGAACATACCAATGATTAGTAACCCTACTCCCCAAATAAAAACGCCTAAACTAAATTTGAAAATAATATATTTTTCAGATAAAAGCCCTACTATTAATGAAGTAAGTAAAGATGCTACTCCAAGGAAAAAAGTGGCGAGGCCGTATACTCCAACACCTTCTTCCAATGATTTAGCAATAAATAAAGGTAAAGCAACTCTCCACACGCCTGTATTTATAAAGATACATAAGAACTGTATGATTATAATATATGGTATTTCTTTAGACCTTTTAATGAACTGCCAAGATTCGGAAAAATCTTCTTTTGCATTTGTTTTCTCAGAAGTTTGGCTAGGCTTATATTTTATTAAAGCATTTGCTATGAATCCTAAAAATAACAAAAGGCTACAGGTATAAAATATTCCAACATTTCCTACAAGTATAACTAACACACCTATTAAAGCAGGTAGTATAATATTAGAACCTCGTTGCAAGCTATCTATTAATGCGTTACTCGTTGATAGGCTTTCTTTTGAAACGATTTCTGGTAACAGCGCTCTAAAAGCAGGGTCTGTAAAACAATTTAGTATCGTGATTACTGTCGAAATAATTAATAAAGTTATGTAATTTAGTTGTCCTATTAAGGATAGCAAAGGTATCGATAAAATTATGAATGCTAAAATTAAATCAGATAAACAGAGTATTTTCTTCTTATTATGTTTATCAGAAAATGCTCCCCCAAATATGCCAAACAAAATAAAAGGAAGCGTTTGGCTCATTACCATTATTGATAATTTCCAAGACGAGTTATTAGTTAAATCAATAGTAAACCAAATTAATTGTAAAGAAAACAGAACAAAACAACTACGTCTAAAAAAATTACCCGTTAATAAGTAAGTAAAATCTTTAATTTTCAAAATATCTACATACGTCACTTTTATCACCTATTTTTAATAATTGAATAGACTTACTTATTCATTTCGAAAACAAATTATACTTACATCGCGAAGGCTTAATAATAACTCTGTCGCTTTTAAATTTTATTATTACTATACTCTTTTTAAAATCATATTTATACCTTTAATTAATTTTAAAAAAATATTTAAAAATTAATTCACTACTGAAAATAAAAGTAGGTTGTTTTTTATAGAGTTAATATCAACTACACCAAATAACATTTCAAAAAATTTAGGTTTTATAAATTCTTAATATTATCATCAACGTAATTATTTTGATAAAGTACAGTTAAATCATTATATATATATGGGTACTACGTGGGGATGGGATATGCATATGAAATTTGAAAGTATAACGTTATTAACGTCAGAATTGGAAGAAACAAGACAGTTCTACGAGGAAACATTAGAGTGTCCAGTTGAAATCATTGACGAAGAGGCTTTTATGGTTCAAATAGGTGAAACAGAATTACATTTTAGAGATACACATAATAACAACCAACCTTATTATCATTTTGCGATTGATATTCCTTATAATCATTTTTATGATATGAAAGACCATTATCAAAATATTTTATTTTTGTTGATGGAGAACAAACAACATACAACTTATTTTGAATCTTTTGTAGCACATTCTGTTTACTTTAATGATCCTTCTGGAAATATTGTCGAATTAATTGCTAGAGTCTCTAACATGACAGAAGAACCTGAATTTTCAAGAATTAGCGAGATTGGTTTTGTATGCAATGATACAGAGTCTATCTATCAAGCTTTAGCACAATATCATTTGGAAACACATGAACAGAAACAGTTTGTACCTGACGCCTTGAATTTCCTAGGAGACACACGTGATGAAAGTTTTATTTTATTAACACCTGAAGATAGACGGTGGTTCTTTTCTGAAAAGACATCAACCGCCTTCCCAATAGAAATTAAAACGCAACAATTTTATTTAACTTATGATCACTTTCAACAATGGCATTTAACGCCATCATAATTATGACATAATAAAAACGACATGCATAAGTGGGAAATCAGTATCTTTGATTTCCCACTTATGCACGTCGCTTTTTATACAATTTAAGATTTTTCTAGACTTGTCTAATTAAAATTAACGATTATCTCAACATATATGTCCCGTATATTAAATACTAAGCATATGAGACATCAATTTATTCCGTCACTTGAGCTTTATCACTGACAAACTTTTTTAACGTTTTGTTCAGTCCATCTTTCGCTTCTTGATCATAGCCATATGTCCCATCTTCATTTGCAGTAATATGCTTATCTAAAATAAATCTACCTTTATGAATCGTATCTGCACCTAGCTCTTTAATCACTGGGTCTAAGCTATACTGAATTGCCAGTACATGTGCGAATGTGCCACCTAATGCTAAAGGTAATACAGTTTTCCCAGTAAATGCACCTCGTGGTAATAAATCGAGATAAGTCTTAACTATACCTGAATATGCTGCTTTAAACACTGGGGATACGATGATAATGCCATCTGCATTTTCAATTTTTTTGTGCGTTTCATTAATTGAGTCGTTCGAAAAATCTGCTGTAATTAATGCTTCAGCATCAAGCTGATGGACATGAATGACTTCAGTATCAATTCCTACACCATTCAAATATTGTTCGGCATAATCCACAACTCCGGTTAAACGTGATTGTATTTTATTGCCACCTGCAATAATAGCTACACTTGTCATATTAATGAACCCCTTCCCATAACTTGCTATAACCTCACTATAATAAACTACATATAAATATGCTGGATTTGTTATGATAATTATTCTATGAGCCTAGCGTATCATCAATGATTAATGCTGTCATAATATTCGTCTTAAAAACTTATCTCTTTCCTTATATCCCATAAAAATCATTATTCTGGAATCTGCTCGATAATAACAATTTCATTATTTAAATTTATGTAAGCACATGTCCCAGCGTCAATACTTATATGCCACTTATAAACTCCTGATTGCGCCATTGCATCACAAAAGGTTGGGAAGTCTGTTTCACCTGCTTGATGTTGTACCAATGCTTCTTTCACTTGCTCTTTATCTGTATGTTTTGCTATAGGTACAGTACTTTTCACACCTGTATCTATAATTTGTTCTCCATTTTGATGCGTATATACTGTTGTTCCAATTTGAATATCAACTGTATTAATCGTTATTCCCATTACTTTAAACGCTTTAAATAATTTTGGAAAATCTACACCAGTATATTGTTGATGTGCTTGATGAATTGCAGACAATGAAAAAGTCATAATGTTTCTCCTTAGTATCTTGTTTTTTATTATCATATCTTTAAAAGTTTAGTAAAACAAGATTTTTTACAACTAAATACTACGTAATAACTTTACACAAAATAAATAAAATTATTATAAGATTTTAAATAAAAGTCCTTTTGCTTATCAAATTAAATTGCCAGATGTATAATTGTGATAGTTTTTAAAAGGAGTGGTATGTTATGAGTACATTTTCCAACGAAGAAAAAGTACAAATTTTATCTGATATTGTGGCAATGAACACAGTAAATGATAATGAAATTGAAGTGTGTGAATATTTTCAAAAACTATTTGCACAACACGGTATTGATTCTACGATTGATAAAATTGACGACCGTAGAGCTAACTTAATTGCTGAAATTGGTGAAGGACAACCTGTTATCGGTATTTCCGGTCACATGGATGTTGTTTCTGAAGGTGATCATAGTCAATGGACTTACGAGCCATTCACATTAACTGAAGACGATGGTTTCTTATATGGACGTGGCGCTGCAGATATGAAATCTGGTCTTGCCGCTTTAGCCATTGCACTAATTGAAATCAACAATACACAATCATTAAAACAAGGACGTATTAAATTCTTAGCAACAACTGGCGAAGAAATGGAGCAACTTGGTTCACAAAGTTTATACGAAAAAGGTTATATGGACGATGTTGAGGCACTTGTAATAGCTGAACCATGCCAAGATATGATGGTTTATGCACACAAAGGCTCAATGGACTATCGCATAAAATCTCACGGTACATCCGCACATAGCTCAATGCCAATCCTCGGCTTTAACGCAATTAAGCCCTTAATCGAATTTATTCAAGATATAGATGCTTCTTACAATAAAATTTCTAAAGAAGTACAAGGCAACGCTTTAGATTTCACTCACTTTATAGATAGAATGAAACAATCCCTACCTGCAACATATGCTGCAGAAGAAATTGAAAATGCCCTACAAGGCCTTGTAATCACAAATACTTTAATTAAAGGCGGCGTTCAAGTCAATTCTGTACCAGAAGATGCAGATGCAGACTTCAATATTCGTACAATCCCAGAGTATAATAACGATCAAGTTAAAGCATTGTTTGACGATACAATTGACAAACATAATGCTAAAGGTGCTAAATTAGAAAGTGATTTATACCTTGATTTAGACCCTGTTTTGACTACAGGTGAAAATAGCTTAATCGATACTGCTCAAGCAATTGCTAAATCAGCATTTGATAAAGATTTCATTGCGGCTCCAATCGGTGGCGTTACAGATGCTTCTAATTTATTACGTGGCAAAGATGAAAACTTCCCATTCCTAGTATTTGGTCCTGGTGAAAAACCACATCAAATTGACGAACGAGTTGAAAAATCAATGTACTTCAAATTTATTGATTTCTATACAGACTTATTAACTACTTACACAAACAACCATAAATAGAATAAATCATTAAATATGAAAAAGGGCTTAACTCTTATGTATTATAAGACTTAAGCCCTTTTTCATATTCTTTATGCTATTACATATATTAATAATCTACTTACATTTATTTATTGGAAATGTGTATCTATTGTTGTATTGTTGTGCCTACATTTTCACCATCTTGTAATTTTTTAATAATATGTGCTTCACTTCCTGCTGCAATCACAACTTTTTGACAGCCAAGTTCAATTGCTTGGATTGCGTCTTGTACTTTAGGAATCATCCCTCCATATATCAATTCTTGATCGATAAAGCACTGAATACGTTCTGCGTTCAACGTAGACTGTACTTCTTTATTAATTAAAACACCTGGAATATCACTTAAAAGATAGAGAGGCGCATTAAGTGCTTGTGCTATTTTATAAGCTAATGTATCCGCGTTAATATTATATAATTGTGACGTTGCTTGGTTCATACCAATTGAAGCAATGACTGGAATAAATTGGTCCGTTATTTTATCAAATACAGATGTATTTATATCTTTGGGTTCACCTACATATCCATATTTCTCGTCTAGTGGCGCTACATCAAAAAGTTTAGCATCTATACCATTCATACCAATACTTTGTATATTAGATTGATTAATTTTACTTACTAGACCTGGGTTTACATTACCTACTAATGTCTGGCTTGTTATTGACAATACTTCATCTGTCGTAACTCTCAAACCATCTTCAAATAAAGGCGCTACACCTTGTTGCTCTAATGCTTTATTTATAAATGGACCACCACCATGCACAATGATTGGTTGGTAGCCTTGTTCCTTTAATTTAGAAATATCCTCAATCGTCGAAGCATGTAGATTAGTTAACGTGCTACCGCCTATTTTTATAACAATATAACTCATACGATACACTCCTTACGTTCTATACGATGCGTTAATGCGCACATATTCATATGATAAATCACAACCATATGCTGCCGCTTCACCATCACCGTTTCCAACTGAAGCTTCTATTACAATGTTATCTTCTGTTAAACGTTCTTTTAATAATTCCTCATCAAACTCTAAATGAATACCTTGTTCTAATACTGGTAACTGACAAAAAGAAACATTTGTCTCATTTGGTTCTACAAATTGTGATGCGTAACCTATTGCGTTTACAATTCTGCCAAAGTTTGCGTCTTCACCATGTATAGCCGTTTTGACTAAATTAGAAGATACAATGCTTTTAGCAATCTTTTTTGCTTCTTTAACATTAGGCGCACCTGTTACTTTTGCAGTAACTAATTTCGTAGCACCTTCGCCATCTTTGGCAATTGATTTCGCAAGGTATTGACTTACAAAGTTGAAGGCATATACAAATTTATGCCACTCTGGATGTAAAGCATCAATTTTACTATTGTTCGCTTGTCCATTAGCCATACATAGTACCATGTCGTTTGTACTTGTATCACCATCAACCGTAATCATATTAAACGATTGATCCGTTGCTTGTTTTAGACAATAATCCAAAGTATCTTCATCAATATTAGCATCAGTTGTTATAAATCCAAGCATTGTTGCCATGTTTGGATGTATCATACCAGAACCTTTAGCACTACCGCCAACGGTAACCGTCTTACCATCAATTTCAACTTGTACTGATAAATGTTTAGTCGCTGTATCTGTTGTCAAAATAGCTTGATTGAAAAATTTACTATTATTATATTCTTCTTTCAAAACATGCTGTGTACCATAATGAATTTTATCCATAGGTAGAAACGCACCTACAACCCCTGTTGATGCAACACCAACGTTTTGTTGATCAATATTCAAATGTTCTGCTACCCAAGCTTGTGTATCTAGCGCATCTTGCATTCCTTTTTCACCTGTACATGAGTTTGCATTCGCTGAATTAACCACAATTGCTTGTAATGTTTTATTAACGTTAATACTATCTTCAGTTATTTTTAAAGGCGCTGCCTTAAAACGATTTAGTGTATATACACCTGTAGCTGTTGCTTCTGTAGTCGAGTAAATCCAACCGAAATCTTTTTTCTTTCTTCTTAATCCTGCATGAAATCCGCCGGCGATATATCCTAAAGGTGAACTTACATCACCTTGTAAATCTATATTTAATTGGTTTAACGTATCAATTGTTTCAATATCTATCATCTTCTCTCCCCTTTCAAATTAGTTTATGGATATACTGGTGTTTGAGTTAATCCTGTATTTTCGTTCCATCCATACATTAAATTTAAATTTTGTATTGCTTGGCCGCTTGCCCCTTTAACTAAATTGTCAATTACCGATACTATAATTGCACTTTGGCTTTCTTCATCGACATAAATCCCTATATCACAAAAATTACTGCCATATACTTCTTTTGTTTTAGGGTAATTGCCAAGATCTCTAATTCGAACAAATGGTTTATCATCATAATATCCTGTGAAAATTGCATGTAAACCTTCATTAGTTACATGTTGATTAAGTTTTACATAAATTGTTGATAAGATGCCTCTTGTCATCGGTACAAGATGTGGGGTAAATACTACTTTTATATTTTCATTTGCTAGCTTTGAAATATACTGTTCTATTTCAGGTTTATGTTTATGCTTACCTATCGCATAAGCGCTAAAGTTTTCATTCATCTCTGAATAATGGACATGCTGTGCTAATGATCTTCCAGCGCCTGAAACACCAGTCTTGGCATCAATAATAATAGAATCATTGTTAATTATTTGTTCGTCAACAAGTGGGTGTATCGCTAACAATGTAGCAGTAGGGAAACACCCCGGATTTGCAACTAATTGCGTATGGTTTTGTTCAATATTTGACCATTCTGCAATACTGTAATTGGCTTTTTCTAATTGTTCTTGTGGTGCTGCTGATTCACCATAGAATTGTTTATATACAGATCTATCACCCAATCTGAAATCACCAGATAAATCAATAACTTTTATATTTCTTTCAATTAATGATGGTGCTAAACCTTTACTTATATTAGAAGGTGTTGCGAAGAATACAACATCACAATCAATCTGCTCACTATTCAGTGCTTCATATTGATGTGTTAAGTGATTCAAGTGAGGAAATGTTTCTTTGATTGGTTCATCAATTTTTGAATGTGAGAATATATATTTAATATTTACATATGGATGATGTGTTAATAACCTAATTAATTCAATCGCTCCATAACCACTGCCTCCAACAATGCCAACATCTATCATGACGTTCATTCCTTTCTGAATATTCGGTCTTTTATAATACTATTTTCCGCTTTTTTCTAATACTTCAGTGATGACACTGATCACTTTATCAATTTCTTGTTCATTAATAACTAGTGGTGGCGCAATACGAATAATATTACCTTGGGTTTCTTTACATAACACACCTTTTTCAATCATCTCTAAACAATATGGTTGCGCTGCTTCTGTTAGTTCTATTCCGATAAATAATCCCCTACCTCTCACGTCAGAGATGATGTTACTATCTATAAGTTGCAATTGATTTAATAACTTTTGTCCAAGTTTTGCAGAATTCTCTATTAGCTTTTCTTCAATTAGCACATCTAATGCAGCCATTGAAACCGCACAAGCAAGTGGATTTCCTCCAAATGTGGAACCATGTGTACCTGGTGTTAATACATCCATGACATCATGATTAGCTAATACTGCCGATATTGGGTATAGTCCTCCGCCAAGTGACTTACCTAGTAAATAGATGTCAGGTTCTACACCTTCCCATTCCGTTGCAAACATTTTACCTGTACGTCCAAGGCCGACTTGTATTTCATCTGCAATAAATAACACATTATGTTCATCGCATAATTTGCGGACTTCTTTGATAAAATTATCAGGAGGAATATTGACGCCACCTTCACCTTGAATAGGTTCTAATATAATAGCTGTTGTATTCTTATTAATTAAATCTTTCAAATGACTTAAATCACCAAAGTCAGTGTAGTGAACGTTATTTAATAAGGGACCAAAACCTTGTTTATAACTTTCTTGAGAAGACAGCGATAAAGCGCCTAACGTACGACCATGAAAGTTTCCCTTCATCGCAATAATTTCACCTTCACCATCATTAACACCTTTTATGTCTGTGCCCCATTTACGAGCAATTTTAATTGCTGTTTCAATAGCTTCGGTGCCTGTATTCATTGGAAGAACCTTTTCTTTATTAGCAAGTGAGCATATCTTTTCTTCCCATTTTCCTAGATTATCACTATATAGAGCACGAGAAACCATTGTTATTTTTTCACTCTGTTCTTGAAATGCTTTTATAATTTTAGGATGACAATGCCCTTGATTGACGACTGAGAAACCCGAAACACAATCTATATAACTATTGTCTTCTACATCCCATACTTTAGCGCCACGACCTTTAGCCAATGCTAATTTTAGCGGGCTATAATTGTTCGAACTATACTGATCTGTTAGTGCAAATAAATCGTTCATCAAAAATCCTCATTCCTTTTATATTTATTCTTAAAACTGAATTAATATTCATATATGATACGCTTATTTTTTCTATTAGTCAAAGGTTTTTTTGAATTTTTACACTAAAAAAATATTTAAAACCTTGATTTATCGCAATAAAAATATAAGTTATCTAAATTTTCAAAATAATTAGCGTGGGGTGATTTAATAATTTATATGCATTTATTCTGCATAATATATAGCATACCGTTAAATTGTACTCAAATGAAATTGCGTTAGTTTGTTGCGCAAAACGTTTCAGACTACCGTAACACATAAAAATAATAAAAAAGGCGAGCACACGAATTAAAAAATAATTTATTTTCGTATGCTTGCCCCCACAAAGTTGACTTGTTTCTCTATAGTTTCAGACAAATTTAAAGTTAAATGATCATTAATAGTAATGTGCCATTAAGTCATCGTTAAAACTCTTTTGTTATATTATTTCTAATTAGTTGAATCAATCTTCTGTTGTTTGTGCTATTTTATGTTTCTCTCGTAAATCCTCACGCATATCTTCATTTATTTTCTTAGCACGTTTAAAATAAATACTTTCAAAATAACTAGACGTAGCAATTTTATAAAATATTAGTGCGATGACGATAATGACTATAAAATCATACGGATAATGAATCCAGTTCATACCTTTAAACTCCTTACTTCCTATAAATGATAAGAAAGCAAGTACAATAAGGTATAAAATAATCCACAAACTACCTCCGATTTGTTTCTTAGTATTTTTCCAATTCATTTTATATTCATAAAAGAAGTAAATTGGTAAACCTAGAATAATAATAAAGATTACTTGTGCAGTTGTCGGCCACATCGCCCAATAAATCGCTAGCGATGCCATAACAAAGGAGAATGGTGCCATAAATTTCAGTAAGTTTGCACGAAACGGCCTATGCATATTAGGAGCCATTTTCCGTAATGAAATAACTGTGGTCGGACCAGTTAAATAGGCCACTAGTGTTGCTGTTGATATAACACTTGCTAATGTCACCCAATCTCGGAACAATGACACCATTACCATGCTAATAATGGCATTAAAAATAATAGCCACACGTGGGATTTTATATTTTTCATTCATTTTTCCTAAAAATTTAGGGATGTGACCATTTTTTTCCATTGCGCGTAGTACACGACCAGTCACCGCAACAAATGATACGCCTGTACCAAAAGGTGAAACAACAGCTTCTATATATAACAAAATAGCTAACCAATTTAAGCCTAAAAGAATGGCCATATCAGCAAATGGAGAGTTAAAGTTAATGCCACTCCAACCATTTTCATGAAGCATGTCACTAGGCATTGATGTAATAAATGTACTTTGAAGCACTATGTATAGCACCGCACTTAATGTTAGTGAAATAGCTATGCCTCGCGCGATATTCTTTTCGGGTTTTTGTATTTCTGACCCCATATTAATAATCGTTTGGAACGCATTAAAAGAAAAGATGATTCCAGAAGCAGTGGTCGCTGCAAATATCGGTGCTGAACCATAAGGCATAAATTGACCTACGGTATGCCCGTAATTACCTGAATCGAATCCAGAAATCATTAACATAATAATCGTCAATAAGGGCACACCTAATTTAAATATTGAAATTAAACTTGTAAATGAGGTTAACAGTTTAACTGACCAATAGTTCAATAACGAAAAGATAATAATAATCACAAACACTGCCATTAAACCAGCGTTGCTTATAGAACCATCTTTCATTAAGCCTGTGGTGAATTTTGCCCATGACCATGGCCAAGAGCTCATATATTGTACTGCTGACACTGCTTCGATGGGGATAATTGTTACTAACGACACCCAGTTAGCCCAAGAGGCAATAAACCCTAACAACGAACCATGTGTATATTGCGCATAATTACTCATTCCACCAGATTGTGGAAACATCGTACCTATCTCTATGTAGTTATAAGCAATTGATCCAATGACTACAAAACCTATAATCCACGAGATAATTGCAGCTGGGCCTGCTATAGATGAGGCTTCCCAAGCACCGAACAACCAACCAGAACCAATGAGTGACCCTAAACCTAGCAATACCAACTGCGGTAAATTAATCTTATTACTTTCATCCTTTTGTTCCATAATTACTCCTATTTAAACGTCTTTTATATCATACCAAGGAAATGTAAAGTTTATACACGGTCTTGTATATTTCGTTATTATACTCTGATTAAAATTCAAGTCAAATCAACATTTCAACTGCCAAACTATGTATGTTTTGGTATTTTTATACAAAATAGAGATAACTACTGTATGATAGTTTTGTACAATTAATACGCTTTGACCTCACGATACAAACAACGTGAAGGCTTATTTTTTAATGTTACTCATTTATTCATTTAAAGTATAAATACAAATAAATTCTAAAAAGTAGCAAATGTTACTTGAAGCCTATAACCTCAGTGTTTAAAGCATTTTATATTACTTTAAAAAACAAATTTAATATCACATTTACTTTTAATGTGTATAAATACAAAATAAAAGCAGTATTTACAATTTATTCTCAAAATACCTTGTAAATACTGCTTTTTTTATAATGTCACACAAATATAAAAATTAAATAAATCACATTACAATCAAGCATAATCTTTCAGCTATATTACATTCCTCTATAAAAAGAGCTGCTATTTGTGTAAAATAACAACTCTTAGCTATACTTAGTTTTTATGCTTTTCTTCTTCTTCCCACCAAAGTGCGTCCTTAGGATTTTTCACAACATCTTCAAAGTCCGCCTGTGTCTCAACGTTTGGATAAGAACCTCTAAGTGATTTATTAGATGTAGATTTGAACATCGTTATAAAAATAATAAGTCCAACCACATTGATAAACATTAGATAATATGAAGGTGCAATTTGTTGTCCTGTAGTTTCTACTAATGTAGAAAGGATAAATGGTGTTAAACCACCAAATACCGCAGCACCAATATTATATACAAGTGATAAAGTACGTAATCTGACTTTCGTATGGAACATACTTGGTAAAACTGAAGGCATTACACCTTCAAATGTAGACATGAATAATGCAATAATAAACAAGCCTAATAATACGAATGGAATCATTGGTATACTCATTAACCAAAAAGCAAGTACGGAAAATAAACTAAACCCTGCTAATCCAAATATTATTGTGCGTTTATTACCGACCTTATCACTATACCAACCGAAGAAAAACACTGCAGGTATCATCATTAACATTGTTATAGTACTTAATATAGAACCCATCGTTCCACCTAAGTTAATAGTTGAGTTAAGGAAAGATGGCATATAAGATAACACCATGTAGTTTGCGACATTTAAGAATGCAACACCAGTGAAGCAAACGACAACGTCTCTCCAGTAATATTTGAATATATCTAAATAAGAATATTCTAATTCTTCTTTTTCCTCTAATGTAGATTCATAAGCCGGACTTTCATCCAATCTTGAACGTAAAATAATTCCCACAATACCTAATGGTGCAGCAAGAATAAATGGAATTCTCCAACCCCAATCTGCCATTTGTTGATCACTTAGTAATGAATACATCAAGCCTGCTAAAATCGCCGCCATTATATTACCAGCAAGTGTACCAATTTCTAAACCGCTTCCCAATTTACCACGAGTCTTATCAGGCGCTGTTTCAGCAATATAAGTCATTGCGCCTGCATATTCCCCACCTGTCGAAAACGATTGAATCATACGAACTACTAGCAATAGAATCGGTGCCCATATACCAATTTGTTCTTGTGTTGGTAATAAGCCCAGCATCAGTGTGGATGCTGCCATAAGTAGTATTGTTGTCGACAGTACAATTTTCCGTCCATATTTATCCCCTAAATGACTGAAAAATATACCACCGATAGGCCTAACAATAAATGCAAAAGCAAATACAGCAAACGTAGATACTATTTGCATTTCTTGCGGTAAATTGCCAAAGAAATTTGCGCTTAGAATGACTGCTAATTGTGCATATAAACCAAAGTCAAACCATTCAATGGCATTACCAATACTTGTAGCGACCACGCCTTTTTTAGCTTGATCCGAATCTACTCTGTTAACTTTTTCCTTTTTAAACTTCACAAATAAAAACACCCCTTAATTTGTTTCCATCTAATATAACATAACCTCTATATCATTTTATAAACAATTAAAATTCGAATAATAGTCGTTTTAAATCCTCAAAAAATATCCAAAATTTAAATGTATAGAGCATTTTATAACAGTTATATTTAATGTGAGTGACTAAGTTAAATTAGCATTTCAAGTTATACAATAACTTATATTTGTGATAAGAACTCACTTCCTAGCTTATAACTAGGCCTGTTAAATTTTGTTATAATAAGAGCATCAACAACATATGGAGGCGTATTTAAAATGAAACAAATTTACTTTAACCATGATGGTGGCGTAGATGACTTAATTTCCTTATTTCTTCTATTACATATGGACGATATCAAACTTGTTGGTGTCAGTGCCATTGGTGCAGATAGTTATATTGAGCCCGCAGTAAGTGCCTCTCAAAAAATTATAAATCGTTTTTCTGAACATCCTATTCACATAGCCGCTTCAAAAGAACGTGGAAAGAATCCATTTCCAAAAGATTGGCGTATGCACGCTTTCTTTATGGATGCGTTGCCTATATTAAACGAGCCTACAAACGGTCAATCTAATATACTTGAATCTGAAGCTTATCAAGATATAATTGAAAAAATTCAAGGTAGTCCCGAAAAAGTCACTTTACTCTTTACTGGACCACTGACTGATTTAGCTAAAGCAATTGCTGTAGATGCTACTATTGTTCAAAATATCGAACGATTAGTATGGATGGGCGGGACATTTTTAGAAAAAGGTAATGTAGAAGAACCTGAGCACGATGGCACTGCAGAATGGAATGCATTTTGGGATCCAGAGGCTGTAAAAACAGTTTTTGATACAGATATTATAATAGATATGGTTGCTTTAGAGAGTACCAATCAAGTACCTATGACATGGGATGTTAGACAGGGATGGGCAAATGAACGTCATTATCCAGGGGTAGATTTCTTAGGTGTAAGTTATGCTGCCGTTCCACCATTAACTCATTTTCAAACAAATTCAACTTATTTCCTTTGGGATGTCCTAACTACATCTTATGTTGGCATGCCTAATCTGGTTCATAAGCATAACTTAAATGTATCTGTGTATACAGAAGGTCCTAGCCAAGGTAAAACTTATGTCGATGATTTACATGGTAGACCAATTTCAGTAATCGATCATGTTGAGCATGATAATTTCTTTAAATATATTACGGATTTAGCTAAAAAAGTTACTAAGTAATAGACGAAAAACCCTGAACCATAATTTAATGGCTCAGGGTTTTATATGTTTAATAACTACTGTCATCTAGATACCGATCACCTATGACTTTTTTCGTAATAGCTTCCAATTTGTCTTTGGTCATTTCATTCTTTGGTTTTGAATTCAGGGCATGCTTTTTAGCTTTATTATTACTATAATCATCCAGTGCATACATTTTGAAATTTTGTCTAGTATTACTATCAAGCGGATTCGCAATGTCATAATGTGTTACTAATGACTTCCATTTTACATCTTTGATTGTTATACCTTTAGGTTGTTTTTCAATATTAAACTGAAGATTGCCCCCTAGCGCATTACTTTCATTACCAGTAGATTGGCCATTCAAGAAATTTCCCAGGGAATAAGCAACCAATGTTTGATGATTATTGTCGCCCTTCACCCATTGGATTGGCTGAATCACGTGAGGATGTGTGCCGATTACTACATCGACACCTGCATCAGCAAAAACCTTGGCATATTTTTTCTGTTGTGCATTAGGCTCGTGTTTGCCTTCATTACCCCAATGTGCCGATACCATAACCATATCACTTTGTTCTTTAGCTTTTGCTACATCTTTTTTGATTTGTTCCTCATTAAAGTAGTTAATTTGATATTTATTTTCCGGTTTAATATCATTCGTTCCATATGTATAACTTAGCATTGCGATTTTAATACCATTTTTGTTAAATGTGGGAATCGTATCTCTGTCCTTTTGAGATTTAAATGTGCCTGTATAAAAAACATGCTTAAAATGTTCCCACAACTCAATCTCATTTAATAATCCATCAGTACCTTGATCTAGAGCATGATTATTAGCACCATTAACTACATTGAAGCCTGTGTTCATAACATCTTCTGCAATATCACTAGGTGTATTGAACTGCTTAAAACCAGAAAGCCCTTTTTCATCTCCACCAATTGGTGATTCTTGATTTATATAGGCAATATCCGCAGCTTGTATTTCTTTCTGTAACGATTCATACATAGGTTCAAAATTAAAATCACCATTGCTTTGTAAAGCATCACGATATACAACTGGATGTATTAAATTATCACCCACTGCATAAAAAGATGCTTTTTGAGTTAAATTCCTTTGATCTGACAAACAAAATATACATAACGTTAAAAAAAGTGAAATCAATAAAATTAATAGTATACGATACTTCATCTTGTTTGACTCCCTCTCATCAAAAATTTTGTTATACATACGCTTACATTAATTATTAGTATAGTTTTTCTTGTAATACAGTTCAATAATAAACAAAAATTTTACATTTTATTATATAAAAAAGGTGAGTATATGAAATCATCTTTAACATAATGATGTCATACACTCACCCATAGCATGATATAAGGTTGACGAATAGCCAAAAATCTTAAAACAAGTACTTTTAAATATTAGCCAACTTATAAAATTGCACACGTCTTTAGTATCTAATATTTTTTGATGATGCTATTTTCAAATATAACTAAATAAATGATTTAAATGCCAGTAATATAGCCGAACTATTGGCTAAACATATTGCGTTACAGTTTCAGTAGGTAATCTATATGAATCATGAGCTGGGTTCTTTGCTTTCCCAACAGCAACAATCAATACCGGTACATAACGTTCTGCATCAATATCGAACGCATCAGCTATTTGATCACTTTCAAATCCACCAATTGGATTTGTATCATAACCATGCGCTTTCGCAACTAACATAAATTGCATTGCAGCTAAACTACTATCGATTTTAACGATATCATTCATTTGCGCTTTAGGAGCACTATCATAAAGTGCTACCACTTTATCTAACATTTCATCTTTCACTTCTTCAGGCATAAAACCGTGTTTTACAGCATTACCATAAATTTCTTCGCCGTAAGTTTGGCTTTGCATATCACCAAAAATAACTACCATTGCTGAGGATGTGTCATTTTGACGTGTGTTGAAACGAATTAGTGGACGTAATTTGTCTTTACCTTCCTCACTTTCTACTATTAGAAAACGCCAAGGTTGCATATTAACAGAGGATGGGGCTTTCGTTGCTTTTTGAATCATTTCGTCCATTTCTTCTCTAGGGATTTTAAATTGCTCGTCAAACACTTTCACTGATTTTCTATTGTTTAAAATATCTTCAAAATTATTATTTGTCATTCTTTTCTACTCCTTAATTATTTTTAACAAAATCAAATTATACTCAATTTGACCACTTTTACAAATCTTTTGTTTATTAATATTTTTCATAATACAACAAAACATTTTAAAACCTTATTACAATCAGTGTTTATATGTATAAATTTTTTCATAAAGAGATGACGTGCTTCTAAATAATCATTTATTTTCCCAACTCAATTTAAAACTATTTTTATTTAAAAAATACACAAATTTTTGAATAATTATATCTAGATATCAATAGACATTGTAATAGTTTTTTCTCGAAATCCTATTTTTTCATATAATTGTTTCGCCACGTTTTCTGCATATACGTTAAGCCTTACTTCATTGACGCTATGTTTTTTAAAGTAATCATTAACAAAATGAATTAATTTCTCAGCTATACCTTGTTTTCTATAATCTTCGAATACATATAATTCATAAATAAAACCGTATTCCTTCTGTTCAAAAGTATCTATTTTTTTATCAATAAGGACAAAACCTTGTACAACTTCACCTTCACCATAAACAAAATACGATGCGCCTTCTTCTTGTAATTGCTTAGACATCGTACGCATTAAAGCATCACTCAAATTAAAATCCACAGTTACTGATTCTTTAAATACTTCTGGTATCACTTGATTAATCACTTCTAATTCTTGAGCATTCGCTTTTCTAATAGATATAATATCTCACTCCTCAATTATTTATAATATTTCTTTCTCATATTCTAGCTTTAATTAATACCTCTTCACACTAAAAATATTTATTTTTTCATAAAAAATGAGAATTCTCTCTAATGTATGCGTTTGATATATTTTAAATTTTAATTACACACTATATTATTTGTAAATTTATAGTAAAATATATTAGTAGCATCCTTTAAAAAATAAATAATCGAAAAAAGCACTGAAATTATTCATAATTTTTTTGTATAAGTATCAAACCTCGTTTGTTTTTATTTATGCTTTTAAGTCATGCTACAATATGTACTTTAGGTTCAATTGCCAAAAAATACCTATACTTTAATTCTTAGAGCATTATTTTACAAAATCAGTCTTTCTACCAATATATTAATAGTTGATATTTACGATTGAAATTTGTTAATATTTTACCTTGTATAAAAATATAGAGAAAATTTAAAAAAAGAGGGAACATAATGAAGTCCATTTCAGTCATAGTGACTTATTACAACTCAGAAGATTATATCGAAAGATGTTTGAGTAGTCTTAAAAAACAAAGATTCCAAGATTTTGAACTCATTTTAGTTAATGATGGTTCAACTGATAATTCTAAAGAAATTGCGACAGCAACTACTAAAGAATGGGATATCCCCATTAAAGTAATAGATTTACCACATAATACTGGCCATGCACATGCTAGAAACATTGGCCTTAAAGAAGTTGAATCACCTTACTTCATTTTTATTGATTCGGATGATTACCTAGCTTCTTATGCTTTATCATTTTATATGAAGAAATTGAATAGTTTTGATGCTTTAATTGCGCCTATTCATTCTTTTACTTTAGATATTCCTCAATACGTCGATCAAAATTTAGTACGTACAGAATATTTAAATACAAAAACAAAATCAAACCAATTTTTACGTAAACAAACGGTTTGTAATATTGTTTTCAAAACGGCAATCGCACGTGGACACAATCTACAATTTAACGAAGATTTAAATATCTTTGTTGATTGGTCATTTATATTAGAATTCATTAAATATGCTAATGATTTTGTTCGTATCAGCCAATTTCCTTTCTATATTAAAGGAGAAATCTACGATCCATTTTTAAAACCAGCATTATCCCAACAAGACTTTGGCATTATATTTAACGATTATGTCTATAGTTTTTCAGATTCTGTTAAACGTGCGCCACTAAAAGCAAACAAAGTGTTTATTAAAAATAAAATGAAAAATTTATTCAAACGTTCTTTTGAACCATCATTAAGAAAATTACCTGAACGTTACGAAAACAATAGTGAATTACTTCCAAAAGTTACGCGTGAATTACTACCTACAATATTTAAAAATGAAAAACCATTATTTATGATTGAATCATTAATGCTGATGTTGAATAAACGTAATTCTGCTTTTAAAGTGAACCAGTTCAGAAAGCAAGCACGTTTAGTTAAAAATATTGTTTTACGTAGAAAAAATAAACATCGTGCGCTGTATCAATTAACAGATAGCGAAGATAAAGTAAAAAGCAATAGAATTGTATTCGAAGCCTTCGCCGGTAAAAATTATAGTGATAGCCCTAAATATATTTATGAATATATGATGAAACATCACCCAAATTATGAATTTATATGGGTCTTCAAAAGCCCTTCTAAAGTTCACTTACCTGGTCCAGCTAAAAAAGTAAAAAAAGGTTCTAAAGAGTATTATGATGCTTATTCAACAGCTAAGTATTGGGTAACTAACGCAAGATTACCTTTATACTTAAATAAAAAACCTAACCAAGTCTATATTCAAAATTGGCATGGAACACCTTTGAAACGTCTAGCAAATGATATGAAAGTAATTCGTATGCCTGGTACGACCACTGATAATTACAAACGTAATTTCAGAGAAGAAACAAGTCGCTGGGATTATCTTGTTTCACCTAATGCTTATTCGTCCAAAATATTCGAAACTGCTTTTTGGATGAATCCAGAACAAATTCTTGAAATTGGCTATCCAAGAAATGACGTATTGGTGAATCACGCAAATGATAAAGGATACATTCAACAAATTAAAGAAAATCTAAACTTACCTGCAGATAAGAAAGTTATTATGTATGCACCAACGTGGAGAGATGATGAGTTCGTCAAAAAAGGTAAGTATCTATTCAACTTACAAATTGATCTAGATAACCTACAAGCACAATTAGGTGATGAATATGTTGTATTACTAAGAATGCATTACCTCATTTCTAATGCATTAGATTTACGTGGTTATGAAGATTTTGCAATTGATGTATCAAACTATAGTGATATCTCTGAATTGTATTTAATTTCAGATTGCCTAATCACTGATTACTCTTCTGTAATGTTTGATTATGGTGTACTTAAAAGACCACAATTCTTCTTTGCTTATGACTTAGATAAGTACGGTAAAGATTTACGCGGATTCTATCTTGATTATCACAAAGACCTACCTGGTCCTATCCATCAAGATGCTTACCAGTTAACAGAAGATCTAAAAAACTTAGATCAAGTCGCTATAGATTATAAGGATAAAATCGATAAATTCTATAATGAGTTCTGCTCATTAGAAAAAGGTGAAGGCTCTAAAGCAATTGCAGATTTAATTACAGGTAAAAAGCATAATTAATTTACCTTAGTGTATTATAGCAATCTAACTTTAATTACAGCTCATTTCATTAGGGCTTAATTAAGCTATGCTAGTGCCATGCATAAGTCACACCTTAAACAAAGAAAGAGCCCGGACAGTCCGGGCTCTTTCTTGTATATAAATTACTTGATTATAGTTTTTATAGTTAACAGCAAACCTTTACTACGTGTAACCAAATCATCTATCATTCAATAAATGATATCTTAGGAATGGGACAGAAATCTGTTTAAGCAAATTAGATTTCGTCATCGCTACCCGCCAAAGATGACTAGCATTGATAGGTATAAAAGGTTAGCTGAGTTGAAGTTATTGCATAAAACCGTTAACTTAATAAATTTAGAAATGACTTTTTAGAGAAGCGGGTTTAATGATTAAGGCTGAGACAATTAAAATTTGTCCCAGCCACAAAATCATCTATATTAAACTAAGTATCTGGTATTTATTTAACTGTACCAGCGTTTTTATCATGTACACCGTGACGATAGAAATCAATGTATTCTGGTTCTAATGGTTTTTTACCACGAATAATATCAGAAGCTTTTTCTGCCATCATTAGTACCGGTGAATGGATATTACCGTTTGTCGTACGTGGCATTACTGAAGCATCTACCACACGTAAATTTTCCATGCCATGAACTTTGAATGTTTCTGGATCTACAACTGACATTTCATCAGAAGCAGGCCCCATTCTACAACTACATGATGGATGTAAAGCAGTCTCGCCATCACGTTTAACCCATTCTATAATCTCTTCATCTGTTTGTACTTCAGGCCCCGGTGAAATCTCTCCACCATTAAAAGGATCTAATGCTTTTTGTTTCAAGATATTTCTTGCCACTTTAATCGCTTCAACCCATTCGCGTTTATCTTCTTCTGTAGATAAATAGTTGAATACAAATTCTGGTTTTTCAAATGGATCTTTTGATTTAATCTTCAAGTGACCACGAGAATTTGAGTACATAGGGCCGACGTGTACTTGATAACCATGCGCAGCTGGTGCTTTTGTACCATCGTATCTTACTGCGATTGGCAAGAAGTGGAACATTAAGTTTGGATAATCTACTTCATCGTTAGAACGAACGAAGCCACCACCTTCAAAATGGTTTGATGCAGCTGCACCTTTACGTCCTAAAATCCATTGTAAACCAATAAATGGCATCTTCAATTTATTTAAACTTGGTTGCATTGATACTGGCTGCTTACATGCATGTTGCACATAAACTTCTAGATGGTCTTCAAAGTTTTCACCAACACCCGGTAAGTGAATACGAGGTTCAATACCTAATGAACGTAAGTGTTCAGAATCACCTATACCTGACAATTGTAATAATTGTGGTGAGTTAATTGCACCACCAGATAAGATAACTTCTTTCGCGTTAACTGTATGCTTTTTACCATTCTTCTTAAATGTTACTCCTGTAACTTTATTACCTTCGAAGTTTAATTTCGTAACAAAAGCACGTGTTTGTACTTCTAAGTTTTTACGTTTCATCGCTGGATGTAAATATGCTCTTGAAGCTGATACACGACGACCATTATGTACTTGACTGTCAAATGGACCAAAGCCTTCTTGACGGAAACCATTTACATCTGGTGTTTTATTGTAACCTGCTTCAACGCCAGCATTGAAAAATGCTTGGAATAATGGATTATCAGCTGGACCACGTCTTAACTTGATTGGACCGTGATGCCCTCGATAAGGGTCGTCTTTCGTAGAACCAAATGTTGTTTCTAGTCGTTTGAAATATGGTAAACAATGCGCATAATCCCATGAATCCATACCTTCAGGTTTGGCCCATTTTTCATAATCCATTGGGTTCCCTCTTTGATAAATCATACCATTAATTGAACTTGAACCGCCTAAAACTTTACCACGTGCATGGCCAACTTTACGGCCTCCCATATGTGGTTCTGGCGTTGTTTCATAAATCCAATCATATAATTTATTACCAGCTGGATACATTAAAGCTGCTGGCATTTGTATTAATAAGTCCCATGGATAATCACTACGCCCCGCTTCTAATACAAGTACATTATTTGATACGTCCTCACTTAAACGGCCGCCTAGTACTGAACCAGCGCTACCGCCACCTATGATGATATAATCATATGATTCTTTCATAGTTATACTGCCTCCTGAATCTATTAAATGTTATTTAGCCTTCTTTATTTATATATTTATAATTTAGTTATGCTTTACCGAACCAATTGACTGGTTCTGGATTGGTATTACGTAAAATATGCTTTTCTTCTTGATATTCAGCTAATCCTGCTTTACCAAGCTCTCTACCAATACCTGATTGTTTATATCCGCCCCATGGTGCTTGTGCGAAATATGGATGGAAATCGTTAATCCAAACGGTACCCATTTTTAATTTATTTGCTACGCGTTCTGCTTTTCCAACATCATTTGTAAACACGCCACCTGCTAATCCGTAAATTGAATCGTTAGCAAGCTCGATTGCTTCTACTTCAGTTGTGAAACTTTCAACCGTTACAACAGGTCCAAACACTTCTTCTTGTACAATACGCATTGACGTATCACAATCCGTAATAACTGTTGGTTCAAAGAAGAAACCAGATTGTAAATCTTCACGTTCAGGGCGTTTCCCACCAATTGCAATCGTTGCATTCTCAGATTTAGCAACTTCCATATAGTTTTCAATTTTTTCACGGTGCTCGGCTGAGATGACTGGTCCCATTTCTGTATCTTCGTCAAAACCGTTACCTAATTTAATATTTTTTATTCTTTCTATAAGTGCTGCTTCAAATTTTTCTTTAATATCGTTTTGCACGATAATTCTTGCTCCTGCAGAACAAACTTGACCTGCATGGAAAAATCCACCATTCAATGCTTGATCTACTGCTAAATCAAAATCAGCATCATCAAATATAATATTTGGATTTTTACCGCCTAATTCTAAAGCAATATTTGTTACATGATCTGCCGCATTTTTCATAATGTGTTTACCTGTTTGAATACCACCAGTAAATGATACTAGGTCCACTTCTTTATGTGATGATAAGGGCTCGCCTACTTCTGAACCTTTACCTAGTACAAGGTTAATAACACCTTGTGGGAAGCCAACTTCTTCCATCAATTCAAATACACGAATAGTAGTTAATGGAGTAATTTCACTCGGCTTCATAACTAATGAACATCCTGAAGCTAATGCAGGTGCTATTTTCCAAGATGCTTGAAGTAAAGGGTAATTCCATGGCGTGATTTGCGTAACAACACCAACTGGTTCTTTTATGACTTTACTTTCTGTATTTGGGATCGGTGAATCTATGATTTCACCACCATCTTTGTCTGCTAGTCCAGCAAAGAAATTAAATACATTAGCAATATCGTCCATATCAGCATAAGATTCTTCTAACGTTTTACCAGTGTCTAACGTTTCAAGTTTAGCTAATTCTTCACGATGTTTAACGATTAAGTCAGAGATTGCTCTCACTTTCTTACCACGATTTTCACTTGTTTCGTTAGCCCATTCGCCATCTTCAAATGCGCGTCTAGCTGCCAATATTGCACGCTCGCTATCATCGGCTGTTCCTTCTGCAACTTCAAAAATCACTTCTTGATTATATGGATTAATAATTTTTCTTGTTTCTTTATTTGAGCTTTCAACCCACTCACCATCAATAAATTGACGGCGAGATAAATTTTTTACAAGTTCCATTAAAATTACCTCCGTTAAGTTTGTTAAATTTTTATTTAACGAATTTTATAGAGTTTATGTTAGCATAGTAGTTGAAAGGGTGTCAAACGAGTTCAAATATTACACACTCATTTTCAATTATGATCTGGTATCTATAATTCTTAGATCAATTGACCTTTTTAACTTGAACTTAAAAAATTTAATCGGAGGTGTACACATTGGTACATTCTAATAACCCTGAAAATCAATTAGACGAAGCCAAAGACATTGTTATCAATGCAATTGGTGAGACAATGGATTTATATGGCATCAATAGAAGTGTCGGAAATTTATTCGGAACTATGCTTTTCGAAGATAGTATGACGTTGGACGCAATGCGCGAACAATTACAAATGAGTAAGCCGAGTATGAGTGCTGGCGTTAAAAGACTCCAAGAATTTGATATCGTAAAACAACAATTTACACGTGGAAGTAGAAAACAGCATTTCATAGCTGAAAAAGATTTCTTTAATTTCTTCAGAAATTTTTTCACTCGAAAATGGAGGAGAGAAATTGTCATTAACGCTGAAGCAGTTCATGATTCAGTTGCAATGTTAGATAAAATCATTAATGATAAAAACGTTGATGAAGCTACTAAGAGTGAAGCAGTTGAAACTAAACAGCAACTCGTTGATACATTGCCCTATTATGAATGGTTAGATCAATTAAGTGATGCGCTTGAAAGTGGCGAAATCTTTAAATACTTCCCCATACCAGAGGAAACGCACAGAGAAGACTAAGTTTTCGGATTTATAATAATAAAGATCACATTACTTATTCTGTTAATGATTCACCTTCATTCTTGCTCAATATATTTATTTTAAGCTCGTTCAATATTACAGGTATTCCCTTTTTATTTAATTAGTAAAGCTTATAAAAAATAGCTGCCGACATGCTGTCGGCAGCTATTTTTCCTTTTATAAATTGTCGTCTTCTTTTTTCTCTCTCACTTGTGTAATTCTTAATGAACGACGTTCTACTTCCCTATATTTATCAGCGCGATGTTCCAATTTGAGTCGGTCTTCAGACAATGTCCGTAAGAAGGATATCATCATCATTACAAAAACAACTAATACTGGCACACTGGCTAATAAAGAAGCTGTTTTCAATACATCTAATGCACGTTCGCCACCCACTAACATTAAAGCAAATGGTAACAAGCACAATGCAAATGCCCAATATAATCTATTGGCTTTTAATGGTTCGCCAATCACTTTTTTCTGTGATGCTGCAGCTAAAATATAAGAACCAGAGTCAAATGTTGTTGCTAAGAATAAAATAGCTGAAATTAAGAATAAAATAATAACTAAATTTGGAAACGGCAAATGATGTAAAACTTCAATTATTGTAGCTTCAGTAGTATGTGAATTTAAGAATTCAATAACATTAAATTGACCACTTATTTGTAAATACACTGCATAATTTCCAAAAATACCAAAGAATAACATACAGCCTAATGTACCATATATTAATGTACCTAAAACAAGTTCTTTTAGTGTACGACCTCTTGATATACGTGCAATAAATAATCCAATAAATGGTGCATAAACTATCCACCAAGACCAATAGAATATCGTCCATTTTTGAGGGAACATTGTTTCTTCACGTCCCCCTATACCACCAAAAGGTTCAATCCATGTTGCCATCTGGAAAAAGTTTTTAAACATGTTACCCATACCAGTGATTGTTGTTTCCATTATAAATATAGTCGGACCAACAACTAACACAAATCCAAGTAATATAAATGATAAGATCACATTTCCATCACTTAAAACTTTAATACCTTTTTTCAAACCTGAATAAGAACTATAAGCAAATATAGCTGTAATAATTAATAAAATAGCACTCTTCATGAGCATATTATCTCCATCTATTCCTGTAAGACGCTCTATTCCTGCTGTAATCATCGGCACGCCTAAAGCTAATGATGTAGCTGCTCCGCCTAACAAACCAAAAATAAAGACAATATCAACTATTTTTCCGACAATACCATCTGTTTGACCTTTTAATATAGGACGTAAAGTTTGACTGATTTTATAAACTGGTTTGTTCTTCACAAATACAAGATAACCAATGCAAAGTGCCGGTAACACAAATGTCGCCCATGCAATTGGCCCCCAGTGGAACATGCCGTACATCGTAGCATAATTAAGTGCGCTATCTGTCATACCATTAACTCCGTGTGGAGGATCTTGATAATAAAACGCCCATTCAATGATACCCCAGTATAAAATATCAGAAGCAATCCCTGCACAAAACAGCATTGCTGCCCAACTAAAATTATTAAACTCAGGTTTATCTGTTGCTTTACCTAGAGTTACATTGCCATATTTACCAAAAGCTATGTATAATACGAAAATCAACGTTACTAAGCCAATCAGTAAATATATAGAACCTATTGTACTAGAAACAGCATCATTCATTTTAGTAATAATGTCTTGACTGGCTTTTGGAAAGACCATCATAGGAATTACTGCAATAAGTAAAATTATCGATGATCCTATAAAGGTCGTCCAATCCATGACTTTATTCTTTTCCATTTTTGAACACCCCTGAACTTAATTTTCTTATTATGTATAAGTTGCTAAAATAAATAAACGTTAGCAAAACAAAATATTAATTCACAAACATGAGCCTAACGAACTTTAAATAATAATGCAAATTACATTCAAAAATACTTTTACCAAAATATGAATAATTATATAATATGAACATCTTTCCATCATAAGAAAATTGGCACAATCACAGTGTTAAGTTTAAATTTAACGTAATTAATGAATCTTACAATTTTTATAATTGGATATTTATACTTAAATAATGCATAAATATTTGTTTTTATTTTTTTCTATGAATTCAAAAAATTAGAATTAATTATTATTAAAATCCAAAATTCTTAATACCAAAAAAATATAAAATCAGAAATTTTTAATTAGGTAAAATGAATGTCGTTATTGGTAATAATATGCAAAATTTAAATGTTTTAATTGTCTTAACTCACTTTTTCGTACAAATATTCTATAATAAGGTAAGACATTTTATAATTGAATTGAATAAAGGAGTACTACAAATGGAGAAATCACAAATTGTTAATTACTGGGATAAACGTGCTGGCTCTTTTGGCGAAAATAAACAAGCAGAATTAGAGAGTAAACATGCATTAACTTGGATTAATGAAATCAATCAAATCGCCCCTATATATAAAGACATGAAAATTTTAGATATCGGTACTGGCGCTGGTTTTTTAGCAATCTTATGTACTCAGCATGGAGGGGCAGTCACTGGTATAGATCTTTCACCAGAGATGATAGAACATGCTAAAGCAAATGCACAACACTTCAAACAAAATATAGACTTTAAAATTATGGATGCTGAAAATCTAAACTTTGAAGATGAAACGTTTGATATAGTTATTTCAAGAAATGTAACTTGGCTCCTACCAGATACAAAAGGTGCTTATAAAGAGTGGTTACGCGTTTTAAAACCACAGGGTAAATTGATAAATATTGATGCTGATTATGGCAAAGATTCATTTGAGTCTTATGAATCTATTGGATCAAACCATGCGCATGACACGCTTGGTAAAGACATGCTAGCAGAAAGTGAAGCTATTAAGCAGAGCATCTCAATTAATCACCAACCCCGGCCTCAATATGATATTCAAATACTTAAAGAATTAGGTTTTAATCATATACACTTTGATGAAGGAGTATATCATCGTATTTATAATGAAAAGGACGCTTTCTATAACCCAACGCCTATATTTTTAATATCCGTTACAAAATAGTTACAGTTATTATTACGCATTTTTTATAATAGATAGAAAATTTATTATATTTAGTTATATAAGGTGCCTACAACTTGCGTTTCAGACAGTTTTTTATCATACTATTAATTGAATAAAGTAAAAGGAGTGGTAAGAATGAATAAAGAACAATTTGACAAAGTAAAAAATGGTA
Organism: Staphylococcus sp. 231237_7MaSpsaltlick; assembly: GCF_043107035.1. Taxonomy (NCBI): domain Bacteria; kingdom Bacillati; phylum Bacillota; class Bacilli; order Caryophanales; family Staphylococcaceae; genus Staphylococcus; species Staphylococcus sp. 231237_7MaSpsaltlick. Next base: position 600,800 of record NZ_JBICNX010000001.1, read on the forward strand.
AAGGATTCATTGCAGCATTAGACCAAAGTGGTGGTAGTACACCTAAAGCGTTAAGTGACTATGGTGTTACTGAAGATCAATACAATAGTGAAGACGAAATGTTCAAACTCGTTCATGACATGCGTACACGTATTGTTTCATCGCCTTCATTTAGCTCTGATAAAATTGTTGGTGCAATCCTTTTCGAACAAACGATGGATCGTGAAGTAGAAGGTAAACATACTGGTGACTACCTTGCAGATAAAGGTATCGTACCATTCTTAAAAATAGATAAAGGTTTAGATGAACAAAAAGATGGCGTTCAATTAATGAAACCAATGCCTGAGTTAGACGACTTATTAAACCGTGCAAACAAACATAAAATTTTTGGTACTAAAATGCGTTCTAATATCTTAGAACTTAATAAAGATGGTATTGATTTAGTAGTTAAACAACAATTTGAAGTAGCTAAACAAATCATTGCTGCAGGTTTAGTTCCTATTATTGAACCTGAAGTTAATATTAATGCTGAAAACAAAGAAGAAATCGAAGCTTACTTAACTGATTCTATCTTAGAAGAATTAAATAAATTAAATGATGACCAATTAGTAATGCTTAAAGTAACTATCCCTACTAAGGCAGACCAATATCAACCGCTAATTAATCATCCAAACGTTGTTCGTGTCGTTGCATTATCTGGTGGTTATAGCAGAGAACATGCAAATGAAGTACTTAAACAGAACAAAGACTTAATAGCAAGCTTCTCTCGTGCACTTATCAATGATTTAAATGTAAATCAATCAGATGAAGAGTTCGATAGAATTTTAGGCGAAACAGTTGAATCTATCTATGATGCTTCTGTTAACAAAAACTAAGTATCCATTCTTATAGTTTCATAACACGTATCGCTATATAAATTAAATAATTAAGCTTTCTGAGGCTGGGACGTTATATTTGTGTCCCAGCCTCAATTTTCATTGCAATAATACTTTCAATTTACTAAGTGAGCTTTAGTTACATATAATCACTTTTGTAATGACAGATTCCATAAAGCTTTCTTAGAAGCATTTGTAATTCTTATATCAACTCTAAAGTCATTTATATATACTCCCCTATTCACTTATTATAGTGCGATTTATTATTTCTTTGTACATACTAATATCTGTATAAATTTCTAAATAAACTAGCCAACACTGAAAACTATCTATATACTAATATTAATTTATAAAATAACTTTATTTAAAAAATAGGGAGCATACTTAATGAAAAATCATTTACATAGATGGGTTATTGAAGCTTTAAGCTTTATGGCACTTGGGTTATTTGGTTCATTAATAATTGGACTTATTTTAGAAACATTAGGCAGTCAAACATTAATACCACAACTTAATTTATCTTTCTTATCTGAAATAGGCAAGGTAGCTATGTCCGTAACAGGCGCAGCAATCGGTGTTGCTATAGCTTATGGACTCGGCGCCAAACCATTAGTTATTTTTTCTTGTGTTATCGTTGGGACGCTTGGTTATGACACATTTGGCGGTGGTGCTGTAGGTGCATATATCGCAACACTTATTGTCGTTGAATTAAGTAGAATTTACGCTGGTAAGACAAAAATTGATATCATCATTACCCCTTTGCTTACCATTGTAGTTGGTGGCGCAATAGCAAAACTATGTGGTCCAGCTTTAAATCAGTTCATGACTGGTTTAGGTAAAGTGATTATTGTGGGAACAGAACAACAACCATTGATTATGGGGATAGTCGTATCCGTTATATTTGGCCTAGCCTTAACAGCTCCTATTTCTAGCGCAGCGCTTGCTTTGATGCTTGATTTAAGCGGCTTAGCTGCTGGTGCAGCCACTATCGGTTGCGCTTCCCAAATGGTAGGATTTGCAGTCAATAGTTATAAAGATAATGGTTGGAGCGGCTTACTGTCTATTGGTATTGGAACGAGCATGTTACAAGTTCCAAATATTATTAAAAATCCAATGATTCTCTTACCTCCAACACTTACAAGCGCAATTGCTGCACCAATTATGACGACGCTATTCCCGATGACGAATAATCCTGCAGGCGCAGGGATGGGCACAAGTGGTTTTATAGGTCAAATTATGACGATTAATACGATGGGTGGTTCGCTTCAAACATGGTTACTGATAGCTGTATTCCATATTTTACTACCTTCATGCCTCAGCTTTATATTATATAAATTCTTCTTAAATAAACAATGGATTAAACCCGGAGATCAACGTATCAATATAGCTAGTTAAAGATTATAATTTTATATTATTCATTAAGCGCTAAGTAACAATCTATTTATTATCAATGCTTCATCTGTGAAAAGAAAAAAGGTGACTAAATTTCTATCGCTACTTAAACCTAGCTTATAGAAATCTAGTCACCTATTTTTATTCAATGCTAATTAGATTGATTTTCACCTTGTATTGGCACTTGTCGGTTTGTTGTCACCTTTCTCTTTTGAGTAAAATAAAGAACAAAAGCAACAAAGTACCATGCTAATACGATTAACCACTCTGCCGGCCAAGCAAGTGATGAAGGCATGCCAGGAAGATAAATAATTATAAACAAAATACTAAGTACAACTGCAATAATACCTACAACTCTACCATTTCTAATACGGTATGGCCTTTCTAAATCAGGCTGTGTCTTACGCAATTTTAAAAATGAAATTGCTACTAATAAATAGCCTAATACGACCCCAATACCTCCAGCATTAACAATCCATGAAAGTGCTGGTCTTCCTAATAACGGGGCTACAAATGCAAGTACGCCTAAAAATAAAATACCGTGTGTTGGTGTTTTGAATTTAGGATGAATATAAGCAAACCATTGCGGAATCATTTTGTTTTTAGCCATAGCATACAAAATTCTACTACCACCTATAATAAATGCATTCCAACTGGTAATAATGCCGGCGACGCCACCCAGCACGAGTAAAACGCCAAATCCACTATGCCCAAAAAGATTTACCATTGCATCAGCTGTAGCTAGACTGCTTGCGCCAAGTGCTTTTGGAGATAATCCTGTTGCGACACCAAAAACAATAAGTAAATAAAAAATCACAGATGCAATAATAGATAAGATTAAAATACCACCAATTTTTTTAGAAGGTGCTTTCACCTCTTCAGCAATCTGTGGTATAACATCAAACCCAACAAATAGGAAAGGAATCATCATCAACACGGACATTGTGCCACCTACACCATGTTCAAATGGCTTTAAATTACTGAAATTACCATTAAATCCAGCACCAAAAACGAGTAGCAAACCGACTGAAACAATAAATATTGTAAAGACCGTCTGCATTATCGCTGCAGGTTTAACACCAAAGTAATTTAATGATGTTAAGACAATACTTCCCACAGAACCAATTAGCACCCACGTTAAGTACACGTCCCATCCAGCAATATTCCACATGAATCCTTGATGTTGAAAAGGAATAACATAATCAATTACTGTGGGTAAAGCTACTGCTTCAAACGTAATCACTGATACATAGCCAAATAATACTGACCAACCAGAAATAAAAGCAATACCTGGTGAAAATGCTTTTTTAACAAAGACAAACCCTCCACCAGTTTCTGGAATTGCAGAAGCAAGTTCTGCGTATGTAAGACCAATTACAATTACTAAAAAGCCTCCTATTAAAAAGGCAACAATACTTCCTACAAAACCTGCTGTTGATACCCATTCACCTGATAACACGACCCATCCCCATCCAAGCATGGCACCGATTGCAAGAAATAAGACATCAACAATATTCATTGATTTATCAAACTGTGATTTTTGTGATTTCATTGAACATACCCCATTACATTCTTCAAATTAAAATAATAATATAGGCAAGGTTGTCACAGTAATATAATTTCATCACTGTGCTTACAACCTTGTCCTTGATCATTATTTCTTAAACCTTCAACCCTTGTTTATATTTCAATTGAAATTACTTTAAGCATTAATTCATAAAATTATTCTTGAATAGAAAGGTATTTTGTTTCTAAGTATGGTTCAATACCTTCTATGCCGCCTTCTCTACCATAACCACTTTCTTTCAAACCACCAAATGGTGCATGGGCAGCAGAAGGGCCTCCGTCGTTCCAACCAATAACGCCATATTCTAATTCATTGAAGAATTTCAGTCCAGTACGATAGTCATTAGTAAAGAAGTATGATGCTAAACCGAATTCTGTATCATTTGCTATACGGATAACCTCATCTAAATCTTCATATGTCATAACGGGCGCGACTGGTCCAAATGTTTCTTCATGCATAGCTTTCATATCCAAATTTGCGTTAGAGATAACTACTGGTTTCAAGAAATTGCCACCTAACGATTGAATCTCTTCAATACTACGAGACAATTCCCCACCTTTCTCCTGTGCATCAGTAATATGCGTTAATACTTTCTTAACAGCTTGTTCATCGATAAGAGGACCTACTTTCACGTCACTTTCTAAACCATTACCTACAGTCAGTGCGTGCACTTTTTCAATTAATTTCTCAGTATATGCTTCTGCAATATCTTGATGTACATAAATCCTATTAGCGCATATGCACGTTTGACCTGCATTTCTAAATTTAGAAGCAATCGTTCCATCAACAGCTGCATCAATATCTGCATCTTTATGCACAATTAACGGCGCAAGTCCACCTAATTCCATAGTTACATTTTTAACCTGTTGTGCAGATTGTTCTATCAATGTTTTCCCAACTGCAGTCGATCCAGTAAAGGTCACTTTACTGATGAGTTCGTGTTCGGTAAATAAATCGCCCGCATCTTTACCAGATGCAATAATATAAGAAATAGCATCTTTAGGGAATCCAGCTTCATGTGCAAGTTCTACTAATTTAATCGTTGTTAATGGCGTTTTTACTGCTGGTTTACAAATAATTGTACAACCAGCTGCTAAAGCTGGTGCCATTTTACGTGTAATCATAGCTGCTGGGAAATTCCATGGCGTAATTGCACCAACAACACCTACCGGAAATTTATCTATAATGATTTTTTTAGATGGAGCATTGGCTGGAATTGTGCGACCATATACACGTTTTGCTTCTTCTGCATACCACTTTACATAGGAATTAGCATAAGTCACTTCACCTTTTGCTTCAGCAAGCGGTTTCCCTCCTTCTAATGTGATGAGACGCGCAAGTTCATCTTGATGTTCATCTATAAGCTCTGCCCATTTCATTAATTTAGCAGAACGTTCGTGAGCGTCTATTTTTTTCCATTGTTGAAATGCTTTATGTGCGCGTTCTATTTGGGCTTGAATATCTTCATTACTTGTATAATCTAAACGTTCGATGACTTCATTTGTCGCTGGGTTAAATACTTCTAATTTTGTCATATTAAGGTCTCCTTTTTATTGATTAATTATAAGATACTTATAATTACCCATACCCTATATCAAAAAGTATAAAGTTTAGTCGTTTATACGATACCTTCTTTAGAAATCACAGTCTCAAACACATCAGTTAAAATACGTAATCCTTCATTTAATTCATCATCTGTAATAACTAATGGTGGTAAGAATCTAACGACATTCCCTTTAATACCTGCAGATAGCAACAATAAACCTTTTTCGTTTGCTACTTGTACAAGCTTGCCTGTTAATGCTTTGTCAGGTTCACCAGTTTCAGGATTAACCACTTCAAAAGCAACCATTGCACCTAAACGTCGTATTCTTGAGACTTGATTATACGTTTCACTCAACGATGTTAAATATGTTTCTAAGTTATAACCTAATCGTTCAGCTTTACCGTTTAAATCTTCTGTTTCTATAATTTCAATAACTTTAAGCGCAGCCTCACAAGCTAATGGATTACCAGCATAAGTTCCACCTAATTCTCCTGGCGCAGCGCTATCAATAATTTCTGATTTACCCACTACACCACTTAATGGAAATCCTGCAGCCAATGATTTAGAAACTGTGATTAAATCTGGTTCAACATCAAAATGTTCTATAGCAAATGTTTTACCCGTTCTCGCAAAGCCACTTTGTATTTCATCAGCGACGAAGACAATACCATTATCATCACAAATCTGCTTGACTGCTTTTACAAATTTAGAATCTGGGATAATAAATCCACCTTCACCTTGAACAGGTTCCATAACAATACAAGCTACATCAGTTGGATCTACCGTTTCTATAAAGAAATCATGTAATTTATTGATAATTTGGTCTGTATAAGCTTCATTTGATAATTCTTCAGATTTTTCAGAAATATTAGGGTAAGGTGCTTGGTAAACTTCTGGCGCAAATGGCCCAAAACCGAATTTGTAAGGCTTCACTTTACTTGTCATAGACATAGTTAAATTTGTTCTACCATGAAACCCTCTTACAAATGAAACGACAGCTTGTCTGCCGGTGTATTTTCTTGCAATCTTCACTGCATTTTCTACGGCTTCTGCGCCCGAATTAAGCAATATTGATTTTTTTTCAAAGCTACCTGGTGTAATCTCTGTTAACTTTTGTGCTAAGTTTAGATAACTTTCATACATAATCACATTAAACCCTGGATGTATAAATTTATCTAATTGTGTTTTTAAGTGCTTCGTAATTTCAGGATGTGTATGTCCCACATTCAATGTTCCAATTGCGCCGGCAAAATCAATAAATACATTACCTTCAACATCTTTAATGGTTGCACTTTGCGCTTCATTAGCAACATGCAAATTTCCGTTTCCTACACCGCGTGCTACATATTTTTCACGTTGCTTTTTATAATAATTAAATTTATCTGACATCATGAAACCTCCTATAACTTAATTACAAATGTTATTTCATTTATTGTCTAAAAATTTAAAATATTATTGGTGTTCTGTAAAGTACCAGTTTAACTCATTATATGGTACCAGATGGATCAATGATTACTTTTTTTAAACGTTGAACCGCTTCAGGTATTTGCTGTTGTTCGATTTTAGAGAAACCAATAATCAATGTCTTTCGCTCACTATTATTTTGAAGCGCTTTCACATTAAAACGATTTATTGTATAAAGCTCTAATTTAAATTCCTTAGCTCGGGCTTCAATTTCTTCATAAGTATACGGTGAAACAACTTCAATAATAAAATGTAAACCTGCTTGCGTATCTTTGATATCAATATTATTACCAAATGTCATTTGCAATTCCTCAATAAGACATGCCCTCTTTTTACCGTATAACTGATGCATCCTTTTTAGATATTTTTCATAGTGTCCTTCTTTAATCAATAAATTTAATGTTAAAGCATTTAATATTGAAAAATCAGGAATTGTACTTTGATTTTGTACTTCAAATTTTCGAACTAATTTCGCTGGTAATATCATATAACTGATACGCAACGCTGGCATTAACGTTTTTGAAAAAGTACCTAAATATATTACGCGTTCATTTTTATCAAAACTAAATAATGAAGGAATATTATCCGTTTCATATTTGAATTCGCTATCATAATCATCTTCAATAATGTAACTGTGCGTCTTACTCGCCCAGTTTAATAAGCTTATACGTCTAGATACAGGCATAATTGTGCCCATAGGAAATTGATGCGAAGGTGTCACAATAATAGCATCTGGTTGTACCTTTTTAATTTCTTCTATAGAAATACCTTTATTATCTAATGAAACAGGAACCATTTGTGTTTGTGTTTGCTGCAATATAGTCCTGAACCTAGAATAACCTGGATTTTCAACTGTAATCTTCACATTTTCAGACATGAGTTGTATCAATTTCATTAATAATGTATTGGTGCCTGAACCAATAATTATTTGTTCTGGATGACATTGAATACCTCTTTGATAAGAGACGAGTTTAGCAATAGATTGTCTTAGTTCTATTGGTCCTTTTACATTTGGAATTGATGAGAGGTAATGATCATAGTCTTGAAAGACACGTTTGGTTAATTTTGTCCATATATCTATTGGAAATTCAGATATGTCAGTGCTCATATGAGAAAATGAATAGTCATAATCTATTTCTGCAGCACTTTTATACGAAGCAATTGTATTATGGGCTTCTGGGTTAATGATTAATTTATCTAATGGCTCCACAAAATAGCCTTTCCGCTCTTCTGTATAAATATATCCTTCAGCTAATAATTGTTCATATGCTGCTTTGACGCTATTCACACTTACATTCATATGCTTCGCCATATTTCTTTTGGAAGGTAACTTTTCATGGCTTTCGTATTTAGAAGCTAGCATATCAGACTTCAAACGTTTATATAATTGTCTATAGATATATTGATTTGTATCACGCTGCATAGGCACACCTCTCTATTATTCAATAAATAAATTATTATTAATATTAGCTATAGTAATTCATGATTTTATAAATTATATCATATAAATGCGACGTATTTTGGCGAGACTATTGAGGGAACAGGACAAGCTGAAGACTACATGCTGAAGCTGTCCCCTAAGAAAGCGAGCCAACAATACAAAGTATTGAATAAAAAGAAGCATTCAGATGAAGTAATTCAATTCATCTGAATGCTATTTTTCTAGGATTTATGTCCCAATTCTTATCTATGTTCTGAAGCAACAGTTACCTTTCTGATAACTACTACTTTAAATTCTAATTATTATCTCTTTTCGGGATACATTAATTCTTATTTATAATATAGGCGAAGCTAATTTTGCAATAGCTTGTTTAAATTTAATCCAATTAGAACGTTGATTATAACGCTCTTCTGTCAATTCTTGTGATACTTTCAAATCTTCAAAGAAAGCATCTTTAAGTTTTTTAGTAATATGTTCATCATACATAAATGCATTTATTTCAAAGTTTAATTCAAAACTACGAATATCCATGTTTGCAGAACCTACGCTTGCAACTTCGTCATCAATAATCATCATTTTTGAATGGATGAAACCATTTTCGTATGTGTATACTTTAACACCATCACGTATAAGCTGAGCCACGCTTGAAATCGTCGCCCAATATACAAAGATATGATCAGGTTTGCAAGGTATGATTAAACGTACATCTACTCCTGACTTAGCAGCAATACGCAAAGCATTAATATAACCTTTATCTGGAATAAAATATGGACTATGCATATAAATAGATTTTTTAGCATTCATAATCATCTTCATATAACCAAATTCAATTTGATGCCAATTATCACTTGGTGCACTAAGTGCCAATTGCATTGATACATCGCCACCCTGATTTGCATTTTCTGGGAAATATTTTTCATTATATTCTAACTGCTCACGTTTTGCTTGAGAGTTCCAATCATGGATGAAGCTTAACTGTAATGCATCTACACCATCGCCTCTAACTCTTAGATGTGTATCTCTCCAATAACCAAATTTTTCATTTAACCCTAAATATTCATCTCCAATATTAAAACCACCAACATAACCTGTCATACCATCGATGACCACAATTTTACGGTGGTTTCTATTATTCACTCTGAAATTGATTAAAGGGATTTTAGCTTGAAAGAATGCTTCAACCTGACCACCTGCTTCTTGGAATGCTTTGAATTTTGATTTATGGACAGATTTTGAACCTACTGCATCATATAATAATTTTACTTCTAAGCCTTCGTTTGCTTTTTCTTCTAAAATATTAACGATTTCAGTACCTAAGCCATCTAATTCTAAAACATAATATTCCATATGAATGTAGGACTTAGCATTTCGTAAATCTTCTTTCATTTGAGCAAATAAATCATGACCATCAATATAAATATCAATATTATTATCATTACTTAAGAATGATGGTTCTTTTGTTAATAATGTTGTCGCAATATCTTTGTGCTTTCTGACGATTGGATTATCAGAATCACTAATTTTATTTGTCGATGCACTCAATTGAGATTTTACACGTTTCATATCATCCTCTATTTGATTATGTGTAAAGCCTCGTTCACGTTTCTTACGTACGCCTCTACCAAAGAAAATATAGATAAAGAAACCTAGTATAGGCATGACGAAAAGTAAGAACAACCATGCCCAAGTTGCCGTAGCATCTCTTCTGTCTCTATCTAAAAATACAATTAAAAATGCTAATATGATATTCACTACAAAGAAAAATGCTAAAACACCTCGATAGATTGTACTTACACTTGGATCAAAAATTAATTGCATAAATTCACCTCGTTGTACTTTCGCTTGTAGAAAGATTTATAAAACCATTCAAAATATTTACTAATTTAATTAAATGTTAAACATCCATATTACTAAAAGTGCAATGATTATCAAACTCAATTATATTGTAAAATCTTTAATTTTACCATCTTCTTCAGTCTATTATTTATAAAATGATTTGCGTTATTTCTGTAGAGTTTGTTCAATAGTGTGATTACGACCAGCTTGAGAACCAAATAGCGTGATAATACATGCTGTTATTAATAAAATGGATAATGAAGCCAACCATTCACCAGTAATGTCATGTAAAATACCAAATAGTAATGGACCAATTGCAGCAAATAAATAACCAATAGATTGTGCCATACCTGACAATTTAGCAGCTGTTTCACTATGCTCTGTTCTCAGACTAAAGAACGTGTTAACTAAACCGAATGCAATACCACCCGCCATACCAATAAGAATTGTTGATACAATTGCTAATTGTGGAATAAATATCATAATTACAACACCTACTATAAAACATAGCCCAGTAATAAAAGTTAATAAAAACTGAGATTTCATTTTTGTAGCAAAAATAGGCGTAATAAATGTAAATGGAATAATTGATATTTGAAGCACCGATAGATAAGCACCCGCTTCACTGATGGACATGCCACTTTGTGCAAGGTATGCTGGCATCCAGTTTATAAGTGAGTAAAAGATAAGCGACTGTCCCCCCATTAGTATAGTAATCTGCCACGATAACGGTGATTTCCATACATTAATACTTTCTCCAGATATGGCGGTCGTCATCTCTTGTTCACCTTTTAATTGAAATGACCATAAAATAATTGTTAAAAGCGTTACTATGCCAATAACACTTATCGCAATATTATAGTTAAAGGCTTTTACTAATGGCGCTGTTCCATATGAGGATAAGCCCCCAAAAACATTCATAACAACAGTATAATAACCAGTCATAATACCAATATGCAGTGAAAACTTCGCTTTAATAACTGCTGGTGCGAGCACGTTACCAAAACCAATACCTATACCAATCAATACAGTGCCAATATACAACCACGACACGCCTGTAACTGATCTAACAATAATTCCTATTAATATTAACCATAAAGCTAGAAAAACCGTTTTTTCGAGCCCTAACCTATTACTCGTTCTAGCAGCAAATAACGAAATTACAGCAAATGCTAATAAAGGTACTACTGTTATTACACTAACGGCACTATTAGATAATGCTAAATCTGTTTTTATATCAGGTAATGCTACACCTATAGAAGTTATAGGCGCTCGTAAATTTGCTCCAACTAATAAAATGCCTATAAACAATAACCAATTAAATGGTTTTGTTTTTCTATAATTTTCCATACTGTACCACCTTGAGAGAATTATTTTAAAATCAACACAATATATGGTACGATATGTACGTTATATTGTAAATAGGAGCGATGCAATTGTATAATATTCAGAATATAGTAGCGAAAAACATCGCTGACCATCGAAAGAAACATCAACTCAGCTTAGAGAAAGTTGCAAAGGCAACTGGAGTCAGCAAAAATATGTTAAGTCAAATTGAAAAAGGAAATTCAAATCCTACCATTACAACTCTGTGGAAAATTGCCAATGGACTTCATCTATCTTTATCACAATTAACATCATTAAATAATGATACAGTAGATTTTATTGATGAATCTGACATTGTGCCAATCATTGATGATAAAGTTACCATTTATCCATATTTTCCATACGATGATCATAAGAAATTTGAAATGTTTAAAATGGCAATAGAACCCGATGGGAAAATGGACTCAGCGCCTCACCATATGGGTTCCGAAGAATATATCATTGTAAACGAAGGTAGCCTTGAAATAGAAGTTGATTCAACAATTTACACAATCAATCATCATCAGGCTTTTCGTTTTAACAGTGATGTGGCACATAGTTATCGTAATCGTAGCAATGTCACTGCTGTTTTCACCTCTACCATGTATTATCAATAAGCTGTTTACAAAGTCACTATTCTAAAGAACTGCTTTATAAAATCCACGTCTAAAAGTCCCACTGTTAATCCATTGATCAAGTGGGACTTTTACTATGTTCATTAATTTATGTAATCCTCATATTTAACTGCCAGCGCTTACATCTTTTCTACAAATTAGCTATTCCGCTTAATAAAACACAACATAATGTTATTTTGATTATTTAAATTTAAAATATGTAACATTGACACTCTTAGAAATGTCGTATATATTGTACATGTAACATATATTTGACACACAAGGTGGCGATATATTCATCATGAATAAAGTTAAGCATTATCGAAACGCCAAGCATATGTCTCAACTTACACTTGCAAGAACAGTTGAAGTATCAAGGCAAACAATCAATATGATTGAAAATAATAAATATAATCCATCATTGAATTTATGTATTAATATAGCGAAAGCTTTAGATGTTACACTCAATGATTTATTTTGGGAGGATGATCCATATGAATAGAAAAGATAAGTGGTTATATCAAAATTTCATCGGTTCAATGAGCAATCCAGATGAATATCAACAGTATGAAATTGATAAAACTCTAGCCAAACATAATATTATCGGATTATATGCACTTATCGCACTCGTTTATTTATCTATTTTCTTCGATATTGAACGAGAATTTTTATCTCCATTCACTATTGGTGGGGTATTATTGCTTATTGTTTTAGGTTGTAGAATGTCTATGAGTAGATTTAGTGCAGATCCGTTGGAAATAGAGGTAAAAGATCAAGAAGTTTATCATAAGTTGTTACGAGAAACTCGTAATAAGAGGATCATTTTTTTAATTATTGCAATAAGCTATATGCTGTTGACTACAATAGTAATTGCGCCAATCCTTGCAGTTAATAGTTTAAATTTTGCTATATTAACAAAGTTCAGCACCTATCTACCTTTAATTGTCATCATAATATTTACGATTACAAAGGATTCGCGGATAAAACTAATCGACGAAAGGGGTAAACATGATGAATAATGACAAAATTCTACGTTTAATTCCTAATTTTAGATTTACAGACGAATATGAACGTCAACAACTATTACATGATTATGCTAGGTTCTCTCCATGGATTTTTTATGGTGGACTCATCATCAGTGCGTCAGATTTTTTTATAACTAGCTATCTAAATCGCCTACCTATATTAGGTACATTAACTTTCATATTAATCTTAATCTATTCAATCATATTAATCGCTTCACTTCGTAAGAAAAAAGTAGATACTTTAGAAGTATATACTGAGGCACAATATAAGATGCAATTAAAAAAATTACATAAAAGTAGCATATTATTCGCAACTATAATGTTTGTAGTATTCAACCTAAATAATTATTGGATACCACTCATTTCAGGTTCTGATTTACCACAAAGTTCAGATATCTTGAAAAATCTATTTGTTAATTTAATCATTGCTATTATAACGGGTTTTGTCATTTATGGTTTTGCTAGAATTAAACTCATTAAAGCATACAAAGATAATGATTAATAATATGAATTGTCTTATGATTTATTTAAAATAAAACATAAGACAAATAAATCACACCAGTAACTGTTAACATACTAAATAATGTAGAAAAAAGGACGATTTGCGCGTGAAGTTCTGGTTCCACTTGATATTCCATGGCAATTGTCGATGCATTTCTAGAAGTTGGAAATGAACTCGCAATTAATAGTGATTGTGCAATAATGCCATCAATATTAAGTATATAGATAACAGCTAGAGAAACCATTGGGCCTACTAGTAATCTGCCTATTAACGAAATCGTAATAACACGATGGAAAAATTTAAATTTAATTTTTGATAATTGAGCACCCAGTAAAAGTAACGCTATGGAACCAAAGCCATCTGAAAGCTGCTCAATTGGTATTAGCGCAAATTGTGGTAATTTAATTTCAAATACTTGGAAAAAAACACCTAGTAAAAGTGCGTGAAACACAGGTAGTTTTAGAAAAAAAGTAACGATATCTTTGATAGAACTTGTGGCTGATAACAAATTATACATACCATATGAATAAGTTAATAAATTTTGAAATACTAAAATCAAAATTTGTACAGAAACACCCAATGGGTTTTGGCTGAATATAAATTGGCTGACAGGTAATCCATAGTTTCCAGAGTTCATTAAAGATATACTATTTTTTAAAGCTGCTCCTTCGCCATCCTCTAATTTTAATAATTTTGCAATAATGTGACTTATGCATATTAAACTAATACTGTAAATCACTACATAATATATAATTTGCGAAAATACTTGAAATTCAATCTTAATATGATAAATGTTTATAAAGACAGCAGCAGGCATTAGGCAATATGTAATTAACGTAGAAAAATTTTGTAATTTAAAGTCAAATTTTCTTTGCAAAAATGCCCCAATAACTATTAATAGTAAAATGGGTAATATAACTTCTAAGATAATAAATATAAACATAAACAACCCTCACTATAGCGTATTTAACAGTGCTCTTCCTCCCACCTAACTATAGCTTAAATTACCATAATTATAACTATAAGTATAAATTTAATTTATTATTTATATACATAAGATTAGCTTATAGTTCAAAACAAAATTAATCTTTAATGTATCTATTCCTCTTAAAAAATTTAATTATAATTAGTAAAAATAATGTAATTCATTCAAATAATTATACTGTTACAAAGTATTTAGACAATTATTTAGTGTAACAATCTCTTCTCTATTAAAGCCGTAACGAAGTGTTTGAATTTTTTCTAAGCAACCGGTAGAAATTGTTTTGGCAACACCCTTTAAATATAAAAATGACTAATCCAATATCATGTGGATTAGTCATTTTTTGATAATGAAGTTTATACCTCAGTCGTATTTTTAGTTTTAGATTTAATATTTTATTTTACTATTCTCTAAATAGTAATAACATCAAATCATAAAAATTTTTCTATATAAAACGCTGATTCTTCAATTGATTTGTATTCTGTATTAATGACTGTTGCATTTAATTTTTCAAAAATCTTTTCAGCATATATTAATTCTTCTCTGATTCTTTCAATACTGTTATAGTTTGTTGGACCGTGTAGCCCCAACACTTTCACACGTTCATTACGTATGTTTAAAATATAATTAGGGCTTGCAGTTAAACCAAATACTTTTAAATCCTTATGCCTAAAAACTTCATCAGGTATATCTACTTCTGGCACCAACGGTATATTTGCAATTTTGTAACCTTTATTCGCTAAATACATACTAAGTGGTGTCTTAGATGTTCTTGAAACACCAACAATAAGCGCATCGGCTTCTCCAATGTTGGTAAAATGTTTACCATCATCATATTTAACAGAATATTCCATAGCTTCTATTCTTCTAAAATAATTTTCATCTAATTTACGTAAGGCTCCGCTTTCTAAAATAGGCGAACAATTTGTGCGTTGCTGAATAATACCAATTAAGTCAGACATGTAATCAACATATGGGATACCCGCTTCTTTTGCAAATTGCTGACCAACAATATTAAACTCAGGGTTCACTAATGTTGTTATCACAACTGCTGCGCGTGCTTTAGCACTTTTTAATATATTAATGAGCTCTTCGTCATTTTTTATAAAAGGAAATTTTTTTATTTCAATTTGTGATACATCAGGAAATTGAGTTAACGTTGCATGTACCATCCGTTGCGCTGTTTCTCCTATGGAATCTGAAATAACATATAATCTGAGTTGTGGTTCTATCGAATCATTAAACACGTAATCGACCACCTTTAACCTCACTTTGCGCAGTCGATAACAAGGCTCCAGGAACTCTAAATGGTGAACATGAAACATAGTCAATATCTATTTGATTAAAGTAATGGATAGATTTATCGTCGCCACCTAATTCGCCACAGACACCTATTTTAATAGTCGGGTTAACAGATTTAGCTTGTTGTGTAGCTATTTTGACAAGTTGACCAACACCATCCTGATCTAATGTTTGGAATGGGTCATTTGCTAAAACACCTTGTTCTGAATATGAACCAATAAATTTACCAGCATCATCTCTAGAGAACCCAAAAGTTAATTGCGTTAAATCATTAGTACCAAAGCTAAAGAAATCGCATACCATCGCTAATTCACCGGCGATCAGGCAAGCCCTTGGTGTTTCAATCATTGTTCCAATTAAGTATTGAATTGTTTCTCCAGCCTCTTGTTGCAATTGTTCTATCTTTTCAACAATTTTAGCTCTTAAAATTGTAAACTCAGCCACTGTAGAAACTAAAGGAATCATGATTTCTGGTTGACACTCAATACCTTGTTCTTTCAGACGTAACGCACTTTTCACTATAGCTTCAACTTGCATAACATACAGTTCTGGATACGTAATAGCAAGGCGACAACCTCTATGCCCCAACATTGGATTTACTTCGTCTAAACTCTCAATGTATTGTTCCAATTCTCTTACAGACACATTCAACTGTTGAGCTACATTGTTTTTTTCTTCCATCGAACTTGGTAAAAATTCGTGAAGTGGTGGATCTAACAACCTAATAATCGTTGGTCTTTGACCAGATAACTTTAATATTTCTTCAAAATCAGTCATTTGATATTGCTGAATTTTATTTAAAGCAGCAATACGTTTATCTTGAGTATCTGATAAGATAAAGCGACGCATTTCAACCAAACGTTCAGGGCCGAAGAACATGTGCTCTGTGCGAACGAGACCTATTCCCTTAGCATTAAACTGATAACCAGTTTGAATATCTTGAGGCGTTTCCGCATTCATTCTAACCTGTAATCTCGCTACATCTTCTGACCATGACATAAACTGTTCAAACGCTTTACTGCGCTCTGCTTTCATCGTCGACACTTTACCATAATAAATATCGCCTTTAGCGCCATCTACGGAAATAACATCTCCTTCGTACAACGTACCTCCTGAATAATTAATTACTTTATCTATGACATTAATTTCGATATCAGAACATCCTGTAACGCAACATTTACCCATACCACGTGCTACAACGGCTGCATGGGAAGTCATACCACCATGCGTTGTAACGATTGCTTCACTTGCAACCATCCCTTCAATATCTTCTGGAGAAGTTTCTGGTCTCATTAAAATAACTTTATTGCCCTTTTCTGCTTGTTCTTTCGCACTTTCTGCCGAAAATACAATCTTACCACTTGCTGCTCCCGGACTTGCTGGCAATCCAATTTTAGAAATTGTAGTTGCTTGTTTAAGTGATTGCTCATCAAAATTAGGATGCAATAACTGATCAATAGATTTTACTTCAACATTCATCACTGCTTCTTCTTTAGTTATAATGCCCTCCTCAACTAAATCAACTGCTATGTGTATGGCCGCATTAGCAGTACGCTTACCATTTCTCGTTTGCAGTAAATATAATTGTCCATTTTCAATTGTAAATTCAATATCTTGCATGTCTTTATAATGCGTTTCAAGACGTTTGGAAACATCCACAAATTGTTGATGTACATGTGGCATTTGCTCTCTCAATGAATCAATATCTTTAGGAGTACGGATACCTGCCACTACGTCTTCACCTTGCGCATTTAATAAATACTCTCCAAATAGTTTAGACTCTCCTGTAACTGGATTGCGTGTAAAAGCAACTCCCGTACCACTGCGTTCCCCGCTGTTACCAAATACCATTTCTTGAATATTTACAGCAGTACCGATATCATGTGGTATTTCATTTAATTCACGATATACACGGGCACGGTCGTTGTCCCATGATTTAAACACTGCTTCAATAGCTTCAGTTAATTGGTCAATGGGTACTTGTGGAAATGGCTTATAAACTTCTTCAACATATACTTCTTTAAAATGTTCGCAAATTTCTTGTAGTCCTTCAGCTGGAATGTCTGCATCATTTTGATAACCATGCTTTTCTTTATATTGATTGAAATATGTATCAAATGATGCCATAGGGATACCGTATACGACTTCGCCAAACATTTGTAATAGACGGCGATAACAATCATAGGCAAAACGAGCGTCTTCAGTCTTTTCAGCTAACTTTTTAACATTGTCATCGTTTAAACCTAAATTTAAAATTGTGTCCATCATCCCTGGCATAGATATTTTGGCTCCGCTTCGTACTGAAACTAACAATAAAGATGAGTCCGAAGAAAATGATTTTTGTGTACGTTCATAAAAAGCAGTTAATTGTGTATTTAATTGCTCCATGAGCGCATCAGAAAGCTTAGATCCATGCTCTAAATATTTTATACAAGCTTCTGTTGTTAACGTAAAACCATCAGGTACCGGTAAACCTAAGCGCTTCATCTCTGCCAAATTAGCACCCTTGCCTCCCAGTAAATCTTTCATAGACTTTTGTCCTTCATCAAATGCATAAATATATTTTGTCATACTGAATCACCTCAAATAGTTAATATGATATACTAATTGCTATTGAGTATGTCATATTAAACGAAAAATAACAACTAAAATATAAAAATTCATTATTTTTTTCGTTATTTGACATAATTTTTATCTTTTAAATAGTATAAATTAAGCATGACTTAGTATAATTTTCTACTTTTTTAGTTTAAGGTATCTCTTAGCTTAAACTTTAAATAAAACACTTGATTACAATTCCCATTTTCATAATGCCTTTACTATTATAATTATCGTATTTATATAGTTTCTTAAATACATTTTAAATACGGTAACTAGAGTGGTAGCGTAATGTAATCATTCTATAATTTTTATGCATAAGAAATATTGCAAATTTAATTCAATGGTGCTGATTAAATTACTATGAAAACATTTTATTTTTTTACACAAAAATACAAACTTTATATATATTGATTTCATTGAAATAGTCGTAATGCAAACTCACAGTCCCAATACATACAAAAATTATTCGTCTTCAAAATCATAATGTTTTAAATATAAAAAGGACCAATCCACCTTTATATGGATTCGTCCTTAACTTTGAAAATGAAATTTGTATTCTAGTGCTTTCCTCACAATTTTCTATACCTATGAATAATAATAAATAACCTAATTTTATTAGCACTTTGTCCATTTCCCCCTTAATCTCAAACTTTTGGGATAAATATAATGGAAATTAAAGAGAAAAATCCAAATACAGCAAAGGCCAACTCATAAGAAGAAATTTGAATCACATTTCCTGAAACCATGGCGCCTATGATTTGCCCAAAAGCTAGTGTGAAAAATGGAACTCCTATACCTAAAGAGGGTGCTTTTTCAAAAATTTTAATACCCCATATCATTAAAATTCCTGTTAAAAACACATAAGAACTGCCGAAAAATAGCGCGGATAAAAATATAATAAATAAATTAGCGTTATCAATATTTAAAGATAAAATAGAGGTTGCCATCATTAATACTACAATAATATATAAAGTTTTAATTGAAAATTTAGAAATCAAACCACCTGAAAATCCTCCGATGATGCCTGATACTCCAACCAATATCCAAAAAGAAGATGTAATGAAGTCTGAATTAGAAGGTACTGTTGCAATATAATCTTTAGAAAAAGTCCAATAAATAGCAGATGCACAACCTAAGATCAAAGAAGCGATGTTTATAGACATGCTTTTTTGTAGTAATGGTTTCAAAATGTATGGCTGTGTTTGGGTTTTGATTTTTTTTATAGCAGAAGTATGTTTAGGTATATAAAGATAATTTATTAATAAAACGATAATTGCTATAATGCCAAACATTAAATAAACAATTCTCCAATTATTAGACAATATATACGCGATAGGTCCAGAGATTACGATACCAAAACCAGTACCAGCATTTATCCATGTATTAGCTTTGTTTTGCGTGCTTTTATTCAAATTATTTTGAACAACCTCACCGTAAGCTGGTGAACCAAATCCTGTACTCATACCAGCAATAAAAACACCTAAGAATAATAAAACTGCTTCATGAGACACCGAGATGATAAAAATACCTAAAATAGAAGTTAAACCAGCTAAACTAACAAACAACTTTGGGTCTTTTTGGTTTGAATAGTAAGTAGAAATCGCAATAGCTAGACAGTAAGCAATATAAGTTGCGGAACTTATCATACCCATAGTACCACTGCCTAATTTGAGGTCACTTGAAATATTAGGTAATAATAAGCCGAAAGCGAACCTTGCTAAACCGTAAGTAACGGCAATCATTAAAGTCCCAGAAATAATTATTTTATTATTCATTGTTTAGCACCCCTTTTGAAAGACTTATCGTAATAGATTTAACATCCGAAAAATCCATATGTTCTATCATTGATGTACTACCTTCCAATATAAAGAGTAACTTTTTAGCTAAATCTTTTATGTTATGATAATTTTCACTTTCTAATTTTTCTTCTATTAATTTTGCCACCTTTATTTTATGATTACTGACTATTTCTACAATCTCTTGATTTGAATGTCTAAATTCTTCCATAGCTTTTAAAAATAAACACCCATTTGTATTTTTACTCTTTAACCATTCTAAGTGCTGCTCGATCATATGCTCTAAGGTTTTATTATTGTTGCTTTCTAAGAAGTTCATATACACGTCTTCTCTATATTTTAAAACGGCGACAATTAAGTCATCTTTAGACTTATAGTTTCTATATAGAGTCATCGTTGCAACATTTGATGCTTGGATTATCTGATCAATGCCTGTTGCACTAAAACCTTGTTTATCAAAAAGTTGATTTGCACTGCAGATTAATTGTTCTTGTTTTCTAGTTAATTTTGTCATTATATCCCACCTTAAAAAGAGAACGTTCACTCTCATTTTAATATAGTCTCTAATTTTTTCAACAGTATTTTACAATTAAAAATATAAATAACTTTATCTATAATATTAGGATATATATACAATATAGCTATTTAATGTTTTTTCACTGTTATTAGCAGATGTAGTAAACAGTTAAAATTTTTGCTTGTATTAATAATATATAAAAACAACTATGGTTCAGATAAAAATGCTCAAAAAAAGTGTTTTTAAAATATGAACTTCATTTATAGTACCTCTCATTAATAAAAAACCTTATAAATAAGGGAATACAAGATAATTATAATTTTAAACATCATAATTTTATTATTATTATAAAGTTCATAAATAACGTTAAATTTGATTAAAATATTCTTAAAACAATGTTGAGCCTGTTGTTTTATTTTATAAACTTTGTTATTCTTCTTTATGTTCAATCATAGGGAGGTACATAGTTTGGAAAATAAAAATCAAAAATTTAATGGAAAAAAACTTTCTTCAGTTTTTACCTTTAGTATTATTATAACAGCAGCTGTAGTACTTTTAGGTGCCCTGTTTCCTACTCAGTTCAACAATATAGGTAATAACATTACAGGTTGGATAACTGAATACTTCGGTTGGTACTATATGGTAATTGTCGCTATAATGATATTTTTCTGTACTTTCTTGATATTTAGTCCCATTGGAAAACTAAAATTGGGAAAACCAGGAGATAAACCAGAGTTCAATACAATTTCATGGTTTGCCATGTTATTTAGTGCTGGGATGGGAATTGGTTTAGTTTTCTGGGGAGCAGCTGAACCGATTAGCCATTTTGCATCTCCACCTACAGGAGATCCTAAAACGGCACATGCTTATACAGAAGCTTTAAGAGGTGCATTCATGCAATGGGGATTTCATGCTTGGGGTGTATACGGCGTTGTTGCCTTAGCATTAGCTTACTTCCAATTTAGAAAGAATGAACCAGCATTGATTTCAAGAACTTTACGTCCAATATTTGGAGATAAAGTAGAAGGACCACTTGGTATAATTATAGATGTTATTTCAGTCTTTGCTACTATTGGAGGCGTTGCGGTTTCATTAGGTCTTGGTGCTATGCAAATTGCAGGTGGACTTAATTATTTATTTAACATACCAAACAATATTGTGACACAAGGTATTATTATTGTCATCGTAACAATTTTATTCTTAGCCAGTGCTTGGTCAGGTTTAAGCAGAGGCATCCAATATTTAAGTAATGCTAATATAGGGTTAGCAGGTATTATTTTGTTATTTATCTTTATCGTTGGCCCAACAGTTTTAATATTAAATATGCTCACAAGTGCCACAGGCGACTATTTAAATACATTTTTATTTAATATGTTTGATACAGCGCCTTTAGACTCACAAAAAAATGATTGGATGACACAATGGACCTTCTTCCAATTGGCTTGGTGGATTAGTTGGAGCCCGTTCGTTGGTATATTTATTGCGCGTGTTTCAAAAGGTCGTTCTATAAGAGAATTTGTTTCTGGGGTTATGTTAGCTCCAGTACTTGTAAGTTTAGTATGGTTTGCAGCATTTGGCGTTTTAGGTATTGAAACGGCTAAAGACCATCCACAAATCTTTAATATGCCGCCCGAAACTGCTTTATTTGGAGTCTTTAATGAAGTTCCACTAGGATTTATATTATCTATTGTTACTTTATTATTGATAGCAACATTCTTTATTACCTCAGCCGACTCAGCAACTTTTGTTTTAGGAATGCAAACCACATTTGGTTCATTAAATCCTTCAGCTATAGTTAAAGTCATTTGGGGTGTTGCACAAGCACTTATCGCGTTTATTTTACTATTCTCTGGTGGAGATAACGGATTAAACGCATTACAAAATATGGCTATAATGACAGCTTTACCATTCTCGGTAATTATTCTTTGCATGATGGTTAGTTTTTATAAGGACGCTAATAGGGAACGTAAATTCCTAGGGTTAACACTAACTCCTAATAAACATAGAATGAAAGAATATATCGATTCACAAAAAGATAAATTTGAAGATGATATTATTGCCAAAAGAGCAGAAAATAGAGACTCAGAAAAATAGTTGCCCTATCATATTTTTGTATGTTAGGCTGAATTAAGAAGAATTCATAATGTATTATTTCCTAAAAGGCACACACGTGAGTGTGTGCCTTTTTTTTATTAAATATTGTGTAAGAAGAAAATAAAAAGTATTTGTTACGAGGAAGGAGTTTTATGTCATACTTATATTTATTTATCGCGATCATAACTGAAATAACTGGAACTGTTTCTTTAAAAGCTTCTAATGGGTTTAGCAAATTCTATCCGAGTCTTTCGGCTATAGTTTCTTTTATTATTTGTTTTTACTTTTTTAGTTTAGCTATGAAATATTTACCTTTAAGTATAAGCTATGCTACTTGGGCAGGCTTAGGATTAGTTTTAAGCACAATTCTTTCAGTGATAATATTTAAAGAAAATTTAAATACTATAGGCGTAATTTCGATTATATTTATTACACTTGGAATCATACTATTAAATACTATGGGTACTTCAAAATAAAATACTAATTCACCTATAATTTATTTACAAATATAATTATCAAGAGGAATTTTGATTGTGTCTTTACTTGCTAGGTAAGGAGGACTTTCACCTAACATGTAGAGTTATGATTTTGAGAGCGTTATATTATAGTAATACTATAGTTTGTAGCCTTTCAATTTCACTATCTCAAAAAGGATTATATATACTAATCTTAAACACCTTTTTAGTGTTATAAAATGTGCTAGCCTGGTAATTTTTAAATTCGCTCTCAGGTATTATTGCGACATATTTTATTTTTTATAGAAAGCCCCTAATTAGAATTTAGTTGTGTTTATTAAATTTTAATTAGGGGCCTTCTTTATTGTACAAAAGTATATAATTTGTATTACATAAAAAAGCCCAAGCTACATTGATTTGTTGCTTGGGACTTTTAACATCACCAGTTCATTGCCATTTTTGGATAAGATGATTTAACTACTTAATACCTTATTAAGCTTGTTTTTTAATGAGAACATATAAGTCACATATTATATTTTTGTATAACTAAGTTAAAAATAAAAGCATTTACGCTATCTTCTTTCTATTTCAAATTGCTATTTGATTTAAACTGGCTCTTATTATTTTGCGGGATTTAAAAGTAGGTGAAATAGAGAAATTACATTTTACAATTAAGATATATTAAACAAATTGAAGTATGAAAATTACTTAAAATGGCATGTTCAAACACAATAATTGTGCTAAAGTAGGTGACTATTTAAAATATAAACGTTTGGCAAATTGACATACAAAGAGATTATCATACTAGTTTTTCAGTCAATACAGTGTAACAATTCACAATAATGTTTGTACATTATCAAAGTTAATTCGTTTTGGCTATTTTCATGTAGTGTAATATAATTTTGTAAAACTATTACAATAAGTCATTCAAAAACTTATAAATACTTTTTATACATCATGTCCACTTCCTTTCATTCCATGGTACATCAATAACACATTGATGTGAGTTATCACTTAATAACTCAATAATGGCACCATTATTATTTAATAATTGCTGATTGAAAACAAAACGTTTTGTATCTACAAAGAATTTTATTATAAATTTTATAGAATTATTTAGTAATAACTTAAAGTTATTATATTGTCGGTTGTGTAATTTGTAAAGTCTTTTTTGATACTTTACTAAAAAATGAGTCTACTATATTTTATGATATTCACAATTTAAAACTTTCACATTACAACCTTGCTACTTATTACAATTTACTAATCAAATGAAATATACATCAACTAAACTATAAATAGTTAACACCATAAAGCTATTTGTAATTTAATAGCGTCCGAATATTTTTTTGGATTCAAACCTGTACGCATTTTGCATTTTTCTAATCGGTAAAGTAACGTATTGCGGTGTATATAGAGATATTTTGCAGTTTTAGCAATGTTCAAATCATTTTTGAAGAAACTTTTTAGAGTTTCTATGCTTTGTGAATCTAAATCACTTAAAATTCTATGTTTATATCTTTCTCTTATTTCACTTTCTATTTGATAAAGCAACGTTTTCTCTTCTACATCTTCAAATGACATCAATGATTGAGTTTGATCGTTCAACATAAAAACAAGTTCACATTCTTCATAAGCTTTTTTAAAATCATTCAAGCTTGAAAAAAGTAAACTTGAAGCCATTCTTATTGCTAACTTTAATGATTTAAAAGCATGATAGATTCTAACTATCTTTTCATCCAAAGCTTTTTGCGATTCATCAGAAGCCAGTATAACGATACGATTATGATTAGTAAAAGCTAAAGCGAAAGTACTCTGATCGATTTTGCTAGTTAATGTACGAACAATACTATTTCTTGAAAATATTTGTTTTTCTAAATTAATAATAATACATTTTCTATGAGCTAATAAATTTGAGTTAAGTTGCTTAGTTAGATATTGCACAAACGAATTAGAGGGATTACTTTTCAACAGTTCTTCAATAAATAACTCTTGGCTCCTTATTTGCCCTTCTAGTTCATATGTAAAATAGTTTTGATATAACAATAATTCAGTCGACATTTTCACTAAATCTGCTACATATAACAGTGCTTTAGGATCTCCTGTAATACCAATAACACCTACAATTTCGTCTTGAAATATAATAGGTAAATTAATACCTGGCTGTGTCCCCTGAAGTTTCTCACAATCTTCTTGAGTCAATATAACCGTTTTCCCGCGCTCTAATACTTGACGCGCACCTTCGTGTATACTACCGATTCTACTTTTATCAAACGATGCTATAATCTTGCCGTTAAAATTCATTATATTAATATTGCTTTTCGTTCTTTTTGCCGTTTCTTCAACAATAAGCGTTGCTACTTCTTCTGTTAATATCTCCATTATCCCACCACTTTATCACTTTTATACAAATTTAAAGGTATATTCTTGTATAGTTTAACCCTATTTTCAATAAAATAAAAACTATATAATAGAATAATATATAGCAGAAAGCGTTTACAAGGAGGTAGTTTAAATTGAAAATTGTCTTAGCGCCTGATTCATTCAAGGGTAGTATGACCGCTACTGAGGTCACCTCTTATATGTCTTATAGTATTTCCGAAGCCTACCCTCATGCTGAGATTCACGCTTTACCGGTTGGTGATGGCGGAGAGGGAACTATGGAAGCACTGGTAAATGCAACAAATGGTACATTTATAACGGTTACTGTTACTGGGCCATTAGGTAACCAAGTTACTGCTCAATACGGTGTATTAGATGATAATAAAACTTGTGTTATTGAAATGGCAGAAGCATCAGGATTAAAACACGTACCAGAAGAAAAATTAAATCCAATGATCACCACAACATACGGCACCGGAGAACTAATACGAGACGCATTAGATAAAGGTTATAAAAAATTCATTCTAGCGATTGGTGGATCAGCAACAAATGATGCCGGCGCTGGTATGTTACAGGCATTAGGTGCAAGATTGGTCAATAAAGATCTTAATGATATACCTTTTGGTGGTGCTGCGCTAAAACATGTCCATCACATTGATTTAAAACACTTCGATGATAGAATTCAACATTGTAGCTTTGTGATTGCAACAGACGTTAAAAACCCATTAATTGGTCAAGATGGTGCAACCCATGTCTTTGGAAAACAAAAAGGTGCCTCAACTTCAGAAATAGTATTACTAGAACAAAATCTTACACATTGGGCGGATGTTGTTAATTCAACACAACATATACGTCTACATGAATTAGCTGGTGCTGGTGCTGCTGGTGGACTAGGGGGGGCTTTCAAGGCATTTTTCCCTAGTGAATTTGAAGATGGCATTAAAGTCGTTATAAATCATATTCATCTCGAAGATTATTTACAAGATGCAGACTTAGTAATTACAGGCGAAGGTAAAATTGATTTCCAAACCTTTTACGGTAAAACGCCAATAGGTATTGCCAAATGCGCTCAAAAGTTCAACGTGCCTGTAATCTTTATTGGAGGAACTGTCGATGTAGATATTGATACGTTTAAAGATGTTGGCGTAGTAAGTGCCTTTAGTTTAACCGATGGACCTATGTCACTTGCACATACGATTGCTAATTCGGAAAAATTAATAAAGAAAGCAACTAAGAATATCGTAAAAACATTTTTCCATAATTAATAACATATTCAAGGGGATGTTAGTTATGAGAATCAAAGATACGATTGAAAAGATACCAGGAGGATTGATGGTTGTACCCTTACTTTTAGGCGCTACAATCAATACGATTGATCAACTACACTTAAGTTTTATAATGAATATATTAAAGCAACTCGGCGCACCGAAGACTGAGCAAGGCTATTATGAAATGTTGCAAATTGGCGGATTTTCACAGGAATTATTTAAAGATAGCGCGTTAGTATTAATTGCACTTTTCATATTTTGCGTGGGAAGTCAAATGAACTTGAAAATTGGGGGAA
This sequence comes from Staphylococcus sp. 231237_7MaSpsaltlick, assembly GCF_043107035.1. NCBI lineage: Bacteria > Bacillati > Bacillota > Bacilli > Caryophanales > Staphylococcaceae > Staphylococcus > Staphylococcus sp. 231237_7MaSpsaltlick. The sequence continues at coordinate 628,099 of NZ_JBICNX010000001.1, forward strand.
AGGCATTAAAAAAAGGTTTTTTATTAACATCTACTAAGTATTTTTCCGGGTTAGCAATTGGATTACTGCTCGGCGCTATTTTTGACCCGTGGACAGGATTATTTGGATTATCTACAATTGCAATTATTGCTGCAATGACAAATAGCAATAGCGGTATGTATGCCGCATTAACAAGTGCCTATGGAAACCGTTCAGATATTGGCGGATTGTCTATATTAGCAATTAATGATGGACCTCTACTCACACTAATTTCATTAGGGTTTATTGGCACTACTTTTCCAGTCATATCATTCATATCAGTACTGCTTCCATTAGGTATAGGTATGCTATTAGGCAACTTAGATCCTAAAATTTCAGATTTTCTACGCCCAGGAGAAACAATACTAATTCCGTTCTTCGCTTTCTCATTAGGCGCCGGTATGAATTTAGCTGAATTCTTTAATTTCTCTGTATTATCTGGTGGGCTAACTTTAGCTCTATTAACATTTATATGTACGGCTGTTACTGGTGTAGCTGCATTTAAATTATTTAAAGAAAAGAGTGTTATCGCTCCCGTTTCTGAAGCTTCCACTGCTGGAAATGCTGTATCTACTCCAGCTGCAGTAGTTGCGGCTGCTTCTACCGCTCTAGCAAACGGTAATTTAAGTCAAAGTGAGTTTGCAATGATAGAAAAAATTGCCCCTGTGGCGACGGCTCAAATATCGATATCTGCTATTACTACCGCTATTTTATGTCCAATAGCAGTTATAATGATTGATAAACATCAGAAAAATAAGGGTATATATGGAAGAAAAGAATATTTTAAGCATTCAAGCGCACCATTTTTCAAACTAAAACAAGTAAATAAACTACACTTCTATGAAAGCGTTTTAAATAAAAAGGAGGAGTAATTTTTGAAAACCACTATTCTATATGGTAAATCCAATGTTGAAATTGAGTTACCGGATCACAGTATCTTAATCGAACCGCAAGACTTAACTGCACTTGAAGATGATATCGGTGCAATACAAAACGCTTTATGTCACCCTATCGGTACTAGACCTTTGAGCGAAATGGTTCAGGCTCATCAATCTGTAGCTATTGTGATTAGTGATATTACAAGACCAACGCCTAATCATATCCTTGTTCCCTTACTTATAAAAACATTGTCTCATGTACCATTGGAGAATTTTGTAATTATTAATGGTACTGGTACACATCGTGATCAAACTCGTGAAGAGCTTGTCCAAATGTTAGGTGAAGACATCGTTAAAAATATCAAAATAGTTCATAATCATTGTAATGATAAAACAACCTTAAGCAAAGTTGGGCATAGTAAATATGGATGTGATGTATATCTAAACAAATCATATGTTGAGGCGGATTTCAAAATTGTTACCGGCTTTATTGAACCACATTTCTTTGCTGGTTTTTCAGGTGGTCCTAAAGGTATCATGCCAGGAATTGCCGGTATTGAAACAATTATGACCTTCCATAATGCTAAAATGATTGGTGATATTCGCTCCACTTGGGGTAATATGACAGATAATCCTGTTCAAGATATGACCCGGGAAATTAATGCCATGTGTAAGCCCGACTTCATGCTCAATGTAACATTAAATAAAGAGAAAGCTATTACTGAAGTTTTTGCCGGAGAATTATATGAAGCCCACGACAAAGGATGTGCTTACGCTAAGAAACATGCCATGTTCAAATGTGATGAACCCTTTGATGTTGTAATAGCTTCTAACTCCGGATACCCTTTAGACCAAAACTTATATCAAACTGTTAAAGGTATGAGCGCTGCACACAAAGTTGTCAAAGAGGGTGGCAGTATTATTATGTTATCAGAATGTAGCGATGGATATCCTAATCACGGAAACTATGCTGAAATTCTTAAAATGGCTAATAGCCCCCAAGCACTCGTCGACATGATTAACGATCCTAACTTCGCTATGTTGGACCAATGGCAAGTTCAAAAACAAGCTGTTATTCAAACATTTGCAGATGTTTATTTATATTCCAAACTCACTGATGAACAGACTAAAGACGCTATGCTATATCCAGTTACTGAAATTAATGACACACTAAAAATGCTTGAAAGCAAATATGGGAAAGATATGACAATTGGCGTTATGCCGTTAGGACCACTAACGATTCCATACGTTGAATCATAAATTAGGAGGAATAATAATGTTAACTGATACTTTAAATAAAGAACAAAATTTAGAAAATATTCTTAAAGATATGAACAAAGTGATTATAGCTTTTTCTGGAGGCGTAGATAGTAGTCTAGTTTTAAAAAAGGCTATTGATGTATTAGGTCATGCAAATGTTAAAGCAGTTATAGTCAAATCTGAGTTATTTAGACATGAAGAATTCGACCAAGCTATTCAACTAGCAAATCAACTTAACGCGCCAATAATAGAGGCTGAAATTGAAGAATTGAAAGATCCACACATTATTGAAAATACACCTGATAGTTGGTATTACAGCAAGTGCTTATTATACTCAAAATTAGAAGCGTTAAGAAAGAAATACAACTTTAACTATGTGCTTGACGGCATGATCATGGACGACTTAGATGATTTCAGACCAGGATTAAAAGCAAGAACAGAATTTAATGTGAGAAGTATATTACAAGAAGCGGATTTATATAAATCCGAAGTAAGAGAAATCAGTAAGGCCAATGGATTACCAGTTTGGGATAAACCGGCATTATGTAGTCTTGCTTCTCGTATTCCTTATGGGGAAACATTGAATTTTGACAAGGTAAATAAAGTCAATGAAGCAGAAAAATATATTCTAAGCCTAGATATTAGCAATGTTAGAGTACGTTACCACCATAATATCGCTAGAGTAGAAGTTAATGATATCGACATTCCAACCGTAGTACAGTATCGAAAACAAATAACACTACGCCTTAAAGAACTTGGCTTTGACTACGTAACGATAGATTTAGAAGGCTATCGTACAGGAAGTATGAACGAAGTCATCGATTCATTAGATGCATATTAAATTCATAAAGGTGGCATAACTATGACTGACAAGCAAGATTCTCTAGATTCATTGCTTCAAGCTGTCCAATCAAATCAACTTTCTATTTCAGAAGCCAAGACTAAATTAAGTCATTATGACGAATTAGGTTTTGCCAAAATTGATTTGCATAGGAGGCAACGCCAAGGCTTTCCAGAAGTTATTTTTGGTGAAGGAAAAACAACTTCACAAATCATAGATATCATCAGCACTTTACTCGTACATGAAGAGGTTGTTCTAGTTACAAGAGTTGACCATGATAAAGCGCAAGATATTATAGCTAAGTATAGTCATCTTGAATATCATGAAACAGCTCGTATTATTTGTACCCCTATAAACAATATCTCAAAATCTAAATATTACACGTCTATAATTTGCGCCGGAACTTCTGATTTACCAGTTGCAGAAGAAGCAGCTGTTACTGCTGAAGTAATGGGCATACATGTAAAACGTTTTTATGATGTAGGTGTGTCAGGTATCCATCGTTTATTTTCACATATAGAAGCAATTAGACAAGGTAAAGTTTCAATCGTCGTTGCAGGTATGGAAGGCGCCCTTTCAAGTGTAGTATCAGGATTAGTAGATCACCCAGTTTACTCTGTTCCTACTAGTATAGGTTATGGTGCGAATTTAGAAGGCGTTACAACGCTATTATCAATGGTTAATTCCTGTGCGCCAGGAACAAGTGTCCTCAATATAGATAATGGTTTTGGTGGCGGTTATAATGCTGCGATGATTATAAAAATGATTGAAGCTTATTAGAAAGGAGTGAAACAATATGCCTAATGCAATTTATTTAGATTGTCACGCAGGTATTGCAGGTGATATGTTACTATCTGCACTTGTCGATTTAGGTGCAGATGTAAACTATATTGAAAAGTACTTAAATGAGTTGCCTTTAAACAAATTTAAGTTAAACTTTTCTTCTCAAAATAAACAAGGTATTCAAGCCACATCATTATCAATCGATTATGAACCAGCACATCACCATAGAAAAGCTACAGATATTTTTAAAATGATAACAGAAAGCGCCTTGCCTGTTAGAGTAAAAGAACGAAGTATCCAAGTATTTGATGTTATTGCACATGCAGAAGCAAAAATTCATGGCATGTCAGTTGAAAACGTACATTTTCATGAAGTAGGTGCGATGGATTCAATCATTGATATTATCGGCAGTTGTTTAGCATTAGAATACTTAAACATTGATTCTTTACTCGCTTCCCCGGTTCCTACCGGACACGGAAAAATCAATATTGCACATGGTATTTATCCTGTACCCGCGCCCGCAACTGCTGAAATACTCAAAGGTATCCCGCTTGCCGCATTTGATGTAGCAAGCGAATTAACGACCCCGACAGGCGCTGGTTTTATTAAAGCATTAGTATCAGAAGTCGGGCCACTACCAAGTGTCACAATATCGAATATTGGTTATGGTTGTGGTACCAAAGATTTTGATTTTCCAAATATATTACGTGCAGTTCAATTTTCTAAAAAAGAAGCAACTCCTGCTCAAGTTCAAGTATTAGAATGCCAACTTGATGACATGACACCAGAAATGCTTGGATTTTTTATGGAACAAGTGATAGACGATGGTGCTTTGGACGTTTATTACACGCCTATTACAATGAAAAAGAGTCGTCCAGCTACACAACTAACAGTTATTTGTAGTCTTACGCAAGCACAATATTTCGAAAACTATATACTCAAATATACGACATCATTAGGTGTGCGTAGTTATACAGTAAACCGAAAAATCTTACATCGTCAATTTCAAACCGTACATACAGATTACGGCGCAATATTAGTGAAATTAGGTATGTTTGGTGACAAAATTATAAAAGCAAAACCTGAATTTGAAGATGTTCGGAATGCTGCGATTCAATCAGGAACGCCTTTTGCTACCGTATATAACGACATACAAATAACTATACAAAAGCACATTAATATTGATATGGATTAACTCAACACTAATATAAATAAAACTAAATCACGGCGTAACCATAATATTAAAAACCAAAAGTATTACAGAGCTCATAATGCTAAAAAATGAGTTCGTTTACTTCTTCAATAATATTTATTTATCAATCCTTCTAGTTTGAATTGTATCCTCAAACAAATATAAACGCACTTCCATTCATTAGTTGAAGGGAGGTGCGTTTTTTGAACTTGATTTATAATGTTACAGGTTCCCTGAAAATTCATCCAAGTTCAAGCTAATATTATTTAACTGAAGGGCCTAATTCGATATGTGCGCTGTCTAGAGCAAGTTCTAATACTTCAATTACTTGAATACTGTGTTCTAACTTTTGCGTAGCTATATCAAAGTTTTTCTCATTAATTATTTCGGCAATTTTTACAAATTCTTCGTACATGCGATGTTCATGTTGATTAACCTGATATGACTGTGCACCACCATCGTTATATTTTAATTCAAAGGCTTTTAATTCATTTGTAGGACCTTTAATATTTATTGTTGCTTTATCCCCTTGAATATAAGATTGATTATCTGAACTAGAGTCTTTCGCACCTATACATACAACTTTTATACCGTCATAATTTAATTGTAAAATGCCAGACGTATCGATATTATTTTCTATGTTTGCAAAGTAGGCTACTCCGTTTGGTTTACCAAATAAAGCAATTGCCAAATGGATATTGTAAACATTGATATCCATTAACGCTCCGCCACCTTTAGTTGGATCAAATGCAGGTTGAATAATATCTTTTTTAAAATCATCATACCTTGATGAATACTGCGAATAATTAAATTGTGCAATCTTACTATCCCCTATTTCATGTAAGGAGCGTTTTAATGCGTCAAAATTATTCAAATATAGATTAGTAATGGCTTCTATAATAATAACTTGATGAACTTCAGCAAGATTTTTTAATTCTAATAATTCTGCTTTTGTTAATGTAAATGGTTTTTCACATATAACATGTTTATGTTGTTTAATTGCCTTACGTGCGTAATCAAAGTGCAAATGATTTGGTACGGCTAGATATATAGTGTCGATTGTGTCATCTGCTAAAAACACATCATAACTATCATAAATATGCTTAATATTAAATTGCTTTTGTAACTTCTCTACATTTTCCGGATTTCTCCCTGAAGAAACAAGACTCTGAAAATTATATTCTGCTATTTGCTCCATCACAGGTAGCGCTTCTTTAACAATTTTTCCCGCCCCAACAATTCCAATGTTCATAAATCATTCCCCTTTTTAATTTATTTGTATTTTTTATTTTAATAATTAATTACATAAATATAGTGTACTTTATAGGCGCATTTAATTCAAAATCAATAATACAAAATCATTAGATTTGTTTTTAAAAGTAATTTGGTGGTATACACTTAATATAAAGGCATAAAATCACATTTGCATTTTTATGTGTAAGGAGGGCTATAAGATGTCCATATTTTATTTTATAATATTTTTAATAATAGTCGTGGTTTTCTTCCTACTCATCAAGAAACTATACAGGAATGAAGCTTCGGTGAATAAAAGAAAGCGTAAACGTGAAAAAAGAGTAGAAAACTATATTAACGAAGCGTTCAAAATAGAAAATTTACAAGCTATCAAAGAAACATCGGAACATATTACTTTAGCTTATCCTAAAGAAAAATTGAACGTTCCACACAGTAATGTTTCTCAAGTCCAAGACGAAAATGAAGAAAAACTAGTTACTGATTTTGAATTGCCAACCGATATTCAAAGAGAAGAAGTGTATAATTATGCAATTAAACACACACATTTTTATATTGCACATGCACGTTATGATAGACTTCAGGAACAAGATAATCAGTAAATTCAATAAGTTAATCTATTAATTTTTTAAGGAGGCTTTATATATGACACCAATTGTAAAAGTATATTCAAATGATGAAGAAATCGAAGTAAATATTAATACACTAAAAGATCAAAAAATAAATGCAAAAGATGTCTTTGTATTAACTCATGACCCTGATCGTACAGAAAGAATTGTAAATAATACCGAAGTATCCGGTATTAATTACAATCGCTCTAACGTGGGAGATGAAGTAGCTAAGCAAGGGGACCAATTGCGTGAAAAGTTACAAACCCTAGGTGTTTCTGAAGAAGATTCTCAAAAATACGAAGAACTCATGGATCAAGGCAAAGTCTTATTAATCGTTACTGATTCTCGTGCAAGAGATGTTTTATAATACTAATAATTATCGACACAAATAATAACGACCTTCCACAATTATTAAATTGGATGGAAGGTCGTTTTATATGTACTTTGTACATTTATAATTAAGACTAAAGTTGATTAAAATTATTTACTTGTACGTCAGTTATTTTATCAATTTCTACTTGTTGGTCTTTTGGCTCTGTAACATGTAAATATTGCGAATCGTTATTATCCTCTATTGCTTTAACAGTTATTCGCTCATGTTCAACAGTTTCTACAATAATGTCTGAATGTTTAGATAACGCCTCTTTAATATGATTTTTATCCATACGGGATCCCCCTTATATGTCAAGATCTTATAATTGCTATACCCGACATTCATTTTTCCAAACGACATGGATTTGGCTTAGTTTAGACACTTAAAATTACACTGAAATTCATTTTTATTCGACGTTTGATGTATACGCCTTAGTTTACCTTTTTAATTAACTTAAAATAACCTCGGCTAATTCTTCAGGCGTTGTTTTACCAAAATAGTATGTAACGTCTAACTCATTTAATGCTGCTATAATATCGTCTTTTACTACCCGAACACCTTGTAGTTGATTTTCAACATCACTAATATCACCTTGCCCAAAGAAATCACCATAAATACGACATGCTGAAATTCGACCTTGTTCAACTGCCAAACTAATGTCAATCGTTCCTGCTACTAATCGCGCATCCCGATTATATTCATAACGTGGAGAACGCCCATAATTCCACTCCCAGTTATTGTATTTTTTCTCAAGCATATCATCAATCGCTTTCCAATCTTTATCTGTTAAAATATAGCGTTTAGCATCACTTAAATCATCAACACCTAGCACTTGCTTAACCATTAGATTTTTAAATGTTTCTATTGTTATATTTTGATATTCTGATGCTAAGTATGGTCGAATACTACCGACACGAGAACGTACTGATTTAATACCTTTAGATTCGATTTTTTTGCGATTTGGTTTAAGAACATTAACCATGGGTTCATAATCTACATCTAACAATAGAGAGTAACCGCCATAAATTCTGCCTTTAATCAGTGTCATAGCTGCTCCAGATACCTTTTTACCATTAATTGCTAAATCATTACGCCCACTTTGTTCTACTTCAGTGGCTCCAAGCTGATGTAATGCTTGAATACCCGGTTCATAAAATTTTTTAAAATTACCATAAATTGTATCATCTTTTTCTAGAATACAGCACATATTCACTGCACCACGGTCTACATATACCGCTCCGCCTCCTGTATCACGACGCACAATTTTAATATCATTTTGTTCTAAATAATCTTGGTTAATTTCTACAGCAGTATTTTGAAAACGACCTATCTCTACTTTAGGATCACAATAATATGGGAAAAGTATATCTTCATTTAAAAATATGTTTTCACTTACATATACTTGCATAGCCAATGATACAGCACCATCAGTTATATATTCACCATTTCTAATCGGTTCAATTAAATACATAGCCATCTCCTATTCAGTTAATTTTTTATTCGCTTCTAAAATCAGTGTTGAAATATCATCAGTTAAATGTATTGTTCTCTCTCGTATATCTTCTGGGATACGATAAGCTTTTTTATTCAAGGTCATGAATAATGCGTTTGGATTTTGTCGTGTCATACGTTGAAAAGGATGTTTCACAAATTGTGGTGTCGTGTAGCCAATACCTATTTCTAGATAAAGCACTTTACCTTCTTTATGCGTATTAAGAAATTGATTATAACGCGACAATTGTTCCACAAAATCTGCATCTTCCACCATTCCAACTTGTGCCTTACGTTTATTAATCTCCATAGGCGCATCACATTTTGGGCAATGCGGCACTAATTCCCTAGGTATCTTCATACCTTCCTGTTGCGCTACCATTTGGCGTATCGCGTCATCGTCACGATAGGTTTGAGCATGACAATGTTGGCTACATTGCCATAAAATATACTCTCCTTGAATATGAAAAACTTTTTCTAAATCATAATCTGCTACTGCAAAAGCGTTATCAGCATTTGTTGTAATAATATGGTGATCTTTTGCTTCTAAAATTTGTTTTAATGCTACATAAGAGGCACCTACAGGTTGATCTAAATAGTTTAGTGCAACAAAACGACTTTCAAACGCCCAATACTCTTGCCAACTTTCAAAAGGATGTAGACTTGCCTGTAACATATCGAAGAAGCCGTATTTGGCTATAAAATCTGGAAAATGTTGCGTGAACCTTTCTCCGATATAAGTAAATCCATCTGCAGCAGACATACCGGCACCAATACCTACTACAACAGCGTCCGCTTCCGCTAACGCATCAGCTAATTGATCAGCTTGTTGGTCATATGTTGTCGTTAAGACGTCCCATGTTGATTCAGTCATTATGTTTCAAGCCCTCCTTGTATAACTTAGCATCTATATCAGTAAACACATTGAATATTACTTTAATTGCTGATTGATGGGTTTGTTTATAATTCAACACCGTATCTATAGCAATTCGAGAGGCTTCTGCTTGTGGAAAACCAAAGACTCCTGTAGAAATACAACAAAAAGCAATACTCTTTAGTTGATGCTTGTCTGCTATTTCTAAACAGTTTCGATAGCATCGCGCAAGCAAATCACGATTCATTCGTGACACTGGCGTTTTACGTATTTGTGGTCCAACTGTATGAATAACATAATTTGCAGGTAAATTATAAGCATCTGTAATTTTCGCTTTACCCACGCCTTCTTGTTTTCCTTGGCTTTCTATTAGCTCTGCGCATGCTAAACGTAACTGTACACCTGCTTTTGTATGAATAATATTATCTATACAATTATGATTCGGTTCAAAACAACCTAACAACTTACTATTGGCCGCATTCACAATTGCATCTACTTGTAATTGCGTAATATCACCTTGCCATAAATAAATATCGTTATCTAAGCATGGTGTTAAAGACGCCATATCGGTCACTTGTTGTTTATTATATTGATTTAATAATGCATCTTGTACATCAATAAAATCTTTAGATATACCTTTTGCTGGCCTTATATTTATTAAACTTCTAAACATCTCCCAACGTGCTTGTTCTGTATCAGGTAAGTCTAATGTTTTATCACCATTTGCCTCATGCCATAAATATTCAATCAAATACGCTAAGCGTTCTACTTGTTGCATGTTTTATGCCTCTGGAAGTGCATTAAAGGCTGCTTCATCAACGTTTTCTAATTTTACTAACCAGTTCTCTTCTGGCTTTTCAGAATTTAAAAGCGTCGGCTCATCTTCTGCCTTGGTATTACGTGCCACAATTTTACCTGCTAATGGAGATTGTACGTCTAAAACTGTTTTTGAAGCTTCGATACTGACAATTTCATCGTCAACTTTCACATTATCTTCACCCATAAACGCCACATAACCTACAGTTCCTACATCATCTTGTAATTCTGGTGTCATTCTATAAACATATTGTTCTCCTGTTTTTTCAATCCATAAGTAATTCGCTAATTTTTTCATTTATATCTTCCTTTCTTTAATTATAAATTCATTTCTGCAATCAATTCTATTGTGCGACTCCGATTTTCGAAACCTGGTATTAATGGGACAATCATAAGTTCGTCTGCATCAAATGTTTCTATTATTTGCTCTAGTTGGCTTTGAACAGTTGCTTTTGTCCCAACAACCATACGTGCGCGATTTTGTGCAATTAACTGTTTATCTCTTTCTGACTTTTGATAATCTTGAGCTGTCGCTATTGATGGCATACGATTAAATTCTGCAAATTGTTTTTTACCCAACAGCCAAACATCTAATGCTTGTGCTAATAATGAGGCATATTCCTCATTGTCAGCAACTACAGTAAACACCGTGGTCATAACTATAGGATTCATATTTAACTTAGTCGGTTTAAATGACGCTCTATAAGCTTGAACACTTGCTTTAGCGTTTTGGATGGCCGTAGCATTTGGTAATAAGAATGTTCCTAAAGTATACCCCATTCCTACTTCGCCTGCCATTTTCGCGGAATCAACACTTGTACTTAACAACCACATTTGAGGAACTGTCGTAATACTTGGTTGTGCTAACACATTATCTAATCGTTGTTCTGTGTTATTTTCAGTTAAATAATCTCTTATGTCTAATATAGACTGCTCGTAGTCTAAAAAGTAAGATTTTGTTTCATTAAGTGCTTTTTTCACACTGGAGGTACCCGGATTATTACCAATACCTAAATCTACTCTCATTGGGTAAAACGCCTCTAACAATCGAAAGTTTTCCGCCACTTTAAATGGACTATAGTGTGGTAACATCACACCACCCGAACCTAGCCGTATACGTTGTGTCTTTGCTAACAGTTGCATCATCATTAACTCTGGGCTAGCACAAGCAAACGCTGGAACGTTATGGTGTTCCGTGATCCAAAACCGTTTATAACCTAATTCATCTGCTAATTGTGCTAACTTTACAGTGTCTTGTAAGGCACCTTCCGCCGTTTGTCCTTCATCAATGACAGCATAATCTAATATGTTCAACTTTACCAAGTTTAAATTCACTCCCGTTATACCACATACATATGCTTTTCTATATTTATTACTTATAGCAATGTAAAATTAAATTGTATTTAGTCAGAATATCAAATTCAACACATATTACTCTCACTTTATAGAATAACGGATATAGAAATATTTTGTTATATTTTGCTTATAAAATGTCGAAATTTCTTGTTTAATTGACCATTCTGTCACATTAATGTTAATTTTAAATTACATATTACAACAAAGAATGAGGTCAAAGCTATGATAAATAATTTTGATTCACTTTTCAAAACAATTACACTGCCCAACGGAGTTAACTTAAATAATCGTTTTGTACTTTCACCCATGACGACTAATTCCTCTACACAAAATGGTCATATTACAGCCCAAGACTTGCGTTATGCACAAAGACGTTCACATGCAGCGCCACTTCAAGTAACTGGTGCTGCTTATATAGAACCATATGGTCAACTTTTTGAATATGGATTTAGTATTATTGATGACAGCTGTATCCCAGGTTTAAAAAAATTAGCTACTGCCATGAAACAAGATGGTAATAAAGCTATTTTGCAACTTACACATGCAGGTAGATTTTCAAACCAAGCTATTTTAAATTTTGGTCAAGTATACGGACCTAGTCCTATGTCATTACATTCACCTATCCAACATGAAGTGTTGGCAATGTCACAAACAAAGATTGACGCTGTGATTAAACAATACGCAGATGCAACTTCACGTGCCATTCAGGCTGGATTTGATGGTGTTGAAATCTCCGCAGCACAACGCCTACTCATTCAAACCTTTTTTTCTACATTTTCTAATCAACGTACGGATCAATACGGATCACAAAATTTAAGGAATCGTGCACGTATAGGCTTAGAGATATTAGCTGCTGTGCAATCTGTTATCGATAAGGAGGCTCCACCTAACTTTATACTAGGTTATCGTGCCACACCTGAAGAAACACGCGGGAGCGACATTGGTTATACAATTGACGAATTCAACCAACATCTAGACTGGGTTTTAGAAACCGCAGATATACAATATCTGGCAATTGCTAGTTGGGGTCGTCAAATTTACCAAAACAAGGTTCGTTCAGATGGTAATTATAAAGGACAATTTGTAAATGCAGTTGTCCGTGACTACCTAAGAGGCAGAGTACCTGTTATTGCTAGTGGTGGAATTAATTCACCTGAAAGTGCCTTGGACGCATTGAAACATGCCGATATGGTTGGTATGTCATCACCTTTTGTAACAGAGCCTGATTTCGTATCGAAATTAGCTAATGGTACTCCTGAAAAAATCAATTTACATGTTACCCTTGAAGATATAGAAGAATTAGCTATCCCATATGCAGCATTTAAAGATATTGTTAAGATGATGGATTACGGCGAAGGTTTAAATAAAGAAACACGTGACGAACTACGTAAACTTGAAGAAAATTATGACCAAGTGGAATATACTGCAGTCGAAAAAAACGCGGAACCATAATACCTTATCTGGTTTTATGGTTTCGCGTTTGTTAATTTAAAATACTATCTAAATATCTAACACAAATGTATAAATTCCAAACTATTTTTTCATATTAGCCGTTTTGCTTAGCAAATGCCTGACCTATCGCATTTAACTTACGAGGGGCGTCATGCACATCCATTTTCACTTCTATAAAATGCATTCTATCTGGTTGTGTTTCAACTTGAAGTAACACCTTTTGGAATTCTTCACTCGTGTTGACATCATGCGTACATACTTCATCTTTACCACCAAAGACAGTTGGTAATAACTTATAATCCCACATTTGGATGTCGTTATACATTTCATTTTCGCCGTGAATTTTACGTTCTACTGTATAGCCATCATTATTTATAACAAATATAATTGGTTTAATTTCTTCCCTTATCATCGTAGATATAGCTTGTACAGTTAATTGTAACGAACCGTCACCAATCAATAATAAGTTTCTACGTTTAGGATCAGCCAATTGTGTACCTAAAGTCGCAGGTAATGTATAACCAATAGAGCCCCACAATGGTTGTCCGATAAATTTATTATGTTGATTTAATGCTAAATCATACGCCCCAAAGAATGAAGTTCCTTGCTCAGCTATAATTACATCTTCATCTTTAATAAAATCCTGCATCATTTTGAAGTAAGTCTCTTGTGTTAAAGGGTCATCATTCAAATCATAATCATGCGCACTTGGACGCTTATATTTCGGAAAATCCGTGTGATTTACATAATTGAGTTTATTTAATCCAGCTAGTAAATCTACTAACGATACATCATTATCTTTCGTTTCATTCATTTTAAAATTATGATGATTAATCATTACTACGTCATCAATATCAAATTGATAAGAATATCCAGCTGTGGCTGAATCTGTCAATTTTGCACCGATATTTAAAATTGCATCACTTTGGTCTACATAGTCTCTTATGGCTTTATCTGCTAATGCGCCATCATAAACCCCCATATAATATGGACTTTCTTCATTAAATGCACCTTTACCTAATGATAATTGTGCAACTGGAATATGGGTTTGTGTTACAAATTTTTCTAAAGCTTCATGTAATCCGAAACTATTAATTTCGTGACCAGTGATGATAACAGGTTGTTCTGCACTTTGTAATTTTCCCACTATCATTTGCATATATTTAGAAACATCCATATGTTGATGTTCTGCTAGTTCAAAAGATGCTGTTACTTCTATCTCGGTATTCGCTACATCGATTGGTAAGTGAATATGAACTGGTCTTTTTTCAAATAATGCAGCATTTATCACTCTCGGAATTTCCGATTGTGCATTTTCAGGCGTGATATAAGCTTGTGCTGTCGTAATTGAATCATACATATTTCTATAGTCATCAAAATGTCCCTCACCTAAGGAATGATGCACATATTTACCAGCTTGTTCAACGGCACGTGTCGGTGCGCCAGTAATTTGAATAACTGGTACACGTTCTGCATATGACCCAGCAATACCGTTTACGGCACTTAGCTCTCCTACACCAAATGTCGTTACCATAGCAGCAATGCCCTTTAACCTTGCATAACCATCTGCAGCATAACTTGCATTTAATTCATTCGTATTGCCAACCCATTCTAAGTCATTACGACTAATAATATCATCTAGAAAGGTAAGGTTAAAATCTCCTGGTACACCAAACACTTTATCTACACCAACATTGCTCAAACAGTCCATTAGATATTGTCCTACACGTTTTTTCATTTTCATTTCCCCTTTACTCTATATCTAATACACTTCAAATTTAACTTATAACATAATAAAGGTCAACAATATTGACTCTTATTATTAAGTGAACCTTCCCGAAATCACTCACATAAATATCAACATTATTAAACTTTAACAACGGTTTGGCGCACGTAAAAGATATTACAGAGGTCTAAGATTACAATGTCCTCCCCTTTTAAAGAGACATCCAATTTAAAACGCAATTAGCTGAAATATTAATAGTGCTATTTCTACTTATAATTAAAAATTCCGAGACATCTAATGATGACCCGGAACACTTTTTTATACGATGCAATTTAGTTTTTCAAAATCGTGAAGAGTTGAGTGGTATTCATACAGTGCTATATTTTAACAAGTTTTGATTTTAATACCGCTAACTGTATATTATACAAACGCTTTAATCTTTCACATCGCCTTTCAAATATTTTACCTCTTGGAATCCTGTACGATACGAAGCAAATTCTTCCATAATTGCATACCAGTCATTACCGACTTTTTTTTGGATATCTCTAAATAAATCATTCTGCGCTTTGTTTAATTCACGAACTAATTTTGTACCTTTTTCAGTAGGATAAAGGGCTTTAATTCGTTTATCAGCTTCTGTCTGTTTTTCAACAATAAATGCTTCATCTTTAAGTTTTTTCAGAGTTGCGTGACTGCCTTGTTTAGAAATTTCCATACTTTTCAAAAGGTTTTTAATTGTAATACCTGGAACTTTTTCTATAAAAAATAAAAATCTGTGATGTTGTCTATTCAAACCATAATCTTCAATTATTTCATCTGCCGTATTTATAAAAGTTTTATACGCAAAGTAAAATAACAAGTTTTCATAATCATTATTGTTTCCTTCCATTCATACTCACATTCCTTATCTATATTAATCACTTTCGTTATAATTATTTTGTCTTTTCCTAGGAAATATATACACAATATAACCATAACATTTTTATAATTATAGCAGACTTACTATTTGTTTAATTCATTATAAACCATTCAACCCTATACCACAGTTGACTCTATACACTTAAATGAAACGATAATAACGTATATATCAATACGACTTTAACCCCTTTTATTGTATATAATACATCATTTTTGCATTCAATTCACAATTAGAAAAAAGGACCATTGCCCCGAAATTGGTAGCAATAGTCCTTTCGCTAATAAAGCAAAAACTAATTCTGCTTTTAATTATTTTTTATTTTCTGAATCGATTTTATTAGAGAATTTTTCAAGTTGTTTCTCGGCAAACGACTTACCGCCAATACCAAACGCAATTGCAAATGCTACAGCTACAGCACCTAAAATTAATAAGAATGCTACGTTAACAATACTTTGCGCAAAGTTTAGCTGATCTAATGTCATAAATACGGAAACAATAATGACTAAATATTTTACAATTTCAGCCAACATACCGTTCCCAGTTGATTTGTTAATAAATTTTGCAACTAAGTTACCACCGATTAATCCTAATGCTAAAATGATTGCAGCAGAAATAACAAGCGGTAAGTAACCGATAATCGCTTCACCAATTTGGTTTAATACAGATAAATTCACTGTGCTAAGCGCTTGAACTGTAAAGAATAAACCAATTAACGTAGTGATTACCCAACTAGCTGCTACTGGAATATCTATGCTATCTTCATTTTTTCCAAAATTAACATATTGATTAAATTTACTTACATTTAAACTTGATAATATGTTTTTCACTAATGTACCTAAAACTTTTGCGATAAATAAACCAATCACTAATATAACTATTGCAACAATAATTTTAGGTGCAAAGTTAAGTATACTGCTCATCATACCTTTAATAGGTTTTGATACTGATTGCATATTTAATGAATCAAATACTGACGGTAAGAACAGTAAGAATACTAAGAAGTATGCTAGCTTACCAAAGGTTTGTATTAAACCTGCTGACTCAGATTTTCCGCTTTCTGCATCTACTAAGCCTTTTTCTTGTAACCAAGACTCAAAACCTAATGCGCCTAGGCCTTTAACTATGATATTCTTAACAATTACTGCAATAATCCAAGCAATAATTAAGAATATTAATGCACCTATAATATTTGGGATAAAACTTATAACACTATCAAGTGCTCCCATTAAAGAATCTAAAATTTTACTCATGTAAATTGCCCCCTTTTTTGGAAAAATACCCTAGAAAAATAAAGATAATCATATTTATATAATTTTTTAAAAAATATTTTTGCAAATCAAGGTAATACTACATATCATTTATTCATCAAACACCAAATAAACATATTACGAAATAATTAATTATAAATTAAGCGAACTATCGATGATATTATTCTTCTAATTAATTTTTATTTATAACTATCAATCTTCTATAATGTCTAGACCTTCACTTCTCAATTGTTCAATTCCTGCTAGCATATGATTGATTTCTTCTTTAGAATGACTTTCCCATGAACCTAATTCTGCAACAATTTTCAATGGCTCAGTAGAACGATATGAGCGCGTTGGATTACCGGGAAACTTCTTGTCTGTAACATTGGGATCATCTTCAAAATCTCCTTGTGGCTCTATGATATAAATGTGTGCGCCTGCTTCTTCTTTGGCTAAAGCTACAGCCAATTCAGCGCCCCATTTTGCTGCTTCTAATGTTCCGGTAAAATAAATATGATTCATGATGCGGTCTTGGTAATTAGATTTTTGCAAAGGCTTCAATAAATCACCTATCTGCAACTGAGCTTTTGTACCATGTAAATATAAATCTTGTTCAAATACTTGCTTTTGATTTTCCATAAAATAGTTCCCCCACATTTCTCTAAAACGTCTTACTATTATATGTTCCAATTAATAAAATAAATAGTCTATAATATTTATTTTTCATATAGTATAATAAACACAAAGGAATATTTCATTGAAATTATTAAACATACTTCCAACAATATCATGCATAGTTTTATATAAATTGAGGATACAAAATTACACTACTATTTTGTATCCTCATACTATTACATGTCGATGATTAACTATTTAAATGCACTAATTCATCCGCTTTATCTGTGAAGACTCCGTCCACTCCCCAATTAGCCAATTGATTTGCTCTCATCTTATTATTTACTGTCCATACATTTAATTCATAGCCAGCATCTTTTATTGCGCGAACACGATTTTTTGTAAGCTTTGCATCTTCAATATTAACAATTGTTGATTCACAAAAATCTAAAAGCGTTCTCCAGTCTCCTTGAAACGCTGCTGCTTTGAAGATAACTGCTCGTTTGTATGCTGGCATATGTACTTCTGCTAATTTTACTAAATAAATATTAAAACTAGATATCAATACATTTAGGCTTTTATCTAAGTCTTTTAATTTTTCAGCTACTTGTTGAACCATGCTTAAAGATAAATCACTACCGTTACTTCCAGTCACACCCTTTAACTCAATGTTTAAATTCATTTGAAATTTATTAGCAAATGTTATTATTTCATCAAAAGTCGGTAATTTTTCATCCTTAAATTTTGAACTGAACCAATTGCCTGCAGAAGCATGCTTAATTTCTTCATACTCCAATTGTGTAATTTCACCAACTATATCTGTGGTTCTATCTAAAAAGTCATCATGAATAATAACGAGTTGTTCATCCTTTGTAATTGCAACATCTAGTTCCACCCATTTTAGTCCAGTCACTTTTGCTGCCGCTTCAAATGCTGCTATAGTATTTTCAGGTGCTTTACTTGATAATCCTCTGTGTCCATATATATTAAACATCTCATCTTCCTTTTCAAATAGATTTTAGTGTAATTATGATATGTCATTTAAGATATTACAAATAATCTAAATGGTTTGTTAAAGTGCCTGACGTAATTTATAGAAAATATAACTTAACAAAAAATCGCCTTTGACACCTTACTAAAGGTATTCAAAGACGACTAATTAATTATTTATTATGCTTTTGAATTTACGTATGATGTAGGATCAACTGAATATTGATTACCTACGCCACCTTGCATACGTTGGAAGTGTAAGTGAGGAGCAGTAGAGTTACCTGTACTACCTGATGCACCGATTTGTTGTCCTTCTTTAACCTGTTGTCCTTTTTGAACATTTAAAGAATTCATATGCATATACCATTGATAGTTATCACTGTTTTTCTCTTGGATAGTAACTTGGTTACCACCCCCATAATTACTCCAACCACTTTGAGTTACTGTACCATCAGTTAATGAATAAACTGGTGTATTTTCATCCATAGCGTAGTCGACACCATAGTGCGCACCGCCCCCATGATATTGACCGTATGGTTGTAATTGACGGTTTTTAGTTAACCAATTTGATGAATTTGAGTTGCTTGTTGAATTTGAATCCGATGTATTGTTTGAAGTACTTTGGTTTGTTGAATCTTGGGCTGTTGTATTAGTTGTTGCATTTGATGTTTCATTTGTTGTTGCATTTGATGTTTCATTTGTTGTTGCATTTGATGTTGCATTTGATGTTGCTTGTGATGTTGCATTCTGTTGTACGTTTTGTTCCCCGTTACCATCATTACGTGTATAACTATCATTGTAGTCTACATTTGATTTTGCTTGTGGTGTTGCTTGTTCAGATGAAGTTTGAGCAGAAACTTCGTCTGAACTATTTCTGTTTTGTGTATCGTTTTGCTTACTACTTTGATTTACATCATAACCATCTTTTTGAACTTCTTCATGGCTTTGATTAGCAGAATAGTTATTATCATTATTTATTGATACATTTGCATTTCCACTTTGATTATTCATAGGGAAATAAAAATAATGATAATTCCCTTCACCATCAATTAAATAGAAATAATATTGTTGTTGATCAAACATAGATTGGTCCCAGTTACCATCTAATGTGTGATGATAGTTCCCACTAGCATCTTGATCAATATAACCATAGTTAAAAATACTATTAGAAGACTGGTTACTTGAATATTGTGAATTAGATTGACCGTTTTCAGATGCTTGTGCCTCTCCTTGTGCTATGCCAATTGCTCCCAATGACAATGTAGCAATCGTTGCTGTAACAAACTTTTTCATAATTAATAAATCCTCCCAAATTTTTTCTTAAGCTAATATATCAGATGAAGTGATTTAATAGAATAGTAGACATCGTTTTTTAATTTACTGGTAATTATTTTGAGATAGCTGTAATTTTTTTGAATATTCCTAATATGGCCTTTTGTTACAGGTTTAAATTATAGAAAAAAGAATAGTAGCTTAGTCTTGTGATACGCTTTTCGAACATAGTCTTGTTGTTCTATTCTATCCAGGATAACTCAGGTGATTTTTTGCTAAAAAGTCTGATTGAATCTTGTATATATGCCACTAACTTTACAAATTAAAAGTTGTACTTTCATAGAATTACCTTTAAAGTGATTCTTTATATCTGTTTAGTTAATAATCACCCATATTAATTAAGACATAATAAAAAACCGAGACATAATTTATGTCTCGGATCGTTTCATGTTTTTTATTAGTTACTATATTACTTTCTTATTAATGCTAAAATACCAGCCACTAATATTAATATGCCTGACAAAATACCGAAAAAACTTATAAAAATGATATTTAAAATACCACCTATAATTAATAATACACCTATTAGTACTCTCTTTCTGTTTATTACACAACTAAGAATCAATGTTATTATACACGTTAATATTACTGCTATGCCCAATCCAGTAATACTCCCACTATCTGTTGCTCCAAATTCTTTACCAATTCCATCGACCATTATAGCGAATAAACCACCTATAATACCGAAGATACTGCCTAGTATTCCTAAAATCATCTCAGCTACTCTATTTGTTTGTTTTTTATCAATATTTTCATTCATTTAAATTACCTCTTTTTATATTTTTTGTTACTACGCTGCTTCGTCTTCAGTAGTTGTCTCTTCTTCTTCACTTTGTTTCATTTCTTCTTCGTACTCTTTATCTATTTCATTCATTTCTTTTTCATATGCTTCATCTTGTTGTTTCATTTCTTCTTCAAATGCTTGGTCTTCTTCTTCCATTTTTTTATTGTACAATTCTTCAACACGTGCTTCTAATTGATCATATTCGATCTCCAGCACTTCATTTTCAACATGATCCATTTTCTCACCATCTGTGAGTTCATTGTATTCATCAACTAATGTATTATACATTTCTGCTGGATATGTTATTTCATCACTTTCATTCTCTTCTATTTCAGCATTAGCTTCTTCATCAGCTTCTGTGTCACTCAAATTTTCTTTATTACTACTTTCTGAAACAGAATTATTATTTGATTGATTACTTATTTCTTTTATATCATCTTTCTTTATCTCCCATTTTGCCTTAACATTTTCAAAATTTGGAGTAGCATCCATTTCTAAAGTATAAGTGTCACTTTCAGGAACATCATATGTAATAAAACCTGACCCAGTATTCCCTTTGTTCAATTGATGTGAAAAACCAGAATATTCTTCACTATCCCCATACCATTCTTGATAATTTTCACCTTTTACCTTCATACTAAAATCAGTCGAATCAACTAACACTTGATCTTTGTTATTATTTTTAAATTTTAAATATACTTTAATAACCCTACCATTTTGCGGTTCACTATATTCATCATAGTTGTTTACGTATTCTACTTTTGCTAATTTCACATCTACACCATCAGCGTCCACCACTTGCCCAATTTTAAAATTCTTCATTGTGTTAGTAGCTTTTGATTTATTATCTTCTTTTCGGTCAGATTTAGTATCTTTACTTTCTGTATTACATCCAGCTAATATACATATGATTAAAACAGCAAAAAACAATAGTTTTTTCATTTTCCCACTCCCCCATTTTACGTTCAACGATAAAATTAATTTATCTCTACTTTAAAATATTTTTAAAGCATACTACATTATCTTATAATACTTTTAGTTAAAATCAATGTATTTTTTGAAATTTGTGTCAATTTCAAAATTATTAATGTATTCTTTTTGAAAAATGTATATATAATACAAAAATGACTTTGGAAACAATTAATTTTGAAACAAAATTACGCACAGTAATTCTCAATTTCTTTAAAAAACTTATATCAAATATGTTTTACTTTTACAGAAAAGGTTCAATATATTTAAAAGGTAAAACTTCATAAAACAAACTCTATAATATGAAAACACCATTCAAATAAAAATAATATATTTTTTATATTATTAATTACATGCTACGATAAACACATCAACTAATAAGTGAGGACATGACATTGAATGATTTGAAAAACAACTATGTAGCAAAAGGTTCAAAAGATTATATTAAAATTATTGTTGCACTCTTTATTTCTGGCTTCACTATCTTTTCGATATTATATAGTGTTCAACCGTTGATTCCACATTTTACAAAGTCGTTTAATGTTAGTGAAACTGTAGCAAGTTTAGCTTTATCTTCTGCAACCATTACCTTAGCTATTGCTATGTTATTTTTTGGCGCACTATCCGAAGTTTTAGGTCGTAAACCGATTATGATTTTTTCGGTAACAACTGTTACGCTTTTAGCACTAGTTCAACCTTTCGTGGTAGATTTTAATACTTTCTTAATCATAAGATTGATACAAGGCGTTTGCTTAGCAGGATTGCCCTCTATAGCTATGGCCTATATTGGGGAAGAAATTTCACCACATAATTTACCTGAAGCCATGGGGATTTATATAAGTGGAAATGCCTTTGGAGGGGCTTTCGGCCGTATATTCACAAGTTTTATTTCTAGTATTTATGGCTATCAAATAGGACTTTTATCTATCGCAATAATAAGCGTCATTGCCACTATAATGTTCGTATTTTTAATTCCTAAGTCTAAACATTTTGAAAAACAGCCTTTTTCTGTAAAAGCATTATTAATTAGTTATTATGATCATTTAACAAATATTCGATTACTCAAACCCTTTATGATTGGCTTTCTGTTACTTGGTTGTAACATAGCCGCATTTAATTATATTGGTTTCGAATTAGCAGATAAGCCATACAATCTACATGATAGTATCATTAGCTTTGTCTATTTATTATTTTTAATAGGTATGATTTCCTCAATATTAAATGCAAAATTACGTACTAAATTAGGTACTTTAAACGCATTAAAATTCAGCATTTTATTACTAATTTTTGGTATAAATATCACTTTATTATCGCCGTTGTCATTTAAAATTATTGGCTTAGCCTTTAGCGTTTATGCATTTTTTAGCGGACATGCAATCGCAAGCGCAGTAGTTACCAGCCGCGCTGAAGACCATAAAGCCCAAGCTTCTAGTCTATACTTGTTGTTCTATTATATGGGGTCTTCTGTTGGAGGTACTTTAGCCGGTGTATTTTATAATTACATTCAATGGCCTGGCGTTGTTTTAATGATCACTGGTTTTATGATTATTGCCTTTGTTATTTCACTTACCATTAAACAAAAATAGGCTTGGAAATCTAATTTTAAGATTCCCAAGCCTAAGTTATTATTTACATTCAAACTTTTACTATTTTATTGTATCCATTTGTGCTTCAAATTCATCAAGTAATTCACGGGCTTCGTCTGTCGTATTTGTACTCATTAACTGGTGTCTTAATTCACTGGCGCCCCTAATGCCACGTACATATATTTTAAAGAATCTACGTAAAGGTTTAAATAAACGTGATTCATTTTTTGAATGTTTGTCAAACAGGTCCAGATGTAACCTTAATAAACCTAAAAGTTCTTCACTTGTATGTTCTCGTGGTTCTTTTTCAAATGCATAAGGGTTATGAAAAATACCGCGCCCAATCATCACGCCATCAATTCCATACTTTTCCGCAAGCTCAAGCCCCGTTTTTCTGTCTGGAATATCTCCATTAATTGTTAACAATGTATCTGGCGCTATTTCATCACGGAGTTTTTTAATTTCTCCAATCAATTCCCAATGTGCATCTACTTTACTCATTTCTCTACGTGTACGAAGATGAATTGATAGATTGGCAATGTCCTGTTCAAATACATGTTTCAACCAATCTCTCCATTCATCTATTTCAGAATAACCGAGTCTTGTTTTCACGCTTACTGGTAGACCTCCGGCTTTTGCTGCTTGAATAATTTCAGCTGCGGTTTCAGGGCGTTGTATTAAACCTGAACCTTTACCCTTCGTTGCAACATTTGCTACGGGACACCCCATATTCAAATCGATACCTTTAAAGCCCATCTCAGCCATACCAATACTCATTTCACGAAAATGCTCAGGTTTATCTCCCCAAATATGAGCGACCATTGGCTGCTCATCTTCCGTAAATGTTAAGCGACCACGTACGCTGTGTATACCTTCAGGATGACAAAAACTTTCTGTATTTGTAAACTCAGTGAAAAATACATCAGGTCTTCCAGCCTCGCTAACAACATGACGAAAGACAACATCTGTAACATCTTCCATAGGTGCTAAAACAAAAAATGGACGTGGTAATTCACGCCAAAAATTTTCTTTCATAATATATTTAAACCTTCTTATCTATTATTATCTCGAATTTTTATCCATGACGATATTACCACAAAAAGTCAACTTACACAAAAGGAAGTTACCTAAGGAAAAACTATCTAAATAAACCTTACTATCAACATGTTACAAAGAAGATAAGGGGCCTACTTTTATTAATAAATCAGATTTCACATAAAGTGACGAACTATCTCATTTGAAATTTGAGAATACTGCAAAAAGTATAGGTGAAATTGTAACTGACTAATACGTCACCTAAACTTTTTCAATAAATTACTTGAAAACAACAGAATGATTTATTTTCCATTGTTCCCCTGATAGCTATATATACTACTTAATAAACCTACACATAATATGGAAGCTGCAAAAATTAGCGATGCATTGTAATCCCCTGATTCACCAATTAATATACCTGAGAGTGCTGGTGCAATCATTTGTCCTAAACTGTAAATCACTGTTAATAAAGCTACCAAGTTCACTTTATGGTTACCTTGAAACATAAGTGTTTGTGCTTTAGACATGAATAATGTTGTTAACCCAAGGAATGTTGCTCCAAAAAATAGAGAACTAATTATTAAGCTCACTACATGCCCTGAAAAGACAGGTAGTATCACAGCAATGATTTGTAGTACAAATGCAAAATATATAGCTTTCGCATGCCCTACCTTATTTGCCATAATAGACCATAAAATCGTAGAAGGAACAGCACCTAAACCTACAAACATCCAACTTAACGCTGCATAATCCGCTAATCCTGGTATTGATTTAACGATGGCTACTAAGAATGTCCCTGTAATAATGTAACCAGCGCCTTCACAAAAATAGGCGATTGAAAATCCCCAAATAAATTTTTTCTTCACTTTAATTGTTTCGGTTTGTTCAATATTTTTTGATTTGAAATTTTTATTTTCGTTATTGTGATTTTCGTGCATACCAAATATAACAATAATCCCTATCATTAAAGAAAAAATGCCTAGTGATATCCAAGTAAGCTTCCATGTGCTCGCTGTAGTAAATAAGAAAATAAAGATACTACTTGTAAAAATACCTAAACCTACGCCACTATATAACAGACCTGAGATGCCATCTTTTCTCGCTACTCTTAAAGCTTCAAGCGTTACATTCGATGCTAAAACAAAAACTGTACCGCTTGTTATTCCAGAAACCAAACGCAAAATACACCATAGTTGAAAATTATCAGAAAGCCCCATCATTAAAGTCGAAATAATATTTATAAATAAATAAATTTTCAAATCTGTAACCTTACTAAACATAACAATCCATATAGGAACCATGGCGCCTATCAAGTAACCTAGATAATTAATCGTAGCTAATAAACCAGCACTTCGATCATCTAGGCCCCCTGTTTGCTGCATAAATGGCAAAATAGGTGTATATGCAAAACGTCCAATCGCCATCACTATAAATAAACAAATCATCCCCAATAAAAGTTGTCGATAAGCGTGTTGCATCTTCTTCACACCTTTTCGTTTTAGTAATTCCATTATACGCTTAAATTACATATTTACACTTATCAAATTTCTAAAGTATATAAATCATGTTGATACCCTTTTAATTTTGAAATATTAAGTATAGAATAGATTTTATTCGTATTTTCAATTTTCTGAATATTTTAATTAGGAGGTATCGATATGAAACAACAAAATGTACTTTGGAAAGATTGGAGACTACATGGCATTGTATTAATTATTATGATTATTTCTGAAGTAATTGGTGCACATAAAATACCTTTAGGGATAACTTCAATCCTTTTATTACCAGTTGTTTATGCAGTGTTACTCGGATTAGGAGTTTATTTCACGCCCATCATCGGTAAAAAACAAGCTAAAAATTCTGAACCAATGGTATTTATTTCAGTAGCACTGCTCATAGCAAAATTTGGTGTAGAAGCAGGGCCTGCATTACCTAAAATCATTGCAGCTGGGCCTGCTTTAATATTACAAGAAGCCGGCAATTTAGCTACAATTATTATTTCATTACCATTAGCTATATTATTAGGTTTACGGCGTGAGTCTATAGGGATGACTCATTCAATCGGTAGAGAACCTAATTTAGCGCTGATTACCGAAAAATATGGCATCTCTTCCCCCGAATGGCGAGGTGTGATGTCTATGTACATATTTGGAACCATTTTTGGGGCGATATTTTTTAGTATCTTTTCTGGCATTTTAGTTTCCATTTTACCATTTAGTCCAATTGCTTTTGCCATGGCTACAGGAGTAGGTAGTGGCGTAATGACTGCAGCTGCTCTGGGACCTTTAGTCGAAATGTATCCTGACCAAGCTAGTACAATTACCGCATTTTCTGGCGTAAGTAATCTTCTAACGTCAGTGACGGGACTTTATGTTGGTATTTTAATTGCTCTACCTTTAACCCGAAAATATTATAACTTGATTATGCACGTTAAATCAAAAATCACAAAAGATAAGGAGTGACTATGATGTCTTCAAAAGTTACAAATTGGATTCTCACCTTATGTATAGTAGGAATTATTTCACTTTTTAGTAATTGGATTGGCTATAGCGTCATGCCTATTGATGCAACACCGGGCATTCTTGCTTTAATGGGTATTGCCTTATTAGGTTTGATTTTACGTGATATCGTGCCTTTAAACATACCAAGTATTGCTTATATTGGCATATTAGGTTTAATCATCACTATCCCTGGGGTTCCTGGATCCTCACGTATTGTCGAATGGACTGAAAAAGTAGATTTACTATCATTAGCCACACCAGTTGTTGCATACGCAGGCGTTTCAATAGGGAATTCATGGGCTGATTTTGCCAAGTTAGGGTGGAAAACCATTGTTGTAGGTATTGTTATTTTGCTCAGTACATATATCGGTTCTGCGCTCGTAGCAGAAATTGTATTAAAAATTCAAGGTCTAGCTTAAGAAACTACAAATAACCCCCAGCTTAAAATAAGTTAACTGGGGGCTTTAATATTAAACATAATAAAGGAACTAAATATAATAGATAAACACACAAAAATTTAATAAAAACAAGACGATTGCTGGCATCGCTTTTGTAACTGGATCTTTACCCAAAAGAATATGTGACAATGCTCCAGCCAACATAGTTAACCCTATTAATACACTAGCAAATATTGCCAACGAGCCATAAAAAACACCAATTAACATTGCTATACCACCAATAAACTCAAACGCTCCAGTAATTTTATTGAAAATAGGTGGGTAACCAAATCGCGCAAACTCTTGTTTCATCTCACCAGAAAATATTTTAAAGCCTGTCATGATAAAGAATAAACCTAGAATTACTTGTAATATTAAGATAATAATTCCCATACAAAATTCCTCCTTTAATCGTTTTCTATCGACTTACTAAACCAGATATAATATAAGGTGTAACACGTTTAATATAAGCTTCGGCTGAAAGATCGCTAAAACTTTCACACCATTTTTCAGAAGCTCTATAAATACTTGCACTTAACATACTAGCTGCTAATTGACGTGTATGTTCATCCTCAAAGCCCGCTTCAGACAATAACCTCAACAACACCCGCTCAATATGTTCTTGGATAATATTCCCAATAGTTTCAGGGTAACTTCTATGGCATCTTCGACTTAAAGATAACTGAAATTCTGATACTATTTTAAAAATGTATGTAAGCGTTGCTTCGTCTATACTCTTTTGATCAAAATACTCATAATTCAAATCAATTAATAATTCTTCTGCAAGCGCTTTGTCTAACAAATCATATATATCACTAAAATGGTAATAAAATGTAGCCCTATTGATAAGCGCCTCTTGAGTAATATCTTTTACTGTTATATTTTTAAAATCTTTTTCATCAGACAACTTAATAAAAGCTTGCATGATAGATTTTCTAGTTTTGGTTACACGTAAGTCTGATTTTGATTGTACCATTCGATGACCTCATTTCCCTTCAACAATGAATTATGGATGTTGAATACCCAACATTATTGACAAGTTGTTGGTATTTATAAATCGTATTACTGCTTATTATAAAACTATATTGATTTTAATTAAACTTTGGAGGTCAAATTATGGAGAAAAATATGGTATGCGATATTTATTCAGGAGTCTGTAAACCTAGTAATGAAAATGAAATTGAAACAATTAACTTAAACATAGAAACGTCTAAACAGACTTTATATTATATCACCGATCCTATGTGTTCTCATTGTTGGGCATTTGAGCCAACTTTAAATAAATTATTAGTACAGTATGGGCATTTATTTAATTTTCAAATGGTTATGGGAGGCCTATTAGAAAAATGGGGAGAAGGTCCAATTGATCCAGCAAATGGCATTTTCAAACCAGCAGATGTTAGCCCACACTGGCAAGAAGTAGGACAATATTCACGTATGCCGATTGATGGAACAATAATGGAAATAGATCCCGTTCAATCCTCATATCCAGCATCACGTATTTATAAAGCAATTCAATATCTAGACTCACCTATAGCTGCAATAACATTTATTAGATTAGTTAGGGAAGCTGTATTTGTTTTCAACAAAAATATTTCTGATAAAAATGTACTCAAATCACTGCTACAACTATTTTATAAAAATGAAAAAACAAGTCGTATAGAAGACATTTTAGCTTTATCAGATAATGACAAAGGAAAACAATTACTGCTTGAAGATTTTGATTTAGTTCATAAATTAGGGGTTCGAGGTTTTCCAACTATAGTGCTATTAAATCACGATAACCATGGCACTAAAATTGTAGGCGCCAGAGAACTCAACGTATATATAGATACACTTAAAAATTTAAATAAATCTATGAAAATCGAGCCTAAACCTTTACCAGATTTATCATTATATTTACAATCTCATCCGAGGTTATTTTCTAAAGAAATTGAAGTAATGTATGATTTAAAAAAAGAAGATGTTCCAAAATTTGTACAACAATATTTAAATGGTTCTAATTATATTACTCAAAATATACTAGGAGAAAACTATTATGAAAGTGCTTCAAATTAACATATCGTAATTTTTATCTAATCAAAAAGGGAAACAACCAAAATCAACTATTTAATCTTGATGTTTCCCTATTTTGCCATTGAGTATTTTATTTTAATATGGACTAATTATGCTTTTTAATGGCCATATGTTTTATAGCCCCTAACTATATATTCAAATATTCATCGTAATCAAATGTTTCAATGTTATTGGTAACCACAACACTTGTATCAAGTTTAAATTTAAGATATCTGCTTACTTCACAAACGGCGTTAACTTGTAAATTCTCAATTTCATTCATCTCGAGTAGTATAAAACGAAGTGCTTCTGAGTGATAATTAGATTGAGCTAGCAATTTCTTAATATTTTCTAATAATAACGCTTTATAATTAACACCAGAAATAGCAACTACTCTTGAATTAATTGGTTCTTTATTTTTATTTCTTAAATAGAATAATGTGTTCCCTCTACTATACTGAATAATAATAAACATAATAAGTTCCCCAATCTTAACGTTATATTATTTATTATTATACTTTACACATTTAACACAATTTGTAAACAAAATAAATTAAATTTACAACAACTTTTTAGAACAACCCCGTTGGGTTCGTATCGTAACTAACCAATAAATTTTTAGTTTGTTGATAATGCTCTAACATCATTAAATGATTTTCTCGTCCTATACCACTCATTTTATAACCACCAAAAGCAGCATGTGCCGGATAAGAATGATAATTATTAACCCACACTCTACCAGCTTGGATACCTCTACCAGCGCGATATGCTATGTTCTGATTTCTTGTCCAAATACCAGCGCCTAAGCCATAAATTGTATCATTTGCCATAGCTAATGCTTCATCATTATCTTTGAATGTTGCTACCGATAATACCGGTCCAAAAATCTCTTCTTGGAAAACACGCATATTCTGATTACCTTTAAAAATAGTAGGTTCAATATAATAACCGTTTTTTAAGTTCTCATTTTCTTGCCTTACATTACCACCCACAAGTATTTCTGCACCTTCATCTTTACCAATATCTAAGTATTTCTTAATTTTTTCTTGTTGTTCGTTAGATGTCTGTGCCCCTACCATTGTTGTATCATCTAAAGGATTTCCTAGTTTTATTTTGTTAACTTTATCAATACATAATTTTATAAATTCATCATAAATATCTTCATGGATTAATGCTCTAGAAGGGCATGTACAAACTTCACCTTGATTTAATGCAAACATAACTAATCCTTCTACTGCCTTATCTAAGAATTCATCGTCTTCATCCATAATATCCTTATAAAATATATTTGGTGATTTGCCTCCTAATTCGAGAGTTACTGGTATGACATTATCACTGGCATTCTTCATAATAATCTTACCTGTTGTTGTTTCACCAGTAAAAGCGACTTTATTAATCTCTTTATGTGTAGCCAGTGCTTCACCAGTCTCATTGCCAAATCCATTTACGACATTTATTAATCCTTTTGGTAAAATGTCTTCAATTATTTCAACAAAATGTAGAATAGACACAGGTGTTTGTTCCGCTGGCTTAAGAACGACAGCATTTCCAGTCACTATAGCAGGAGCAATTTTCCAAGTTGCCATAAGTAATGGGAAATTCCATGGAATAATTTGGCCAATGACTCCTAATGGTTCTTTATAATGATAAGCTACTGTATCATTATCTATTTGTGAAATACCACCCTCTTCTGCACGTATCACACCTGCAAAATATCTAAAATGATCTACAACTAACGGTAAGTCTGCAGCAAGTGTCTCTCTAACAGGTTTACCATTATCAAAAGTTTCGATAACTGCTAAGTATTCTAAATTCTCTTCTACACGATCCGCAATATCTAATAAAAGTTGTGACCTTTCAGCTAATGACTTTTTCCCCCACTCAACCTGTGCTTTTTTAGCAGCTTTTACTGCTAAATCGACATCTTTTTGTGAAGACCTAGGTACTTTTGCGTAATTATCGCCAGTAATCGGGGAAATATTATCAAAATATTCGCCTTCTTGTGGTTCTGTCCAACTTCCATCAATAAAGTTACTATATCGCTCTTTAACTTTGTATTTTGCATTACTTTCATTTGGATTTGTATAAATCATATAAATACCTCCTTTATATTGTCATATACCCCTCAAAATTTTATGTAAGCGCTTAAATTTATAACTGTAAAAGAACAATTCTTTGATGGTTGGCCACAGCAGTTAAACTTTTATTTAATCTTTTTCGGTACTTTCTTATGTATAAAAATAGAAGCTAGGACGTAACTTTGTCCTAGCCTCTATAAGTAATCACTTTCTGTAATACTTTATTTGAAACGTCTATTTTTCATCTTCTTTTTTTCTACGACGTTTAGCAAATAGTAATAATGCACCTAATCCTGCAAACAATGAACCAAATAATGTACCATTGCGTATTTCTTCCTCACCTGTTTCAGGTAATTCTGATTGTTTATTTTCTTTATTATCTTTTGATTTGTTGTTTTCCATAACGTTAGAACTCTTATTTGAATCTTCTACTTGTGATTCATTAGAGTTGCTATTATCTGTGTTGTGGCTAGCATTTGATGAATTTGAACCTACGACCGGATTTTCTCCTATACCTGAGTTTTCTCCTGCGCCTGGATTTTCTCCTGTGCCTGGATTTTCTCCTGTGCCTGGATTTTCTCCTGTGCCTGGATTTTCTCCTGTATCTGGATTTTCTCCTGTATCTGGATTTTCTCCTGTGCCTGGATTTTCTCCTGTATCTGGATTTTCTCCTGTATCTGGATTTTCTCCTGTATCTGGATTTTCTCCTGTATCTGGATTTTCTCCTGTGCCTGGATTTTCTCCTGTGCCTGGATTTTCTCCTGTACCTGGATTTTCTCCTGTGCCTGGATTTTCTCCTGTGCCTGGATTTTCTCCTGTACCTGGATTTTCTTTTGTACCAGTTACATTTGTATTTGTAGGTTCTGAAGTATTGCCCTCTTTATCCGTGGCAGTCACTATGATAGTATCTCCATCATTTAAGTCTACATTTGATGGAATTTCTACTGTATAGTTGCCTTGATCATCCGCTGTACCTGTTGCTGTTGTACCGTCTGGGAACGTTACTGTTATCGTTGAGCCTGGTTCTGCTGTTCCGCTAACTGTTGTGTCTTCGCTTGTTACTTCGTTCACCGTTGGTGCTTCTGGTGCTGTTGTGTCAGTAACTGTTGTCGTCGCTTCTTCGGATGTGTTGCCATCTTTATCTTTAGAAGTAACTACAAGCTCTTCTCCACCATTCAAGTCTACATTTGATGGAATTTCTACTGTGTAGTTCCCTTGGTCATCCGCTGTACCTGTTGCTGTTGTTCCGTCTGGGAATGTTACGGTTACTGTTGAACCTGGTTCCGCTGTTCCTTTGACTTGTGTATCTTCACTTGTTACTTCATTCACCGTTGGTGCTTTTGGTGCTGTTGTGTCAGTAACTGTTGTCGTTGCTTCTTCGGATGTGTTGCCATCTTTATCTTTAGAAGTAACTACAAGCTCTTCTCCACCATTCAAGTCTACATTTGATGGAATTTCTACTGTGTAGTTCCCTTGGTCATCCGCTGTACCTGTTGCTG